>JAKFYD010000046.1 GCA_021731025.1 Pseudobdellovibrionaceae bacterium | reverse complement strand
TCAGTTCGGGGATTTTTCCAATGGCTGTCAGATCATCATCGATCAATTCTTATCCAGTGGTGAATCCAAATGGATGCAAATGACGGGCTTGGTGTTATTGCTCCCTCATGGTTACGAAGGGCAAGGGCCCGAGCATTCTTCAGCAAGACTCGAGCGCTATTTGCAACTGTGCGCTCAGAACAATATGCAAGTGGTGAATCTCACGACGCCCTCGCAAATTTTCCATGCGCTTCGTCGGCAAATGAAACGGGATTTCCGCAAACCTCTGATTGTGATGTCACCAAAATCTTTGCTTCGTCATCCTCGAGCCGTTTCCACCATTGAAGAAATTGCGACGGGTACTTTTCAAGAAGTGATCAAAGATTCGGTTCTTGATCCGAAAAAAGTAGAGACTGCTATTTTTGTCAGCGGAAAATTGTATTATGAACTTTTGGATGAGAGAGATAAAAACAAAAATGATAAAACGGCTTTAATCCGTTTAGAACAAATCTCTCCGTTTCCGATGAAACAAGTGGCCGAAGTTTTAAAATCCTATCCTAAACTTAAAAATTTGGTTTGGGCTCAAGAGGAACCGAAAAACATGGGGTCATTTACTTATGTTTATTTTAAATTTCTTGAGTTATTGAACAATGGCTTTAAGGTTGATTTTAGATACGTGGGACGTCCTGAAAGATCTTCTCCGGCGACGGGATCGATTTACCGTCATCGTGTCGAACAGAATGAAATTATTCAGGCTTGTTTTAAATTTTAATTGCAACGAGGTGATGCATGAAAACAGATGTGAAAGTTCCCGCGGTCGGCGAATCGATAACTGAAGCCACCATTGGCAGCTGGAATAAAAAATCGGGAGAATTCGTCAAACGCAATGATGTGCTTTTACTTTTAGAAACCGACAAGGCCAGCGTCGAAGTCGTTGCTGAAAACGAAGGTGTTATAACTATTCAAGCTGAAGCCGGGCAAACCGTAAAAATTGGCGCGACCGTCGCGACCATCGACAGTGATGCGAAAGCGACGGCTACAGCACCTGCCGCTGGCGCGAGTAAGGCGGCCACTCCGGCTCCTAGCACAGGACCAGCCCCCGCACCTGTTGCTCCCTCACAACCACCGCCTACTGTTAGCGCAGCCCCATCTGCTCCATCAGGAGGCAACACGCCTTTCTCGCCGGCCGTTCAAAAAATTGTGACCGAAAGAAATATTGATACTTCGGGAATGGTCGGAACTGGAAAAGATGGCCGCCTCACCAAAGGAGATTTACTCTCGACCCCGGCAAAACCGGCGAAGCCTGCGGCCCCTGCTGCGGAACCGATGTTTGCGAAAAGCAGTGGACCCACAGTCCAAGGCGAGAAAAAAATAGTGCCGATGACAACGATTCGCAAACGCATTGCTCAGCGACTAGTGGAATCTCAACAATCCACGGCAACACTGACGACATTCAATGAAATCGATATGACTCGAATCAACGAAATTCGTGCTAAGTACAAAGATAAGTTCAAAGAAAAATATGGAATTTCATTGGGAATGATGGGCCTTTTCACTAAAGCTTCGATTGAAGCTTTGAAAGCCATGCCCGCAGTGAACGCTTATGTTGTTGGCGATGCTCTCGAGTACCATAACTATTACAACATCGGGATTGCAGTCAGCACCGAGCGCGGCTTGATGGTTCCCGTAATTAAAAACGCTGACCAAATGTCAGTTCCCCAAATTGAATTGTCCATTCGTGATTTCGCCATGAAAGCTCGTGATGGAAAAATTGGCGTCGATGATTTAGCTGGCGGCACTTTCTCGATCACCAATGGGGGAGTTTTTGGATCTTTACTGTCAACTCCGATTTTGAACACTCCGCAGGCAGCGATTTTAGGAATGCACAAAACCGAAGACCGCGCCGTCGTTATCAATGGCAAAGTTGAAGTGCGCCCTATGATGTACGTTGCTCTTTCTTACGATCATCGCTTGATTGATGGCAAAGAGGCCGTCACTTTCTTAGTGAAGATTAAAGAAGGCATCGAAGATCCAGAAAGATTGCTGATAGAAATTTAAATTTTGCGAGCTAGGCTCTAGAGAGTTGAAGGAACATGGAAACTCAATTTGATCTGATCGTCATAGGTTCTGGTCCTGGTGGTTACATCGGCGCGATTCGTGCGGCCCAATTGGGAATGAAAGTCGCCGTCGTTGAAAAAGATAAAAACTACGGCGGAACCTGTTTGAATGTGGGATGCATTCCTTCGAAGGCCCTTTTAGAAAGCTCGGAACAATTCCACGCAGCACACGCGGGATTAAAAGCTCACGGTGTTAAGGTTTCTAAAATCGAGCTCGATCTTCCCACGATGATGTCCCGAAAAGATAAAATCGTTAAAGATTCTAACAACGGAGTTCAATTCCTTTTTAAGAAAAATAAAATCACTCCTGTCACTGGTCTTGGCCGCATCGTGAAAGCCGGCGCCGTCGAGGTGAAAAAAGAAGACGGCAGTGTTGAAACTCTATCGACTAAATTTATCATGATCGCTACAGGAAGTGTCCCTACAGAATTGCCTTTCCTTAAATTCGATGAAAAGAAAATCGTTTCTTCCACGGGAGCCTTGGCCCTGTCGAATGTGCCCGAAACTATGCTGGTCGTTGGCGGCGGAGTCATCGGTCTTGAATTAGGTTCTGTATGGCAAAGACTTGGCGCGAAGGTCACCGTCATCGAATATGCGGATCGCATTTGCGGAATGATGGATGCGGACTCGATCAATGTTTTACAAAGATCTCTCACGAAAGACGGCATGACCTTTATGACCTCCACAAAAGTCACCGGCAGCAAGTTGGTTGGCGAAGCTGTGGAGTTGGAATTTGAAAATTTAAAGGACAACACCAAAGGCACTTTGCGCGGAGATGTTGTTCTTGTATCAACAGGTCGCCGCCCTTTCACAACAGGCTTGGGCTGCGAAGAAGTCGGTATTGCGAAGGATCAACAGGGCCGCATTCAAGTGGATAATCACTACCAAACTTCAGTGGCGGGAATCTTTGCTATTGGTGATGTGATTGCAGGCCCCATGCTCGCGCACAAAGCCGAAGAAGAAGGTGTTGCTGTGGCCGAGCTGCTCGCAGGGCAAGCTGGGCACGTGAATTACAACACTGTTCCCAGCGTGATCTACACTCACCCCGAAGTCGCCAGTGTTGGTTTGACGGAAGAGCAAGCGAAAGCTCAGGGGCTGGAAATTAACGTGGGAAAATTTCCATTCTCAGCGAATGGTCGTGCCCGCGCTATGGGATCTGTGGATGGTTTCGTTAAAATTATCGCTGATCGAAAAACCGATCGCATTCTTGGCGCCCACTTGGTTGGACCTTATGTTTCTGAAATTTTGGGAGAGATTGTTGTGTGCATGGAATTCGGTGGCAGCAGTGAAGATCTCGCACGAAGTTTCCATGGGCATCCAACATTGAGCGAAGTCATTCGCGAAGCCGCCCTCGCCGTGGAAAAACGCCAACGGCAAATGTAGAGTTGGTCATTCGGTTCTACTTCGACTCACAAGAAGTGCAGGTTATAACCCTTTCTATTACCCACAATTTTTTGGGTAATTGAGAGTTTATAGATATTAGGTTAAATTGCTGACTCAACAAGGAGTTAGTCAGCTATGTCTACCACCATCAAGGATGATGGTTCGTGGTTAGAAGAGGAGCTTTTATCTGCGAATTTTAACGAGATTCGCCTAAATAAACGTTTTCATCTTCTCGCACGCGAACTTTCCCAACAGCCCTCGCTTCCGATTAATCAAGCAAGTTCTGATTGGGCAGCGACCAAAGGGGCTTACCGTTTTTTTCAAAACAGTAAAGTGGATTACCAAAAAATAATTAGTCCACATATTTTAAATACCTCTTTAAGAACTCAAGGGCAGAGCCGAGTTATTGTAGTTCAAGACTCAAGTTTATTGGATTTTTCAAAGCACCATAAAACCATGGGGCTTGGGATGATCCATTCTTTTGGAAACGGCGATGGTTTAAGGGGTTTGAAAATGCACGCAGGTCTTGCGCTAACGGAAAAGGGAGTACCGCTAGGGTTACTCTTTGAAAGGATTTGGGCACGACAAAAACAAACTCTCAAAGGACATGCGCATAAGAAATTATCCATTGAAAAAAAAGAAAGTTTTCAATGGATTGAGGGGCTTAGGGCCTCGAGTGAGCTTATTGATTCTTCTGCCGAGATCATTATGGTTTGTGACCGCGAGGCTGATTTTTATGAACTCTTCGAAGAGGCCATTGATCTGGGAGTAGGTTTAATTGTGCGTTTGCAGTATGACCGAGTATTAAATGATGAAGATTTTGATGATATTAAAATCTATGATCGTCTAGGCTTGGAGAAAGCCTGCGGGTCCATTTGAACTGTTTTTTTTGGAGTGAGACAAACTTGAAGAATTTGGTTCGTCGTTAAGATTGTTTATCTTCTATTCAGCTGTTGAATATTTGTCAATCAGTTATTTTTATTTTTTATTTCCAACCAATATT
>JAKFYD010000081.1 GCA_021731025.1 Pseudobdellovibrionaceae bacterium | reverse complement strand
AACATGGAATATTTTAAACTCAAAATCATGCAAAAAGTTGGCTACCTCAACAGCAAATTTGCACTGAAATGGATGTATGAAACCAAAACCTTTTAAACCCCTATCCCCACAAAAAGAAGAAAGAGCGTATTTGTTGTCTTAAATTTTGACAGTGTTAACAAAAAGCGTTTCACCAGAACAAATATCTTTATCATTACTGATCTATCCCTGCTCAAATCCCATAAAACTGAGCTGATTTTATCAGACGGCCATCACCATTGGACGACAAATTGCTTAACCAAAATGACATTGGAGGACCAAATGCGCCTATTAAATATTCTCATTTTACAGTTGGCTCTATTTTCTTCACTGTCTTATGCTACAGTGAATACAACTGATATGACTTTTGAATCGTGGAAAAACAAAAACTCAAAGCTTACTGTAGATGGGAAAGAAGTTTCTTATCGCATTGTCGGCAGCGGCCCTTGGTTGACTCTCTTGCATGGGTTCCCCACGAGCTCTATGGATTGGGCCAAAGTTCTGCCACAATTATCACAGCATTACACGGTCTTGATTTTTGATTTCATTGGCTTCGGTGACTCTGCTAAACCTACAAATTATAAATACTCCACATTCGAGCGCGCCGCTCTTACCGAGGAGATTTGGCGACAACTTGGGATTACGTCCACTTCGGTTGTAGCTCATGATTTTGCTGCAACGGTATTACTGGAATTATTGTATCGGAAACAAAAAGGTCGTCTAAATACAGAAATTGAAAAGACTGTTTTTTTAAATGGTGGGCTGTTCACTGATCTGCATCGGCCACTGCTTGCTCAGAAAATTTTATTAAATCCATGGGCGGGTCCGATTTTTAGTCGATTGATTACCTACAAAATTTTTAACAAACAATTTCGTTCGAGTCTTGCAATTCAACCTGACGAAGTTGAAATCCAAGAAACTTGGAAATCGATCATTCATCGTGATGGACTTAAGAACTATCACAAATTAATTCGTTATATCCAAGACCGACGTGACTACCGCGACCACTGGGAACCCTTAGTCAGCGACGATTCTATTCCCAAAAAATTTATTTGGGGCTTAAAAGATCCAATTTCAGGTGAACACATGCTCAATGAAATTATAAGACGAAACCCAAAGGCGAATGTTGCCGCGATTCCTGAAGTTGGTCATTTTCCCCAACTCGAGAATCCCGAAAGAGTTGCTCAAGAGATCATTGATTTTTTGAAATAGCGATCACTTCGGCAATTAAAAAAATTTAATTATTACTCTGTTTAAGCTGCCCAATAAGTTGGGCCACTTTTTCTGCATCTTTTACCGGATCAATTTCTCGATCAATGGTGCGAATTTTTAATGAAGGATCTATTATAAAAGTCCAACGCTTAGAAATATTCAGTACGGGCATTTTAGTTCCGTACAGTTTTATAATATTAAGGTCCACGTCGCACAATAAAGTAAAATTCAAGTTATACTTCTTATGAAATCGAGATTGGCTTTCCACACCATCTGAACTGACACCGAACACCTCGGCATTCTGATCACGTATTATCTTTACAGTATCTCGAAAAGCACAAGCTTGCTTCGTGCAACCGGGAGTATCAGCCTTCGGGTAAAAATACAAAACCGTCCACATCCCCTGCCGAGAATTCAGATCGAAATCTTTTCCTTCATGAGTTTTCACTTGAAAGACTGGAGCTGCATCCCCGACTTTCAACGCCGCGGAACTGGAATTTTTAAAAATATTCAAAATTGGATTCAGAAAGGATTGTTTCATGCTGAGTCGCCCCCTAATTAAAGAATATACTTTACTGATTTAGTGTGCATTTCAACCTAAACCGAATATGCACGGAGCTGGATTTCCACCATGGCGCAGAAAATACATTCAACGAAGTTAAAAAAACTAAAAATCCAGCGAACAATTTTTATTTCATAAAGAATCACTCCTGAAAAAGGAAAAAAGCAGTTGAAGAAGTTAATATACTTGAAGCTGGGATTTTTATTTTGAGATTCGCAAATCTAGTTATTTTAGACAGGCTCCTTCTCTCGCATGTGGATCTGTACTTGAACGACAGCTGAGCCCCGGGCAGCACCATCCCCACTCATAACCGCAAGTAGATCCTTCGGCGCGGCACTGATTGCGCGGAGATTGCACGTATTTTATTTCGAATATTTGATTTTCATTAAATTCGTATTGAGAAAAATTATTTTCGTTAACTTCATCTTTCTGATCTATATCGCCAGCAAAGACTAAGGTTGACACAAGCAAACAAGCTAAAACAAATAAACTTTTCATAATTTCTCCTCGTATTTTGTGCAACTTATTTAGTTTTTAGATTGATTTGTCAATAAATTAAATATTAGAAAAGCCTTTGGCCAGTTCGTTTAATGGACGTTAGTTTCTGGTAACTCCAGTCGTTATGCTTGGACGACATTGGAATTATGTATTAATGTTCAACGCGTATGAGTCACAACAAAAGCCGTTTTGGCTGGAAATTTGATAATACCTATTCGCGATTGAGCGATGGCTTTTTTGAAAGGGCGAATCCTAAAAGGGCCCAAGCTTCTCACTTGGTGTTATTCAATGACGAACTAGCCCAGTCTCTCGGATTAAATTCTGAAGAGCTTAAGACAGAGGGTGGCGATTTCTTTTCGGGCAACGTACTCTTCGAAGGTTCAGAGCCGATCGCACTTGCTTATGCGGGTCACCAGTTTGGACATTTTAATATGCTTGGCGACGGGCGAGCTCATCTCTTGGGTGAGCACATCACTCCAAATGGCGAACGATTTGATATTCAACTGAAAGGTTCAGGTCCTACACGCTTTTCTAGACAGGGCGATGGACTTGCGGGCTTGGGACCCATGCTTCGCGAATATATTATCAGTGAAGCGATGTTTGCCTTAGGAATTCCAACAACTCGCAGTCTTGCAGTTGCTACAACGGGTGAGCAAGTCGTTCGTGAGACCCTTTTACCCGGCGCTGTGCTGACTCGAGTTGCCCGCAGCCATATTCGCGTAGGGACTTTCCAATATGCCGCAGCCTATGAGAATGGTGAAAACCTGCGTGAACTTGCTGATTACACTCTTCAGCGTCACTTTCCCGAGCTCATCTCACAGCCTGAACCTTACGTTTCGCTTTTGAAGGCCGTGATCGAACGACAAGCCTCTTTGATCGTGAAATGGATGCATGTTGGTTTTATTCACGGAGTGATGAACACAGACAATATGACTCTTTCAGGTGAGACCATTGATTACGGGCCTTGTGCATTTATGGACAGCTATTCACTTTCAACCGTGTTTAGTTCCATCGATCGTCAAGGGCGCTATGCCTATGGTCAGCAGCCCGCAATTGCAATGTGGAATTTAACTCGCCTGGCAGAGGCTCTGCTGTCGCTTTTCAGCACCGATCAAGAAAAGGCGATCGCAAAGGCAGAAGAATCCTTGGATACTTTTGCTGGACACTTGCAGCGACACTGGCTCAATAGCATGCGAGAAAAGCTGGGAATTGGAGTCGCGGGTAAGGACGATATGATTTTTTTCACATCACTGTTGGAACTCATGGAAAAGAATCACGCCGATTTCACGAATACATTTAGAGCACTTTCGAAAGAGACAATGCTTGAGGAGCCACTTTTCAAAGACGCTGAATTTCTGAAATGGCATAAAGACTGGATTGCACGGAAACCAAATTTCGATTTAATGCGGACTCGTAATCCTGCTGTGATCCCACGCAACCACTTGGTCGAGAAAGTTCTGGCCGCCGCCGTCGAGAAAGATGATTACTCAGTCACCAAGAATCTTATCGCCGTTCTCAAGCAGCCCTTTACCGAGCCCGCTAATGCAGCTGAATACATGAAGCCCGCTATCAATGGCGGGGAAGACTACAAAACGTTCTGTGGGACTTAGGGAGTTATCCATCAGCTTTGTAAGAGTTCTTTCGCTGTAAATGTTGATGCCGAAAAATTTCAGGTTGAGCCTCGTGACGAAACAAGCGTCTTGAGCGTGGGATTAAGTCATCACCTTGTTTAGAACAAAGATAAAATTGACCTTCAGGATCTTCAATCAAATAGGTCTCATGTAAATCATGAAAGCACAGTTTTATGGAGGACTCTTGAAGTATTATCTATTTTTGGATCTAAAGGATCCTTGTCATACTGATGGCTCGATTTCGTCAGAAGCGTTTTAAAGTGATAAGCAGGCTTTAATTTTGGAGTTCTGTATCTATTTCGCTACCCCGGAATTTGGTTTACGGAATTAGCTGAGCCTGCAGTTCCCTTTAGCTGGCGAGCTTCATTTTCTATGCCGACAAATTCTTGCTCTTTTTGCTCAAGCGCGCTTTTTCCTTTGAACTTTTTCACCGCTTCCTTGAGATTCTTTAGCTCAGGATCGCCTTTACAAATGTCTGCTAACATTTCTATATCAAATGACTTCCTGATGTTCTCTTCACTCATTCCAGTATAGCTGCAGCCTGAAAATTCGGTTTTCTCGTCATCGTTTTTTTTGTCATTTCGTGGAAGGAAAACACAACCCCCGTCATCAATTCTTTTTATTTTATTGGAGTCGTCGTAAGAAATTGTTGCTGTTTTTGTTCCTCGTTTTACAAGCACAGGGAAAAGTTTTGTAACCCCAGGTTTGTCTTCACGCTTCACACACTTCAAATCAACAAGTCCGCGATCAATTTGGTATTGTAGTTTGTTGAAATGGCTTTGCCATTTGTCCTTTATAAGATTTCCAAAATACCTTATGCTAGACTGGCTATCTGAGAACACAGCCTCTTCAAGTATGAAAGAACCAACTAAGCTAATTCCTAATACTCCGAATATAATAAGCAGATCATCTGCTACTGCAATTGCATTCGCCTGAGGCAGCACCAATTTTAAAAGTACTAAAAAATTATTTAATATCGAGCTCAAGACCAATAATCTTCTGGTAAGTTCACCATTACTTTGAGGTGGAAAATTTTACTTTGGCGCTGCAAGAACTTCCAAAAAACATTGCACTCTGAGCAGCATTGGCCAGATGAGTGCACCTTCCTGATCTTTCAAAACCTCTTACATGATAATGAAAATTGGCGCCAGCAAAACTGTGCGCCAATTGCTTTTGTAAGAAGTGTTATTGATATAAGTTTTCTTGGGCGCCAAGACAAGTGTAACTACCGGCTCGCCCGTCCAGGCGCTGTAGGCTGAGCACTAGCCGATTTTTTTGCTTCATCCAAGCATTTCTGAAGAGCTGCAACTTCGACTTTGCTACCTGCCAACTCTGTTTTGATCGCATCTAATTCCTGTTTTTTAAGAATAGCCGCTTTTTTAATTTTCTCGTCGTCGATCGCAGAACAGCTTTTAAGTTGTTCCAATTGCCTTGCAACTTTTTGATTTTCATATCGCAACCGTTGTTCATTAATAGAATTGTTGGGAGTAGAGTGGGTACCAAAACCATTTCCCGTACGATGGTATTCTGACCGGATCCAGCGGCTGAGTCGCTCTTTTGTCTTTGCTAAATCCGCTGAATCCTTTTGAGCTTCCTCTAATAACTTTTGATTTATAACTGCAACAGCTTGATCGGCAGTAATGGATTTAAGAGGTGCCTTAATTCGTTTTGTATCCTTGTCATATGTTGCCGCCGAATACCATCCTGGAGTATCTGTTGAGCTTTTTCCCTTCGGATCAATATGATAACCAACAAATGCTGATTTGGATTCTCCTGGCGGTTTAGAGCCTATCCGAAAACTATGGACAAAGGTTTGATATGATTTTGTAATGATGATTCTTCAAGGAGATTCATCATGGTGAAACGGATTTCAAAGCAATGGCGTCTTCCCGATGAGATTTGGGAATTTA
>JAKFYD010000074.1 GCA_021731025.1 Pseudobdellovibrionaceae bacterium | reverse complement strand
ATGATTTAAAAGAAAACATAACATCCCGAATGAAAACGGCTCTCGAAAGAATCAAAGAAAGTGATTACTATCATCGGCTAAGCGATCGCTTTGAAAACATGAAGGCTTCCCAACAGCGTTTGACCTTGGTGGGTTTAGTCTTGGCCTTAGTTGTTTTATTGCTTGTGACTCCTATCTCTTCGCTGCTGAGCTCGAGCAGTTCCCTGGGTGAATTCGAAGCTCAGCGTGAACTCATTCGTGACCTGATCAAGGTTCAACGGGATCTGCGCGAACTTCCCAGCTTGCCAGAAGCCCCTAACAACGAATCCCTCAGAGCTTTAGCTGAAGCCAAAGTCAAAGAGTCTAATTTGCTCCCGGAACAAATCAAAGGTATCGAAGTGGGCTTGCCGAACTCGCGCCTTATTTCTCCGAACCAACTTCAGGGTTCGGTGACTGTAAGACTGAGTAAGGTGAACGTGCGACAAATCGTCGACATCGGGGCCAAATTGCAAGACATCAATCCCAGCGTAAAAATGGTGGATCTGGTTATTGATCCCAACAGCAGCGACAATCGCTACTCTGACGTCACTTACCGTTTGGTGGCGCTAAATATTCCTCGGCCACCTCCCCCGCCGCCTCCTGAACCTGCAGAAAAAAACAATCGCAAAAAGAATAAGAACCAAGATTCCGAAAGCAACGAATGAGCTTAATCACCGAATTGCTCACTCTCTTTTTTAAGTTTTTAAAAAGGCACCTTGGAAAACTTTTTCTGATGGTGTTTTTCACCTTATGTTTCCTTTTTGTTCTTTTCCCATTCAGTGATCTTGGAGATCTGGTCTCTTCGCAAATTTCGCAAATGACCCGCAACGAAGTGAATTTAAATTTCGACAAAATGGGTCTGAACCTTTTTCCCTCCCCCCGCTTTGCCTTTAAACAAGTTTTTGTTGAGGTTCAGAATCTGCCTCCCCTCACGGCTCAAGATTTAGTGATTTCGCCTTCGCTGTCCGGACTGATCAGTCAAAAACCCTATGGCAGTGTTCAGGCAAAAGGTCTTCTCAAGGGAAATGTCGACCTTAACGTGAGCTCAGGAAAAAAATCAGAAAAAGGCACCGATCGTCAAAAGATTGAAATGACCATAACCAATGTCGATCTGCAGGAACTGCGACGGGTGGCCAGTCTCCCCGTCCTCATTAAAGGCCAATTGAATTTGAACTCTAAAGCACTAGCCGACATCACTTTGGTGGAACAGCCCGAAATCAATGAGCTGGGACTCATCATTAAAAATTTTGAACTTCAGCCAACGACCATTGATTTAGGAGGTTTTCCCCTTTCAATTCCTGGCTTGAAGCTGACTCAGTTAGACTTAAAAGGCCGACTCAATGATGGTCGTTTCTTTATCGAGTCTGGGCAAATAGGGCGTGACCGCGACGAGGTCACCGGAACTATCACTGGTTTTATGAGTATGACCTTAATGAATTTCGGCGGATCTGTTGCTCCTCAATTTGGTAACTATGAGCTTTCTTTAGATCTTAAAATGAAGAAAAGTTTCCAGGATAAGGCCGCTTTGTTTTTACTTTTGATCGACAATTATAAAAAACCTATCGCCGATGGTTTTCAGTACCGAGTTAAGCTTTCGGGCACCCAGTTTGGGCCACCCCCGCGCATCTCCCCCCTGCAGTAATGCAAAGCAATATTCGTTTCCCGCTTCGTCAACCAGCGTTTTCTGATTGATTTCATCCCGCCAATGGAGTTTTGTTTGTAGAAGGACAAATGCGGGTGGTGAATGCAATTGGGTTTCACCACTGGAACAATTAAAACGATTCCCTCAGTTGAGGAGGGTGGAGGATTATATGTCTGGAGTAAATAAAGTCATTCTTGTTGGTCGATTAGGTTCTGACCCTGAAGTCAAAACGATTTCACAGGGCCAAACTGTAGCGAAAATAAGCGTAGCTACCAGTGAATCTTGGACTGGCAAAGATGGCCAAAAACAAGAGCGCACCGAATGGCACCGAGTGACCGTTTGGGGGAAACTTGCAGAAATTTGTGGAAAGCACTTAACCAAAGGTCGACAAGTTTACGTTGAAGGAAAATTGCAAACCCGATCTTGGGAAGATCAACAGGGCCAAAAGCGATATGCAACGGACATCGTTGCTTCAACCGTTCAGTTTTTAGGTGCAGCCAATGAGCGCAGCACTTCAACAACGGGTTCCGGTGATGATATGAACTATCAAGATTTTGGACCAGAGCCTTCTTTCCAAGGTGGAGACGAAATTCCTTTCTAAATGGGATTAGGTTCCAAATTTAAAATGAATTTAAAGGCCTGTGAAAACAGGCCTTTTATTTTTTAAAGAAAAGGAGCAGAATTTTTCTGTGCAAAGAAATCTTGTTCAATTTTTTTTAACCAGCAGCCTTTTTCTTCTTAATGCCTGCAGCTTCTATAAATCAGAAGGCCGAAAGAATTTCGAAAACCAGGCTCCTGCTCAAGTACGAACGCTTTCATTTGAAGGCTGCCACAGCGAAGCTCCCCAGTTGTCTTCATATGAAACACTTTCTACCCCCCAAGGGAAAAAAGTGTATGCGGTTTATACAGAAGAACGGGTTGTCGTTTATGCGCCATTGAGCGGAATAAACCAAAAATCCGTATGCGCTTATAGCGCTCCAAACCAAAGCTATTGGCTGGAATCGAAGGAATTGTTTCTGACGGAACTTGATACCATCTCCATCGACTAGATCTGAGTCTATATTTAAAATGCCCACTGAAGGCTCGACTTGAGTTAGTGCTTGAAGTTGCCGACAATTAAATTATGAAAAATTTAGCAAAACTAATTTTAGTCGCCGTTACTTTAACTTTTTCAAATGCATTCGCGGCCAGCATTAGCACCGTTAAAGGCAATCAAGTTCTGATTGATAATGCCGGATCAAGCTTCACGGTTGGTCAACAACTGATGGCTAAAGATGCAAACGGAAAAAATCGCGCTATTCTTAAAATTACAAAGTTGGGAAAAGATCGCGCACTTGCTGAAATCCTTAAAGGGAAAGCTGCAGTTGGTTATAGCATCGCTGCTCGTCGACCAGCTTCCGTGGATGGATCTTTGTCGACACAAGGTGGAATGCCACGCACTTTAGCCGGAAAAAAAATGGGCGTGATGGGTTCTTACTTGATGAACTCAATGGAGGCTAAATTTTCTTTGAATGGAACTAATTATACAGCTTCAATGAAGGGCACTGGCTTTGGAGTCCTTGGTTACTACGACTTCCCTATCAAAAGTAATTTTGAAGCCCGCGGTTTAGGTGGCGTCGAACAATTCGTTGCTTCCGAAAGCAAACCCACTTTACTTTGCGACAGTGGAACCTCTGCAAATTGTAATGTGAATATCATGTACTTATCTATGTATGGACTTCTTAAATACAAATTTCTTAAAAGAGCCACTTCCACTTATTGGGCTGGTGGAGGAATGGGCTACCTGATCGCCGCTTCCAAATCCAGCACAGTGTTAGATATTTCTCAGGTATCAACAAACCAAGTTTTCACTCTCTCTGGAGGAGCTGACATTGGAATGGGAAATAACCGAATCCTTCCTGTAAGCTTAGATTATTCTTTGTTCCCCTCTTCGGGAACAGTTAAGGCCAGCATGATCACTCTACGAGTGGGCTGGGCTTGGGGTAAATAAGATTGAGTTGAGTTAATTTTGGTAGAAAAAAAGCCACCGATGAGGTGGCTTTTTTATTTAAGGAAGCTCTACTACTTAGTCCAATACGGAATATAAAGGGTGGAACCACTTTCCTCCTTCAAAGCCATTTCTGCTCTAAATATGTAACCATCGTTATGAGTTGGAGTGAGCATAAAATGTAATTCTTTTATAGCTAGGTTACTAAATGCATAGACATCAACCAGCCACTTTCCATTCTTATCAAATTCAACTTTCATGCTCCTGATGTTTAAAGGATGATTCACAATTGAATTTCCATTTATAGGCGCACAATGGCCTATCGTACTGTAGTTTAGTATTTTTACTGAAGGCTGAAGAATATTCAGTTCTACTGTCAATTCTCCCCTACATGGATTCTTATTTGCTTTTTCACTTTGACCTTCCTCAGAGAACTGCACAGAAAATTTCTGAGGAAGAGTTGCTGTGCTTACAGACTGAGCCAGACCAAATTGGCTCCATGTAAAAAATATTGCTAAATACACGTAAATTTTAGTCATACCTGTTCCTCTTTCATATTTAATAAATACTTACTTACAAAGACGAGAATCCAAGGCTGTGTTCATAAAATTGTGACCACGTTGGATCTCGAAAATCAGCGCAATCCCCGTTTCCATTTGTGATACGGTGATAGTGTGGGACGCGTTTCCGGTTTTCCCACTTAACTCTTCATTGCCATTGCGATTAACAATGTATTCACTCAAAGAGAAACTCTCGGCTTTCTGTGTATCTAAGTTTTTCAATTCAAGGGCTTTATCAGTTACGAGAAATTGAACTCGCGCTCCTGCTACAGAACAAACAACTCCTTTTTTCCCAACACTGGAACTTCCTTTGATGGGGCGGTTAATCACAGAGACATCTTCAGGTACCGCACATCTTTCGTTCTCACCGCAAGCAAGCGAAATTGAAGCCACAGTTGAGAACAGGGCAAATACAGCAAACATTGTTTTCATAGTTAATCCTTTTTTATAGGTTGTTGTTAATAATTTAAACGTTGATGAAGATCATGAATCAGTTCTTCGGCCATTCCATAATCTTTATTTTGCAAGGCTTTCAAAGCTTGCTCTAATCTCTTTCGCACCGGAGAATAGCCTGCAGGCTCTTGAATTAAACGGAAATTAGCCGCCTTCAAACAATTCCTTTTTCCCGAATCGTTGTGTTGACGCTCACAAGTTGCAAGAACTTCAGGAGTAAACTGTTTGTTAGCAATAATTCTGTAACAAAGATTTTTATCAGAATCGTAATGTTGGGTTCGGCAAAAATTAAGAGCATGGAAATCAAAGAGACTTTCTTGTGTGGCATTCAAGCAAGCAACTTTGTCTATGTCGATCTCCTGCAGTGAACATACTTCTAAAATATGCTTTCCCGAAACCGCTGCCGCAGTAACCTCTGCCCAAGCCGCTGTACAAATCGTTGACACCGATCCAATAAAAGTCACATAAGTTAATATTAAACCCGCTATACGCATACAAGGCCCTTTCCGAATAAGCTCAGGCTCTTCTTATGAAAGTTATATGCCGGAAGAGTACGGGCTGATTTTATTTAAGCGCTGGCAAGTTTGGCGAAAGTACTATGTAGCCGATTTTTTCAGATTTTAAAAACTGGGTTACTCCATAGGTGTGAAGAGCACCGAAACTCATAAGTGATTTCAAGGCGTAAAAGCGGATTGATATTTACAGCAGACCCGAAGCCCCAAGATTTTTTTTTAATTCGATATTTTCTTGAACGATTTCGGTGATCGCTGACTGCATTTTTAAAATCTTTTTTTCTTGCTCATCAATCTTACGAAGCTCAGCTTTCGTAGGACCGTCATCTGATTTTTTAAAACCTTCAAGGGCCGACTTTAAAAACTTGTCCTGCCATTTGTAAAACTGCGATGGAGCAATGTTATATTTCTTACAAAGATCTGAAATTGAGGTCTTCGTCGTGAGCTGCTCTTTGACGATCTTAAATTTCTGGTCTGGCGTTAAATGCCGACGTGATTTATCCTGACTTGGTTCCATAAAAACTCCTTCTGACTTATTTCAAATTCTAGAAGGAGTTTCACTATTAAAACATCCTCTAAAAGTTTGCGTCAAAAGTCTGACTAACAAAAAAGCGGGACAATCTTAATAGCTTCGTCTTTACCCACCATGTCCTGATAGCGAAGCAGTGGGGTCAACTCATGGGTCATATGGAACAAACAGCGCTGATGGCTTAACGCAAGCTTTTTAAGATGCCTTACCAGCTCTTCCT
>JAKFYD010000020.1 GCA_021731025.1 Pseudobdellovibrionaceae bacterium | reverse complement strand
CAGGATATGCGCCATTGGCAACATAATCAGAATTGACCCCTAAATGTACAATTTTACTTTGATTATCAACTCTAATATTTCCAGCATAAACATTTAATAATTCCGCTGGCGTTGTTGTTCCAACACCAACATTCCCACCGGAAGTAATACGCAGTCTTTCAGTAGCTGCCGTTGAAAATCCAAGATCCGAAGAGGCTTTGTACATACCTGTGTTACCTCCGCTCACAAATGAATAGGTAGGCAATCCAGCAGTTCCATCGGCCCACTGAAGGGCATTACTCACAAAATATCCTCGTTGAGACCCACCCAAACTGACACTCATTTTACTGGCGCCCGATCTCCACAAACCTGTTCCTGTTTCTGCTGAAAATGCCCAGGTAGGCGCCGCTGCACTTCCATCGGCTGCCAAAATGGGACCTGTCATTGTTCCACCGGCAAGCGGTAATTTAGTGGCATCACTTCCAGAACTATCTGCAACGCAACTCCAAGAATACGGAGCACTAGCGCTCATTTGTAATTTTTGAGACGCCGTACAATTTGGAATTCCACTATTAACAGTTAAATCCGAGGCCCCAGTTCCTGTATTTAAAACCGTGGCTGTTCCTAATCCCAATGTTGTGCGAGCTGCTGCAATATCTGAAGTTTGTAAATAATTGGTGTTTGTTCCCGCAAGCAAAGTTGTCAATTGAGTGTAGTTCGCTCCAGATATGGATGCTGGAGTCGTACCCGACGCCACTTTCAAATATTGGGCACTGCTAACGTCGCCCAATTTATCTGCATTTTGCGCATGCATAGCTTGGGGAACCCAACTTAAAGTGATGTTAGGAATTGTATCCCACCCACTTCCATCGTCGAATGAGACAGCTAGTTTACGAGTATCACTTGCAGCTGGCGTATACGAAGTCGCTCCACTACCACATGGTAATGTAGCACTGGTTAAAGAAATAGCACTCGAGTTAGAAAAAACTAAATTTAAAGCATTTCCACCATCGACGGTACTTGCAGCACGAGTTCCTTGCCCAACAGTTAAAGCAAAAGCTCCTTGGGTTTGGGAAAGATCTAAGGATTGCGTCTCTTGATAAAGCAAACAATCTTCAGCGCCTGGACTCTTCACTTGAATTCTAAATTGCACAGAAGAAGAGGTAACTGCAGTCCCATTCGAATTGAGCAATCTTCCTTGTAGGGTAAAAGTTTGCGCAGCAAAGGAAAGTGAGCTCGATAAAATTATAAATAAACTCAAAGAAATATTTTTTAATAGATTTTCCATAATCACATCCCTTGGTTTGAAACCATTTGTCCTTGAACACTGATATAGACCGTTTTATCTCGAGTAGTTTTTAAGCGAATGGCAGTTGTGGAACTTCCAACCGTGACATCAACTTTATGATTCCCACTGTTTGTTGAAAGTGCTGTTTGCGAAGACGAGACAACTTCGTAGCCTGCCTGCGATGGTGGTGGGGTATTCTCGACACCATAATTATCATCCACTCTTGATTTAGAATCACCAAAGGGATTTGAACAACCCGCAGACAATAGGCTCAGTGAAAATAAAAGCCAGTCTAATTTTTTCACGGTTTTGATCCTCCAAGGGGAATAATAAATCCAAAGTTGGCTTTAACTTCACGTCGTCGTTGAGTCGTGATTGAAGTTTTTTGTGAAAAATCTAAATACTCACCTAGTGCAAAAAAAGAAAAATTTTTGAATTTTTGCGCAACTTGAATCGAGCCTAAATATTTGAATGAGGGATCAACTTGGTAAGCTCCAAAGGACGAGGCCAAATAATAACCGAAGCCCAAACCAGCAGTTAATTTGAGATCCCGCACTTGCAAAAGATCTTTGTAATAAGCCGGTTTCAAAAAAGTCAGTGGCTTTAACTCAACCGATGCAGTTCCCAGTTGGTAGGAATTAACAATTATTTCTTCACCAACACCAGTTTCAAAAGAAAGATAACTTGAATCAAAGCGGCGCACCAGTCCAATCGAGGTCGAAGATAAACTGGGGTGTCCATCAAAAACTTGACCTTGATTTGCATCCTGAAAGGGAATTGAGGTGAATGATAAATTAATTAAAGATTCATACTTTTCAGACCAAATGTGTTCCCAACGAACTTCCCCACTGATGAGGGGTCGAGATAATAAAACAGCTGTAGCTCCGGTTGTGCTTATTGAAGAATCTACTCGAGAATAACCAGATCCTAATGAGAAAACGAATCGGCTTTGCTCTGGCGAAATTTCTTCTTTTTTTTCCATAGAGGCTACAGATTGTAATGGCTCACTCGGAACTACCAGCTCTTGAGCCATACTTCGTTTTATAGAAACTTCCGAAATATTTTTTTGAGTTTTAAGAGGTTCCACATCAGCGAGAAAGACCAATTCATTTTCATATCTTATTTGGAGGATCCCAGCACTTTTCGCTAACTGGACCACTTCAAAGGGAAAATAAATTTTTTGGCCCGGCTTTACTTTGTTTAAGTCTTCAATATGATTTGAATTTGCTTTTTGCAAAATAAGTAGCGTGCCTTCTTTACCATAAATCGGAAATAGCTGGGCCCGATAAAGAACATTGGAAACAACTTCATTTTGTTTGATGACATAGTAATACGAATGATCCGCTGAATACGAATTCAAAGAAAAAGTAAAAATTATTAAAGAAAGAGTAGCCCGTCTCGTCACTTAAGACTTATCGGTAGTCCTGAAGGTTTTCTTAATGAAACCTGTAAGGCGTCGAAACAATCTTAGCATGAGACACTTTTCTTAACTACCAGAGCCCCACATCATTGAGAATCTCTTTGGTCAATTCCTTTGCTCTCAGGCCGCCATAACCTTTCTCTTCTCTAGGAATTAAATCGCGAAAATTCGTCACAATAATATATTCCTTATCTTCTTTTTCAAGATGCGCAATGAACCAACCCAAATGAACTTTTTGATCTTTATCAAAAAAATTGGATCCGGTTTTACCACTCAATTTAAATCCACGAGGAGATTTTTCTAAAAATGTAATTTCTTGGGTTAAAGCCATGGCTCTCTGAGAAGCTGGAAGACTGTCCGTCCAAAGTTTTTTCATAAATTCAAGTTGCTCGTAAGCTGTAATTTTAAGTGCAGGCCCGGGATCGCTGGGCGAAACCAACCAAGCCTTTGTTATTCCCGCAGAAAGATCTTTATTTCCATATTTAAATTTATTCAGATACTGCTGCAATTTTTTTTCACCGATTCTTGGAGTCAATCGTTTTGAAAACCACACAATGGATTCTTTCATCCACGAACGGGCATCGTGATCTTTGTTAGATTCTGCTCGTACATCTTTTCGCCCATCCCACTTCAAAATAACTTTTTCGTCTCTAAGTGCAACCGAGTCAAAAGCCATAACGGCCAAAGGAACTTTGAAAGTTGAACATGCAGGATAAGATTTTTTGCAGTTTTCATCGCCAATCACTTTATCAATAGAACCCGTTTTTAAATTATAAAGAAGAAAACATCCCTCTTTATTTTCAAAATAATTCTTAGGTGGAGTTGAAACCTCTGTTGTTGCCGTTCGAGTTTTACAACCAGTGGTCGCGATAATAAAACCGCATAGAATTAATGTTTTTACCATAGTTTCCCCTTTAATCCTGACCTTCGGCAATTTTTGAAAATTTACTTTTCCACTTTTCATTTAAACTTTGAATTTGCACCAACTCAGCTGCACGGGCTTGCGACATTGTTCTTTTATCTTTATAAAAATGAAAAAGCTCGCTGATTGAGGCCTTGATTTTTTCCGACCAAATCAATTTGAGTTTATCTCCAGCTTGAATACTTCCTTCTTTTTTTACTCGGAAATAAACACCACTGCGATCATGCTCGTTAAAAATTTGCACGGCTTCCCTGTTATTTAAACGAATTGCTAATTTAAAACAAGGTTGACGAGGTTGCACGGCCTCTAACAGACAACCGCCGATTTCAAACACATCGCCAACAAAAATTTTTGTTTCATCCAAGCCGTCTAAAGTTAAATTCTCGCCAAATGTTCCATAGGGAAGCTTTCCCATAGCTAATTTTTTTTCCCACCAAGAATAGGTATCGTATCCGTACGCATAAACAGCTTTATCCACGCCGCCATGAACTTTAAGGTCAGATTGACGATCCCCTTCGATATTTGTTTTAAAGATTTTAACGGTTCCTGAAATTGACGATTTAAAAATAGAGGTTTCAATTTCTTTATCTTGCCATTGAACAATTTGAGGCTGACCAACACTGATAGCTACAATTTCCACTTAGGACTCTCTTGTTAAGCGTGACTTTTTACCGCAGTTCATGCTCGCGATCAATATATTAGGGTAAAATCTAATTTCGCTCAATTTGGGACAGGCTCCCGAGATGAAAAAGTTTTAATTAGTCCTTCATTTTCTTTTAACGTACTTCAGGTATGCTTAATTTACAAACCAGGAGGATTTATGAAGTTAACATTAATTACCGCACTTGCTTTAATTCAACTGTGCAGTGCTGCCTACGCTGACGATAATCAACTCAAGGCCGACCGTGAGGCTGTCAACTCGGCGTGTACCGCCGAAGCCGCTACCGCCAGCTGCGGAGAAAAGGAAGTCGGCAGTGGGTTACTTAAATGCATTCACACTTACAAAAAAGCTCACCGAAAAGATTTTAAAATTTCTGAGGGCTGTAAAACCGCGATGAAAAAATTAAAAGAAGATCGCCACGAAAAACACGAAAAATAAACAAATAATTTTTCGGAATCGAAGGCATCCAGAAGTTCTCTGGATGCCCCTACTTAAGAACTATGTCGATTTTGTTTACGAAAAAAGTAAAAATTTTTAAAGGCCGTCTTGTATTGAGATCTTACTGCCTTATTAAAGAGATCTCCTTCCCATCCGATGAATTAAAGTCCTATAATTGAAGCATAGGGGAATTAACTATGAAGAAGTTAATCTTAATCATGGCTTTGCCAATATTGCTTATAGCTTTCAATAACTGCGGCCAAACCGGCGATCTGGCCGTCGTCGACAAAATCGACCTTAGTGGATTGACTGCAGGATCAACCGATAAAGATGCTGCCGCAAATGTCGATATCATTCAGAAAGCCTGCGCACAAATTCAATACAACCAATTCAAAACCGTTCAAGTTTCATTCACTAACCCAGAAGCGCAGTCTTGTAATTTCGGCAAGGACGGCAACTTACCTCGTAAAAACCCTGGTGAAGATGTCAATAAAACTTATTTCCGTGGTCGCATCGAACAAAATTATCCAATTGATGTCCCTGAAAACAGTGTCGTTTGCGGAATGGAATTCGCCTTTGAAAATTTGCAAATGTATTATGACGATCACTTCGTAATGACTTTTGATGACGTGATCCTGGCCGGAAGTTATGATTACTCTCCCTTTATGCAGAAGCGATTGGGTATGAGTGTCTTTGATTGGACTAAAATCAGAGGACTTGACTGGCCCGTCGACCAAGCAGCTAATCCGCTCGAGCGAGTTTACTGCGAAGGCGACCGCGGGGGTGCTTCGGCTTGCAGCTGGCCAAAGACCGAAGAATTTGGACAAATGAATATCCGGATGGATGAATCCGTTTTCCAAAAAATTATTGCCTTATCGCCTCAATCAAAAACTCACAAGTTTGGTCTTGTTACCATTGGTGACGATGATGAAGGAGATTGCCGAATCTCTCCAATAAAATTCTCGGTAAAAATTAGATATATTCAGAAGGTCAATTAAGGCTTAAGGCTCTCTAAAAAGTCACCTGTTTAGGTTTTAGACAGTCTTAATGCTTACGCGTAAACCTATCTTCAACAGGGCTGTGTTCGAGTCAATAAGCGATCACCTCAGTTTGGTATATTACTTGTAATTCCATTCTCCATGGAAAATAAATTATTAAATTCAGTGTCAGTTTTTATTCTAATTCTTTTAGTTTCAACATCAGTCTTCGCAGAAGGTTTGAAGCGCCAGACTTTTTTGAATAAAGACTTCGCTACGAAGGATAAAAAGGTTCGTGTTGCCTTCTTCGATGCTGATAGCACCCTCCGAGTTTCTATATCCGGCAGTGTTACAGCGAGTTCACCAACAGACGTGATGCTATTGCCTCAAGTTGAAACTAAAATTGGAAAGCTGATTCAAGAAGGTTACCTCGTTGCAATTGTTTCCAACCAAGGTGGAATCAAAGTAGGAGCAGTCACTCACGAAATTGCAGACTCTGCACTTTTTTACACCATCGAGAAAATAAGAGCTAAAAACCCACTGGCACAGATTCACTATTTTGATTATGCCGAAAATGATGAAACTCGAAAACCTGATACCGATATGGGTCTACGTTTAGAAAAAAAGCTTAACGAACTCGGTCTCACATTAGATTGGGAGAACTCTTTCATGGTCGGTGATTCCGCTTATAAAAAAGGGAAAGATCTTCATCCTGATGGCCGACCTGGGACTCATTTCAGCAATGCCGATCGTTTGTTTGCTGAAAATCTTAAGATCCCATTTTACGAGCCCAACGACTTTTTCGGTTGGCGTTCTTTTGGCATCGATGTTTTTGAAAAAGCAAAACAAGTTAAGGCCTTTTTGAAAAAACATAATTCTGCTTTAAAATGCGTTAATGCTTTTAATGATTAAAGTTTACCGCTAGAGATGAGCCTATGGTTGAAATCTTAATTGGCGCTTGGTTAGTGTCGTTCATTTTATCCATTCCACTGACAGCATGGAACATTAATTCCGTTTTAAAAGTTTCTCGATCCCCTGAGCTCAAAGTTCTCAATGAGAATTTGGGGAAATTGGGACTTTTTTGGAGCTTATCCAACGAATGCATTTGGCGACTCGAAGAATTAACCCCCGAAGAAGATTTTAAAAAATCCATTCGAGGTTACCTCTTATTGGGCGTCCTGGGTTTATTCAGCGTTCTAGGACTTTTTATTTTATTTATTGTCAGCATTTCCATCCAAAAACTCATCCGCAATCGCAGCGCCGAAGAATTGTTCAAGAGTGATCTTGCACAGGTGAAGGATCTAGAAGTGAACCGGGTTGAGGGTCTTGTTCAGGATTTTGGGTAAGAAAGAAACTTCAAACTAAAGCCATCGAAATTCGAATTTTAGATTTTCCATTTTGTGCAGTAAAAAGATCTAGGCTAGATTTTAGCTCTGGAATAAAATTTGATATTCGGCCCGAATACAGTATCCAGACCAGCATTCAGTATTCTGATCAGTATTCAGAAAAATTATACAGGACAGGATTCGGTATTCTGAATTTTGTATTCTGAATACCAAATTCGGAATTCAGAATACTGATTCTTTTTCGCCCAGCGAAAAAGTTGGCGGATTCGTCGCAAAATGACTGGTTTCAACTACTTAACGAATCCGCCATGCTATTATAGCACAAACTTTTTTCTTCATCACTTCTAGCGCGAGCCGAACATACTGACCACATTCGCAGGGAGTTCCATCGGGCGCTCAATCGCTTTTGATTTAAAGCTAAGCTTCTCTGTCGCTCCCGCTTCCTCAATTCCGGCCATGCGGATGTAAATCTGCATCGTTTCAAGATCCTGCCAGCCACCGATCTTCATGACCGTTGTCGCCGGAACCCCGGCTTGAATTAAGTGAGTCGCGAAACAAGCTCTGAGCGTATGGAACTTAATGGATTTAAGTCCCTCGTTCACACAGAAGGCCCGAAGAACCTTCGCTTGCATGCCTCTTCTCAACTCATGGAAGTCTTGAAACACAAGAGTCCCGTGCTCGTCCTTGCCCCAACTCATTGACGGCAAGTAGCTTTGCAGGAACCAGTAAAGCTCACTAGAAACAGGAACCGTGCGCCAGTAACCAGCTTTCGTTTCCCCAAATTTCTTTGTGCTCTGGCTCCATGCCCTGTGAACTCTAATAAGTCCGTAACTCTTTTTCGAATCATCAGACTTCTCCAGAGCCAAGGCGATTTCCCTAGAAACAAGGTCGATGTCTTCTAGCCGGAGGCCTCGCAGTTCGCCTGCACGCATTCCAGTATAAAGACCAACCTTCCATATTGGGTGCCAAGGATGCTCTTTTTGTTCCGACCGCTCCAACAGCAGAATTACTTCATCCCTCGTCAAGATCTCGGGGATAGTGCAAGCGGGCTTTCGCTCAAGCTCCACCGCGTGAACAGGGCTCTTGTCTTTTCCGACAATGTGCCCGTGTTCCATTCCCCAGATGTAAATCACATTGATTGCGATCTTGATCTGATATTGAAGAAGGACACTTGCTTCCTCTGCTTTCGCTAAAGTGAAGATCTCTGCGCCATCAGCAAACCCCAGTTTCGATGCGGGTTTCTTCAGCCAAGACTTCGTCCAGTTATTGGCTCTCGCCACATAATCTCGGACCGTCGCAGGCTTAAGCTTCCGTGAGGGGAAGAGCGTGTAATAGCGTTCCCACTTGTCCACAACTTCACCCCAGGTCGCGCCCTCGTTTTCACGTCTCGCAACTTTAATGCAAGCTTGCTGATATTCGCGCTTATAGATTTTTTCCGCTTCCTCTTTAGAGGCAAGATCAATCTCTCGTTTCTGTTCGCGAATCTTGCGATTCTTGTTCGAAA
>JAKFYD010000076.1 GCA_021731025.1 Pseudobdellovibrionaceae bacterium | reverse complement strand
GTTGGGTAAAATGATTGAAATTTCATTTTCGCCCGTTCGACAAGCAACATCGTGGGATCGGCTGGACTTCTGAATCAGTCCTGCTAAATTTTTAAAAATTAAATCTCGTGCAGGCTCACCCAAAGATTTTTCGATTTCTGAATAATCGTCTAAGCCTAATTTAATCACGCAGAGGGGCTGTTTGAAACGTTTGGCTCTTTGCAGTTCCTCGTCAAGTTTTTTCCCGTAGTACTTTTGATTGTAAATCTCGGTGCTGCTATCAATGATCTCGACGTGTTCAATTCTTTTTTCTAAACAAAAGTGTGAGTACACCAAGCTCATGATGGCAAATCGTTCATTCAATTCGTGAGTGGTTTCTGGTGTGCTGGCATCGCCCACAAGAATTCCTTCGAGCTCGGATCCATTCAACAGCGGTCTTATTCGAGGATTTTGCATTCGAAAGGCCTGCGAAAGCAATTCACCTAAGGACGGTGGGACTAAAGCCAATTCTAATTGTCGAACCAAATCTTTATTTTCTTCGGGCGTCAAACGGCAACCCAGGCTTTTAAATTCTTCCGGTGGCTCATAGCTGGTATCGGTCACCAGAAAGGAAGTCATCGTCGGAAGATAGCGCAAATACACCAAAGGAGTTCCGCGAGATTCTCGCAACAATGTTGCGATCAATTCTTCTTTACTTTGAGACGCTCGCAAATCAGAAATAAATTCTTTATAGGACAGAGTGGACGTTGATTTTTCTACAGCGCTTGGCACCGGCGGATTTGCAGCTGTGCTTTTAGCTTCTATCAACTGGCTGTAAATTTGTTCATTTTGATACTCGAGATAAATTTTCTCACAGGCGCGATCCACAGACCATAAGGTACGATTCTCTAACTGGGGTGCTGTTTCCGAAATGATATCCATCACTCCGTATTCACCATACTCGGTGAGCACTTGAAAGTTTTCATCGGCTGATAAAAATATAAAGCGAATTTCCAAACTGACTTGATTCACCTTTTCAACAATTTCGTTGAGAGGCATCGAAAGAGAATTAAGACTTAAAACAACAATGTGCGGGGTCATCTGCGTGAGGCGCTCTAGGAAAGCATTCTGGTTATCGACATAGTAGACATCGTATTGAGAACGGGAAAGCGCTACTTTCATAGCTGCTCCCTGATCAATGTTCGTCGAAAAGATGAGCAAACTGAATTGAGAACTTATTTCTCGGATCTTCAATTAACTCTTCCTTTCTGGTTTTCGAACCACGACTTTAAATTCTTCGACTGCAGAAATTTTCTTCACCGCGGCTTTTTTAGGTGGCCCAATGATCGGCGTCGGAGCTTCCGTCACACTGCTGCCTGTAACCACCGTTTTATCATCTTCCTGAAATTCATCGGGAAGGTCCAACAGCTGATCAACATTCACATCCAATGACGGCTTAGCGTTCTGCCCTGAAGTCTCAATGTTCACTTTAGGCTCAGCCGCAGGATTCGTCGGTGCGGGATTTAATAAAATATTTTCCGCATTCACCGGAGCGCCATTAATCATAAGAAAACTATCTTCTTCAATTTCCATTTCGGCGCCCTCCTGCTGTGCGGGTTGCTCTTCCCCAACTTCAAGCTCAATTTCGTTGTATTTAGGAATACTCGCTCCCAGATCGATTCTGTTTTTTTCTGCTTTTTTTCTTTCAATGAAAGAAGAATTGAGGCGCTCTACAGGTGCAGCTGCTTTCATAGGCGTAACTACTTTTTCAAAGCTAACGACTACAGTTGTGCCCTGACCAACTTGCGATTGAATATCAACTTCCGCCGAGTGCTCCTTAAAAACACCGTGAGAAACACTCAAACCCAAACCCAATTGTTGCCGAGCTCCTCGCGTGGTGTAAAAAGGTTCAAAAATCTTTTTGTGATAACTGGGATCAATGCCTTCACCCTTATCGCGAATCGAGACTTCAATTTTAGATCCTAAATCCTGCAGTTTGATGTGAATTTCTTTGTCGGCTTGTCTTTCCATGGACTCGACAGAGTTGTGTAAAATATTTTCAAAGGCCCGAATTAAATTTTCACTGTTGATGTAAATCGCTTGGGTTTCATGGATATCTTTAATCACCTTCACTCTTTTTTGTTGAAACAAAGGTTCCAAATTTTTAAGAGCCCGCAGCAAGGGTGTTTCGATTTTCATCAACAGGCGATCTTGAACTTTTTCACCAGCGAAAATAAAAAGTTTATCAAGAACAGTCCGGCTGGTCCGCGCCTCATTCACAAGAGACTCGAGCATTTTTTTCGATTCGGGCTCGGTCACCTTTCCCATCAAGGTTTGACCATAACCCATGATCGACAACAACGGCGCACGAAGTTCATGCCCTAAAGCAGAAGCCATCTTCGCATAGGCTTCCATCTTTTCTTTTTGCGACCGCGAAGAATCGACGGGGACTTCGGATTTATTCGCTAGCATCGCCGACACGGGTGCCGAAGGTGGTGGTAGGTTCACATTTTCTAAATCCAAAGTTTGTTCATCGGGAGATTCTTTACTCCCAGAAAATTTCAGCACGAAACTGCTCACGGTCAGAATTAAACCCAAAGCCAAAAGCGCTAATTGAGCTAATAATTTCTTTCGCCCTTTCATCACTTCAGAAACCGGCATGGTTGAGTACACATAAGCTTCAACATCAGGAACTTTTTGATAATAGGCAAAGACCTGAGTGCTTTCTCCCATATTGTAAGTTCCAGACCCGCTGACGGTTTCTCCTTTCAGCAAATCTTGCTGCAAGGTGCTCTTCGCCATTTTTTGCCCAATGTATTCTGGAATCGAGTGAGCTAAAGTTAATCCTTCGCGATTAATAATTCCCAAGGAACTCCAACTGCCTTTTTGCGAATCAATCACGGATTGCAGTGCTTCACCGCCATGAACAAAAATCCAGGTTCGATGAGATGTAGGCACTATCGAAAACACCGAAGCTTTTTTTTCTGCATCGACGTAGGAAGAAAAATTAACCACTTTTCCTTGAGGACGAATCCCTAAGGATTGCAAAGTCGACTGGAAACTTTCTTTGCTGACTTTGGACCATGTTCCTTTGGGATCAGTGGACCACTCCATGACGATCCAGCCCGGTCCACTTTTTTGCAAAACCGCGATGGCCGCGTAGGGAGAAAAAGCCGTCCAGTTCATTTGCTTTAATTTATCTTCGTTCGCAAAACTGACCCAACGTTGTAGAAATTTAGCTTCATTCGAAACCGCTTCGCTGATGACGCTGACTTGAGTCCGCAAAGACATTTCCGCCCAATTGCCCCGATCCCCATAAAAAAAGGAATCCAAAAGCCAAACCAGGCTGGAAAAGAAAACCGTAGTGATAAGAACGATCACGGCCAGAAGTCTAACTTTCATTCACTTTCGCTTTCCGTGCGATTGCTGTAGATGTTCAATTTTATTGTAGTTTTATTCATCACGAAGAATCAAGCACGAGGTCTTGGACAAAGAGAGAAAAAAGGACTAAAGAAGTCGCTTATGTCTGTAAAACATTGTGATTATTTAATTGTGGGATCTGGCTTAGCCGGCTTAGCCCTGGCTTTGAAGCTGGCGCAAAAGAATTCAGTGATGCTGATCACGAAGGAAAAAGCGACAGAAGCAAACACATCTTGGGCTCAAGGCGGAATTGCCGCTGTCATGAGCAAAAGTGATGACAGCTTTGAAAGTCACATCAATGACACCTTGATCGCTGGTGCCGGACTGTGTCGTCATAACTCGGTTAAAAATATCATCGAACAAGCTCCCGAACGAATTCAAGATTTAATAAACTGGGGGGTGGAATTCGACAGCAAGAAAATTCCCGTTGGCCAAATACCCGAGGCCGATTTGACGCGCGAAGGCGGACACTCGTTTCGCCGCATTCTGCATTTCGCGGATCAAACGGGTTACCACATTCACAGTACTCTTCTCAAACAAGTGCGCCATCATCCCAATATTGAATTGCGGGAAGATCTTTTCGCCATTGATTTGATCGTCAGTCAGCAAATTGATCCTTTGAGTATTCATCCCAATCGCTGCGTCGGACTTTACGCTTTAGAACCAACAACAGGCATCGTTCACACTTTTGTCGCAAAAAATACCGTGCTCTCGACCGGAGGCGCAGGAAAAGTTTATCTCTACACCACAAATTGGAGTGGGGCCACAGGTGATGGAATTGCTATGGCTTACCGAGCGGGTGCTCGTATTGCCAATCTTGAATTCATGCAGTTCCATCCTACTTGTTTGTACCATCCTGATGCGCGAAATTTTTTAATTTCCGAAGCCCTGCGCGGCGAAGGCGGAGAGCTGGTTGACGATCAAGGCCAAGCCTTCATGAAAAAATATGATGAACGCGGGTCTTTAGCCCCTCGAGATATTGTGGCTCGCTCGATCGATGCGGAAATGAAAAAGTCCGGAGCGAATTGTGTTTTCTTAGACATGACTCATTTATCCGCTGAATTTTTAAAACAGCGATTTCCAAAAATCTATGAACGCTGTCTTGAATTCGGTATCGATATCACAAAAAATCCAATTCCTGTGGTCCCCGCAGCCCATTATTTGTGTGGAGGAGTTTTGACCGACGAGTCTGGACGCACAGATCTTCCCGGCTTATGGGCCTTGGGCGAAACGGCTTGCACAGGATTGCATGGTGCCAATCGCTTAGCTTCGAATTCGCTGCTGGAATGTTTAGCCATGGCCCACAACGCTGCTTTGCAATTGCCGCAAACTTTAGATTTTCTTCCATTTCCTGAGCATGATCCTAAAGAGTGGACTCATTCCCAAGCGACAAATGCTGACGAAATGATCGTGATCCATCACATGTGGCAAGAAATCCGCACCTTAATGTGGAACTACGTTGGTATTGTACGTTCGGACAAACGATTGCGTCGGGCAGAAAATCGATTGAAAAATATTCTGTCGGAAGTCAAAGAGTACTATTCCAATTTCCCTATGCACACCGACATCCTTGAACTGCGAAATATTGCCATCGTTGCTAGCCTTACGGTCCAGTGCGCTTTGCTCAGAAAAGAGTCTCGCGGCATTCATTACAGTTTAGACTATCCCTTCACTGACCCTGAAAAAGATCGAGTTCAACTTCCTGAAGATACAATTTTGTTGAGAGGCCTTCACTAGAGTCCTATGATGTCTCCATGTATAAACGTTCAGAGGGTTTTTTTCCTGGCCATCAAGATTTAAAAATTTTCTTCCAGACTTGGGAGAAACCCAACAGTAAAGCTTCAATCATCATCATGCACGGCCAAGGAGAGCATTCCGAATCCTATCACCGGGTCATTGATTTTTTTAAGGATGATGAGTGGAGTTTTTATGCCATGGACCTGCGTGGTCATGGTCGCTCTGATGGAAAACGGGGTTATGCTGAACACTTCAATGATTATTCCCGTGATTACGAGATTTTCTTAAAACACCTTTTCGCTGCAAAAATAAAAACTGGCCCCGTTGTTTTACTAGCCCATTCCTTAGGAGCAATGATCCAGTTGAAATTTTTGAGCGAATCCTATTCGCCGACAACCCACCCTTTGATTACGGCTCAAGTTTGTAGCAATCCCTTATTAGATTTTGGCGTTCCTGTTCCGCGCATCAAAGATGCAGGAGCCGAGCTCTTGTCCAAATTTTTTCCCCAAGTGACCATGTGGAATGAGCTAACCAACAAAATGCTGACTCGCGATCAGGATGTGATCAGAGAATTTGAATCAGATGTTCTTCGCCACGATGTAATTTCATCCCGAGTTTACTTGGGCATGAAAGAGAATAGGACTTTTCTTTTTGACCGGGTAGGTCGCGTGATTTTGCCAACACTTTTTCAGATCGCCGAACAGGACCCTGTTGTTTCTAGCTCTGCCAGCAAAGACTATTTCGAGCGCCTACCTTCATCGCGAAAACGAATTTTAGTTTATGGCGATGGCGCTCGGCATGAAATTTATAACGACATTATTCGTGATCAAGTTTATCAAGATCTTAAAAAGTATTTGGATGGCATCAAATCCGGAGGCTAAATTGACTCAATTAAATAAACTCACTTACGTTCTGATGCTTTGGCTTTGCTCTTGCGCTAGCACTCCGGAAAATCCCCATGGTCTTCCTTTGATGTCGGAATCTGAATACGAAACTAACATTGAAACTTTTACTGAAAAAACTCAGGTGTACTCAGGTCTGTACAACGTTATGGATATTTCGGGCACGCTGATTAACAGCACCGTGGCCCAATCTCAACTGGACCAACAGGCTCGTCTTTATCAATGGGATCCTTCAAAAATGACGACGGAAAAGGTAAAGTCCGACGAAGGTCTCAACAAAGAGACTGAAATCTTTGTTAGCTTTTACACTCCTGAACGAAAACACGATGACCTCAATAAGAATCAAACACTGTGGAAAATATTTCTAGATGCTAATGGCCGACGTTACGAGGGAAAAGTTAAAAAAGTAAAACTGCTCACCGAAGAGATTCGTGGTCTTTATCCTTATCACAATCGTTTTGCTACCCCTTATGAAATTGTTTTTCCTGTGAGCGTGCGCTCGATAGAAAGCACTCCGGTGAAGTTGACTGTTACAGGACCCATCGGATCTGCGAATTTGCAGTTCAAACCCGCTTCCCGATAGGCTTTCAGCAAACTATTATTTATCTTTAAAATAAAAAATTCATTGGATCGGCAAATTTTTCCCGTGGATCTTCATCCAGGAAATCGCCGGAAACCCGCGACCAGAGTCCAAAAGAAGGCGTTTTCTCTCTAAAAAAAGTCCTGACCTCTGTCAGAGTGAAAAAATTTCTGACTAAATTAAATAATGCCAAACAATAAAAAGTTTAATTATGTCGTTAGTGTCTTCGTCTTGTTGAGCGGACAAAGTCTTTTCGCTCAGAACTTGAACTGCACTTCAAAAATCGGCGGTAGCTGGAATTTTGGAACTGCTCCAGCGGCCTGCAATGTCAGCCCCCTGATGACTCAAGATTCGGTAGAAGCCCAATATTCACCCCTTCTTTTCAATGAAGCCTCTGATGTCACCACGGAAAGAAAAGATTTCCTCAGCGAAATGTTTTCGTTACTTCGTGATGTTGGAACTTCTTATCTCCTCCGGGCAAATCCGCAAGCGAGCAATGAAGAGCTCAATGGATTTTTAGAAGGGCTGTACACTTTAGCTCACCAAGAAACTTTTTGGACTCACTACCGTCTTGGAAAAGATCAAATGATTCGCTACATGCGTGGGGACAGTGATCACGGTCACGGCATGATGCAAGTTGATGATCGCTCACATGTGGCAGCTCTTCGCAATGGTCGTGGTGTCGATCTGGTTTATAACATCATGTACGGCTTAGATGTTTACTATGCGGCTTGGGTCAGAGCTGCATCAGCTTCCTGCGTGGGCTCGTCGACCAATTATAAAAATCGCGCTCGGGCCGCGTGGTCGGCTTACAATCGTGGACCTTCGAAACTTTGCCGTTGGTCGAGTTCATCCACCACCGGCGATAAAGGTTATCTGCAAAAATTCGGTCAGCGCGCCTGGCTGAAGTACGTTAAAGACACTGCGGCCACCGTCAATGTGAATGTCAGTTGCTTGATGTACAACACAAGACCTTGTTCTTTAACGGGCACACCCCTTCCTTTGCCAGCGCCCCCGCCTCCTCGTCAGCATGAACTCATTGGTAAAGTTGTTCATATCACCGCTCCCAATGGAATTAATCTTCGAGATATACAAACGAATAACATTTTAATTCTTATTCCCCGAGGAACAAGGTTAAACGTCGAAGATGCTACTCAAAAAGACAGTGATGTTAAAACGTATCTCAAGGTCAGCTATTCAGGCCGAACCGGGACTATCTATGCGGGTCATGAAAAACCAACGAACACACGCTCAAGTTGGGTGAGTGTGGAAAGTTCTCTAGCTTCAGTTTCACTGGCTCAATTAACAAATGTTCGAAGCTATCAGCTCCTTCGTGAGTGCGCTGACATCAGCTGTGCAAAAAGCCAAGTTGCCGTTAAGGGTGGCAGTGCACCAGATTCTCTTCAGGTTTTACAAAAAGAAAACAATGGTTGGGTTAAAGTTAAAGTGGCTGGAACGGAAGAGTCAGGTTGGATTGAAAGCACTGATCTGGTGGAGATTCGGGAGTGAAGCTCAAGAAGATTTTAAAATGGCCCATCATTGGCTTTCTTTCTATACTCACACTGATCATTCTGAAATTTGAAAAAAAAGAAAATTCGCGAAAATCCAATCGCGGTCCATCAACAACTTCTGAAAAAACTCCTCCTGGTTTAGCATCGCCCGCGAAGAAAGTTTCTCCTGCTGCGGTTGAGGTTGGAGTTGAATCTTCAGAAAATTCCCTGACCAAAGAGATTTCCGAGCTTGCGGCTTGCTACGAAAAAGACTGCGTCCCCGTTTCTGCTGTTCTGTCAGATCCCCGCACCGAATATTATTCTCTAGGACAAAGACTAAAATCCAAACTGGCCGAATACAACTCTTACGTTACAAAGAACGCCTTGAAAAGCGCCGAGGTTAACGAGTTGGCACTTCAATTTTTAGCTCACTCGGATGGCCATATCCAAGAA
>JAKFYD010000044.1 GCA_021731025.1 Pseudobdellovibrionaceae bacterium | reverse complement strand
TTGTTCCGAATGACCAACACGATACAAAGTACGTCGTCCTGAGCCTTGAGCAGTACCAACTTCCTACGGGTAAGTTGCGCTATCACTGGAATCAAATAGGTGAAGGCAGCCTTGTTGGAAGCTTTATCGCACTTCGCCTGCAGCTTATTGAAACTCCCCTATTTCTCTGCCTTTTCCCGGAAAAAAGAGAGGCTGCGGAAAGCGCTATTGATCCTCACTTAATGAATAACCCAAAAATGCAAGGGGTGAAAATATGAATCACAAACAGAAATTCATTTTTTTTATTATCGTTACAATTTTTACCCTCGTCGCACCAGAGCTTGCACTAGCAAGCGTTGAATCGTCGCTAATGACTCTTCAAACCAGGCTTACACGAGTTATTTTACCATCGCTTTCGATCTGCGCTATTGCTTGGGCTGCATTCTCGATGATGTCCGGTAATGACAAATCAAGAACGCATATGTGGTACGCGATAATTGCAACCATTTTGGGTTTTGGAGCAGAGGCTATCGTCAACTTTATTTCGCAGACGGTGCGATGATGAAGGATGAATCCATTCTAACTTCGACAGTTCCTCGAACTCTCGAAACAAAAAATAAAATACTTGGGTTTGAACTTTCAGATGTCCTTGTCCTACTACTTAATCTCTCAGCTCAGAATCTTATCTTCGGATCAACGAGTTTCAAGATTCCGATGGTGTTCGGAACAAGTCTGATTTTAGCTTTGATTCTTTTCTTATTTAAGAAAGGAAAACCAGATCACTACCTTCAACATTTTTTCGAGCACTTTATTTCACCCACTGTGTTTTCAGCAAATGCCACTGACCGGCAGTATCGAAGATTTAATAAGGACGGTGACCAATGATCGAAGCGTCACTCAGCGAACAGCTCCCATTTTGGGAATTTGAGCAAACCCCCATTCCACACGCTATTTTGTTTGATGGATCACTTTCGGCCGGAGTCGAACTACTGCCGCTCGATATCGAGTGCTTTGATGAATCGCGGATCAATCAGCTTACATTAGGGCTTAGAGCCTTTGCTAACTCACTGCCCGAGGGGACAACGGCTCAATTTTTAGTGAAAGTCGAATCAAATGTCGAAGAAATTTTAAAAAAACATAGCGATCTTGTTTCAACGGACAATGAATTCTTGAAACGACTCGATAGAGACAGGTCACAAAAACTTGTCGACCAAATTCAACAGGAAAATATTTTCCGTTCAAGATTGTTCTTTTTCTTAAGAACGTCTGGAGCACAAAAGCCAATATCATTCTCATTCAAGCAGACGAAAAAATTTTCTGCAGAGTTTGAAAAAAACTACGAAGATCAACTTCAAACACTTGGGCAATCTATTGAGAGCGCTTCAGGAATTCTATCATCCCTTGGGTTTTCGACAAGTCGCTGTGAACGTGAAGATCTTATTCAAATTCTTTACAGCTACTTTAATCCAAAGCGCTCAGGTGAAATCCTGAAGCCTACCGTCACCCCAAGGCCAACTGATCTAGAGGACATTTCTCCTCGAGCACAAATTGTATTTGGTGATTTGATTCTTGATCGTGAGGACTTCGTGCTCGATCAGCTTCGCACGCGTGTGTTAACCCTCAAAACCCTTCCTGAAATGACATTTGGAGGAATGATGAGTTCGTTCCTTGCACTCCCCTTTAAGTATGAACTGATTTTCTCGTTCCGTATTCAAGACCAAGCTAAGGAAATTAAATCATTAGAAAGCAAACGTCGAATGGCTCACTCGCTTTCAAGTACAGCGCCTAACCGTGTGTCTGATCTGGAAAGCGAATCACGTTTGTCACAGACTACAGATCTCATTCGGGAGATCATTGAAACTGGCCAACGTATTTACCAAGCTGAAATGATTTTGATTTTGCGGGATTCTGCGAGTCCAGTTGGAGAAAAAAGGCTTAACTTCAAAACAAAAGAAGTCTTATCCCGATTCAAAACTCTCAGCGGCTCGGAAGGCATTCAGGAGACTGTTGGATCCTGGAAGATGTTCCGATCCGATCTGCCTTTGGCTCCATTAAATCTTGTTCGCGCGAAAGCGATGAAGACAAACAACCTCGTCGATTTCCTACCGCTCTATGGAGCCGCAACCGGTGACGAGATTCCCGTATGTTTAACTAAAACACGTTTAGGGACACTTTACTCTTACGATCCGTATTCACCGCGGTTGAGCAACTACAACATTTTAACGACAGGATCTAGTGGCTCAGGAAAAAGTTTTGCGAATAATTTCTTGATGCTTCAGCAAATTGCTCGTGGAAGTCGCCTCTACATTATCGATATTGGTGGTTCATATAAAAAGATGACCGAGATTCTCGGTGGTCAGTATTTCGAAATCAACCTAAGTGGAAAATACGTCATCAATCCATTTGATTTATCGAATCCAACAGAAGCCCCAAGTGGAGACCGTCTCAAAGGCTTTGTCAGCATCATCGAGCAGATGGTGGTAGATCACGGGGAAAAACTCAGTCGGTTTGACCGTGTTCAGCTTGAAGCTGCACTCACGATTGTTTTTGAAAAAGCTCGGAACGAGCCAACTCCACGTTCTCCGTTCCTGACGGATCTTGCTAAACATTGTTTGAACAACTGTGAAGAGTCCTTGCAACGAATCGGAAAACTTCTTTTCCCATGGCTTGGAAGTACCCCTTACGGAAAGCTTCTCGACGGAAACGGTAAAATTGCAGTAGATAAGCCAGTTGTTGCTTTTGATTTAAAAGGCCTCTCACAGTATCCCGATCTGCAATCGGTGATGATTCTGATTTTAACTAATTTCATTCTAGAACAAGTCGAAACAAATCGCACAGTCCCAAAACGTGTATTACTGGATGAAGTTTGGGAGCTTTTAAAAAGTCCAGCAGCAAGCTCCTTTATGGAATATGCAGCAAGAACTTTTCGCAAAACTGGAAGTGGAATCACTTTCATCACTCAAGGCGTAGAAGAAATTATCGCTAGTGGTATGGGGCCAGCCATTCTAAACAACACAGCTACAAAACTTATTATGCTTCAAAAAGGCGACACAAAAGTGCTTCGTGAAGTTTTAAAGCTCAATTCGCAGGAGCTTCGGCTTATTCAAAGTCTTGAACAAAGAAAAGGGCAATTCAGCGAAGGTTTTCTGATGGAAGGCGAAAGCCGTCAGGTCATTCGTATTGAGCCCTCACCCTTAGAATATTGGATTTCAACCTCAGATGCTCGTGACAACCAATTTCTAAATCAATTGACTAGCGAGGGGCATTCTTTGGAGTCAGCTCTGTTAAAGGCGGCAGAGTTAGCTCCGTTCGGAGCTTCCTCAATAAAGGCGGCAGAATGAAGAATAAAATCGTTAGAATTTTCTTTTTTTTAACATTGATCGTGTCGCCAAAATCAGTAAAGGCAGATCTTTTTGGAGGTGACGTTGCTGTTCTTGTGCAGATTCTTGCTCAGGCAATTCAAACTGTGTCCACACTTCAGAGCGTGCTTCAGAACGGCAAAGATACGCTTAATCTTATGCGTGACCTTAACGCCGGAATCAGAAGTGGAATTGATGTCATTCGTATCATCAATCCAAACTTTAATCCTGGCGTCTATGGAGACCTTAAAGATGCAGACCGGGTACTAGCCGCAATTGAATCTGTTTACGGGATTATACCTAAAGGCATGGACGAAGATCTCATGCGTTCACAAGATCAGAGTGTTGCTGAAGTAATTTCAATGAATCGCAATCTTTACGATTACGCCGATCAAGTAGACCGTGAGCGAGATAAGATTATTTACCACGCCCAAGTGGTAAGTCCCCAAGGAGCTGGCAAGCTTCAAAATCAAGCTCTCGGAGTCCTCATTGGAGTTACGACTCAGCTTTTACGGACGCAAAGTCAAATGCTCAAAATCATGGCTCAAAATATGGCCTACGATACTCGTAGGGAAAAATTGTCGACTCAGAATTTCCAGGAAAACTATCAGGGACTTTCTCATGGATTCGAGAATTTACCTAAGAAGACGATACTTCCCCGCCTTGGAGGTGGCAAATGATGCCAAATCTCGAAGTGCTTGGAACACTTGTACAGGATCTTTTTCAAGGTTTAAGTCAGCTTTTTTATATTATGCTTCCAGTCGCAATTTTATTCTCGGTTATCTTTAGTTTTTTAAGATCAGGAGAACCCAACTATCCGGATATCCTAAGAAGAACGTTCGTGGCTACCTTACTTATCATCTCTTTTCCAGAAGTATCAAATTGCATTCTAGATGTTTGCGATGGAATTGCATCGAAGATTGACGATATGTCGGGACTTGAAGCTTTTATGAAGATAGCTCAAGAGAAATCACTCGGATATTCAGTAGCTAAAAAAGTATTACTATTAAAGTTCGATGGTTTTTTCATGGCAGTATTAAGCTTTGCAAGTTTTGCACTGCTTTACATAGCAAAGTATATAACTGTTCTACTGTATTACTTTTATTGGGGACTTTTGTCGATCGCAGCACCCTTGATGATTCTTTGCTACATTTTCCCCACAACTGCAAAGATAACCGCAAATCTCTATAAAGGCCTGATTGAAGTCGCATCGTGGAAAATCATCTGGGCTATTTTGTCTGCGATGTTAAAGTCGATTTCATTTGGATTTATCTATGAAAACGAACAGTCCTATCTGTCGCTTGTAGCAATGAACTTCATCATTGCCATTGCTCTTTTATTCACGCCAAGAATTTTACGTTCATTAATTGGCGAAGGAGTACAATCTACTGCTGCGAATATTGGCGCTACAGCAGTTTCAGGAGTTCTAATGGCTGTCGCTCCCGCCGCGAAGTTTGCTCAAGGGGCGAAACTTTCACAAGCTATCATGCCTAGATCTTGGCAGATTTCTAAATCAGTATCCCGTTCAACAACTAACAAACGATCTTAAAGATCAAAGGAGGTGCAATTATGAAAGATAAAATTTCAATTCAACTTAGTTCCTATCCCAAAGCCATGCGTGAATTTGCCGAAGAAAATTTAAATATGAAGTTTCTTTGCGGAGCTTTGATCGCAGTCACTTTTCTTATGCTGATTCTTGTTCTCTATCTAGTGAAACGAGATCCAACAGTAATCGCACTTGAAAGTAGCGGTGCTATTGCGGCAATCGAAACCAAGGTAACTGATGTGCAGATTGAGTCCGCAGCTAAGGAATACGTTCGTCACCGCTATTCGTGGAATGAGCAGACTATTTCTGAACAGCTCACAAAAGCAAAGTTTTTCGTTCTGCCTTCGCTCACTTCGGCATTTGAACGCTCTCTGCAAGAAACGATGAAGTTCGTTCGAGAAAAGAAAGTTAGACAGAGAGTTTACCCTAAGTCTGTCACCGTTAATCTCAAAGAGAAAACAATTTCTATTCTTGCTGATCGAATCACTGAGTTTGACAACCTGAAAGCCGCGACAGAACTCCGCCTTACGCTACAGTTCGTTGTAGACGACCGTACAATCATTAATCCTTGGGGAGTCTATATAACAAAAGAAACTGAGGAGACTGCTCGATGAGGCTATTATTAATTTCAACAATTTGGTTTTTACTGGTTGCTACAACAGCATTCGTTCAAATCCGAAGAACAGCCAGCAAAGAAGACGAAATTTTAACAATCAAAACAGCCTTAGGAATTGCTACTATTGTGCAACTTTCTGAAGTCATTCAGTCTGTTATAATTGGTGATCAATCGGGTTTCAAAATTGAATACATTGATAAAGCTATAACGATTAAGCCTCTCCGCCCGGGAGCAAAGACCAATCTTTATCTTATAACAAATTCACGTAGGTTTAATATAAGGCTTGTCACTGGGCTCCAGGAAGTTGCTGACTACGTTGTCTATTTAACAAAACCAGAATTACAAAAGTCAGATACAAAATGGAAAAATGTCATGAGATCTGTCACACAGAAAAATTTAAAATTATCTGTGGTTCGCATAGGTCAGAGTCCTAGCGGGTTTATTTTGATTGATGCATTACTGACCTCAAGTCATCCAATGCGGGTGGCAGTTAAACCTGAATTTATTTGGGTTAAACAAGGGGGTAAATCAAATGTTATTAATAGCCTTTTCATGTCAGATTCTAAAATTGAAAAAGCTAAGCCTTTACGGCTTGGAATTTCTTTAGCAAAGTCTGATCTTGTTGCAGGGAAACCCATCACGATTGAGTTTAGCTCTGAGTCTTCGATTTCACTTCAGATTAGTGAGGTAGAGCTATGGAAATAAAAAGTGGATTTTCTATTTTCAAACAAAAGTTAAAAGCGCTCAAGAAAGGCATCAAAACTTCTGTCATCGAGGAGAATGCTTTTAGTCGAAAATTTGATCTGAACCTTAAAACGATTAAACTGTTAATAATTTTTGGTGTCGTGATTTTCATCTCAATTGTCTTTTTGCTTCCAACTGATGTTCCGATTGAATTCGCGGAAAAAATTGAACGTTCAGAAAGTAAAGTTGAATCAACAAATTCACCAAGAGGTCCTCACAAAGAAAAATATACTCAATCAATTTGGTCGGCTCCCAAGATTGCCAATATAAGTATCACGACTGGAAATCAAGTAAACTACAATACGTCGATGATTGTGGGATCTAAAAGTGGCAATGCTAAGACTGAGCTGCGCTCAGGAATTCGCGTACCTTTAATAATGTTAGACAAAGTCATCGTCTCTCAAGATTCAGTTCCAATCTTGGCAGAGTCCATTCTTGATTCAACTTCTGACTCAGGTCTTAAACTTCCTGCCAGAACTAAGTTCTATGGACATGCCAGCTTTCAAAAAGGAACTGACCGCGCGCAGATCCGCTTCGATCAAATTTCCTTACCAAGTGGACAAATCAAGCGCATTTCGGCAATCGCCTTAGATAAATCAGGTCAGCCAGGCGTAACTGGAAAAATATTTTCAGACGGCATGAAGAACAGCGCAGGCCAAGTCCTTACAACTTTTGTGGGAGGACTTGCCGCAGGCAGTATGCAAACTGACATTATGGGCAACTCAAAAGGTGGTGTAGAGAATGGTATTTTAGGAGCAGTCGCAGCGACAGCTCAATCGCGTGCTCAGTCTTATGGAGAGAAACTTAAAACAGAAAGAGAGTGGATCGAGCTAAACCCTGCCACTGAGTGTGATGCGGTCTTAAACGAATCCTTCAAGTTACAAGAAGGAGGTGAAAGTTATGAGTAGTCAAAAATCAGAAATGTCGGATCAAGGATTTTTAATCCTGACAATGGCCCTGGGAGGGGCAATCACCTGGCTCAAGTTTAAAATTCAAATTTTTATCTTTATCGTAAAATGGCGACTCGCTATAGCTTGCACCATTACGTTGGTATTACTTGCAGTTCTTCTGTTTGTTCGGAAGAAATTGCGCGCCAAAAACAAAAATCGCAACTTAGAAAACGAGATCATAACTCCATCCGAAGGTGAAGACGCCGTTTTTGCGGGCCTTTCAATGAACGGAAAAAATGTTTATGTGAAGCAGCCTTTCCGAAAAATGCATACACAAGTCATCGGAACAACGAATGCGGGAAAGACTGAGTCCGTCATTTTACCTTGGGCCATAGACGATATTAAGAGGGGTCGAGGTCTCCTTATTATTGATGGCAAATCAGATATGAGCCTTTTGAATAAACTCTATGCCTATGCAAAACGCCATCATCGTGAAGGTGACGTCAGGATTCTTTCGCTTTGCAACGTAGGTATTAGCCACACCTTTAATCCCCTGAGCGGTGGTTCCGCTCTTGAAATTACAGAACGGGTTTTTAATGCTTTTATTTTTGAAAACGAATATTTCAAAAGCATTCAGTACGATGTTTTTCTTCATTCACTTTTAATTTTAGAGGCTGCTGGCATTAAGCCGACCCCACTTCGAATGATCGAGTGCATGAAAAATGAGAAAGCATTAGCAGACCTTGCGATCGCTTCAAAAAATTCGCGTCTTCAAATTTGGGCCGGTGATTTTTTAAAGTTAAATCGTGAGGAACGCGAAAAAAGAACAAGTGGTCTTGTAGCTCAACTTCAATGCTTTGCTGTAGGTGAAACCATCCAGGTGTTTAATACAGAAATTTCGGATATCAATCTAGAGCAAGCTCTTGAGCATAGTGAAATCATCTACTGCCAACTACCAGCATTGAAGATTCCAACCCTAGGTAAGGCCACAGGCAAAATGATTCTTCAGTGTTTACAAAGCGCTGTTTCATCAAGACATCTTGGAAAATACGAAAACCAAGATTTCTTTTCAGTCTATCTGGATGATTTTACGGAATATCTAACGCCAGGCTTCGTGACCCTTTTAAACAAATCTAGAAGTGCAAATGTAGGGATCGTCTTTGCTCATCAGGCTCTTGGCGATTTGGACACTTTGGGTGATGGCGTAAAGAACACGATTCTTACGAATTCAAATCTTAAAGTATTCATGCGCACAAACGAGCCCGAATCTGCCGAATATTTTTCGTCAGTGATTGGAACAACAGAAGCTGCAAAAGTTACCGAGCGGCAAACCAAACGCCTTTTTGGTAGTGAAAAGACCGGAGACGGATCGGTTCGTGAGGTTGAGGAATTTAAATATCATCCAAATGTCTTTAAGCAAGAGCTTGGCATTGGCGAGGCAGTTATGATTTTGCCTCACGAGAAAGGAAGTCTTCCCATTCGATTGAAATTCAAAAAAGTTTTCGATCTCGATAAACCTCAAATTCCTTCAGTTCAAAAATCAGAGCCAACAGGTATTCCACAAATTGAAAATACAGCGAAGACAAATCAGCCGCAGACACCCACGCGTGCTGCTGCGGATGTAATGTCAGAGCTGATTTCAAAAAGGAAGGCCGTATGATAAGGAGCGTAATATTTCTATTTCTGCTGACTTTAACTGGCTGCACGCACTCTCCAAAATGTGGCAATCCTGAGGGTGCTAAAGTTATTTTGGCTGGCAACATGACCTGCCAAATTCGCATTCGGCAAGTAACAATTGGATCAGAACTCAAAATCCCTCAGTCCCTCAAAGGAGCAGCTCTAGTCGACTTCACTCTTGAATGGATTGAACCGATTCTAGAATCTGGGCGAATTGAGCTTGGACATTTTATATTGAGTCCATCATCTATGAAAAAAGAGGTGGAACTATGAGAACACCAAATAAGAAGATTATCGCTGAAGCTTTAGAATTTGCCGCGCGCTGGGGTTTTCTAACCAGGGATCTCTTCTTTGAATTCTTCTGTCAGATGAGTCAGGCGCAACAGTACAGATACTGGGTCCGTCTTGTTGATGATGGATATTTCACTCAATCGAAGCATCAAGAACATACACTGATCTTATCTTCCCGAAGCCGTAAACTTCTTGGTGATCAGGTGCGGCCTTCACGATCTCATTTCTACATCGAGCACGATTCAATCGTAGCTCGTTTTTATCTGTCTTTAGCGCAAAAAGGCCTTTTGGATGATTCATGGCTTGAAGACGAACTGATGAGAAATCCAATCGAAGCATATACTGTTTTAGGTTGTCAGCAAGTTCAGCGCTTGCCGGATTTAATTTTTGATCTCAAAAGACCAGGTGCTGTCGCAATTCGATGTACATTAGAAATTGAAAGAGTAATGAAGTCGCGAAGTCGATACGCAAAAATAGCCTTAGCATATTTAGATATGTCGAAGGTCGGAGTTTCACTATTTGGATGCGTGAACGAATCGACAGAAAAAGCGATTCGCTTCGCATTTAGCAGTAACGAGTTTATCGAAAGAAAACGTATTCCAGGAACGTTTCTTTATAAAACTTTCGATCCGTCAGAATTCAATTCACAGCTTAGATTCGCAAACACCGAAATGAAATTTCAGAATTTCCTTTCAGTAATTTCTGAGGATTCAAAAGGAAAGCAAAACGAGAAACCATTCTCAGAATATAAAGACAAAAAATCGGAGGTAGCATGATGAGTTTTCAAAGTAAATTCAACAAGATCGCCTCCACCCAGGCCCGTCCCCCTAAATCTACGATTTTTCCTGACCACCCCCACCCAACGATGTTGGTTGAAGGTGGTCAGGAACCGGGGGACGGGCCTGGGT
>JAKFYD010000078.1 GCA_021731025.1 Pseudobdellovibrionaceae bacterium | reverse complement strand
TGGTTGAAAATAGGGAAGTGGAACAAGTGATTGTGTTTTCCTTTTCCCGTTTTGCAAGATCAACGAGTCATTTACTTAAGGGTTTAAAAACTTTTAAGGAATGTGATACTCGGTTTATCAGCATTACAGTTATGCCGAATTCGGCATAACGGTGATTATCCCGAGGACAGGATTATGCCGAACAGGGCGGCCCGCGAGCAAATCTCGGTAGTCTTTTTCCATTTTTCTGAAGTTGTAATTCGGCATAATATTCTTCTCCTATGGTAAACGACCTCCACCTAAAAGGAGGTCAAAGTGAAAATAAAAATTTATAAACAGGGTTACGGTATTCAAGCCCGGCTTGAAATTGGACCATTTGCGAATCTTCTGGATGATTACGCGCAATATTTGTTAAAGATCGGCTACCCAGAGAGTTATTTAAAAAAAGTTTTTCGAGTTCTATTGAGGTTCAGTGATTGGGTGGGGCTCAAACACATTCCTCTGAAGGATCTTGGTCAGGATCGGATCGAAGAGTTTTGGCAGTACCATGGTGCCATCCGCCGGCACTGTGATTTTAAGGTTCTTGGAAACTTCATTCAATTTTTAAGAGATCGAAAACTGATCCCATGCAAACCAGTTCCAAAAATTATTTGTCCCATCGAAAAACAACTTTTTTCTTTTGAAAAGTATCTTCGGGAAGAAAGAGGACTTAGTTCTATTTACGTCTATCAGCAAGTTCGAACTGCTCGATTTTTTCTCCAGGCGACAAACGAGATCGTGGGTCGAAACTGGAACAAGTACAATGCACAGATCATTGGTGATTACTTGAATCAACTTCTCAAAGAAAAAGGTTCGGGAGAAGTGAGGGATGCAGCCATCAGGTTAATGCAATTTTTTAAATACTTATTCCTAAAAGGAAAGACCAAAGTTGATTTATCCCGCGCTGTCCCTCGTCCTGCAAATTGGCGTCAGACGAAGCTTCCAATTTATATCGGCCCAGACAAAGTTCAAAAGCTTTTGGATAGTTGTGACCGATCCACTTTTATGGGGGCTCGTGACTACGCTGTCCTTATGATTTTATCTAGGCTCGGACTTCGAGCATGCGAAGTGAAGAACCTCACTCTTGAGGATCTTCATTGGCGAGAGGGATCCATCACAGTTCGAGGCAAGGGAAAGGAATCCAAAATGCCCTTACCAAAAGATGTGGGTGAAGCCTTAGCAAAGTATATTAAAAACTCTCGTCCAAAAACTCCTTCGCGTTCTGTTTTTGTTTCTAAGTATCCGCCTTATCATGGGTTTAGACTTAGCGTGAGTGTTAGCGGCATTGTGAAGTTCGCTCTTCAGAGAGCTCAAATAAAATCCTCTCACCAAGGGGCTTATCTGTTACGACATACGCTTGCTAATGAATGTCTAAAAAGTGGTGCGACTCTGGGTGAAGTTGGAAAGCTCTTAAGGCACGAGCAGTATTCGACGACAACAATCTATGCCAAGGTGGATCTTAAAAGGCTCTCGCAGGCTGCTCGGCCTTGGATTGGGGGTGCGAGATGAGAAACATCGAACAAGGAATCAAAGACTATGTAGCCATGAAGAAAGCGATGGGTTTTTCTTTTGTCCACCAGGAGGGGAAGCTCAAGCAATTTTTACTTTTTTTAAAAAGAAAACAAAAAAAACATCTCACAAGCGCCCTTGCCCAGGAATGGGCACTAGCTGGAAGAAGCAAGCCAGACTGGTGGAGCGCTTGTAAACTCTCAGTCTTAAGACATTTTGCCATTTACTGGAAAACAATTGATCCAAAGACTGAGCTCTGGCCAGTAAATCTTTGGCCCATCAGGTACAAGAGAAAAAATCCGTATATTTATACAAATGAAGAGATCCAGCGAATAATGAAGACTTGCCGTGAGCTGAGGCCCCATGACAGTTTACGACCACTGACATTTGCAACATTATTTGGATTTATTGCAACTTGTGGACTACGACTCTCCGAGGCATTAACGATTAAAAAAAGTGACGTTGATCTTGAAAATGGAGTGGTCGCAGTCCGTAGGGCTAAATTTTATAAGCCAAGAATGGTTCCTCTTCATAGAACCACACTGAAAATGTTAACGGAATATTCCATTGCCAGAGAAAACTTTTGTACAAAGTATTTGCCTCCTCACCATCAGCGAAGTGATTTATTTTTTATATCAAATAACGACGCTCCCATCACAACCGGAGTGGCCGAGTGGACCTTTGATAAAATTGCTTTGAAATGTGGCGTTCGCAAAGAACCTCGACGGGGCCCGCGCCTGCATGATCTTCGGCATACATTTATTGTTCGCTCCTTGGAGGACTGGTATCGACAGGGAAAGGATGTCGAGGTTTTACTACCGATACTTGCAACTTACGTGGGTCACACGCAACCGGGTTCGACTTACTGGTACATCACGATCACGCCGGAGTTGATGGGGCTTGCCAGTGAGCGATTGGATAAATATATGGGAGGACTGTCTCAATGAGAAAAAAGGAATTTAATCTCCCGTTTTTGGTTGAGAATTTTTTTACTAAATATCTGGTTGAACAAAAACAAGTCAGCAGACACACGATCACATCGTACCGAGACACCTTTAAGTTGTTCTTGTCATTTACGGCAAAAATTTTAAATAAAAGTGTTCAGGACATGGAACTGGAGGATCTCAATGTGGATTGCGTTCTATCCTTCCTCAACCATCTTGAAAGCGAGCGTGGTTGTTCGACAAGAAGCCGCAATCAAAGACTTGCGGCGATTAAGTCATTTTTTAAACATACCAATGTTTGTCTTCCAGATAAATCACACCAAATCCATCAGATCCTTTGCATCTCGAGCAAACGTGTGACGAAAAAAATCGTGGCCTTTCTCTCACGAGAGGAGCTGGAAGTATTATTAAAAGCTCCCGATCGAAAAAGCTGGATCGGTCGCCGAGATCATGCGCTGATCTTGTTTGCGGTTGAAACAGGTCTTCGCGTCTCAGAACTTCTGCAAGTCAAAATCACGGACATCGAATTGAATCAGTATCCTCATGTTTTTTGTATGGGGAAAGGACGTAAAGAGCGCCGAACCCCTTTAGGCAAAGCGAGTGTCGCAGTTCTCCGAGAGTGGCTCAAGGAAAATAAAAGTTCGTTACTCTTCCCAAATCGAACGGGCGGCCCCATGAGTGCGGACTCTGTTCAGCACTTGTTAAAAAAATATCAGTCCATTGCGGGTGAAAGCTGTCAGGCCTTGAAAAAGAAAACGTTATCCCCACATGTATTGCGCCATACGACAGCCATGAATCTTCTGCAGGCCGGAGTGGACCCGGCCGTGATAGCTCTTTGGTTAGGGCACAGCTCAATGGATACAACAATGAACGAATACATCACTGCAAGTCTTGAGCTTAAAGAAAAATCACTCGCAAAAATGAGTACGACGAAAACCTCATTTAAACGCTACCAACCGACAAACGATATTTTATCTTACTTGGAAGGAGTATGAAACATTATGCCGAACTACAACTTCAGACAAATCGAAAAAGACTACCAAGATCTGCTCGCGGGCCACCCCATTCGGCATAATCCTGTCCTCGGGATAATTACGGTTATGCCGAATTCGGCATAACGGTGATAGAAATAAACCGGGTGTTCTTTTCCTTAAAGGTTTTTAATCCCTTTAGAAGATGACTCGTAGACCTTGCAAATCTCGAAAATGAAAACACAATGACTTGCTCTACTTCATTATTTTCAACCATAGTCATCAGACGATTAAGCGCAGGCCGGCTTTCCTTAGCTCCAGAAACACCTTCGTCGGTGAAAAGTTCTGCTGCTATCGAAGATCCCAAAGTCATAAAGAAAATCCTCGATCACATGAACCTGCCATCAACAGCGCCAGTCCTACTTCCCGCAAGGGGACCGCCGATTTCAGATCAGGGCGACCTGTTCGCTCAAGAATTTTACAACGAATAGTTTCAACGCAGTTCAAAATAACAGCGGCAAGGCCCGTGCTTTATCAAAACAAGCCGCTGACACAGAAAACTTACGAAAAAAATCAGGATTTTACACGCACGAACGGGTTTCCGGGGGGAATTTGCTTGAATTCAGACTCAAACGATGAGGAAATTTAATCAAGTTGGACGCTGAATAGTTGATCGGAAGGACAAATATGGGCTTTATACTTCCTACCCTCTCATGGCTCTGGCCTGGGTCTATACTATGCTAAAAAATCTATCGAAGATATTGGTGGCAAATTTATTTTTGATTCAAAAGAAAATTTTGGTTCGACTGTAACTTTGAGTTTTCCAGTTTTTTATTTCACAACTGGCGAGACGACTAATTTGCATCTGCCAAAAGATGCACCTATATATGTGCTTGATGACGATAAAAATGTTTTGGGTGGCTGGGAGACACTTTTTAAAAAATCCGACGTGAATGCCTACTACTTTTCGTCTCCACTTGAGCTGATGCGCGAGTTGGCTGGTAAAAACCATAAGAATTTATTTCTATTGACCGACTTTGAACTACAAAAAGACTTCAATGGCCTTGATGTTGTTGAACAGGCGGGTCTTAGTTATCGGTCGGTGCTTGTTACCGGTCGCGATTTTGACAAAGACGTACAGGCCAGGGCGCGTACTTTAGGGGTTCCGGTGTTGGGCAAGGATCGGCTGCCCCTGCTTAAAGTCGTCACCGTCTGAGTCCGTTTAAATGGCATTGAGTTGTGGTCAGTCAGTACCAGTTCAAATTTAAGTCGGGTTCGCACGCCAGAACCCACTGTAAAGCAATATAGTGCGTCGCCACGGATTGATTGGGAATAGTCAGATTGAAACAAAATTAAAATGTTGAGCTTATTCTAAATAACATGCCTTGAACACAAAGGTTCCTAAAAATTTATGGACAATTTATTGGAAGGGCCGGAAGCGCTAATTTACTTTTCATTTTTTCAATTGTCTCAAAAACGTGAAAGATGCCATCAGGAGTTGTTAGAACGAAGCGCTTTGCAGATATACGCTTTGGTGTCGATCCAATTTGAGTCAATCGGAATTTAGCCTTCAGAACACCATTTTTGTCCAATGCGTAAATCTGCTTATCAGTTGAAGAGACAATAATTGTATTTTCATTTAATTCTAATGGCCCCATTTGAACATATGATCCAGTTTTAAATGTTGCACGCAGCGACCCATCTTTATTCATGATATAAACCTTCCCATCATAAGATCCTATTGCGAAACCTCCACTTGCTAAAGGGTAAGGCGATGAATAAACCACATCTCCTGTGGAAATAATTTTTTGTAATTCTCCATCTGCTTTAAATATTAAAATTCTGTTGTCATAGGACGCTGTTACTATTTGTCCAGAATCAAGAACTAGAGGAGAAGATCGAATAGGGCCATTTGTTTTAAACTGACTGCGACCAGTTCCATTTGCATTCAAAAAATAAACAATGCCATCATATGAACCGAAAACAATTCCGCCGTCCTTCGTTTCGGCTGGTTGAGATCTGATTTTTCCACCAGTATGAATTTTTTTGAGGTGCCCCCCATCTGGGGCAAAGATTAGAAGATTATTATCAAGATCACCAACGACGAGCCTTCCATCACTCAATTTCCTTGCAGAAGAAACCAGAGGAGAATCAAAATTATAAACGTCCAGAACTTCCGCGCTATCACTCACTTTATAAAGGTTACCGTCTCCTCCTGATACAAGAAAACTTCTGTCGTCAAACTCTTCAGGTGCCGACCTAATCCACGACGAAGTCCGAATAGACCTTACATTCTTTAAATCTGAAGATAAAATATAAAATTTTCCGTCGAACGATCCAGCTCCAATTGCCCCTGATCGTAGCACTTTCGGTGCGGAAAGAGGGGCATCTCCAGCTTTTATTTGAGCAACCTCAATTATTTCTGCTTCATAGCTAGTGACGGTGAGTGAACGCAAACAACTTTTCTTAGAGCTATAGATACGAAGTCTTGGGGTGCTTACGCATTCATAAGGATCTGTGAAGAGTTCTGAAAAACTTATTGGATCCCTTAGCTTGTTGTCGCTACATACTGAACAGTGTTGTGATAATTTAAAACATTTAGATGTTAGTCCTTTGATGCTTTCTTTTTTTGGAATGCAGGTAAACAAGTCTTGTGTCTGAGTTCCATCTTTTTCAAGTGAACCATCGGCTAGCGCAATACATCTGTCGTAAAACGTAGTAAACGTAATAGGGTTATCTGGATATTCCGTTTGAAAAATTTGCGAAGCCTGATTTTTAAAAGTATTCGATGAGACACAGTTTGCGCACAGCAAAAATAGATAAAATAAAAAAATTCTTTTTGTAAACATTCTAATCTAAACTACACTGAAATATGAGTTCAAAACAATTAAATTGTGAAAAATGAATAGACGAAGCATTTTAAAAAAAATTTTACTTTTGTTTGCAGTCAGTCTGAATGCGTTCATGTTTTCAAATTTGTTTTATAAGTTAAAGACCGCGTTGCTATCTAATAAACGTATTTTAAAAAAAAATGATCTTCTTGCAAGGGAAATGGATTCTACTTTTGACTTAGTCCTTAATCAAATTCTTCCAAAATACAAAGGGTTTCCAGGGGTTGATAAAATTAAAACGAAAAAATATATTTATAGGACTCTTAGTGGCCCTGAGGCATCACTGGAGGTCACCTCTCTTTTTGAAAAAGGCTTAGATAAGCTAACTCAAGTCGCAAAAACTGAGTTTAAATCAAGCTTTCACATGCTCTCACATGATGAGCAGCTAGGAATCATAGTAAGCTTTCAATATAGCCCGGCCAATGATTATCTTGGAAAATCTTGGATGAGCTTGGTAATTTCTTTAACCTTAGAATCCGTATTGGTTGATCCTGTATATGGGGGAAACTCAGATCAATTGGGCTGGGAGTGGCTCCAGCACCAACCCGGCATTCCTCGTCCATCTCAACCTCACGATGGATTTATTGTATGACCTATGATTGTGACGTATGCGTTATTGGCAGTGGTGCTGGCGGCGGTCCCATTGCTTACGTGTTAGCTCACGCAGGATTCTCTGTAAGAGTTCTTGAAAAAGGCGCTTACTACAAAGAAAATAATTTCTTTAAAGATGAAAAAGGCGAATGTATCGATTTTAAATTTAGACCAAATCCGAAATTAGAGCCAAGATCGGTTAGTTACAAAGATCATCTGACTAAACAATGGAAAAAAATATCTTCCATGGATAATCCACAGTGGAATATGTGGAATGCTACAATGGTGGGTGGATCTACAAACATAATGAGTGGCTTTTTTCATCGACTCAAACCAGTTGACTTTTGTTTGAAATCAGCATTTGGATCAATTTCCGATGGAAATATTGATGATTGGCCAATATCTTATGACGATCTTGAACCTTATTATGATAAAGTCGAGAGAATAATTGGTATTTCTGGTAAAGTTTTAAAAAATCCATTTCAGGAGCCGCGCTCATCCCCAGATTTTCCATACCCAGCTCTGCCTGAAAACCCCTTAGCTCAATGGATTGATGAAGCGGGTATTAAAAATGGCTGGCATCCTTTTCCAACACCAAGAGCAATTCTGAGTCAAAATGTTGATCAACGTTTAACCTGCTCTCTTTCTGGTTATTGCGCTGGGTATGGTTGTCCAACGGGTGCCAAAGGAAGCTCAAGAGTCGCTCTTTTAGAAAAAGCTATTAGTACTGGGAACTGTCAAATCTACCCACAGTCCATGGTTAAAAAAATTGTTACTGATTCAAATGGTAAAATTAGTGCGATAGAGTATTTTGAAAAAAATGGAAAGCTCAACCGCCTTAATGCGAAAATTGTTGTTGTTGCCTGCCAGGCTATTGAATCTGCGCGTCTGTTATTAATGTCGACAGGGCCCAAGTTCCCTAATGGCTTAGCTAATGGAAGTTTACTGGTTGGAAGAAATCTAATTTTTTCGACAAGCGCAACGGGACAAGGTGACTTTGAAATTTCAAAATTTTCAAATCAAAAACAAATGGAGTTAAAATCAAAACAGCCATTTATCAATCGGGCATTCCAAGACTGGTACACTTATTCAGATAAGCATGGACGAAAGAATAAGGGTGGTACAATTGATTTATTACTTAGTCACCCCAATCCCATTCAGACAGCGAAAAATCTAAAAAACGGGCCAGATGGATTTGATGTATGGGGTGAAGATTTGGTTGATCGGCTGGATTTATATTTCAAAAAATCAAAACATATTATTTTTGAAGCGTTTTCTGATTGGATCCCTAACGATCAATGCTTTGTGTCTCTTGATGGAAGTCTTAAAGATAGGTGGGGACTTCCAGTTGCCTCAGTTCAAATTAAAGCTCATAAAAAGACCGAAGAAGTTTCTTCATTTTTAGCAGAAAAGGGACGAACTATTTTAACAGCGCTTGGCGCCAGTTCTATTAGAAATATTGAGCTTGGCGCTCCTTCAAAAAACTTAGTTGCTGGAACATGTAGATTTGGTAATAATCCAAAATTTTCTGTCTTGGATAAAGATTGCCGAGCTCATGAAGTGGAAAATTTGTTTGTTACTGATGGAAGTTTTATGCCGACAGGAGGTAGTGTTCCTTTCACCTGGACTATTTATGCAAATGCGTTCAGAGTAGCAGATTCTATCTACAAGCAGTTAATTTCCTCTTAGTTGCTCTAGCGGCACGCTGGGCATGCTGTCGAAGAATCAAGCCTATAGTCGGTTTTTTCACGAGCTTGCTAGACTATTATATTGAAAACTGCAAAGCTAGTATCTCATCTTAATCTTTTTAAGATATACTCTCTAGTACGTAATACTTTCTATAGTTCTTAGATTAGAGGTAGTAGATGTTGCAAAATAATTTAAAAAAAAATAATATAATAGCCATATTTGCTCTTGCTATCGTTGCAGGGACAATGTTTGTTAGTTCAGCTTTGGCCGATAGCTGCGGCGGTGACGGCGGCAGCTACGGCGACAATGGAAATAGGCATTTGGAGATGGATCCAATCAACAATATGCCTGTGATTTTATTTTATAATTTGAAAATTCCCCCTTCTAAAGTTGTCATTTTAGAACAGTTAGAACAAATTCGTGCTTTTTTTGCCGAAAGTAGGAACCTACCCTATCCGATAGTAGAAATTCAGATCTCAACGCAAGAAGAGGAAGATATTAGCGCTCCAACAATTCAGTTTGAAAAAATCGGGGGTACAGATGGCACAAACGCAAGATTGCTTGTTATCTTTGAAGATCCGAAGAATATGAAGGACTCAAAATCTTTTAAATTTTTCGGAACTAAGAAAAACCTTAAAAATGCGCTATCAAAATTGAAAGCGGAGGCTGCTAAAGAGAGCGCTAAAATTAAAGAGGGGCAATTGCGGCAAAGAAATCTTCAGGATTTTAATAGTCTTAAGAAAGGATCCTCACAATGAACTCTAAGGTGGTTATTCTTCTGTTTTTTATATGTGTGACTACATCGCGTGCGGGAGGAGAATCTGAAAGAAAAGATAATCCTCCCGAGGAAAACGCGACTTCTACTGCATTAAAAGTGTCTCAGCGATTTAAAGCTAGAAGGGTTAAATGTTTAAAAAAATCTGGTAGTGTTCACAAAAAGTACTTGGAATGTCTAGCAAAAGAGGAAGAAGAGTAACCCATCAGCTTACCCCGTAGGATTTGCTTTGGATTCTTTTAACTTCTTGAATTGATTCGGCGTTATGACTTCGTTGTTGTGAAGTATACTTACGACCAGATTTTTTAAATATTCTCTGGGATTTATTTTATTTAATTTGCAGCTCTCTACAATCGTAAACATAATCGCTGTTGTTTTTGCACCACGATCAGTTTGTGTCCCGTACCAAGTCTTTCTGCCAATCACAGGATTTCGTAAAAGTCGTTCCTGTGGATTATTATCAATCGGAAGATTTGGATTATTCAAAAATCTTGTCAAGGCATCATAGTTTTTTACAAAATAATTCATAGCCTCAACAATTGAACTTTTTAAAGAATAATTATCTCTATTTTGTTCACAGAGTAATTTTAATTTCTCAAATAACGGCCGCATCTGAATGCGCAACTCCAAGACCTCATCCGGTGGCTTTTCTTTGGCCTGACCCTCGAGGAAATAAATCTTTTTATAGTGATCAATGTAAACTTGCGCATCGATCATCTTTTCCCGGGCCTCTTTGAACTTTCGCCTTGCATGGGCATTGCAATACACTTGCTGAATAAGATTTAAATTATTTTCCAATCGATATTCATTCGTATCTTTGACAGACTTGTTATTCCCGCTAAAAGCATCACTAACTAAATATTCACATTTTGAATCTTTTAATAATTCACTAATTACGTCCCGTCTCGGCCCCTCGCTCAGAGTGAGTGCCGTACCATGTCTTGCGACCAACAACGTGCGATCTTAAAAGTCGCTCTTGTGCATTATTATCTATCGCCACATCGGCATCATCTAAAAACAGCGTTAG
>JAKFYD010000069.1 GCA_021731025.1 Pseudobdellovibrionaceae bacterium | reverse complement strand
GATATCGCACAGCACATTAGTGCTCATCCAGCACTTAAAGAAAAATGGGCTGAAGATGGTCAGCTAATGAGTTTGTTTCATGAAGAACTCTGGCCAATTGCCCTTGGAGGCGGATATGCAGTTAAAATTTTCTTTGAAGTTCTAAAAGACTATCACCAATCCAATCCCGCAGATGAGCGAGTTATATACAACCAGTTAGGCCGAGGTCAGCAGATTGAATATTATGCTGTCCCAAATTCCTATGTTTTTGTTTCGAGGGTCGTTCCTAGCGGCGGGCAAGACATTCTTTCAACCTATGCAATGGTTACGCGTTCACCTGACATTTGGCGCTCGTCTTTTTCCGTTCATAACCCGAAGAGTTCCAATGTGGCATCAAGTTTTGGGATTGATAAACGTTATGCTCAGGACATCTTGCATGTTGTGGCGAGCCTGCAAACTGATGCCGTCACTGTAAGATGGATTGGACGTCCTATTCGCACTTGATCACAATATCTGCAGAAAAACTTTATGAAACTAAAGTAAAAACGAAATGGTTTTTTGGATTATTTTAAGGTCAACACGGGAGCCCGGGTTAAATGGGAGATGCTGCGATTGCCAACCCAAGAAGACAATTTGCCCGACGAATTCCATTTATCCCCTTATTTTAGGAACTCCTCTTACTGCAAACAACTAAACTTCATTTAATTTAGTTCAATTTTATGAAAAATTGGGCCTCTGCCTTAAACAAAGTCTAATTTGAAATACAGTAAAAATTTCGAAGCTTAGTTTCTTTGGCACTTCATTGGGAATGGAGCAACACGCCCAGAAGAAGTAAATTCTTGGATATCCAGTGTTCCATTAGTGCTCAACTTCTGATTGGACATTAGAAGTTCTCTATAACGATTAACTTCGATTTTCCAATTCCACGCGTTGCGAACGAAGATAGTGGATCGATTCCTCGTATCCGAAGCTGATACATTTCCTCTTAATTTCAATCTGTTCCTACTATCAAAAACAATAATCTCGGCAATGCGCGAATCTGCAGTGGGAATTAAATCGATGATGTTTACATGATCATTTCCGACATAGCACCGAACTCCCGCAAAACCAGATACAGAGCTAAAAAGTATAAATACAGCAATTAAAATTTTCATATAATCTTCCCTTATTTAGATTTCTGCAACATTAACAGCTTAATTTGAGAATTTCACCAATAAAGTTTCCTTAAGCGAATTTTCATGAGTGGATTGAAAAAGAATTCAGGATTGTCTATGATTTTGACAGAGAAAAAATTCACAAACTAAAAATATAACGTCGAAATTGTTTTTTTAGTTTGTGAAGCTCATCAACCGTTTGAAAAACACTCAAAGGAGTCAATGACATGATGCGGACGCGGCAGGCCCCCTGGGTATAATCTTCCTCATTTTCCGAGACACTTTCAAGAAAAATATCGTTTAGCAGAAACAAAATTAAGGTGTCGTGTATTTACGCCTGAGAATTTATTTAAAACTTTAGTTTATCTTTGTAGCGGAAAAAATAACGAAGGCTACTTGCATGCTCTGATGCAGAGCTTTGGTGTTGCGGCGATGCCAGTGAAGAGTTCTTTGTCAAAGTACCGGGCAAAGATATCGAGTTTATTTTTTAAAGATATTTTAGAAGGGCTTTTAAACTCATTTAAAAGACCAAGGTGGCAAGGATAATATGTCTATGCCACTGATGGTTTTGAGATGACTTTGCCAAATGCAGGAGATTTGCGCGAGATGGGTTACAAAGGGCGCCGGCTAAGGACGGACTCAGGTGCCGCGGGAGAAACTTATTATCCGCATATGTATACGGTGCAGACTTACGATGTTTTATCACGGACGACGAAAGCTGTTTACGTTTCAATCGAGAATCATGAAACAAATGGGGCGCTGGAAAACATTAAAAAATTGGAAACTAAATCTGTAACGCTTTATGACCGTGGTTTTTGCAATAGCAAAGTGATTAAGGCTCATTTTAAAAATCGAAGTCATTTTTTTATAAGATTTAAGACGGGAAAATCGATTCCGCCCGAGGTTAAAGAATTTTGGTTATCAAAGAAAACACGAGACAGTTTTTTATATAATAATGATCCCGATCAAAGAATTTATTTATTTAAAATCAAACATAGAAAGAAAAAAGAGATGCATGTGTACGCAACCAGCATGAAGGGGATAGATCTTTCTGAAGCTGAGGAGCTTTACAGGTTAAGATGGGAAGTGGAAAATGGATTTAGAGATCAAGTGAACAATTTACCACTTGAGCAGTGGCATTCAAAAACGGAAAATGGCGTGTTGCAGGAGTTGTATGTACGCCTGTGGATTATGAATTACGCAAGGATCCAGCAATTTTTGAGTGAAAAACGTGTTAAAAACCCCTTAAGTCGAATTTATAAGAGGTCTAACTTTAAGCTAATACTTGATTTTATCGCAATGGACCCATATTATATGATGCCCCAATTTGAAATATTTTAACTCGGCTTTATCTAAACCTGGCAAAATTATTTCAGCTCTAATATCAAGATGGTACAAAGTCACCTATTGCAGAGCTGCATATAAATTAAAAATTTCATGATTTTAAGCACAGAGCCATCGTAAAAAACTGTCTCATAAGGAGTCGCTGAATCTGGACTAAGATATTAAAGTCTTTTTCACTTTTCCCGATAAGTTAGCTATGCAAGCTGTACGTATTATTAGAGAAATGATCAATTTTATTTTATTTGCATTCTTCCCATTCAAATATATGAAAAAAATACTATTCTTTATTACGATGACTTCTACTCAATTCGTTTATGCCAGCCCCGGCATCACATATCATGGCCGTATTCTAAAACCTGATGGTAGTGCTTTAGAAAGTTCTTCCGTTCAGTTCTTAATGCAAATTCGGTCACCAGGAGCAGAAAATTGCCTGATGTACGAGGAGTCGCAGACGAAAAATATGACCTCATCGCAAGGAATTTTTTCGCTCACACTGAATGATGGTACAGGCACTCGCAGCGATACTCCCACATACTCTATTGATCGTATTTTTTCTAATCGCAGTATTTTAACTTTTGATTCCACTCGTTGTGACAGTGGAACAACTTACACTCCAACCTCAGGTGATAAACGAAAGTTCATTGTTTATTTTAAAGATTCGACAATGAACACTTACGAACCCATGCCTATTATGAGCATTAACTATGTGCCTATGTCCATGGCTTCGATAGAGAGTGAACAGGTTGGTGCTTTTAATTCTTCAAGCCTTCTTCGTGCTGTGGATGGCAGCGGTAACCCCACAGCTGCTCCAGCACTGACTCCGGCGCAGCTCACAGAATTTAATGCTTTAATTGGTGGAATAAGTTCTAAATATGTTCCGGCAGCCACAGCAGCGGGCGCCACAGTTCCTTCTTATACGACAGCATCGCCTCCTGCTTCTCCAGCTGCAGGAAGTTTTTGGTTTGACTCGACATCATTGCAGCTAAAATACTACGATGGCTCTGCTGTTCAGACTTTGGGTAATGCTGCAGGATCCTCTCCCACAGGGGCAGCGGGTGGTGATTTAAGCGGCACTTACCCCAACCCCACTTTAGCGACAATCACCACAGCGGGAAAAGTTTCTGGTAACGCTATCACCAGTGGCACCATCGCTGGATCAACTGCTATAAACACTAGTGGCAATATCACCACCACGGGAACTGTGACCGCACAAAATTTATCGGCCACTTCAACAAACACCAGAACTTTAACTCTGACTAATGCTGGTGCTCAGAGCATGATCATTCAACCTGCTGCGACGATCACAGGATCTCCGACTTTTACTTGGCCGGGGGGCATTGGCTCTGCCAATCAAGTTCTTACCACTGACGGAACAACAGGAGCTTTGTCATGGACAACAATGACTGGAGCTCCTACCGGGGGCGCTGGCGGAGACTTAGGTGGCACTTACCCAAACCCCAGCGTGGATAAAATCAAAGGCACTGCTGTTAGCGCAACAACTCCAACCACTTCAGGACAAGTTTTAAGATTTAATGGCACAAGCTGGGTTCCTAACTTTGTTGCAATGACTGATATACGATCGACAGTTACTGGAAGTACCGCTTTTGCTTCGAGCGGGTGCGCAGCCAATGAAACTTTATCGTGGAACTCTGTTGGAGACATCCTCACATGTCAAGCTATTGGATCCTTACCAGGCTCCGCCATTTCTTCTGGCACTGTCGCTGTTGCGAGATTAGGTTCAGGCACTGCTGATAACACCACTTATCTTCGTGGGGATGGCGCTTGGGTTACTGCTCCCGCTGATGCGACAAAACTTCCACTGGCTGGCGGCACAATGACGGGCGCTCTCGCGATCACCAAAACAGGCTCTGACAGTTTGAACCCTATTCTGACGGCCTCAGGTGACGGCGAGCCGACTTTGACTATAAATTCATCAAGTGCCTTTGATTATTTCAATCCGATTATAAGCACCTCTCGCTCTCGCGGATCTCAATCCTCTAAAACAATTGTCGGCAATGGGGATACGCTTTTTGAATTGTGGATTGGCGGTTATGATGGAAGCAACAATGTCAGCGCCGCTCGAATGGCCGCCGTCGTTGATGGGACTCCGGGAAACAATGATATGCCCACACGCCTCGAATTTTTCACCCAAGCCGACGGAGCTGGCTCTAATCTCGAAGGAGTCACGCCAGAAATGGTGATCAAGAATACGGGCAATGTAGGTATTGGATTAGCAAGCCCTACGAGCTTACTTCATTTGCAAAAAACAGGAACAGCAGGAGGCTCGGTTTCCATGTTTAACATCGAATCTGAAGGCGAACCCTTTTTCGTAATCAGAAGTGCAGATAATTCGGTTTTATCAAATTATTTGAATCCTCTTTTAGCCACATACAAATCACGAGGAACTCTAGCTTCGCCTGCTGTGGTTCAAAGTGGTGATACAGCCTTTGAAATGTATATGCATGGATATGATGGAAGTGCAGATAAACATTTAGCCTTGATTTCCGCTTATGTCGATGGAACACCGGGGGCCAATGATATGCCAGGCCGAATTGAGTTTCACACTCAACCTGATGGCAGCGGAGCAACTTTAGAAGGCACGACTCCTGAAATGGTTATCAAAAGCACTGGCAACATCGGTATTGGGAACGCCTCGCCATCCTATAAACTTCATGTAACAAACAACGCTCCAGCGTTTGCTCCGCAGATCGCCGTGAATAACCAGGACACATCGGCCAATGCGTTTGCACAAGTTGCCTACATAGGGGATAGTCGCACATTTTCAACTGGCATAGGGAACTCTACTTCAACCGGCTATGATGTCGCTAATAAATGGTTTTTGTATGATCTCACATCCGATGCCATGAGACTTGTCGTAAACTCTTCTGGCAATGTTGGAATTGGCGCCACAACGCCGCTAGGTAAGTTAGATGTTGTGGCTCCATCGAATACTCGCTTGTTGCTGAATACAGACCATCTTGATCTCACATCTAATGCTGATGCTGGCGGCTGGGCCAGAGCCTTTCGAATTACTCAAGGGAACAATACAAACGGGCAAGACGGCGGCGCTTTTGGGGCCGTCGGTGCAGGATCCACACCCGACTATGCATTTATGGCCATTCCAACTGCAGATGGTACAGGCTATGACTCAACTAAAATCATAGCTTTAAAAAATTCAGGTAACGTTGGTATCGGTGCGACCGCACCTGCCGATAAACTACACGTGTACTCTACTGCAAACGGGGGTGGCGCAGGTATCACGATTGACAATCAGGGTACTAGCAACGTTCAACAGTCGTGGTTAAATCTACTTTCTTTAGGCAATGGAGCAACACAATTGGGCAATGCCGCATCCAAAGGATGGTCGATATTTGCTCGGGGCAACGCCTATTCCACAGCGGGAGAGCAAAATGATCTAGGATTTACTTACTGGAATGGTTCGGGCTGGACTGCTCCAGTGTGGATTGACTCCTTAACCGGTAACGTCGGTATTGGTCTAACGAACCCAGGTTACAAACTCGATGTCAACGGCGATGTGAACATCGCAGCGGCGAACGCTTTACGCTTCGGTGGAACATCCGTTTGTACAAGCGCAGGATGTACTGCCGTTTCAGACGTGCGCCTCAAAGAAAACATCCAGCCTCTTGAAAACTCCCTTGAAAAAATATTACAACTTCAAGGAGTTGAGTACGATTACCGAGATAAATCTAAGTTCGGGGACAAACATCAAATCGGCGTGATCGCTCAAAACACAGAAAAGGTTTATCCTGAGGTCGTAGTCACTGATAAGAAAACTGGATTTAAAGCAGTTGCATACGACCACTTGGTTGCACCGCTCATTGAAGCAGTTAAAACGCTCTATAACCGTATTGTAGGCATAGAAGACAACCAAGCTACCCAAGCCCGTCAAATTGCAAATGTCGAGGCTTCTAAAGCCGATAAAGCTGAAACAGACGCTAAGATCAAGTCACTTGTAACTGAGAACACTCAACTCAGGACGAACGATAAAGCTAAGGATCAGAAAATCAAAGAACTAGAACAGCGCCTTGAGAAAATCGAGAAAGCCCTCAGCTCAAAATAAAGAGGGCTTTCGTCGTGCCCTTTCCGCATGGCCTAAAAATTTGTGTCCTTGAATTTTGTGGACCGATTTTCATCAAAAGATTAGCCCAGAAATTGACTTCAAAAAAACATGCTGACAAAAAGTTTAAAATTATATTCCTCGAATTTTTCTGTCAAAAATTGTGAATCACTATGAAAAACATGGTCTTTGTCACTCATTGAAATTAGAAACGAAGTATCTGTGAGGTACAAATGTAGCTGCGAATTGTCTTTCAAAAGGCGATCAACTTCCAAGAATGGAATACAGTTTCCCAAAATTAAACCTCTGGCTGTTTTGCTGCGCGGTCATCAGGTTTTTTCGGTTACTCTTTTTCAGTTTCGCCGACCTCGGAAATACCATAATTTTACTGGATTTTTAATTCCTATGCCGAAGTCCTTCGTGGCCTATGTCCTAAAATTTTAAAAAATCAGATTGGCATTTCTGGCGTCAAAATACGTCAATGTGCCAAATCCGAAAAATAGCATCTTAGGAACATAGCATGTCCCGTTTTTGGCCTACAGCCGACGAAAACGGGCGAAAATTAAGAAAAACGAAGCTCTCTCAAAAACAAAGTTCTCAGTTTAAGGGGCACCTGCTCTTCTGATGAAAAATTGAAATCAGAAACTCAGTCTTTTGATTTTTGGGTCTAGAAGCACTTCTTGGAATTAATCCAAAACTTTTCAAATACAATGGTCTTGGCGAACATCCTGCGACTGACAAACTCGAATTAGGGGTTATTGCTCAAGAAGTTGAAAAAACTGCACCTGAACTAGTTGTCTCTAAAAAAGTTAAACTTCATCCTAAAGACAATCAGACAACTGAAATAAAACAGGTGAACTATACATTATTTATCTATGTTGTTATCAATGCCGTTAAAGAGCTACTTCGAGATCTCCTTGATGTTAAGGCGACTTTAGAAGCATCGGATGCAAAGATCAAAAAACTTGAAAAAGAAAATGCTGAGTTGAAAGTACGAATCGAAACAGAAAACGCTGAATTAAAAAATCGACTTGAGAAAGTTGAAAAAGCTCTCGATTTAAAATAAATGAATGGATAAGATGATAGAGTGCAAGTTGTTCCCGAAACGCAACGAGTTGCATCAAAAGTTAAAACACTGCGATTCGAAAAGATGCGATCCAAGGTGCTAATTCACCGCACTCCATCTTGACCCGAAGACCTTGCGGGAGGTACTAATGCTGGGCTTGCACCCCTATTAGGATTAGAATTTGATGTTAAATTACCAGCCCATGCTCCTTTAGGATGATTATCTAAAAGATAATTTTCATAATCATCTGCAGCTATCGACTCCTCTGGAGAAAGTAATATTCCTGCCACTGCGCCACCAGCAGTAAATGCGAGCAATCGTTTTGCGACTGCAGCCGTACTCGCGGTCAAATTAAAACCAATTTTTGGTGAGTTCCTTATAATATTGCTGCCTGGAGACGGAATACTGGGATTTGCTTTATCATTAAAACCAATTATATGTTTAGTCGCGGAGCCATTGCTCGGCGATTGAATACTGGGATTTGCTTTATCATTAAAACCAATTATATGTTTAGTCGCGGAGCCATTGCTCGGCGATTGAATACTGGGATTTGCTTTATCATTAAAACCAATTATATGTTTAGTCGCGGAGCCATTGCCTGGGGACTGAACATTTGGATTTGGTTCTTTGGTAAAACCGATCTCTCGCCGAGGAGTTGCTTTTGTTGCAATAATTTTTTCTTTAAAAGCATTCAGGGCTCTTAATGCCATATCTTTTGAATCAAAGATCTTTAACTCTAATGATTTTTTAACAAAATATTCTTCTTGCTTTGGGGTGAGGGTGGATGTGCGAGACAGCAATGCTTTGACGTATGCATTGAAAGCTTTCCTTTTGGCGATATCTGAACCTTTGAGTTCTTTCAATTTTTCCGCCATGGAGCCGCCATCACTATTTGCAAAACTTCCAGCCGAAGTAAATATCAAAGCTGCTAAAAAAATGTTTTTCATAAAAACCTCTTCATTGTTTTAACTGCAAGGGAACTGCCAAGCAATTGAAGCGGCTTAAGGCTATGAAATGAATGACTTAATTGGAAATAAATTAAAAGAAGTATGCTTATGAAGCGTGATTTCGCTCGTCGACTGTCAAAAATATTTACAGTCACTTTTCACTTGCTATATAGGTAGTTGCCCGGAGCTACCGCAATTGAACTACCAAAACTTAGTGACTCTTGCACTTGCAATCAACAAAAATGTCACAGATTGACGCCCTTACAGTACTAAGATTGAACAGAACAACGAGATTACAAGGAAACTTCTCCATAATTTTTTCTATGGATCTTTTCCAAGCTGTGCATGCCGATCTAATTGGGGGGGGGGAGTAATTCATAATTATTTTGCAGAGGCTCGTCGTAAGGTATTTAGCCCAGCACATTCGCCACGAAGCTCGCTAAAGACGAGTTCGTAAAACGCAGCGCTGCGATCGTTGAAACGGCCTACTTTTCGCAGGGGCCTTGCAGAGCAAAGGATGAACTCGTCGCGAAAAAAAAGAAAAGCGTCATCAAGATTTTCATTTAGGCATCAGTTTAAGCAAAAGACAAAAATTGTTATCCTCGTGTCTAAATTTTTTGCGATTCAGCATCGGTAAATCAAGCTGCAACCTGGATTTATGTGCATATGTTTTGCAGTTGCTTCTTATCTGAAAAGAAAGAACTTTACATAGGAGTAATTTATGATTAAGAGGCCAGCTTTAAAAATGATCTGTTTTTTGAGTTTATTAACAGGAACTTACAGTGCAAATGCAATATCCTCTATCACGATAGGCCCTGATATTGGACTGATGAAAGCAATTGCTACAGCCAAAGACGAAAACACTCTTGGTGTTGGCTTCTTTTCTAGGAATACAAATAATGTTGCGGAGTTTTTCAAAAAAAATGGAAACAATATCAATAATATCGTTTTGACTTGGGATAATTATCAAAAGGCTAAAGCCGACCAGGAACTTGATGTTAGAAAAGATGTCAGTATCACGTCAGTAAAAATAATTTGCGCTGGATTCTGGAATGAAACGACCTGCAGCGGTGAGCAGTTACTTCTTGAGGTACAATACGCTAAAGCTGGAAATATCTTGCGTGCGAGGTCAAGCCACCAGGACGCGGGTTTTACATATCAGCCTCTAGCCGTTGAACAAAATCAAACTTTTGATAAATTCGGAAACGTCAATAGACCAGCTCATGCTTACTTTCAAAAGGTCAATCGAACTCTACTAGCAGCGATTGGATTAAACAGGGATGAAAATGGAGTGAAAGAATTCTTTAGAGGTAAAGATATTTCTGGCGGCAGCGATTTAGAATCTGAAAGTAATGCAGGTTACGTTCTGCGCTCTCTTGTCATTAATAAAAAAGTTAACCTTGTAAGCGAGGAAGGTGATTTTCCCGAAAACTCTCTCGATGTGTGTGTTGTAATGAGTCTTAACATAAACTTAAATGGAAATGATGTTAAACGAGCATCTGTCAGAATCACACAAAAGGAACTAGCAAATGAAATCTGTCATCCTGGGATTGGATTTGGTCTAGGATATTAATCAAAGATGTGCTCATGTGAGCAACTAACTCGCGATCACCGACCTTCAAGCGGATGTTTGTATTCATCATGAAACGATCATGACGTCGTTGATTTTTAGATTTACGTTGGCGAAGGTCCCACCATAATAACACCGGTAAAGAGCTAAGGAAAATCACGGCACCCGTTCAAACCGATCCGCAACCGGCGCCGCCGATGCTACTTTCCCACTGAGGTTGCCAAAGGACTGGGCTGTCGCTATAGCCAATTGCTTAACCTGATATACTGTTAAATTTGGAGCTTCTCGCATAGCCAGTGCGGCAACGAAATAGCTCTGATGAAGTTTTTGATTTCTCAAGACTATCTAAGAATATCTGAAGATTTTTACCTATCTAAGAGGGTGGCGAATTTACGTCACCACTGGCGAGCTTCCGCCATCCACTCCAGTTCTTCTAACTGCACAGATTGATTTCTAAATTTAAAAACAGGGGTGGCGATACATCTCCACCCACATGGTTGCTTTGATCTTTTAACTCTTTTTTATTTTCTCATTCAATTCAGCGCTTTAAATGAACTGGCCTCTCGTTTAAGCACCGAGCCCTTCATTTTGCTTTCTACATCACCTCACAAGTCGCAACTCATGCGGCTTTTAACTCGATCAAAGGAGGTGCATTTATGAACACAAATCAATTGGAGAAAAATTCTCAAATCGACCCCGCGCTCATTTCACTAAGAAAGCGTAAGCCATTTATGCTTTGGCAGAAATTAAAAATGACGTTCGGAAAATCTGATTTGGATTTTCAAGAATGGCAAAAGCTTGAGTCCAAAAAGATTAAACAAAATTCCTCTATTCAGTGGAGGAACAACTGATGTCACGAACACTTAAAGACAAAAAGCCAATTTATCGCCATGATGACGAACCCCTCTATCGTACTCGAGAAGAGCCGCAAATGCGACGACGCTTTCTGAATTTTGTTAAATCAGGACCACCAATTGATGGAGAAAGATGTCCCGAGTGTGGCGGACTCACTAATTTCCAAGATGGTTATATCACCTGCTGTGAGTGCGGATGGATCGAAGACATTGTTGAGCTCTGTGACATGGAGGGGTACGCGATATGAATAATTTTTACTCTCCATTCAACAATATCATTCCTATTCGTAAAACAGATCACTTTGGAGTTTATACAGGCGAAGTCACCCCTAGCGGTGAAATCATCGAAGGTGAAAGCGTTGGGATCGCCTTCATGAAAAGCGGGAGCAAAAAGTTTCGGCTGAAGCTCTTTGTTTTTCCAAATCAACAATACTTTATTGTTCCGAATGACCAACACGATACAAAGTACGTCGTCCTGAGCCTTGAGCAGTACCAACTTCCTACGGGTAAGTTGCGCTATCACTGGAATCAAATAGGTGAAGGCAGCCTTGTTGGAAGCTTTAT
>JAKFYD010000042.1 GCA_021731025.1 Pseudobdellovibrionaceae bacterium | reverse complement strand
TTTGTAATCAAAGCGAAGCGCGACGTAAATAAGAATGACCAACAAACAGTAAAAGACCGCAAGGAATCCATTGCGTTTCAACTCGGCACCCACCTGAGGCCCCACCGTGTCCACACGTAAAAATTCAGGCTTTTGTTCTGGGAATGCCGTTTGAAGATCCGCTTTTATTCTACCAATAGAATCACTGAGAACTGCATTTTTATCTTTGTCGGCAACATCACGTTTAGCTTGGAAACGAATGATGTATTCACTTTTTTCACCGAAGCTTTGAACCCCAACGTCGTCCAAACCCAGTTTTGCAACTCGATTTCGAACTTCGTCAATGCTGACTTGCCCCTCGAAACGAACTTGAATCTCAGTGCCACCACGAAAATCAATTCCGTAGTTAATGCCCTTTACCGCCAAATACCCCAATGACAAAACAACAAACAAAGCTGAAATTCCACCAAAAAGCCATGCTTTTCCGACGAAATCATATTGGCCGTAATCTTCATTTTTATTCATGTTTTTTAGCTCCTCTGTTCTCGCCATTTAGACACTCAGCTTTTGCATTTTAAATTTGTTAATTAAAGTATCGACAATCAATTTAGAAATAAACACATTGGCAAAAAGGGTTGTTACAATCCCGATCAACAAGGTGACAGCAAAACCTTTCACAGGGCCCGTTCCAAAATAAAGAAGAACAACCGCAGTTGCTGCCGTCGTCACATTGGAATCTAAAATCGCAGACATCGCTTTAGAGTATCCCTCTTGCAAAGCCATTTTCCAGGTGGCGCCCATTTTCAGTTCATCTTTAATCCGCTCGTGGATCAGCACGTTAGCATCAACAGCAAAGCCCACCGTCAAAGCAAGACCCGCAATTCCTGGAAGCGTTAAAGTCGCTCCAAAATTCGTTAATAAAGCAAAGACCGAAGTGATGTTAATCCCCAATGTCAAAGCGGCGATCATGCCCATCGCTTTGTAGTACAAAATCATAAACAAAACGATGATGAGGGCACCAATGTAAGAAGCCATTTTTGCTTTCTGCAAAGAATCCGCTCCCAGCGAAGGACCTACCCGTCGTTCTTCGAGCTGTTCTAGATGCGCTGGTAATGCTCCAGCTCTTAGGGCCGTCGAAATCATTTTCGCTTCTTCCATGGTGTTATTGCGGTCGCGACCGCCCATGGTGATGACTGCATTGCCATCAGCGATTTTAGTTTGAATTCGTGGGGCTGACTTAACAACACGATCAAGGACGATCGCCATGCTCTTGCCCACATTATTTCCCGTGAGGTCGCCAAACTTCGATGTCCCTGCAGCATTAAATCGCAAAGCCACTTGAGGCTCACCGTACTGACCATAGCTGACGTGTGCATCATCGAGAGCCTCACCGCCTAAGCCTGTATCCGTTCGAAGAAGATAGGGTATCGCGCCTGTTTCCATCTTTGCCATATTTTCTGGCTTTTGAAAGAAGACAGCCGTATTTGCAGGCAGCTTCCCAGCAAGATCTTTATTGATACGATCGATATAGTCTGAATATTTTAAAGTGGCTAAGCTGTACTTTCCGGCCTTTTCAGCTTCATCGACTAATTTTGGTAATTCATTAGCAATAGGATCTTCAGCCAACATCATGAAATCAAGTTTTGCAGTTGTATTGATTAACTGTTTTGCTTTTTCTGCATCAGTCACCCCAGGCAACTGAATCATGATACGGTCAGTTCCCTGTTGAGAAATGCTGGGTTCTGCAACGCCGAACTCATCGATTCGATTTCGCAAAGTTTCAATCGACTGTTGAATCACGCGATTTTTATAATCGGTCATGTAAGCGCTGTAGTATCTATATGTATGACCATCCCCTGTAGAACTGATCTTCTGAAGAACTGTTCCATGAGTGTCATTCATATGCTTTTCAAATTTTGCAACATCAGCTCCAGGAGCCAAAGTCACAACCACTTCCCCTTCGGTAGGATTAGCAGCTGTAATGCTTTGAGTGTTCACACCCAATGTTGGATTGGATAATTCTTTTTGTAAGCTCGCCACAAGACGAGTCGTGCTTTCGGAAACAACGCTGTTCACGTCAACACCCATAACTAGATGCAAGCCGCCTTGAATATCCAAGCCGTAATTCAACTTATCATGAGGCAGCCATTTAATATTGTTGGTGTTCACCACATTCGGCAAAACCCAAAGAAAAGCTAGAACAAGACCAATAATCCCTAAGGTCATTCTCAAACGATATGATTCCATTCCACTACTCCCAAAAATTTATTTCTTAGCTTCTAAACTGGATTTTGTTGAGGACGCGACCTGAGTGCGAAGCATTTTAACACGAACCCCATCCGCAATTTCCAAAGTCACAACGGCGTCTGTCATTCCTTCGATCCGACCAAGGATGCCACTGGTTGTAACCACTTCGTCCCCGCGTTTAAGTTCCGTGACAAATTTTTGATGCTCTTTGGCCTTTCTGACTTGAGGCCGAATCATCAAGAAATACATCACCACCATCAAAACAATGAAGGGCATCAGCGCTTCGAAAACTGAAGGCTGGGCCGGCGTGCTTGCTTGCGCCATCGCCGAATGAAAATTGAAAATGTTTATTGACATAAACACGACAAAGACGCGAACAAAAATAGATTTGAACAAAAACATGAATTAACCTCCGTACTTAAACGAAAATAAATTCAACATTGCGTGGGGCAAAGATCAAGCTTATTGCAGCGCTGAACGTTTTGTGAAACGCGACAGCATTTGGTCGCGAAAGCTGTTCCAGCTTCCATCTTGAATGGTCTCTCGAGCTCTTTCCATGAGTTTCATATAGAAATAAATATTGTGAATGGTGTTCAGACGAGAGCCCAAAATTTCACCACTTAAAAATAAATGCCTTAAGTAAGCCCGAGAATAATTCTTACATGTGTAACAATCACATTCAGGATCCAAAGGCGATGGATCATCTTTGTATTCATTTCGTTTGATACTGACTTTCCCCTGCCATGTGTACAAAGTTCCATTGCGTGCTACTCTTGTAGGCATGACGCAATCAAACATGTCGATGCCAGCATCGACGGAAAGAATCAGATCTAAAGGTGTTCCCACACCCATCAAATAGCGAGGTTTTTGAGCCGGCATATGAGGCACAATTCGTGGAAGCAATTCATGCATCAAGTGAATAGGCTCACCCACACTAAAACCACCCAAAGCATAACCTGGAAGATCGACGCTGGTGATTTGCTCCATAGACTTCAGGCGATGTTCGTAACTGAGACCGCCCTGAACAATTCCAAACAATAAAGATTCTTTGCGAGTCATCGCCGCTTTTGATCGCAGCAGCCAACGGTAGGTTAAGGCCATCGACTTTTCAATTTGCTCATCGGTCGCGGGATGCTGCAGACATTCATCGAAGGCCATAATGATGTCAGATCCTAAATCCATTTGGATTTCCATGCTCTTTTCCGGAGAAATAAAATATTTAGCTCCATCCAAGTGCGAGCGAAATTCGACACCCTCTTCGCTCATTTCGCGAAGACCTTTTAATGAAAAAACTTGGAAGCCCCCTGAATCCGTTAAAATTGGGCCTGACCAGTTCATGAACTTGTGAAGACCGCCCATTTTCTGAATCAGCTTTTCACCAGGACGCAAATGCAGATGATAGGTATTTCCCAAGACAACCTGAGTGCCACACTCTTTCAACTCTTCCGGCGTCATGGCCTTAACAGTGGCTTTAGTTCCAACAGCCATAAACACAGGAGTTTGAATTGGCCCATGAGCCGTTATCAAGGTCCCTCGCCGAGCTTGACCCTGAGTGGATAAAACTTTGAATTCACCGAATCCAGACACTGAGATCTCCGTAGCTAAAGAGCCGGAACCTTCGCTCGATCGCCCAAGAATAGCAAGCTTTGACTGGATCAAGTCCCGCAAAAGCGCTGACCAAGGCAAGTAAGGTTGATTGGGGTTGATGAAAGTTCGTTAACAAACGATCGACCACTTGAAATTGATAACCGGGCTGTATCAGCAACTTTGTTGAACCAAAAAATCCGGCTTCGCTTGATGTGATTAAATTTTGAGCAACGCTTTCGAGCGCCCTCACCGAAGTTGTCCCAAGACACCAAACACGATGACCTTGTTGACGAGCCTGCAGAATATTTTCCCAGGTTTCCCGAGATACTTCCAAAAACTCATCGTGCATTTCATGTTCGTTTAAATCATCAACGGTTACTGGAAGGAAGGTTCCTAAACCCACGTGAAGAGTCACTTTTTGTATATTGACCTTGCGATCTTTCAAGCGAACTAAATCGTCATTCGAAAAGTGCAGACTCGCGGTCGGCGCAGCCAAACTCCCCGGCTTTTCCGCCCAAGCGGTTTGGTACCATGATTCATCTTCTTGGGATGTATGCCGCTGATCCCGTGCTTTTTGAATGTAGGGAGGCAGGGGCAGTTCGGCCACTTTTTGGAAGTAATTTTCATCGAGAACGCAATCGACTTCTAAAGTTTGGGGCCGACCTTTTCGCAAGAGTTTTGCTTTAACTCCCCCAGGTAAGTTGATGAAATCACCAATTTTATATTTTTTTGAGGGGAACAAAACTTCCCACTGAAGCTCACTTTTGGAATTTAAAAAAAGAATTTCTAAATCATCAGCGAAAACTCGGCGCTTGAGGACGCGAGTGTCATTCAAGACAAGAACATCGCCCGCAGGGATTTTTTCGATCAAAGAATTTAAACTGATTTCGAGCGGGCCTTTCGAGTCAACCCACATGACTCGGGAAGGACGCTGAGGCGCCTGAGCCAAAAGCTCGGCTGGAAAATCAAAATCGAGATCGGATAATTTCATAGCTGGCCTTTAGCATAGGCCTAAAGAGATGTCATTCGTCAGGCAAAAAAAAAGCGGAGCCTTTAAGGGCTCCGCGGACCTTACTGTGGGGAACCACCAAACCCAAGCAAGGTCAAAAACCAAAGGAGAACACAATTAGGAACAAACTTATTTATTTTTAATTCGTACAGCTTCCATTCGGGAAGGCGTCTTCACAGTTAAAAACAAGGACCATCCAACTACACCTGAGTATGTCACTATAAAGAAAAGCAACCATCCTATGTCGCTCATGAAAAACCCCCACCCCTATTTTACATTTACTGGCTTCGGCGCGCCATCCTGGCTTGCCCCTGCCCCCTCTTACTGTGAAGCATCCTTGCTTCCTGTTGTTGAGACGCTATGAACGGAGACTTGGGTTAATTAAGCAGCACAATTTTTTAAAAAAAATTTTCCCCGGTATCCAGGATGCTGGGCCCGGCATCCTGGATACTGTACGGGATACAGAATACGGGATTCCGTTCCGATATCAGAAACCCCGCGGCTTGATGATTCGTTGACTCGGTCACACCGCATATGATTTATATTTGATCTGAGATCATTTCAGGCGCCCGTGGTGGAATTGGTAGACACGTATGTTTGAGGGGCATATGTCGAAAGACGTCGCGGTTCAAGTCCGCGCGGGCGCACCAAATGTCTCAAAATGAGACATTTGGAATAATTCATCAAAATTAAATAGTTGTTCATCAAAGCACGTATCTGACCTGCGGCATGCGTGAGTCACTTTCAGAATTGAGGGTTTTATCTTGATGAAAGTATAAACATTGTATATACTTGAATTTGAGAGGTGCAATCATGTCCGTAAAAATACAAAAATGGGGAAACTCGCTTGGGGTTCGAATACCAAAAACTGTGATTGAAAAAGTAAACTTAGGTGAAAATTCTGAAGTCGAAATTGAGTCTAAAAATGGCACGATTGTAATTTTTCCTGTCAAGAAAGAATATCTACTAGATGCTCTCTTAGAGCAAATCACCAAAAGTAATTTGCATTCAGAAGAAGAGTTCAAGTCCGAAGGAAATGAGATTTGGTAATGAGCTATATACCGAACCGAGGTGACGTCATTTGGCTTAATTTTACGCCACAAGCAGGTCACGAACAAATGGGTACTCGTCCAGCACTTGTTCTCTCGCCAGAAAAATATAATAAAAAAACAGGTCTTGCTGTTTGCTGTCCAATAACTTCAAACGTGAAAGGATATCCATTTGAAGTGAACATCTCGGGTAAAAAAATAAAGGGTGTTGTTTTGTCAGACCATCTAAAAAATCTTGATTGGAAGGTCAGAAAAGCCAAGTTTATTGAAAAAGCCTCAAAAGAAGTTGTAGAGGAGTGTTCAATGAAAATCTCTGCTCTAATTTTTCAAGCGTAGGCTGCACCAAAAACAAACTGTAAGAATTCCGATAGAGTTAATCGGCAGAAAAAGAAATGAAAGTAAGAGTGTAGTGTAAGGTTAAAATGGCAAAAAAGAAGGTAAGCAGAAAAATAAAAACCCATAAGAAGGTTTCTAACATCAACATTTGGTTAGAAAGGGAAACTCCACATACACGGGCTGCTCTCGAAAACGCATCACGCCACTTCGATGCCAAGGATGGGTTTACGGTAAATACCTTGGAAGCTATTTATGGCCAAGAGAGTAGCTTTGGGAAAAATCGCAGAGCACGTGGAATATCTGGAGCCGCAGGTGACTTTCAATTGGAGCGAGCGACCGCTAAAAGAATGGGACTAGTCGTTGGCAATAAAAATGACGAAAGATTTGATGTCGACAATGCTTCGGCTGCTGCAGCAAAGTATCTAAAAACACAAGACAAAATATTTGGCAAAAAGACGCCTCTTTCAGGAAATCTTTCGACGAGTCCCGTGAAGGATTCTGAGGAACGAAGAAAATTTGTGATCGCGGCATTCAATGCAGGCGAAGGCAGGATTGCCAAGGCTCAGTCTTTAGCTGAGGCTGACGGGCGAAATCCGGCTTTATGGAAGAATGTTAAAAAATATCTTGAGTCTGCCGGTGCCAATGCGGACAAATCAAAAGAGATTCAAGAGTATGTTGAAAATGTTTTGAAGTACGAGGCTGAGTTTTCCAAAAAATCCAAAGCTGACAAAAATGCCAAAGCAGGGAAACCAAAGAAGGTTAAAAACCTTCCCACTGGAGGTCACTGGATCACATTGGACGGCCGACACATCTTTATTGAAGAGAAATAAACATGAATTATATAATCTCAATTTGGATTATCGTGTTAAGCTTTTCGGCGCAAGTTCATGGAGCCAACTCTGAGAGGCCTATTTCACTTAAAATTGAAAACCTCTCACACTGGAGGAACTCTTGGAAGGTCTCCGCAATACAGCAAAGTTTGGGGGCCGTGCTCAAACCTCGTCGGAAATATCCTCGATCAATGGAATCATTAAAAGAAATCAAACAATATAATTCATTGTTTCAACAACCTTTTGTGCTTTTGGAGACCGAGGCCAACGAATTCGGTGGTTTTTTTGCACTGATCGTTTTTCAGAATCATCCTAAAGTGTTTAGGCTCTGGATTTATGAAGTCGATAGAAACATATTTGAGCTTCGTATGATGACCCCGCTCCAGGTGAAATTGAACAAAACAATTATGAGGGAGCTTGATGACAAGAGAATTATCCCCTTCTGGGTACGATCTTCATTTTAACGGTAAGAAAGGTAAGCAATTCGAAACTCAGCACTTTAGCTGCACCAAAAGCCTCAAGATGAGACGTTAAGAATTGTTCTGCAATTTTAAAATTGGTCATCGCAAAGAAGTGTATGAGTAACCGAGATTTACTCATTCAATCTCTCGTTTCCCCCATTCCCAATTAATGTCCTGCAGCCTTTTTAACCGATCCACCCAACAGCTGAATGATCGCCATCGCTTCACGTGCCGCTCGAGCCATTGCCGTCTCGAGCTCGGGAGCTGCAATCGTGTTGTTCGCAAAGTGAATATTCCCAACACGGCGAGCAAGCACTGGAGTTTTTTTGAGATAACCTGGCGATACAATGTGAATGGATTCAGGCCAGCGGTAAGACTCAACCAGTTCCACCTCTATCTTTTGTCCTTTTTCAGCCGCTAACCCGGTTAATTGTTGAACCATAAACTCGACAGAACCTTCAACTTTTCTGATGTAAGAATCTGTCGAAAAGTTTTCCCAGTTTGATTTTCCGAGAGGCTGATAGATTGAGATAATTCCATAGTCATCCGATGGATCTTTTTCAAATTCACGCATACCTTCGTAAGCCTTAATTTTAGTATCTTGCCAGCGACCATTGATGAGATCGGTTGGCTTTGAATGGTCACCATTCCCGTGCGTCCAAGTGTCATAGGTGACACGATAAGGATGACCTTTTAAACGAGCGACATGAACCGCATAGTCTGTCATTTTAATATCTGAAATAGTTTTAACTTTTTCCGGATCGAGTTTTTCAAGACCCTTTATAAGTTTAGGCGCTAAGTTCATCGCCACAGAAAAAATTGTTTTTTTACCAAGAGCTTCTTTAACTATCCCTTTCTCTGTAAAAACCACGCTTGATCCATCACTGACATTTTCAAGTTCAGAGACAGGTGAAGAGGTTCGGATATCAACAAGGTGCCGATACTTAGCTAATTTTTTCTTTAGTGCTTCAACGATAGTTCCCGTTCCCAAAGTTCCCGTGTAACGAGTAAAAATTTCTGCCGTGTAAAAATCAATAAATTGTCGAGCTGAAATTTCTTTAGTAATTCCACCTAAGGCAGATCTGCCGTAGAGATCTAACAGTTCAATCACATCAATCATAGGATCAGCAGAGTTTAAACTTTTGTCCTTCGAATACTGCTCATAAATTTTACGAGAAACAGGATCATTCCAGGATTTTACCAACTCGGGCATTTGTCTTACCAGAGTCGCCATGTCCATTTGATCGGCCCATTCCGCATAGTGACCTTCTTCTCGGCCCGCTCCAAGTTTGTGCAGTTTTAATAAGGCATGTTTAAATAAAGTAAATGGAGGCGGAAGCTCTTTCAGAGTGTGACCTTCCCAGATTCCTTTGAATAGCTTGCCATTCCATCTATAGCTATCAATGGGTTCTTCAATGGTTAATTTCTTTTTGTAATTACCTAATCCAATTTTTTGAAAAACGCTGTATTCAAATTTGCCTTCAGGACCTGCTGAATAGGCGGCACCGCCGCCTGCTCGTATTCCATTCAATTCATTTCCCATTCCTAGGCCACCAACTTCAGAATTACGCTCGAGAATAAGAACTGATTTTCCGGCTTCCGCAAGGTAAAGAGCAGCTGTTAATCCTGCGGGACCACCGCCAACAATAACCGTGTCGTAATTTTTTTTCTCTTTAACTGGTGCTGCTCCTACAAGTTTCAAAGTCGGAGCTAGTGTTTCATGCTTTTCCATTTTGATAATCACTGGGATTTTATGCCGTGGAGTGCGCACAACATCTTTTTCTGAAACGCCGTAGCGCGATTGCAAGGTTTGCTCGCTGACATAAGGGATTTCAAGACTGACATTTTCAGTAAAGGTCCTAAGACAAGCTTCATTAGCCTGGGCTTGAAATTGAATTTGCGTTAGCGCAAAAAAGCTCAAAAAGAAAAATTTTAAAAAGCGGTAGTTCATTTCTAACCTCGTTCTAAGCTGTTTCATCAGCTGTCAAAATCATCGACATCACACCAAAAATTGGAAGCCACTGGCTTGCGAAGTCGCGTAATTTTGATCTGAAACATATTTTTAATACCGAGTGATGAAATTGCAAAAATTGAGCTTGAAAAGCCTGGCATATCTTAAGCTTAGTTTTTCATACTGAATCTAGTGATATTTTTCGATTTGACCAAGATACTTGGAAACTTCGGAAAGAACGTCAGAGTAACCGACCAATCGACCTCGATAAAATTTCGAAGCCTGTTTCATTCTTTGACGGATAAAAGAATCAAGAAGGTTTAAAGAATGATGCAGATTACGAGAGCGAGGTGCAACTTTCGATGTTATTATTTGCATCTGTGGTGGCAATCCTAGATCTAAAATATTTTCAGTTTGCTCTTCAGCCAGATTGTTAAGCACTGTGCAAAGCAGGCAGACGGCCTTTGCGTATTTTTTCGCGGACTGGTACTTACCCGTGCGATGAAGCAGGCGGGCTTGATTGTAAACTTTGATGCCTGACTTCAAAGTCCCAGCTATAATATCGGCAAGCTCAGAAGGCACTGATTGAGTTCTTGATTTGCAGCGATTTAATCCATCGAAAGCCCTGTTCAGATAGACTTCAGATTTAATAACAACATCGGAAGAGCTCGGAACGTGATGCCTAGATTTTTTTTTAGATTCCTTCACGGCTTGAGTGGATGTCGCCACAATACCTCCTTGGTTATTTGAAGATATTGCAAAACTAAAGCCGGAATAAATTTATCCGAAGCCCTTACATTATCGAATTGATGCTGACCACGACCATTATTGCCCCACCCCAGAGTTTCGTTAAAGAAAATTTTGGTCTGGCCTGCACAATAAACTTAGGGTTTTAAAAACAGAGAGACAATGTCGCCCCGACACCTGCAGTAACTAGTTCCCCTCGCTCTCCAATTTCAATAACTGTAATTTTATATCTACGCCACCCGCGAATCCTGTTAGCTTCCCAGTACTGCCAATCACTCGATGGCATGGAACTATTATGGAAACAGGATTTCGTCCATTCGCAGCTCCCACCGCACGACAGGCTTTTGGTTTTTTAATTTTTTTTGCCAGTTCACCGTAGCTGCTGGTTTTTCCAAAAGGAATTTCGAGCAATTCATTCCAGACTTGTTTTTGAAAATCTGTGCCTTGTAAATCAAGTTTGATAGAAAAAGATTTGCGTTGACCCGAAAAATACTCTTTCAACTGAGATTCTGCCGCAAGCAATGCGGGATGATCCAAATCTTCGTTCTCTGCTTTGACTCTGACTCGATCAATTCTGTCCCCTTCCCACAGAATGGCGGCAAGTCCTTTAGGTCCAGCGATGAGTTTCAGTTTACCGACCGGTGATTTCATAAATTTGTAAACGTAGTTCATTTTCTTTCCCTTTTCTGATTCGGCAGCCTTCATGAAAAGTAATCTAGCGCATATTTAACCTGATTACTCGCCATTTTCGGACTTTATCCCCGATTCCACCGCTACAGCGTCAAAAACCTCGACAGGTATATTTTTCCTGCCAAAAACATAACAGGGGAAAAAAATCTTCAAGCTGTTAAATTGGGCTGAAATAGAAATGAGGAATTCTTATGAAACTTAAAATAATGACTCTGATTGTATTAAATCAAATTTTGATGTCTGAAGTCTTTGCATCAGGAATGCCTGGGTGTTCCAAAATGTATAGCGCTACTTGTTTTTCAGTATCAAAAACGATAGATGCGACTCTGCTTACAGGAGACGCAACTAGGTTATCAAAAAGCAGCACTGACGGAAGTCGCTCAAAAGAAATCCTAGGCCCAGCTGCACAAGGCGCTTTGAACTTAAAGAATGCTCAATCAACTCAAGAGCAATTTCTTATCATCGAAAACGATTCAAATCTGCAAAACGCTATCGCTTGGTTAAGAAATGAAGGTTTTCAAGGCACTGCCGATCAAGCTGCTGACCTTATTCTTTCACTCATCAACGAATAATTTTTTACGGAGCTCTCCTCTTAAAGGGAGAGCTTTCAGTTAAATCTTAATTCCAGTCCTAAACAAACTCATCTCGGGCAAAATGTGGTCGAAAGTAATATTCCACAATACCCTAACAGCTTTACCTTTTAAATTCTTTCGCGGCACGAGTCCCCAATAGCGACTGTCATAACTGTTATCTCGATTGTCTCCCATCACAAAATACATATCCTTCGGAATAGAAATTTCAAATCCTTGTCGATAAATCAATTCTCGCTCGTGAAGAGGAAGGTAATCTTCACTCAGCTCACGACCATTGATATATATTTTATTATCTTCAATTTTTAAAACTTCCCCAGGAAGGCCTATGACCCGCTTAACATAGTTTACGGATTCATTTTGAGGATACAAAAGAGGCCAATCTGTGCTCACTGATCTTGCTTTCTTTCAAGACTCTCAGACCCACTGCTTAGATTTACCCTCAAGGAAAGTCAGAAAGCTTCTTACCCTGAGAGTCATCAGTCTGCGATTGGAAATGACGGCGTAAATAGAGCGAGTTCGGCGATTTAAAGTCTAAATTTAGTCAGTTTTCCACATTATTTTTGTATTTTAACTGCAATAATTTATTTTTTTGTGAATAAGTGCATATCTTTCAATTGGTTTTGTAAATTCACTTTTCATTACGCGGGCAAAACTTCTAACTGACTCAATAACCGTAAAGCCTTGCACAGATTGAAGCCCAAACACGCGCGGTGTCCCGACAT
>JAKFYD010000052.1 GCA_021731025.1 Pseudobdellovibrionaceae bacterium | reverse complement strand
CTCAGTTCAACAAAAGATTATTGGAACAGGTACTGGGAAGACAAAATGGGATCTAATGCTAACATCAAACTGACTTTTTTAGGAGTAAAGGTTGATGCTTAAATCCCAACACAATTGAGACGGTATCAATAACATCACTAAAGTTTTCATAAATTCCACCTTTTCTCTTCAATCAGAGTGCAGGTTTAATTCCAGGATTTAGCAGGCCTATGTTTTATTTGGAGCAATTGAAGTGTCTAAACATTTGACAAAGTGCCCTTATTTTTTAAATTTACGAGCTAATTTCCCAAGCACTCGGTCTAAAGTTGCTTTAGATTCATCGAGCCCCATCAGTGAGCTAATCAGAATAAAAGTTGCGGAACCTAGCAAGATAAAAACCCCTAAGAGGAAAGTTTTAACGACTGAAGGTACATCCGGGAAAGCGCCTAAGGCCCAAGTTTCCACCACGCTGTAAAACAGTAACACAACACCCATTCCCAACAGAGGCACAGAAAACAACAATATTTTTTTAAGTATGGTCCAAAGATTCATGGCATACACAAGTCGTCCATAGAAAAATAAAAGCAGAATCATGTTGAGGGTGGAACTCACCAAAGAGGACACATTCAAGCCCGTCAGCCCGTAAGCCCCCATCAACCAGGGCGCCACTATCAAATGGACAATCAAACACATCAAAGACACAACCGCTGGGAACCAAGTGTTCTTCACGGCGTAGTAAGCTGGCGCCAGCACTCGCACCAAGCTGGAAGGAATCATGATCAGGGCCCATACACAGACGACGCCGACCGTGGCTTCCACATCCTGCGCAGTGAATTTGCCTCGGTGAAACAGCACTTCAACCACGGGCCGAGACAACATAAATAATCCCACTGCTGCTGCCGAAACCATGTACAAATTTAATCGCAAATAAAAAGCCATCGTATCCGACATTTCGGCTTTCTTCCCCTGACTCCACAGCCCCGACAAAGTGGGCAGCAAAGCGACACCAAGACTCACGCTGATTAAAGAAAGTGGTAACTCCAACAAGCGATCCGCTAAATAAATATACGTGATCGCGCCTTCCCCCAACTCGCTGGCAAAACGCTGATTCACTAATGTGGTGATCTGCAAAAGTCCCAAACCAAAAAGCCCTGGCAGCATATTTCGAAAAACTTTTTGCACATCGGGGTTTTTCCAAACCACAGAAATATTCCAGTTCACTCGCGGAAAATAATTTCTTGCTCGTAAAACTGGCACCAAAATCAGAGCCTGCAAAGCCCCGCCGATCAGCACTCCCCAAGCCAATCCATCTCCAGGACTGGGGAATTTTTCAGCAGGAATTAAAGTTGAAATGATCATCGCCACGTTAAACAAAGTGGGTGCCATAGCTGCGATCGCAAAAGCTCCAAGGGCGTTCAGAACCCCCATAAAAAAGGCGTAATTGCTGATCATAAATACAAAACCGAACATAATTCTGGCCATTCTGCAGGTCAGCTCGAATTTGCCTGGAATCATGGCGTAATTGTCATCCAACATTAAGCGGATCAGGGGTTCCGTAAAGATAATCCCGAAGGCCGTTAAGACAGTCAGAACCAATAGCAATAAAGTATACACACCGTTCAAAACATTTCGGGCCCGCTCTTCACCCGCCTGTCGGGATTCCACAAAAACAGGGATGAAACTGACCGACAGAGAGCCTTCTCCTAAAAGTCGTCTAAAAATATTGGGAAGGCGAAAAGCCACCGTCCATGCGTCAGTCACGTAACGGGAAAAGTAAGCGGTCAAAAGCATTTCGCGAACGAGTCCCAAGACCCGGCTGGTCATAGTTCCCAGCGCCATACTCAAAGCATGGAGAACCACACGGCTTTTTGAATCGTTTTCATTGGTATCTGGGGCCATCCAAAGCCTCTTGCTTCCTGAGACACTCTATGTTAACACCTTGATCTTTCAACAATACTTCGGAGGTCATCCCTTGGCAAACCATAAGTCAGCAGCAAAAAGAGCCCGTCAAACGGTAAAAAAAGAAGCTAACAACAACCGCCGTAAAAGCGTGGTTAGAACTTCAGAAAAAAGTTTAGTTAAAGCATTAACAGAAAAAAACATCAAAGCTTTGCCAGAACTTTTGAAAAGCTACACTTCACAAATCGCTAAAGCCGCTGGACGTGGCGTATTAAAAAAGCAAATGGTCGCCCGTAAAATCGGTCGTTTGACTTCACGAGTTCACGCCGCTTTAACTTCAAAGTAAATCATCGCGTTCAGAAATGAACGAACGAATTTGTCGACGATGCTGAAAAGGCACGTCGACAAATGATATGTTATGCAAAACAAGTTCATCTTGTTTCATTGTCGACTTCACGATAGCCCGTAAAAAAGCAAAAGCTCCACCGGGAATTTGAAAATTAATTAAAATTTCTTTGTTCACATCAAAAACAAATTCCGAGCGAAAAGATAAACCGCCTTCACTGAGTTCCCCAGCCTCACAAATAATAAATTGCCCAGCTGATAGCACAGCAATTTTTCTTTGGTAAGCCCGCCGAGGAAATCGACGGCGCACAGGACTGTCTTTGCCCGTTTTAACTTTCTTTAAGTTCATACTGTCTTATCGGGAATCCGCTCTAAAACTTTTAGTGGCAGGCTTTAAGGACCATATTCTCGAGCCAAATGTGCGATGACAAAGGTGATGATTTTAAAGCCTTATCCGTCTCGCTGAGCACGACCAAAGTTTGTTCTAATTTTTTCATCGACCATTGTCGAGATTGATCAACATAGCTTTCAATAAAGTAACTGGGCACCTGGGCATGTTGAGCCAAGCGGCCCCCATGCAAACTCATTTCGAGGCCCTTCTTCACCACCATCAGCAATCGAATGTGACGAGCGACCAGAGCAACAACACCCACTTCGCTTTGCCCTTGATCTAAGAGTTGCACTAAATGCTCGAGAGCTTTCACTTGATCTCGCTCGCCGACGGCACGGGTAAAATCAAAAATATTTTCTTCTTTCGAGCGCGACACGGCTGAAGCCACATCCGACAATTCAATGCGGTCCCGCTTGCCAATATATTCTTTTAATTTCAAAATTTCTGATTCGATTTCGAGCAAATGCGAGCCCACCAAAGTGTGCAACAAATGGATGGCCTCTTCAGAAATTTTAACTTCTAAAGACTGAGCAATGTAATTGATCCACCAGGGAACTTGATTCTCGTAGGGTTTTTTAAATTCAACAGTCTCGGCCACTTCAGTTAAAGTTTTCAGAATTTTTTTTCTTTTGTCGACCTTCGTAGCCAAAATCACAAAAATGGTTGTTTCAACCGGAGACGTAATCAGCGATTCAAACTCGGCCCATTGTTTATCTGAATATTCATGAGCTTCTTTTAAGATAACCAAGCGATGAGGACTCATCATGGGTAAAGTTTCAACGGCTTCTTTAACTTCGCTGGGAGAATTTTCAGTGGCATAGAAAAGATTGTAATTAAAATCTTCAGTGCCTTCGGCGATGACGGATTTTTTAAAACGTTGAAAGCATTGATTCAGCAAATAGGGTTCTTCGCCAAAGATAAAATATAACGAAGAAAATTTTTGCGTTTCAAGATCTTTGTAAATCTTTTGCGGATCACGCATCGGCATTAAAAGTTCTCCGAGATTCTATCGTAAGCTTCAGACATTAAATCAACCGACATGGCATCAATATTCATTCGTCGCGCTGACAGATTGTAGGAAGGATTTACAGAGTTCACACCAGATAGCGTCACGAAGGGAGCATTGTAAGAACGTTCTGCATGAAAATTACCGCTCCACAGCTCAACCTTATCCGATTTTCTAACCATGCGAATGCGCACGTCCAAGGTTGTATTGTAAGTTTTCGCAAGCACTGTTCCCCGAGGCAAATAGTTGCTGGCATTGGGCTGTTCGCCGCCCCCACCCGAGTCATATTTCAGGGAAAATATTTCGCCAACAATTTGCACTTCTGACTTCTCGTCGTCGACAACTCTTGTGATCGATGACTTTTGAAATTCTTGGATTAAGGCATTTGTTAGGCCGACTTCAATTCCAGTCTCTTGGGTTTTATTTTTAAAAACAGGAATCGAAACTTGCCGATATCCCCCCGGAAGTGAACGCGTCGTTGAGCCCCAACGATAGGCGCAGGAAGATAGAAAGAATATTGAAATAAAAGTACTAAAAAAAACTTTATGAATTGTCTTCATTCTCTTGCGATGCCTGTTAAATATGATTTAAGATAGCCCTGATCGAAGGAAAGTCAAGACTCGAGGTCTTTTTGTGAGTTCAAGCATCCATTTAAATCATCCCTACAGCTTATTGGCTCCAGGGCCGGTGAATTTGCACCCTGAAGTGCGAAAAATTCTAGCAGAGCCAATGATTCATCATCGCACTCCTGAATTTGATCAGATATTCGCAAGAGTTCGCCAGGATTTAAAAAAGATTTTCCAAACTGAAGAAGATGTTTTTATTCACACCTCGACGGGCACAGGCGGGATGGAATCTCTACTTGTAAATACTCTTTCACCTGGCGATCACGTCTTTGCAATAGTCTCTGGAAAGTTTGGTGAGCGCTGGGCCGAAATGGCTAAAATCTGTAGCGCCAACGTTCATGTGCATTCAGTTCCCTGGGGCGAAGCTGTGAATCCCCAAGATGTTCAAAAATATTTACAATCCCATCCTCGCACGCGGGCGGTGCTGACCCAAGCTTGTGAAACCAGCACCGGCGTTGCTCATCCCATTCAAGAACTTGGAAAAATTTGCTCTCAGTTTCCGGAAACTTTGCTGCTGGTCGATGGCATCACTGCTGTTGGAGCTTATCCTTTACCTATGGATCAGTGGCATATCGATGGACTGGTTGCGGGTTCGCAAAAAGCTTTTATGTTACCGACTGGACTTTCCTTTGTGAGCTTCTCGAAAAAAGCTTGGGCCTTCGTCGAAAAAGCAAAAGCTCCCCGCTTCTATTTTGATGTGCGTGCCGAAAAAAAAGCCAATCGCAATGGAGAATCTTTTTTCAGCGCAGCAGTTCCTTTAATTAAAGCTTTAGATCAGGTTTTAAAATTGATTTTGAATCAAGGCTTGGACAAACATTTTCAGACCATTCGTCGCCGGGCTGAAGCGACGCGGATTTTCGTACAGAAAGCAGGACTTTCTCTCTACGCCAAGGAGCCCAGCGATTCGCTAACGGCGATTCTCTTGCCGCCGAATATCGACGGTCAAAAGTTAAGACTTGATATTGAAAAGAACTTCAATATGACATTTATGGGTGGACAAGATCAGGCAAAAGGAAAAATCGTTCGTATTGGTCATATGGGTTACATTCAAGACGAAGAAATTGTTCGTTCGATCGAACATCTGATCACTGCAATTCACAAAATGGATTCTCAGTGGATAAGCACCACAAAAATCACTGGTCTGAGTGATGAACTTAAAACTTGGCTAAGGACTCATCCATGAATAAAAAAATCTTGATTATGGATCGATTTTCCCAGGAAAGTTTTTTATTTTTGAATCAACAACCTGGTTTTGAAGTTGTGCGCGCAGAATCTCCTCAAAAAATTCCCTTAGAACACTTGATGACAGCGAACGCACTAATCATTCGCTCAAAGACTCGCATTGACGAAAATCTTTTAAAGAATTCTCCGAAACTTCAACTCATCATCACCGCCACCAGCGGCTTTGATCATATCGATCTCGAAGCCACGCAAAAATGGGGCATCACTGTGATGCACACTCCAACGGCCAATGTTGAAAGTGCTGCCCAACTGACTTGGGCGCTGGTGCTCGCCTGCAGTTCGCAAGTTCTTGTGGGTCACCGGGGGATCAAAGCTGGCGAATGGAATCGCGAAAGCATTGTCGGCCTCGAACTTTCAGGAAGGACTTTCGGGATCGTTGGTTTAGGCCGAATTGGGTCCCGAGTCGCACAAATCGCAAGGGCCTTCAATATGAACGTGGTCGCCTATGATCCCTATCAAGAAGATGATCGTTTTGAATTGCTTCAAGCCGAGCGCTCCAGCTACGAAGAGGTTCTGAAAACCTCTGATGTTATTTCCTTTCATGTGCCGAAAACTTTAGAAACCGATCTGATGCTCACCCGCTCTCACTTCGAGTACATTCACCGCGGAATGATTTTAATTAATACTTCAAGGGGAACAGTTATCAATGAAAGTGACCTGTGTGAGGCCCTAGAAAGAGACTATCTTCGCGCCGTTGGCCTGGATGTTTTCGAGAAGGAGCCCCTGCCCAGAACTTCAAAGTTAATCAACTATCCTCAGGTGGTGCTGACCCCCCACATTGGAGCCAACACCGATGAAGCTTTTTACAAGGCTTCCAGCACGGCCGCGGAAAAGCTGATTCGCTTTTTCACCGATGGTTCAACCAGCGATACCCTGCCCCCTCGTGTGGCTTGGTATGGGGCTACTCCTTTTGGCGCTGGGCCCAAAAATTAAGAACTTCATGATTTTCAAACTTTTTTAAGCGAAAGTAAGCCGGAATTAAATAAGGGAGGACTGTGGCTGGTTTGATCGTTGTCGGTGCGCAATGGGGTGATGAAGGTAAAGGAAAATTGGTCGACGTCTTTGCAGCAAACGCTGATGTCGTTGTTCGCTTTCAAGGCGGTGCGAATGCAGGTCACACCTTAGTGGTGAATGGCAAAAAAACAGTTTTGCATTTGATTCCTTCGGGAATTCTACGCCCTGAAACCGCTTGCGTAATCACTGCAGCCGTCGTGATTGATGTTTTCAGTCTCGCGGAAGAAATTCGCAAATTAAAAGCAACGGGCTATTTGCAAAATCCCAAACAATTGATGATTTCCGATTCAGCAACAATCTTACTTCCCTGTCATAAAGCCATTGATGCTGCTCGAGAAACTGATCTTTCCGAAGGGAAAATTGGAACCACAGGAAAAGGCATTGGCCCCGCTTACGAAGACCGCGCCGCTCGAAGAGCTATTCTTTTTGGCGATCTGTACGATCCCAAAAGTTTGATGGCGAAATTGGATTACACTCTGAAAGAAAAAAATCATCTTCTTAAAAATCTTTATGGAGTTCCGGAATTTTCAGCCGCAGAACTTTTTCAACAATTACAAACTGTCGCTGAAGAACTCGCTCCTTACCGCTGTCGTGATTCTTCCAGCGTGGTCAATCGCGCTTTGAAAGCAGGCCGACGAGTTCTGTTCGAAGGAGCTCAAGGCACTATGCTGGACATTCACTACGGCACTTATCCCTTCGTCACGAGCTCGTCGACCTTGGCCGGTTCGGCCTGTACCGGTGCTGGCGTTGGTCCCACTCAAATTAAAAATGTTGTTGGTGTTTTTAAAGCTTATGCAACACGAGTAGGCTCGGGCCCTTTCCCAACCGAACTTAAAGACGAAGTCGGCAAAAAAATTCAGGCTGATGGACATGAGTTTGGCTCGACAACGGGACGAGCTCGCCGCTGTGGGTGGCTGGATTTAGTCGCTTTGAAATATGCTATTCGCGTGAATGGAATTACGAACTTAGCTTTGATGAAATTGGATGTTTTAACTGGCCATGATAAAGTGGGTATCTGCACCGCCTACAAATTGGGCGATGAGATTTTGCAAGATTTACCCACTTCCCCCTATGAGCTGGAAAAAGTCGAACCCGTGATCGAATACTTCCCAGGATGGAAAGAAGACATCACAAAGATCACAACTTTGAAAGAGCTCCCTCGGAATACGACCAGTTACATTGATTATATTATTAGCCAAGTAGCAACCCCCATTGACGTGATCTCGATCGGACCCGGCCGAGAACAAACTTTATGGGTGAAGCCTTTGTTCAATAATTAAGCACTATTAGGAAGTTTTTATTTTTGAAAAGAAGGGGTTGACTCTGCCCCAATTTTCAATGAAGTTGTTGTCCTTGTTCAGACTGGTTCGCTAGCTCAGCTGGTAGAGCACTTCACTTTTAATGAAGGGGTCGATGGTTCGAATCCATCGCGAGCCACCATTAAGTTCCCATCGTCTAGTGGCCTAGGACACCTCCCTTTCACGGAGGATACAGGGGTTCAAATCCCCTTGGGAACGCCAATTTACCCGTCGGGTTTTTTGGTTCTAAAATGCAAAATAACGAAATCAAATAACAAAATTCAATAGCAAGCTCCGGTTTAATTTGATTCGACCTCACACGAGATCACACTTCATCACACGGTTTGGCTACAGCCTGGCTACTTTTTGGCTATCGAAAGCTGACTCATCAGAATTCTCCACTCGCATTGTCTAGAGACTCTAGCTCTATGAATTCCATTCGGAATCTTAGAAAGCACGAGACCCCTAGACAATGACACTGGCTTTCGAATCGAAAAACCATTTTTCGACTCAAGATTGGAGGATCAATTGAAACGCAGCCAGCAGAAGATCATCACGACTAAAAGTAAAATTATCAGGTTCATGCGAATCTCGAAAAAGATTTCGCAACCTGATGCCGCTCGGGCAGCGGGTTGCTCTCCGCAAGCCATCGGTCATTACGAAAATGGTCGAATGGGAATTCCGGAGAATAGGCTTCGCCGACTTCTAGCTCTGTACGATTTTACAAACGATGAGTTTTTTGAATACCTAAATGGAAAACCTATTCCGCTCATCAGTGTGAAGGATGAATGCCTTCAGCTTTTAGATCAAATCCGCAACGAGGATAAGCTTCTTGCGGTTCATACAATTTTAAAAAGCTTTGTGGCCTGAAAGGAGAAATTTATGTCTGGAGTTGTACGATTTATTCAAAGCCTGGTCATGGCGGCTCTCATGCTGGGTGCCGCGGGCACACTGGTCGAAGCCACTGGCATTGTTGGTCGTGAGGCTGTCAAAGCTCATCAGCGTGGTGGTATTAAGTTCAAATGGTTGAACCAACAATTAGTTGGGAATGGTGTTAGAAGAAATACAAAAATTCGCAGCCAAATTATGTGAATCTGAAATTACAGCCTATTCAATTCTTAAAGCGATTGGGGCGTCCGGAAATTGAGTAACAGATTGGGTACGCCGATTTAAAAAGATTAGATCTAAATTTTCAAAAATGATTTGTGCCCGATCTAGTGGACACCTTTTTATGCGGCAGTTTTTTTAAATAATTCTCTTTGTAGAATCCTTTAGCTGTTAGCTTCATTCATAGCTGGAAAAAATGTGCATTCGCCAGTGAAAAGAAAAATGAAGGCCAGTAAATGGTTGAAACAAATATGAGCTTCCTCGATTTGTTCCCAAGCAAATTGAAAAAGGGCTTGTTCACGGATGACTCTGTTCCGATTTTACCGTTAAAAGTCGTAAAGCATTTAAGGTCACTAAGACTGTAGCACCCAAATCGGCAGCGACTGCTAACCAAAGATTTGCAAACCCAATAACTGTAAGGATAAGAAATACAGCTTTTGTCACGAGAGCAAAGCCGATGTTGAAGCGGATCACGCTCAATACCCTTCGGCCTTGTGCTATTGCCTTCGGTAGCTGTGAAAGGTCGTCCTGCATCAGGCTTACATCGGATGTTTCAATTGCTGAGTCGGTGCCCGCAGCTCCCATCGAAATACCAATAGTGGCATTGGCAAGAGCGGGGGCATCGTTCACTCCATCTCCTACCATTGCTACATATTCGTATTCTGCTGTGAGTTGCTTCACGCGTGCAACTTTGTCCTCCGGCAAAAGATCACCCTTTGCTTCATCGACGCCGGTTAGTTCGGCGATCGCATCGACTGTTTTCTGGTTATCTCCGCTGAGAACCAATACCTTGGTAACACCAATCCGGTGCAGTTCGCTAATCGCGTGGCGTGCGTTCGGCTTTAAAGTATCGCCGAGACCGAAAATGCCGAGTACATTTCCCTTGTGTTCATTGTGAGGCTTATGACCGATGATAATGACGGACAAAGCTTTTTCTTCAAGCTCGATGAGATAAGCTTCAGTTTCGGGCGTGCAAACTCCAAGCTCATGGGCAAGCTTGTGGTTCCCGGCAAAGTAAAGACAAGAATCGACCCAACCTTGCGCACCTCTTCCAGGAATTGCCGCATATTCCTTAGCGTCGGCAGGAGTCACCTGAAATGGACTTGCGTACGCCAAAACTGCTTTAGCCAGGGGGTGACTGGAGACTTTTTCCAGCGCGACGGCCACTCGTAAAATTTCAAGTTCCGTCGAGCCGTTAAAGGCACGGAATGTTTGGACTTTAAATTTTCCTTCCGTCAAAGTTCCTGTTTTATCCAAAGCAACAGTGCGGATCTTTCCCAAGGCTTCAAGATACTTTCCGCCTTTGACGAGAACGCCTTGCTTTGCAAGTGAGGCTAATCCTGAGACGACAGAAATAGGCGTTGCGAGTACCAAGGCGCAAGGACAAGCGACTACTAAGAGAATCAGGGCACGATAAAACCAAATGTCGAAAGACTGCCCAGTAACGAGTGGTGGAATCGCCGCAATTCCGATGGCTAGGAGAAAAACGGCTGGTGTATAAATTTTGGCAAAGCGATCTACGAACCTTTCCGAAGGAGCTTTTTGTTCCTGAGCCTCTTCGATAAGCTTCATCACTCGCGATATTTTTGTGTCTTGAAACGCCTTGGTGACTCGAACCGTGAGCGCGCCTCCTTCATTCACCGTTCCTGCAAAAACTTGGTCGCCGGCCTTTTTATCAACTGGAACAGACTCTCCAGTCAAAGGGGCTTGGTTGACGAATGAAGTTCCTTCCACAACCAAGCCGTCAAGTGGAAAGCTATCCCCAGGTCTCACGACAATGAGATCATCAATATTCACTTCAAGGACTGGCAAAGTAATTAGAGCATCGCCTTTCTTTACAAGTGCAATTTGTGGCGTGAGCTTCATTACGGCGCGGATCGCCTGGCGTGCCCTTGCGATGCTAAATGCTTCTAGCAGTTCAGCCAGAGAAAAGAGAAACACGACGGTTGCAGCCTCAGAATATTCCTTGATGGCAAATGCGCCGATAACGGCAATTGACATCAAAACATTCATATCCAGGGAGCGCTGCTTCGCCGCTCGATAGGCCCTCGGAAAAACAAGAATTCCACTGACCAAAGTAGCTGCTCCAAAAATAGTCAGGGACAAAGCATCGCTTAATTTGGTGGTCCATTCGAACGCCAACCCAATAGCTAAAAGTACTCCTGAAGCTGCGATGAGCAAAACTCGTTGTTTATTCGTCGAGAGGAAATTTAAATTTTCTTCCTCTACGACCTTCACGCCCGTGCTTTCGATAGCTGCTTGGATCCTCTGAGCGGATATTTCCCGAGAGTGATGCACCGTTGCCGTAGCTGCAACAAGATTGACGGCTACGGATTTTACGCCCACTTCCGAAAGAGCCTTCGTAATTGCGTTCACTTCATCAGAACAATCAGCGCCCGATATTTTGAACACGGTTTCTACTTCATTTTCTTTACTGTCAGTTCGCTCTTCCGGAGATTTTGATAACCCTTCTATATTCATATTATTGTTCATATTGAGTCCTTGCATTTGCTGTTATTTTCATTTTAAAGTTTTCCAAGTGCTTCCTCAATGGCATTCTTTATTGGGGGATACCCGATCTCATCGAGCAATTTGCCATTGACAAAGAAAGTAGGCGTTAATCGCACGCCAAGCTGAACTCCGTCAGCTTGGTCAAGATCGATCTTCCAGCCATGCTTTGTAGTGAGGCCTGAAGGCTCTAAGGTCTTTTGGTGGATGCCAATTTCTTTTAGGAAGATAACAAGTAATTCCGGGCGAGGCTGTGCGTGGTCGGCCCACTCCGGCTGTCTTTCAAAAAGAATATCCAAAGCTTCGAAATACTTCCCTTGCTCTCTGGCTTCCTCAAGAGCCGCCGCCGCAAATCGTGAGTTTCCATGAAGTGGCATGTATCGAATTACAAGACGAATTTTTCCTCCATACTCCAAAAGGAGGCGGTTCATAATGGGATGCATCGCTCGGCAAGCTTCACATTCGGGGTCGAGAAATTCAACAATAGTCACTTTGGCGCTCGGATCGCCTTTGATTGGGCTGTGCGGCTTAATCAGACGTTCGGAATCAATTGCTGTGACTGCCGTTGGAGCTTGCTCTTGTTTCGACGATCTTCCACCGAACCAAACAAGGCTGCCGAAAATAATCAAGGCTGTGCTCAGAACTCCTGTGATAAATAATTTATTTTTCCTCATTTTTCCTCCTTTAAGAAGACTCCCGCCAATGCCAAAATATTTATTGCAAGGAAGCTCATCCAAGACATGAGGGGAATCGTTAAAAAACCAAAAATTTCAACCTGTTTTGTTGTGCAAGAAACCCCTTTGCTACAGGGGACAATACTTTCTGCCAAAATTCCGTAATAGAGCAAAATATGATAACTCGCGATTGCGAAGCCAATAGTAGAGAATGGCCAACTGTATTTTAGGAAGCGACTGTCGTCTGACCACAGTGCAACCATAAAAATGACGACCAAGGGATACATGCAAATTCTCTGATACCAACAGAGCGTGCAAGGTGGATACCTCAGAACTTCAC
>JAKFYD010000055.1 GCA_021731025.1 Pseudobdellovibrionaceae bacterium | reverse complement strand
CCGAACCTTCATAGTTAGCAGCATTTTTTTTTTAAATGGAAATTTTGAAACTACCTTTTCAAGGCAATCCTTTTGAACCTGATCCGCTTTGCAGAGCCTTTTGTTCACAGATGGCTTTCGCATAAGAACTCTCAAATTTGACCAAAAGCTCAAGGCTAAGTTAACGCATTTAATTTGCAAGGATTTGGTTGATGACCAAACCCCGTGCGAATGGGATCATGCTTTTATGAAAAGAGCGACGTTGGTTTCAGTAGTGACATTAGTTTTTTCTCCTTTAGTTTCCGTTGCGTGGAAAGAAACTCCAGTGAGACTAAAAATTCCATTTTCTCTCCATAACAATTCGGGTTCAGTAGAAGTTGTTTTGTCTGAAAACAAAGACCCTGAAAAATTGGGTTACGTTACCTTATTTGGAAAAGCTGCGCGGTTAGACCAAACAAAATCTTTTCCCGTCATCAATGCTTCAGTGACATACGGCGGTATCGGCTACAATGCTATGATGGGATGGATTCAAATTCTTACCTATTCAAAATCCAGTGACAAAAATCCAACTATTATTGTCGATCATCCGCCGCAGATGGAGGATAGTAACTCACCTTTTTGTTTTTGGGGGCCGATTCCAACTCTGTTTGATGCTCCTTCTATGTTTAACACCGAAAATAAACGAGCCCGGAATGTCACCTGGCGCGCAGACAGTTTTTTAGTGGCTTCTCCCGATGCTCTGATGTCAAAAATAATCTTTCCAGTAGCTAGCTTTTCCTGGGGATATAAGACTGACGGTAATGGAAAAGTTTCGATTAGTGACCTTGAGGATACAAAACTTAGATCTTGGAAAGCTAATACTTCTCTTCTAAGAGAGAAATACCCCAAATGGACATTTAAAGAGTAATCCAAAATCCACTAGTTTCTAGAGCCATTTCGTTTTCCTTCGTTAGCACTTTCATGATTAAGGAAAGTCCGTAAAATCGTTATCATTCGTTAAATCATCAATGCACAAATAGAAGTCAAAAGAACTTCAAACAGCGATTATCAAAAAGGTCGTGCATAAGATCATTATTAAGCCCGATGGCTTTGAAATCTATTTCCACATAGGACACAGCTATTATTCAACGAAAGGCTTAGGGCCCAAGCCCCCTGGCCTTTCCCAAACCGCCAGCCAGAGTCAAAATCTACATTTTTTTAAAAATCCGAGTTCGAGTTTATTGACAATTGGTGACCCCGACTTGCAAACAAGCAATATCGACAAAGTCACATGATTTCATACAATTAGATTTTTCTAATTATTCCGAACAAACCCCAAAGGTCATTAATTTATACGAAAAGGGCATGTCACTAAGTGATATAGAGGCTCATGTTGGCATTTCAAAGGGTAAAGTACGAGGGCTCTTACTTCGAGCTGGCATTTCCCTAAGAAATCAGCACGATGAAATTGGCCGCATATCCCAAAGAACTAAATCCAAAAAAGCTGCGAAACCTCCATATGGTTTCTGCTTCTATGAAGGCCAGATTGTTAAACACCCAATCGAGTACCCTCATTTACTTTCCATTATTCAAAAATGGAAAACGGGTCATTCCCTGAATTCAATTGCGACTTGGCTGAATGGGAAAAAAGTTCGCTCACCAATGGGCAAGCAATGGTCCTGGAATTCCATCGCCAACATAATTCAAAGAATTAAAACAGGACAATTAGTAGAAAAAGGAGGAAAATATGAACTTAGATAGACTCATCGCCATTTCAGTTGGAGTGGTGATCGCTTGTTCGATAACGATGAATCTTAATGAGATCCAAACCTGGATTTGGCGCGCTCAAGCTAAACTTATCTATGAATCGCGCACAGAGACCTGGGGAAGTCCTCGATTTTTCCCGCGTGAATCAGATAAGCGAAAAGAAAAAATGAAAAATTTGAAAGAATAATAAACTCTAGATCAAATCAGGTGGAGAGTTTTATAAGCGGGATCTCTGGAATATATCCCTTGGGAATAAGATAAATTCCCGCTTCTGCACAAGCTGAGCGCAGTTTTTGGTTATCAAAGTTTCCCGTCACGAGACATCGAGTGGAACCTTTCGAAAGATTTCTTAAAAAATCAAGTCCCGTTTCTCTTTGTGAAAGATCATAGTCAAAAAGGTATGTACAATCTTCTTCTTTTTCGAAAGTTTTCATACAAACTTCGCCAGTCTTAGAAAACACAGATTGCTTCATAAGATCAGCTTCTTGCAACTTGATTTTCCAAAGTTCAAGGGCTGACTCTTGATCATCAACTATGAAAATTTTTGATTGAGCATTAAATTTCAATCGAGGTAAATACCAAGAAGCACGGTCTTCCACTGGCAATGTGATCGTTACAGTCGTACCAACATTTACAGTTGAATTGATACTGACAGAACCACCCCATGACTCGATATTTTCTTTCGCGTGTGAGAGGCCGATTCCAGAACCATTTAACTTTCCTTCGGAGAAATGCTTTTGGAAAACTTTGGGAAGAATCTCAGGCTTAATTCCGATACCATTGTCAGAAACGGAAATTAAAACTTCAGAGGCTAAATCTCGCACCTGCACAAGAATTTTCCCTGACTCCCCTACTGCTTCGACAGAATTAGTAATGACATTTCCAAGAACAGATCGGAGCTCATATGGAATATGTTTAACAAGAGACGATGCGACAATATCTTCAATATCAAATTCAAATTGGATGGACTTCGGAACAATATTCGTCAATTCGCGTTTCGCTTGATCAAGTGTAGTGTAAAGTTCTGTTGAATAAGCCTCTATGAAGGCCTCATTGGTTCGATCATCGAGTTTTGATATTAGGTCACGAATTTGCCCAATAGTCAGCTCTAAAAGCTCGCGTTCTTTCAATGCGGCTTCAGGCAACCTACTGGGTATATGAATCAATGCAGCAAGAGGTGTCCTAAGATTGTGTCGAACTTGCTGAGCGATTTCACTTTTCGCTACTTTCTTCTCTATTTCGATGTCGCGATTAAACTGTTCAAGCAAGCGACGTTTCAACAAACGTGTCTGTGGAATTGAAATAAGATTCAAAAAAAACCAGATTAGAAAGGCATATGGAACAAGCCTAAATCTTTCATACTCGAATATAATTTCATCATTTGACTGAGTGGCCGTATTCAAATCTACACTGACTTTGATTTCGTTTTTTGCAATTCGATTAAAAAAACTGTTGTCTTTGAATATCTCAGCTTTCAATGGAATGACAAACGAACGATCCGACTCTGGCGATTTATATTGGATCATCGTAAAACTTGAAAGTCTTGCTTGTTGCAGAATCAAACTTGCCTCTCGAAAGTCGCCGATTTTAACCATTCGTGAAAGGAAGCGAGTATTTTCCTCTGCAACATTCTGTAAATGAAGCGCATTGAATACAATAGCTAAGCCAGTTACGATCAAAAGACATAGGCCAGAAACAATATACTGTTTTTTCTCAAAAACTTTTATTCTCTGCGCAGAAGTTTGAATTTTCACCAGCTTTTCTCACTTTCAAAGCGAGCTAATCTCAACGGAGCACTTTCAAGAATAGGTATACTCGTCAAAGAAATTTCAATACGAGAAAGCTTCGGCAAGGGAATTGGAGCTGCATAAATATCGTCAGTATCTCTGAAGAGTGCTTCGACTTTTCCGATGAAATCGGATTGCAAATGCCACGGTAATTCTAAGAGCTCTAATTTTTCTCCAGAGACCATCCAAGCAAAACTGGGTAGTGCTTCGAGGAAAGCGCGATGAACAGAAATTTCGATATTTTCAGAAAGAGCAAATCCCAATGACGTTCTCTTCGGATCTTCCGACTGGATTGCACAGACAATACCATAAAAATTTATTTGTGTACTCATCCGATAAAAGTTGACCCGAACTGATGGCGAAACTGACGTAAGTTTCAAAGAATCAGGTAATGTAAAGTCCATCTTACCAAAAGGAATTCTTTTCTCAAGGTGTTCATCTAAATAAAACCTTTCTAAGGTTTCAAACTTTGCGTGTTCCGATGGATCATGAGTTCCAGCCACAGCAAATCCAACAGAATCAAACCTCAAGCTCTTACAAATAAGACGTTCGATTGCTTCTGCCACTGATTTTTCAAGTGCAATTTCGCGGCGAGGATCGACTCCCCTACCATCCGCCTCAATTCCACCCAAACTCAACTTGGTTTCAAAGTCGAAAACGCTTGGAAAAATTTGCGATGGCCAATTGAATTCTCTGAAGCGAGGATTCAATTCTGACCGCTTAGAATAAAGCCAATTAGCTAATGGAGTTTGATTCGCCATAGTTGATTATTCGCATAGAGTTCTGAAAGTTCCATCTTCCAAGGTTTTCGGGCAAGGGCTGCATAAGGTGATGCTATCAGTGGAATAATGGCGGGTTCTGCAAGAGCTTGATAGTGAAGCACCTTGAGTTTATTAATACGTAAAGCTTTATCATCCGTGGCCATGTAATCGGCGAGCCACTGTGATCGCTGATCTTTCGACAATCCTAAAAGACCAGCGTTGAGAGAATATGAAATCAAACTGATATCTTCCATAAAACCCGTATCTGTGGAAGCAATCCAGGCATGGGGTACATCCTCAAGTTTATCGTATTTTTTGAAGTCAGGTACGTTGGTTTCTTTGTAACATTCAGCTTGTGGGAGAACTTCCGCTATTGGTTTCGCCCATTCTTCGTATCCAGTCCTTTTAATGATGCCAATTTTGAAATGCTTCTTAGGTTCGGTCTTTCCCATTTCACGAATGGAGTTAAGTTTTTCTCTTTGAGCTTTGGTCAGACCTCCTTCACCAAGGCTTGGAAAAAACTCAGCTCGTTGCTCAAAGCCAGGAATATCAGCATAGATCGACGAGAAGACAGTTTTCATTTTTTCGCCAATGTAACGTCGTTCATCCGCGCTCAACTCTTTACGGCCTCTCTCCGTAAAGACAATAAAGAGGCTGCGAATTTTCATCGTAATATGGCTTTCAAAGTCAGGATGTTTTTGTGCAAAGCTTATAATCTTGTCTGCCTTTGAAGCATCGACGGTCGTTAAGTGATCGACCCTACCCTCTTCCAAATCCTTCAGACTGCTTTCAGGTTGAGTTGTATCTGTTGGAACAAGAATTATTTTTTCTGCGATATTTTTCGCTGCAAAATAATGGTATGGATTGAGTCTCAGTGTTGCAGTACCTGACTCTTCTTCTTTTTCTAGCCAATAAGGGCCGCTTGTCTCAGAAAAATTAATGATTTTGAGTGTCTTAGAATCAACGCTCGTTTTAGGAATCACTGCAAAGTCGATAGCTCCCAACATTGGTAAGAGAAATGACTTTCGACCTTTTGCATTTAAATAGACACTTTCACTGTCTTGTCGAATGCCAGGACAAGAATCATCGACCGACTTAAGGCTGACACCAGGACAGACAATATCTTTGAAATTACCGTGAGTGTTTCCTGATAGGACAAGAAGTCTTTTGAGAGAAAAGACAACATCATCAGGAGTGATCGGTTTTCCTGAAGCTGTTTTCAAATTCTTTCGGATTGCCAGTTTCAACTCATCACCGACCCAATCCATTTTTTCTGCAACACCGGATTCGATAGATCCATCCTTCGAAATTTCTACTAAGGGTGAAAATACGTTTTCTAAGAAGATATATTCGTGATCGAGGTTGATATTCGTAGGTTCATACGAAGCCGCATTCAGTCTAACTGGAAATGCAACTCTTAATATTTTATCATTACTTACCGATGTCATAAAAACTGCTCCTACTGCAAACGAAGCCAACGCCGCGATGAGATAAAGTGCCTTCATAAATTCTACTGTGAACCCACACAAATAACATTTGGTTGTGCGCCACCTTGTTGAATCTGTCCCTGTTCTTGTAGAGTGTTTAAAACATCTTGATCGAATTGAACACACTGGTTTTGATTGGTTGTCAGAGTTTTAGTGTCACCTAAGATTTTGATAGCCCAAGCAATTTGTGCTTTTTGAAGTGGTGACAATTTTTTAGCCTGTTCAGTATCGGCAAACGCGCTCAGTTCAACCCCGATTAACGCAGCTAAAGCGATGAATATTGTTTTTTTCATATTTCTACTCCCTCGATTTGTTGTTTAAATTCAATATCATATTTTTTCATTTTCTCTCGAACGGTACTACGGCTGACATTAAGAATTCGTGCCGCCGCTGAGATAGAGTTACTTTGTTCGAGAGCTTTCAATACTAAACTTTTCTCTGAAGTCATCTGCATAAATTTTAACGCTGCAAGATCCGTCGGTTTTTTCTTTGATATCGTCATATCGGTTCGACTTCTCAAAAGAGAGCCGTCTAAATTTACGCCTGAGGACATATTGACGAGGAATCGTATGCAATGTTCAAGTTCCCGAACATTGCCTGGCCATTTCATTTTTTGAAGCTCTTCGGCTACGCTTGCGAGTAAAATCTTTTTCTCTTTAGACTCATGATTTGCTTCCTCTAAAAATGATTGTGCTAACACAGGAATATCTTCTGGACGTTCTCGAAGGGGTTTGATTGTAATTGGAAGAACGTTTAATCGAAAGAATAAGTCTTCACGAAAATTCTTTTCAGCAATGAGAGCCTCAAGAGGAGCATTAGTGGCAGAGATCAATCGAAAATCGACCTTGCGACTTACCGCTGCTCCAACTGGTGTTATTGTCTTCTCCTGCAACACTCTAAGAAGTGTAGCCTGTAAGTGCTTGGGCATTTCACCAATTTCATCAAGAAAAATTGTTCCACCCTCAGCAGCCTCAAAGTAGCCAACGCGAGAACGTATAGCTCCGGTGAAGGCACCTTTTTCATGACCAAAAAGTTCACTTTCAATTAAATTTTCTGGAATTGCTGCGCAGTTAACTGCAACAAAAGGCTTTGTCTTTCTTAATGAATGTTGATGAATGGCTTTGGCAACACACTCTTTTCCCGTGCCGTTTTCACCCCGGATTAGAACTGAGTCCGAAGATGGGCCGAACTTTTGAATATGTCTTGCTACCTCAGCCATTGTTTCAGAAACCCCAACCATCCCAATTGATGCGATCAGCTTTTGATTTTCATTGTGTGGTAAAATCCTGATGGGCTTTGTTCTTCGTTCGATTTCCCGACAAGTACGATGCAATATTCCCAAAAATTTTGCAGCACCAATATCCTTTTCTATGAAAAAAACGGCCCCTGATTCTAAAGACTTGTTGTGAGCAGTAATTGAATCGTCGCCCGAAAGAGCAAAGACTGTTAGGTTCGAATCCAATTCTCGAAGCTTCTGGATAGTCTCAGGTCCCTTTATCTCGGGCATATGGTAGTCAACTAAAGCTAGAGAGAATGCAAAAAGCTGCTGGCGTACTAGCGCGATTCCTTCATCACCGCTTTCGACGGCGCGGACAAAGAAACCCTCATCTTCTAAAAAAGAGGTCATTGAGCGGCGATAAGCAATATCGTCATCAATTAAAAGAATGCTGTGTTTCAACCCCAATTACCCCCATGCAAACGGGTAATACAAGTTTAGTGCCTGGTAATTAATTTGCGAATTATCGAACTCTTATTGAATACATTCGATCTAATGCTCGATCGACTTAAATTAAATGCCCATATCATATAATTGCTACATGGTCATTTTGCTACTGATCTTAAATCGGAGACTAAGTTCTTAGAATTTGGACATTTTTTTGATTTTAGAGATGGCGGACTTCCGCCACCTGAGCATAAATGCAACTATTTTTTTTCTTTTTAGTTGATAACTCCAAATCAACGGAACTTAACAGGAGTCTAGGGTTTTCAGTGGTCGGCTGTAGGAAGCCTTTAAAAAATTATAAAAACGACTGGGAGAACTTCATTGAGATTCGCTTTACTGACCGCTTTGCTTCTGAGATGAAAATGGGGCCTCATTGAAGTGAAGCCCAAATGATTTTAAAAATTATAAAATGAAGTGTTTGTGGTCTGGTCGTTAGTCTACGGTATCACTCTCAATTCTTGTTAATGTCTCTCGCCAACCAAAGTCCGCTATTTGCTCTTGTATACTGGGTATCAATATCGGTTCATTTTTCTCACACACATATTGGTGCAAATTAGCACAATACGGATGACTCTCGGATTCGGCATAATCTAGTAATGTAAACAGAATTGACAAAGGGACAATTAACAGCTCGAAGCGCATGGCGGATTCCTTTTAATTGGTTAATTGGAAGCTCGCCGTGAAAGATTGCACTTCACGGTAGCGTAAAAACGATTGTGTCTCCATAAGAAAGTCTTATAGGACTTCAGGAGAATAACAGGTTATGAAGCTACAAATGGGCATAGTAAAAATCGAAGTAAAGATTCCGGAATTAGTCAAAGCAGTCGAATTATTCAAAGAAAATAATCAAAAACTTTTTGAATTTCTTTCCACAGAAATCAAATCCTCAGTGACGAACACTTGCAATCAATTACTACAAGCGGAGTTCGATTTATTTCTTGGCCAGGCAGATCAGTCAGGAAATAAAAGAAATGGATTTTACGAACGTGAGTTCGCAATTAAAGGCATCGGCTGTCTTAGAATTCGAATGCCACGGGATCGAAATAAAAAGTTCAGTAGCTCAATTATTCCAAAACATGAGCAAGTCGATTCGAGGTTAAAAGAAGACCTTGCCGTTCTTCATTTGGCGGGAATTTCGAATCGAACTTTGTCGATGATTTCGAAAAGAATTCTGGGCATTCAGGTGTCACCACAAAGTGTTCATAATTCTTTGGCTCTTGTTGAAGATAAAGCTCTTGCGTGGCTGGAGCGCGATTTAACAAAAAAGTATTGGTGTCTTTTTGTTGATGGCACGAACTTTAAAATTCAAAGGCGAGGTTCTACGGAAAAAGAACCAACCCTTGTTGTCGTTGGCCTTGATGACCGCAATTGCACGTCCCTTTTGACTTTGCAGCCTGGCCATAAAGATAATGCAGATGCCTGGGGTGTTGTGTTTGAAGATCTAATTAAGCGCGGCCTTGACCCAGGCGCTGTTCAAATTGGGGTGATGGATGGCTTGCCGGGGCTAGAGAAAAAATTTAAAGAAAGTTTTTCGAAATCGATGACGGCCAGGTGCCCAGGTGCTGGGTTGGATGTTGTTTATAAAAGTGTCTCATAATGGAAATTTTAAGCATGAAAGTCAGTTATAATGTCGATCAAGTAGAAGAAAATTGATGCTTGTTTAGCTTCGGTTTGAAGAAAACTTAATAATATTTACGAATCGTTTAATTTTGAGATTTTAGAACTTCAGATGAAGTTTATGGATCAAAGTCTGGGTTGATGAGAGGTGTGACAGATACGGCTCAGTTTTTCTTTTGCTGCAGTATTATTTCTAGACAGATGAAATCTCGTCTTTAATACTTATGAACTCAAAACATCCAGGGGAGGATTCATGAAATTTGATTTTACGCGATCGTTGTATGTAGCTATTCTATTAGCTGCTGGAATTTCGTTCGAGGCTCAGGCACAAACAACTTATCAGGCTTCGGCCCATTTCAATAATGGGAATGTTTTTTCCTACATCACTTCAAGAAATGAACGCATGGTTTACGATTCAACATTGGGAGTTATGAGAGCGCCCTCTGAAAAGTACTTAGGTATTGGACGTAATTCAATGCATCCAGGCAATCAAGTTGATGCTATCTTAAGATTCAACTCACCAGGCGCAGGAACTGCTGCAATTACTGGGCGAGTTTATGATGCCGACAAATCGTGTGGATCTGGAAGTTCCTCTGGAGTTGTCGTTACTGTGAGAAAAAATTCGACAGTGCTTTCACAAAATACAATTCTCAATGGCAACGTGAATGGTTTTAATATGAATCTTTCTACCAGTGTTGCGACTGGAGATAAAATTGATTTCGTTGTTAACTCGCGTGGAAATTCAGCCTGTGATTTAACATTTATGGATCCCAAGATTGTTTTTACAGCTGGAACAAATCCAAGTAGTTGGACCAATGAGCCCGTAGGATTTTCTAATCTTTACAATTGTGATTTTTCGGGAACTGTTTGTGGCTTATTTGATGTTTACAAAACCGCGACTTTCACGAATATTGGCCCGGTTACAGCTTTGAATGTTCAGCTGCCTTTAGGAGCTAATAACGGTGGTGGGCAATTTATCCAGAATTTTCCCGCCGTAAAACAACTTTATATTGGCACAATATGGTCAACCAATACTGAATTCGAAGGTTCTTCGCGCGACACAAACAAGTTATTGTATGTGAGCCAACCGCCTGTTGATAATAATTTCTTAACTTGGCACGGTCCGAAAAATCAACCCAAAACTCTGATGTGGCAGCTTCAAGCAACTTATGACAACTGTCATATCTCTGGCTATGAAGGTGGATGTTTCAATCAAGGAGACCCCATGGGAAGACTTCGCCCCAATGTTGGGAATGCGACCGTGGCTGCAGGAAGTGGCTGGCATAAGATTGAAGTTTATTTGAAAGCAAGTACCACAAAAACGTCACGGGATGGAATCGTCAGATGGTGGCTCGATGGAAGGCTTGTAGGAGATTACAGGAATGTAAATCTAACTCCCGGAGGCTTTACTGAATTTCAAATTAATCCTGTATGGGATGGTTCGAGCGCTTATCAATGCGGTATTCGTGATTGCAGTAAATCTTGGCACCATTACTGGGATAAACTTCGTATTAGTCGCGGTTTCTAAATAGATTTATATTTAGCCCAGCGGATCAGCTGGGCTATCGCTGAAATTAATTTTTTCTCTCTATAAATAATAATGGAATAACAAAAAGGCTTCGGTTGAATTTCCCGCTGGGATTTTTTGTTGTTCGACTAAGCCCATAAGTTCAAAGTGGGGCCTTGGGAGCCAGATAAATCCTCCGCCAAATCGTGTCGCATCCGAAGTCGGAGAAGTGCGAGTGAATTCTCCCTGCGCTTGAAGAATAGGCGTAAAGCCCTTGGCCACTTCATAGCCGTACCTTATAAAAGCTAAATCTTTAGAAACATCTGTTGTCCATGAACGTGAATATTCAATCAATGAGTAGGACTTCTTAGAAAAAGAAATTGAACCATGGGCAGAGACAACGCGTGAGCGCACTCCTTGCCCTTCTGAATTTAAGGCGCTTAAACCAACTCTTTTATTTTCTCCAATCACTTGATAAAATGAAAGGGTATGTCCCGTATTTTGCTGAGCTGTTGGCATTGCTGATGTGGATTGAAAGCCGGCCAGTGTTACAGACTGTGTTTCTCCTTCGTAGAAAAATTCCGCCCCGTCGCGTTCGGCCCAGGGGACAAAACCTATTTCCGATTTGACCCACAAATTGTGATCGGGCATTCGCAAGCCAAAAACCGGTTCGAATCGGCCAAAGCGAAGATGTAAATCCTCTTTGATGCTCCATAAAGTGTAGTACTCAGTTCCAACGGTCTTCACTTGGCTTGAAGCTCGGGGATTTTCCAACTTACCGATGGTGATTAGAAATTTAAGTTTTTCTAAAACAAGGCCCAAGCGAAGTTGGGCCTGCATCAAGAAGCCTTCGTTTACTTTTGAATTCGCACTATCGACTTTCCGGGAAAGATAACGAACGTCACCACCTACAAAAAATTTTTCCATCACCGACTCGGGTATTTTAACTAAGCCATGCAAAGGAAGCTCTTCGTCTTTTGTAGCCCAAGTGCTCATCAGCTCATTGGATAAACTTCGCCCATAGTGGCTCAGTAAACCGCCCCCAGCAGGAGACACATGGCAAGTTGAGCAACTGGTATAGCCGTGCCGAATGGTATCGGGAAAAGCGTAGACCTTCACGGTGGGTACCAAAAATATTATAAGTACTAAAAGTCTTTGGTGCGTTTTCATTTTTTACCTCGTTTTATTTCAGTGCTACGCTCGCTTCCACATCAACAGTTTCGCTCACGGTAACTCCCATGTACTTTGGAACATCAATTTTATAATCAGAGACTTTGATGGCGAAGCTTGCATTTGCTTTTTTATCTTTAGCTGTGTACTGGAATTTACCTTTTACATTTTGAGTAACTCCGTGCAAATTCAGCTTTCCACTAAAATCACTTTGCATATCAGAACCCAAATTGCCGCCTTTCACAGGAATAGGATCTAAAGTTAAAACGGCTTGAGGATATTTTCCGACCTCAAGGTACTTGTCTTTCATATGTTCGTTTCTTAATTCAATACCTGTATCCAAGCTTTTCAGATCGAAGTGAAATTCTCCGGTAACTTGCTCATTTTCTAACTTTAAATTTCCTGTGGGCGATGTCCCTTTCGATTCTCCGCGGATTTTTAAAAATCCTGGTTTTCCTACAGCCGTGAATTTGACGTCTCCTCCTGCCGCTGTAAGGGTCGTCGCAAAACTTTGAGGTTGGAATAAAAACATCAGGGTCAGCATATAAATTATTCTTTTCATTTTAAAACTCCTTGTTAAAAATTTGTTTAGTCGTCATCGCAATCATCGTCGTCATCATCATCTCCACGCCTATCGTCACAAGGCGGGGGTACGGGTGGTATGGGTTGTGGGTTCGGATTCGGATTCGGTTGGGGTCCGCCTGAATTAATTTCTGGCGCGCCAGCCTGAATCCAATTGTTCAGCAGTGCCCGCGTTGCCGTAGGCAGAGATCCTGAAGGCGGCATCGCTCCGCTGTTAACTGCATTTTGTATTGTCGCAAGTCGTGAATTAACATTAGCGTAAGATTCTAAATTAACCCCCGCTCGATTTCCGCCAGCTTGGGAATGGCATTGAAAGCAATGCGGCTGGAAAACTTGGGCTCGGACTGTTGCAAAATCTAAATTTGCAGGGTCCACTTGGCTTAATCCGTCATTTCCAAGAGGTTGAGCATCTGCAGGGATCTGGGTGTTGTTATACCCGCAGCCTATTAAGAAAATTCCTAAAACAATAAATAACTTTTTCATAACCCCTCTATCCTTAAAGAGATTCGTAGCTCTTCACTGAGCTCAGTATCGATGAACTGCATTTTTTAAACCAATAGTCTTATCTTGTATTTTTTGTTGAGGATAGGAAGTATAAAGCCCATATTTGTCCTTCCGAGCAAGTATCTTTGCGGTATCTTTGCGTCTGATTTATAAATTTCCTCATCGTTTGAGCCTGAATTCAAGCAAAATCTCCACGAGAGCCCAGTACCGAGCATAATTTTTGATTTTTTTTGCAAATTACCCGTGACAAAAGATTGTTTTGGTAAAGCTGTGCCTGTGCCGTCATTGTTTTGAAGTACAGCTGGAGCTATTCGTTGTAAAATTCCTGAGCGAAGAGGTCACCTTGATCTTGCTCTGGCGGTCCCCTTGCGGGAAGTAGGACTGGTGCGGTTGATGGCAGGTTCATGTGATGCAGGATTTTTTTGATGATTTTGGGGTCTTCGATGGCGGCGATGATTCTGATTTTTCCGCGACACTTGGGACAATTTTCGATGTCAATATTGAAGACTCTCTTGAGGAGCCTCGCCCAGGATATTCGATTTGTTTTTTGTTTTTCTTCTTTGCCAGTGTCATTGGTGGCACTTAAGATTGGTTCTTCCTTTTTCTGCGGAACAATTGTTTTTCTGAACTTGTAGTGCGGAGCCAGCACTCCGTGGAATCTTGTCAGATGCACCCATGGCCTGGGAACAAGGGCCGCTAACTTTTCCATCATTTCCATTTGAGTTATCTTGATGGCGGTAGTGCCGTCGTCCCAGGGTTTTTTGAATCTGTAAACGACTTCGCCTCTGACATTGAGTGAAAGCCTTTCTT
>JAKFYD010000063.1 GCA_021731025.1 Pseudobdellovibrionaceae bacterium | reverse complement strand
AAGGTCAAACGCTGTTGGGAAGCCTTCATGTTTTCAAAGCGATCGCTTAGCCGATGATAGTAATCACTTTCTTTGATTCTTTCGAGAGCCGTTTTCATTCGGGATGTTATGTTTTCTTTTAAATCATCAAGAGTCATAGGCCAACTTTATGAAGGTTGCGATCGATTTTAAAACTCACAGCAAGAGCCACTCGTTTAGGATCTCCAGGCAAAGTCGAGGGTCGAGATTGAATGCGACCATCAATGGCCACTCCATTCAGTGTCTGCATAAGTCGGGTCGCTTCCTGGCGGGTGTTGACGTAGGCTTCGAGGGTGATCTCATCTTCAAGCACATGGAACTTTTTAAGGTCGACCTTCACTGAAGTTTTGTCAGGAGCACTTTCGCTGACGCGCTTTAAAATCTCTAAAGCCGAATTCATTTGGTAAAGAACCTGAGTGCTTTTCAGCTCGGTAATGATTTTGCGATTTTCTTTAATTTTTTTTCTGACGTTACTTTCCGTTGCCGTTTTCTTTGTTAATCCACCAATGCTGACGGCTTTTTCTTTCAGGCGATCATTGGCCTTTTCAACAAGACTTGTGGAAAAATCTGCACGAAAATATCCCCAGACGTACATCATCACTAAAACCACGGAAAGAAACTGTAAGGTCAGGGACCATTGATTCAGAAATTTTTTCAGACGGTAATTTTGCTTTGCAAATTCGTTCTTCAAAAAATTAATTGCGGGGTTACGGGGACGTTTTAAGCCTTCGATCGCTAAGCCTAAAGCGATACCAAGCCGGGTATCCGTGATGTCTGTTTTTTCGAAAAGAATTTGGGGAATGTGATCAAGAATACGGATGCGATTGACTGGCACTTCAAGAAGTTGGGTTAGAAAAGGAGTAAGCCCTTGAATCAGGCTGACTCCGCCGGTCAATTCGATCTGCTGGATATTTCCATTAAACTCGGAACGCAATTCCAGTAATGAAAGTTGAAGATCACGAGCCATCTCGCGCACGCTTTTAGAAATTGTATCGGAAAAAATCTTAGCGTCGTAACTGGTTTGTTGCTTGGTCGTTAGAATGAAAGCTTTGAGTTCCATTTCTTTGGTCGCTTCGATCAGCGGAATTTCATATTTTTTAGAAATAGCTTCAGCGATATTTTTTCCACCCCACAAAAGTGAGCGCACCCCAATGAGACTGTTGTCATCAAAGGCACAAACCAAAGTTCGGGCATAGCCGATGTTTAAAACCACGCGGAGATTTCGTTCGGGGCGAAGGTTGTCACTGCCCAGAGCTCCTACAGGCAGTGAAGGGGGAGCTTCATTCCAACGCTCGAAAAGGTTAGCAAAGGCCGCGCCTTCTGTAGAGACGATGGAAGGATCAATTCCCGAATCGCTGAGAAGTTGCAGAAGTTTTGCGATATGATGCTTTGGTGATGCGCAAGCGAGAATCTCTGACGATGTTCCTAAAGTGCGAATGATCTTGGAATCAAAAATGGAATTCTCGATTGAAAAAGGAATGTCATCTTCCAATTCCATGGGCAAAGTTTTTGAAATTGTCAGGCGATCCACAAAAGGAAAAATCTTATTGCGAATGGCAACTTGATCTTGGCGAAGGGCCACACAGTATCGTGTTTCTGCAGGATCATATTTTGAAGACAGATCGCGCAGAAATTCGATGGTTTCAATTTCACGATCGTGGTTGGGATTTAAACTGAGCTGATGAATGAAGTATTGGTTTACAACATAACCGCGAGACGTTGTTTGAATCTCAACAACTTTAATTTGACTGGTTCCAATGTCGATCCCAATTGACTTCATGTCAGTGAATCCCGTCTTCCATAAATTGATCTTTAAACCACTTCCGTTTTTTAAAGATCAGGGAATTTATTTCTCGGTCCAGTATACAATTCTTGGAGGGCCTTTGGGAAGAGGATTGCTTCCAGTCGAGGTGCCTGGACTTGGGGCTTGCTTTTGTTGATCTGCCGCTGGTTGTTGATTTTGGTCGGCGCCTGTATCGGCTTGTTCTTTTTTCGCATCGCTCTTTACAGCTTCATTTAGTCGGGTCGCTGCCTGGTCAATATCCATGACCACAACTTCAATTTCCTTTTTAGAATTACTGAAGGTCCCAATAGAGCTGATCCGAAACGAAAAAAGGCCCGAAGTGATGATTGGAATCTCGGCACGAGCCTGAGGATTAACGCCTTTTGATTGAAGGAAGGACCAAAAATCATCGGCATTTTTAAAGGGCTGGCTTTCGTTGCCAGGGGCCGTGCGCTTTCTTATTTCTTCAACAATCTCGTCGGTAATCAGGGGATCAATCGCTTTCAGCACATCTTTGCTGGCCGTATTCGGATTAATGCCTTTAAGACCATAGATGGTGATATTGGGTTCTAAAATATCAAAGAACTCGTCGGTCATCCCTTTAACTAAACGCAATTCATGAATCGTGCGAAAACCTCGATTGGGAGGGAACTCGTCGCTGCCGGTGAGCTCTTTGTAGTAACCTCTTTTATCGCCCCCGTTTGCAGAACTGTATTTATTGCTCATCCAATCGGCGATATTGTTAATCAGTTCTTCGAAGCGATAGCCTGAATGACGACGGCTGAAAGCTTCATCGCCAGTGATGCGGTTTTGAAAAATATTAAGTAACTGTTTGCGGGTGATGTCTCGCAAAGTTTTTGAAGGAGAATTCAAATCATTGATATCAATGCGTCCACCTTCGTCCGTAATTTTGGTAATAAAAGTGGAATCCATTGTCGATTCTTTAACTGCGTTTTTAATTTGGTCAGTTTCTACGGCATTGAGCTCGGCAGGAAGTTCCAAGGGCCACATAAAGGGGAATTGCCAAATCTGGTCGACCATGCCATTGGTGGGGAGATTCTTACCCAACTTGTTCACCAAGGTTTGATACATTTTAATTCTTAACAAACTGATATCAACTCCGGATCGAGCCGCATAATAAGCTTTCATGCGATTGATATTTTGCGAATGTACAATGTACTCAACTTGAGTGTCATACATCACTTCGACTGCTAAATAAGTCATTAAGGTCAGAGCCGCAATGGCTGTAATCATCGCGATGCCTTTACGATTGCTGACAGGGCGATGAAGAGAGTTAAGGAATTTTTTAAACCGGGACCTCATTAACGTCCTCCAGGAATAGGTTGTCCAGCAGCGCCTGGCATGAAGGGAGCACCGCCAGCAGGTACGGAACCAGGAGGTAGAGATTCAGAGCCGTCAGGATTCGTGGTGGAGCCCTCTTCACGATTGTTTGGAAAGTGAATGGGCACAACCACTTGCATCGAGTACTTTTTTGATTTTTCTTTTTCGGAAGGCTGTTGAATCGTCAATGAAATTTCGACCGCAGAAGGAAAATTTCCCTTGGTTGCTCCGTCACCGGCTTCGGTGCTCTTCCAAGTTTTGTCCCAATCTTGTTTTCCTTTTCCTAAAAATTTCAATGAAAATTCACTGACATTTTCGAGCAGAACAATCTCTTCGCCACCAACAGTCACATCTTTGTCCACCCAGGGACTGGTGCGTCGCCAAAGACATTTCGAAGAACTTTTACCATCCGTGCTTTTGCAATCTTTCAGTGTGTAACCCACTTCCGAAAAATCAGCTTGAGGAATATTTCGACTTAAACGTCCACTGTTCAAAGTGATAAAGTGAAGTTCATTCTCAGTTCCAACAAAATGGGTGCTGGGATCAATGCGTTGGGCTTCCACCCCAGGTCCCCCAAAGGGATCTTGATTGGGGCTACCAGTTGCCATGGGTTGAGGCGGAACGAAACCTCCGGGAGCAGGCTTTGCAGGTTGTGAAGCCTTCTTTTTCATCGCGATCATTAATTCTTTTTCCCAGTCGCGGTGGTGATAGGCTAACTGAATGTCGCGTTCGAGCATCTTCATACCGTCACGCATCCGCGAAGTGATATCGACTTGCTCTTGAATTTTCTTTTTAGATTTTATCGCTTGCTGAATACTTTGCGCGGCCAAGGTACCCATAGTCGCAAGAATAGTTATGGAAATGAGAACTTCAATCAGAGTAAAACCCGCAGAGGATTTTTGTTTCATCCTCCACCTCCAAGAGCGCCCATAGCTCCCATAGGTGGTTCTTTGTTAAAGTCCACAAAGAAAAGGGTGACGCTGGCTTGATAAGGCTTCTTCCCTTTGGTGTAAAGAACTGTGACTGTCACTTCTTTAATAGTTTGGCTGAGATGTTCCGTAAATTGTTTCATGAGGGTCAACATCATTTGATCAGCGCCGCCATCTTGTCCAATGAGCATTCCGGAAATATCGGGCATGACAAACTGTTTAGAGCTCATTTTCCAAGTGTAATCATCTGCTCCATCAAATTCGCCTTCTTCTTCCTCGGGGATAGATTCGACGGGTTTACCCAGGTATTTGAAATCGATTTCTGCAACTTTACGCTCGAGCAAAGCGGCGATTTCGGTATTGAGCTGAGTTTTTTTCATCCGCGCTGTACTGCCAGACCATGCGTTTGCTAGTAAGACTATGCCGGAAGCTAAAATGATCATGGCAATAAGAACTTCAAGAAGCGTGAAGCCTTGACGAAATTTTTTCATCGGCTCACATCCTTTAAAGATTTAGCTTCGGGTAAAAAATCGGCTTGGCCCGTGAGGGGATTGAAAATAAAAGTCCAAGTGTTTTTTTGATTGGAAATTTGTAAGGCTGAAGCATCCACAAAACCTTCAGGAGAAAAATAAATAAACCCGTAGCCTTCACTGACGGGGCTTTGATTCGTAACTTCTAAGGAATTAAAATAAAATCCTTTTGGAAGTTCTTTTTCTTTTTTAGTTAATTTTTTGTAAAGCTGAAAAGAAGTTTTAGGGCCATCATCTTCATCTTTAGCTTGTTTTTCTTGTTCTGGATCTCGCAGCTCGATGCCTGAAGCTTTCTCGACCCAAAATTTAGGCTTGTTCCTATCAAACTGCACAACCAGACGAAGTGTCGAGCTGGTTAAGCGCGCTTGATTACGAATTTCTTTTGTTAGAACAATGAAATTGCGGGCAACAGCACGAATGCTATTTTCATTTTTGCGAATGCGAGAAAAGCTAAAAGCCATCACAGCACCTATGATGGCTAAGACAATCAGAATTTCGATGAGGGTAAAACCTTTACGCCGTGAGCCTGAACCCTGAGAGTGGACTTCTTTATTATTCAGTTTTGGCGCCGTCACCCGCGTTAGCATCTTCATCACCGGGGATATCCTTATTGAAGCCAGATCCACCCTCTTTGCCATCTTTACCTAAAGATTTAATAGTGAACTCACTTCCATTAAGTTCATAGACATAATCATTCTTCCATGGATCCTTTAAAGATTTTTTATAATAAGCATCAGGACCCCAGTTCGCGCAATCAGGATCAGGCTTAGTCAAGCCTTCTAAAGTCTTAGGATATTTCGCACAATCTAAATTGTAGTCAGAAAGCGCATTCGCAATCATACCCATTTGAATTTTTGCTTCTTTTTGGTTGGCTTTATCGCGAGCGCCACCAAATTTAGGAGCCAAGAGCGCAAAGATTGATCCTAAGATCGCTAAGACGATCATAATTTCAACCAAGGTAAATGCTTTTTTATTGCGTAAAGTTCTGCCAGTAAAAGTAAAAACGTTCATGAATAGCCTCCATTATTAGGAATGGAATGAGTTTGATTTAATTTCCGAGATTTGTCATCTCAAACATAGGGATGACGATGGAAAGTACGATAATCATGACAACGATTCCCATGATAATAGTGATGACGGGTGTAATCAATGAAGTCATGCCCTCGATTTTATTTTTGACTTGAAAATCATAGGCATCTGAGACTTGGGAAAGCATGTTTTCGAGCTCACCGGTTTTTTCACCAATATTCACCATGTGAATCACGATGGGCGGGAACTGACCCGAGGCTTTTAGCGGACCAGCTATAGATTCCCCTTCTGAAATATTATTGCGAGCTTCATCGATGGCCTTGGCGACGGCATGATTGTTAACAACATTGCGAACGATATCCATGGCTGCGAGCATGGGCACGCCACCATTCAGGAGAGTCGCCAAAGTTCGGGTGAATCGCGAAACTGCGACCATGCGAATAACCGGCCCAAAGACGGGAAGTTTTAATGAAAGGGCATCCCACTGAGCTGATCCTTCGGGAGAGGATTTCCAGCGATTAAAAAATAGATAACCGCCAACCACGCTGCCAATAATTAAATACCAGTAGTTAGTTGTGAAAGTGCTGATATCTATAATGGTTTGTGTGTACCAGGGTAAGGTGAGCTCGGGGGATGACTCAAAAATCGTAACCATTTTAGGAATCACGAAAGTAAAAAGACCAAAAAGGATAAGGAACACAACCACCAACATAATGATCGGGTAGGTCATTGCAGAACTGACTTTGGCTCGTAACTCTGCGGCAGCTTCCGTGAATTCGGCCAAACGGAGCAGGATCACATCTAAACTTCCAGACATTTCGCCGGCTTCGACCATACAAATAAAGATATTAGAAAAAATATTGGGATATTTGGCTAGAGCTTTGTAAAAGGGGCTTCCTTCGTTAACCATATTTTTGCAGTCGGCGATCGCTTCGGCCAACAAGGGGTGTTCAACTTGTTCCGAAACTGCAGTTAAAGCATCAACCAAAGGAATATTTGATTTGATCAAAACGGCAAGCTGCCGAGTCATCAAGGCCATATCTTTGACAGGCACTCCTCCGCGAGAGCTGCCTCTTTTCTTTTTCGTAGATTCATTTTTCTTTTTATCGCGAATATCAGTGACAAAGATGCCGTCTTTTTTCAGCTTGGTCCGCGCTGATTTCATGTTGTCGATATCAACGACACCGCGAACATTCTTTCCTGTTTTTGAAATTCCTTTATACTCGAACAGAGGCATTTTTCACCTAAATATCTAACTGAGTGTTGCTGAGCAATTCTTCAATGGTTGTGATTCCGGCTAAAACTTTTTGAATTCCGTGATCGCGGAAACTGATCATACCATTGGCGACGGCTTGTTTTTTTATCGCGCCCCCATCTTTGCGTTGCATGATGAGTGAGCGAATGTCATCAGTGACCGGTAAAATTTCTTGAATCAAAGTTCGACCCAGATAGCCCTTCATATTGCATTGATCACAGCCAACAGCTTTACAAATATTCGATTTCAACACCGTTTGGCGAGCGATACCTAACATCTGTAATTCAAAATCAGTCGGCTCATGGGGGCCTTTGCAATGAGGACAAAGAACTCGCACCAGACGTTGAGAAATGACGCCAAGAATAGAAGTGGCAATCAAGAAAGGTTCAGCGCCGATATCGATCAATCGGGGGAAGGCGCCAGCAGCATCATTCGTATGCAGTGTTGATAGCACCAAGTGACCTGTCAGTGACGAGTTGATTGCAAGTTCGCAAGTTTCAAGGTCACGAATCTCTCCGACCATGATGATGTCAGGATCTTGCCGCAGGAAAGAACGCAATCCTGCTGAAAAGGTAAGGCCGATCTTAGCGTTCACTTGCACCTGACCAATTCCGTGAATGCGTTGCTCGACGGGATCTTCAACGGTCAGGATATTAACATCAGTATTATTCAATCGGGTTAAACAGGCATACAGAGTTGTTGATTTACCTGAACCTGTTGGACCAGTAACTAACAAGATGCCGTAGGTGCGCTTAATCAAATCATCAATTTTCACTAAACTTTGCTCGGAAAACCCCAATTGCTCGAGGGCTAAAATAACATTCGATCTGTCCTGCAAACGCATCACCACACGTTCGCCGTGAGAAGTTGGCACAGTGGAAAGACGAATATCAATATCTTTACCACCGACCTTTAAGGGGATACGACCATCTTGAGGCAAACGCTTTTCAGCGATGTTGAGATTCGCCATAACTTTGATCCGTGAAGTAATTGCGTTTTGCAATTTCTTAGGTGGTTTGAAGATATCAAAAAGGAGACCATCGATGCGAAAGCGCACGACCATGTCTTTTTCGTAAGGTTCAATATGTATATCCGAGGCTTTTTCTTTAACGGCGCGGAACAAAAGCGAATTCACCAGCTTAATCACTGGAGCATCATCTTCGCCGGCCTCAAGAAGATCCACGATAGGATCATCCAAATCATAATCTTCATCAGCAATTTCATCCAGGCCTGATAGATTAGCCGTAGACTTTTCGTAAACGCGGTTGATGGCATCTTGCAGTTTACCTGTGGTTGTGACCAAAGGTTTTATTTTTTTGCCGAAGAGAACCCGCAAGTCATCAAGAGCTTTTAGATTGATGGGATTGGAAGTTAAAACTGTCACTTGATCTTGCTCTTCTTTGAAGGGAAGAACAGATTTTGTTTTTGCGTAATTGATCGGAAGTTCTCGAATAAGATCTGCAGAGATATCGTTGACAGGAATATCCTTCATGAATTCCAGACCTAATTCTTTGCAAAGCTCTGCAACCAATTCATCAGCAGTTGAAAATTCCCGTTGATGAAGAGCATCGCCAACAGTCGAAGAGCGCAATACCGAAGGATTGTTCAAGACGGATTTGATTTGCTCTTCCGTCAGTGAAGTCGCTTTTTGAAGTATAGCCTGAACATCCATCGGCATTTTTAAATCCTACCTATTCAACCAGTTGATCATCTAAAGGAGCACCAGCTGATTTCTTTTGAATTTCGTCTACAACTTTACCATACGGGTCAACCCCACCTTGGTTTTTCAAGTAATCCAATCTTTGATTTAGCTTTTTGCTTAACACTTTAGTGTTATCCTCGGGGTTTCGAATGATAGTTGGAGTAATGAAGACCAACATATTAACTTTTTGTTTATCAGTCACTTTACTTTTAAATAACCACCCCAATAAAGGCAAATCTCCCAGCAGCGGAACTTTGTTGATTGTTTCAATTTCGCGATCTTGCATCAAACCGCCCAGAACAACAGTGTCCTTATTTTTAACGACAATATTTGTTTTAATTTTTCGTGTTGCTAAAGGTTGAGTTGAGTCTTGAAACACCTTCGGAGTGCTGCTTCCGCTAGAAGGTTGCTTCACGCTTTGATCAATTTCCATGCGTATCGTTTCCGAAGTGGGATTGATAAAAGGTTTTAATTTCAATTCAATCAAAGCTTCTTCTAAGGTAGGTGTCACGATAGGCTGTCCACTTTGGGTATAAGATGTGGTGCTACTGGTAACCACCTTATCACCAACTTGAATTAAAGCTTCCTGGTTGTCCATTGCAATAACTTGAGGTTGAGAAAGAATATTAGCTTTAGTGGTTTTCTTCAGGAGGGAAATTAATCCTACAAGGCTCGGAACTTTAGTTTTTGTTGTTCCGATTTGAATATCAATCTCTTTTCCTTCGGCAAAACCGAGCACCGCTCCTGCTCCACCAAACGGGCTCATGATTTCTTCGCTACTTAGTGTATTAAACCCTTGGCGCCCAATTCCACCATTACCAACGAAATTATAATATCCTGGTTTAAATGAAAACCCATCTCCGGCTGACATTTCCATAATGATTGCTTCAACAAACACTTGGTCACGCGGGATATCCAAACGACTCAGAAGTCCTAACACAGTTTCGTAATCTTGTTTACTCGCCGTGATGACTAATGAATTTGTGCTCTTATCCGCGGTGATTTTCACGTCGCCACCAAAAATTCCCGCCGATGACGGATCATTACTAGGTTGAACCGGTGGAGGAAAAAAGCCTGCGTTGGGGCCACCCATCGTGTCGCGTTTAGGCGCTGCATCTTTCGCAACTCCCGAAAGCACTTGAGCGATTTTTTCAGCTTCACCGTGTTTGACGTAATAAACGTTCACTCCACTGGACCCATCCAAATTCAAACGGAAATCCAATTGGGAAATCAGTTTTTTCACTCGTAAAATTCCAGATTTATTTCCGACAACAATGATGGAATTGGTGCGGTCGTCAGGAATGGCCATAAAAAAGCTAGCACCTTGTTGAGAGCTGGCTCCTCCGGGGCGAGAAAAACGGGGAACTCCGGCTGCAAAACCGCCAGGAGCGCCGGAAGAAATTCCGCCGCCACGGTTGCTACCGCCTTGGCCCTTATTCACAATTTTATCCACCAGATCGGCAAGGTCTTTGGCTTTTGCGAATTTAATTGGAACGACTTCCATTTGTTCTTCGAAACCAGGCACGTCCAACTGATTGATGATTTTCATGACGCGATCGATATTAGCGCCGTAGTCAGAAAGAATGATCGAGTTCGTTGGCGAGTAGATCGACATTTCCCCATCTTTCGAGGGAAGAATACGAAGCTCACGGTTCACTTGCTCGGCAAGGATATGCTTCAAGTGAATAATTCGTGTGATCATTTGATCTGAATTAGGATAGTAAGCGCCCGAGAAAGTTTCAATAGAGTCACGTTGGGCATTCCGTGCCGACTTAACTTTCAGGAAATTTCCACTGGGAACAACGGTAAAACCGTTAATCGCTAAAGCAGAAAGAAAAGCGCGGTAAGCTTCAGCCACGGTTAATTTACTAGGAGCGATGATGGTGATTTTTCCGCGAACACCAGGATCAATGATAAAGTTTTTTCCAGTTAATTCACTGATGGCTTTAATGACATCGGTGATTTCGACATTGGGGAAATCGAAAGACTCGATGGTTTCAGGGAAATTTTCATTGGTGATGTCTTCAATACCAGCGCGATTAAATTTATTCTGAGTGGTTTTATTTAAACCTTTTGCATCTTTTTTATCAGTAGGGCTTCCCGCAGCTGAAGCGCTTGGAGCAGAAGGTCTTGTATCATTGAAAGAGGGTGGAGGTGGTGGAACTCCAAAGTCGGGTGGAGGTGGCGGAAACTCATCTTGAGCTCTCACGCTGTAGCTGATGAGAGAAGTTCCAACGGCCAGAGCTAGGAAAGCTCTTTGGCCCCGTTGAATTAGTTTTTTTTGTTCCATGGCCTTCACCTTTCTTGACGGATCATCCTGATCCCAATTCGCTTTACTTAATATCGTAATTTAAAGTTTCATTTTTTCCGCCGCGCTCGACTTGGATCTTCACATTGGGGGAGCTTTTCAGCGCTTGATACATTTCCATCGCTTGTTGAGGGCTAGTTACGGGATTGCCATTGACGCCAGTGATGACGTCCATGACTTGCAAACCAAGGCGGCTGTAAATGCTATCGGCTTCCATCTCGAGAAGTCTCCAGCCATAAATTTCACCACTGCCAGGTCGTCGCGCGGGAACAGCGCGGGCTTTCATTAAGACACTCGAAAGATCGGAGGTGTATTTATTCAAATCGGCTCGCGAAATTTCGAAATTGTTCGGAGCTACTTTTTTAACTTCATTGTTAGCGCTCTCTTTAGGTGCAGTTCCGAAAGAGACTTTAGTGTTTTGTTTGAGCTCCATAAATTCCAAGCGGCCCGAGTTGATATTGCGAATGATCACTTTACCGCGCTCGATGGTTTCTACTGTCGCAAGATTTTCGATCTCTCGTCCTGGTGAAAATGAAAGAACCTGATTGGATTTGGATTTCACCTCGATAGCGGCAATCGATTTTTCAGGATTCGAGTGGACCAAAGTCCCAACGAGATTCAATGGCAAAGTGGTCGGGATCGGAGCTTGCTCGATTTTTTGTCCATCATCAGTTTTACCGACGAGGTCGGGAGGGATTTGATCGTTCGCGGAAAATAGATTTCTTTTGATAATACTTTGGAAAGCTTCGCGAGCTAAACTTGGACTTGGGGGCGGTGGTTTCAAGCGAAAGGGTGCGCTTTGCGTGGGCAACATCAGATCTCGGTAAGCCATAATTAATAAATCGGCGATGATAAAACCAGCGAACAGAACGAGTAACAGACCATACCATCGTTCCACGAAAGGGCGCGAAATTTGGGAAGATTTTTTAAATCCTTTAAAAGGCTGCAAGTCTCGATTCCTTTCAAGACGTCAGTGATGACAGTATGTTGTAAATCCTACCAAACAGTAGTGGTGATGTCCTGAAAAAAAGCACTGGACCTCGGTCTTGATTCTGCAAGTGATCTGGTGGGTTTAGGTTTTTAAGTTAAACTGAAATCAATGGAATCAGAAGGCTATTTTGTTTACTTTGCAGACTCACGCTGTCTTCAACGAGAAGAAGTAAGACGTTTTTGCCTGCGCCTTCCCGAAGTCATCACAGAATTACGTAAAGTCCAAAAAGAATCCCACCACGAAGATGTTTTTTTACTTCTGTGGGAAAAAGACATGTTTGGGAGTCTGGAATTTTCGGAGCAGGTCTTCTTTTTCAACGTCATTCAAAGAGCTTTGTTCTCACGTTTCCAAAAACGCATGGGCAGTCGCGACTGCGTGGTTCTGCGCACCGAAGGCGAATTGAATCAAGTTCTGGAATCGGTCCGTCTGAGTCGCGAGGTCTGGGTCATCGGTCCCCTGATGGACGAAGTCTTACTTCGATTCATGAAAAAAGGCGGCCGTCTGAGGAATTTTCTCGAGGAAGACGTGGTCTTGCGCGATGTTTTTTCTTTTTCGGAGACGCCGGAGATTCGGATTCAGTGATCGGGCTTTGCTAGCCAGTGTTGAGTAAATAAATATCGTCAAGATCCGTAGTCTCAAATCCCCAAGCGATGAAAAGAGCTTGGCGATGGTTTTTGTTCATATATTGAGAGACACGTTTAAAATCTTTGCCCCAGTTAATCAGTCGAGTGAAAGGGCGGGCGACCCAGAACTTTTTCTTTCGAACCGCGTTTGAATTTGGTTTTACTGCCACCGTGGCAGTGCCTCTTTGTTTTTGGGTTACATGCCTTGCGATCAAGCCTGTGACGGAACGAATGTATTTTCGATACAAGTGGAAACGCGTAATTCTGATAACTAAATGGATATGGTTCCCCACGTTCACAAGATGATAAATTCTAACTCCACATTTCTGGGCCTGCTTTCGAAGGATACGATCAATAGCCTCGACATTTCGTTTTCGGAGCATTGAGTTTTTTCCCATCGCTTGCTCGGATTTCAAAACAAGATGGAGTGAATGCTTTGTTGAAAGCGGACGAGGAGTTTTAGCGTTTCCTTTAAGAAAGCTTCCACCGAAATGCTTCGGGATTTTATCATTTATAAAAGAGGATTGAGTGGGTTTTTTCATACGCTAGGAATTTTTAATATAGATTGGTAGCGATGTCAATTTTTGTGACGAAATCGTAACCATTCAGTGTTTTTTGATGATTTCATAGGCAAGTCAGCAGCAAACACTCACCAGCATTAGGTTTTCAAGAAGGGATGCTTGTTGTTTTCTAAGAGTGCTTAAGTAGGATTTTACTCTTAGAAAGTGTGTGGCCATTTCTTGGGACCGAAAGCAGCCGGAGATTTTTTCTTTAAGTCTTATCATTCGAAAATCTCGTTCGGCCTGATTGTTTGAAAAGGGAATGTTTTTCTTTAACCCAAACGCCAGCACTTCGGGTTGGAAATCTCTGAGTCTATCAAGTAAATTGAGACTCTTTGATTGCTTTCGTCTTAAGTAAAAGGGAACCTTTTTCTTTTCCCCCTTTTTATTAATTATCAGCTTATACCCATCAGGCGGTCGTCCCTTCCACTCTTTGGCAAAGCCCTCTTCTTTGTAACCCATCTTAAGGACGTTTAAAAAGTTCTTCTTTAGTCTTTGCTTCCAGCACGCACTCCTTGAGGAATGAGAGGAGTGGATTTCATGAAGGGCTGTTTTTAAAACTTTAGCCATTTCGTAAGACCACTTTTTATCATTTTCTTCAGTTAAGTACTTAAGCTCTCGCAGGATGTGGGCATTGCAAAGAGAGTGAGTCTTTCCGTAGCTCCAGTACATAGTAAAACCATCATGAATAAGATGACCCTTGTACTCAGGGAGTATCCCAATATCTTTAAGCGCTTGGCTTCCGCGCTTTTCGTGAAGATTGATTAAGGTTAAATCTTCATTCGATACCACATGAGCCCAGTGATTTTTCTTTTGGCATCGTAGCCCAGTCTCGTCAACGTGAGCTCTTGGGGAGTTAAGAAGCTGTATTCTACATAAAGACTCCCAGTCTTTGAGCTGAGTTCCGATTTCTTGAACAAAATGGCAGAGGCTTCCTTGAGAGACGGAAATATCAAAAAGATCTTGAAAAATTCCCTGAACTCTCCAAACGGGAAGAAGTTGTTGAACTAGGAAATAAACGGCCACGCACTTTACATTCGTGCCAAAAATAACTCTGGCTTTCTGAAGATCTTTAGGCTCTTCCCCGCGGTTCCAGCGACCACAACGGGGACAGTACTTAATCACTGTTTGATACTCAGTCACGTGACACTTGCCATC
>JAKFYD010000054.1 GCA_021731025.1 Pseudobdellovibrionaceae bacterium | reverse complement strand
CCCCAAAGTTCGAGAGAAAGCCTGAAAAATAATTTGCCCGACACTGATTTCAGATTGGAAATAGGAAAATCCTAAATTTCCTTGAAAGAAACTTTTTAAATACAAAAAGTACTGTTCAATCAGAGGGCGATTCAGCCCCCACAAGGCGTTAAGGCGTTCGTACAGTGCGGGCGGCAGAGTTTGTTCCTGATCAAAGGGACCGCCCGGCAATAGTCTCAGCAAAAAAAAACTAGCACTGATCAGGATGAGAAATGAAATCAGAGTTTCAAAGGTTTTCTCTAGATATCTTCCCATGATTCTTTCATGTCTCCGGATCTTTGAATCTTCGCCGACAAGGGCTCAGATAAATAAGGAACGATATCTTTTTTCGAGTTGTACAAAGAAGAATAAATTTGCGAATTCGCGACAACCTTTTTCACATAGTTTCTGGTCTCGAGAAAAGGAATATGTTCAATGAACTCGTCCATTTCTAAATAACCAAAAGAAGTCATCCAATTTTTAACCCGATGAGGTCCCGCATTGTAACTGGCCGCCACCAAAGGAATTGAATTGTCGAATTTTTTCATCAGACGTTGCAGATATCTGGTTCCCACTTTAACAGCAACTTCGGGTCTTAATAAATCCGAAGATTTAAAATTCAAATCTCCCATCATTTGCGAAACCTTGTGTCCCGTAATGGGCATGACTTGCATCAAGCCCAAAGCTCCCACTGGAGAAATGGCATCCTTTCGGAAAGAACTCTCAGCGCGCATGATCCCCCAAATGAGTTCTTTAGGCACAACAAATTCTTTCGAGTATTTGTCGACGTAACTTGAATAGGCCTGAGGGTAAGCCTGCTCCCACAAATAGCGAACTCCTTCCAATCCAAAAGAAGCGCGAGTCGATGCGAAATTCACTTGGGCGATGTAAGAAGATCGATGGTAATAATCCACGACGGAATATTCCAGCATCAAAGCCTTGAGATGCTCTTTGTTTTTTGTTCGTCGTTCAATATCATACATGTCCCATTTCGCCCAATCCGGCATTCCCAAAATAACCATATCCCGTGCTGACTGAAATTTTCTCATCAGGTAAGCGTTTTTAAACTCAATGGTGCTTTCAGGAATAAGCGCAGGCTCTTCCGGGTTGGCATTGATCTCTGCCGTGTCTTCCGTTTTCTCATTGAGCTCGGCGCTTTCTTCGTCTTCCGATGTTGTCACAAGAGTCTCTTCGCTGTCGACTCCGGCTCGGGTTGTTTCATCGATGGAAGGCAACATCACTTCGGCTGCGGTGAAGCGATTAAAAATTCGTGGAGTTTCGTTCGTGGTGCTAGCCAACTTTGGTGCGCGGTCGTTGATCTTTTTCAGCCGCACTCGTGCTGCCAGCGAGTAGTAACCATGCAAAGGATCTTTGGTCAGACCCTCGAAGTACTTTCGGGCCTGATCCGTCTTTTCTTGTTTCAGCAAACACATTCCCATCCAGTACTGACTGCGATCGCGACTGCTGGCTCGGGAACGACGACGTCCCTTTTGCACTGAAAGTTGCTTCAAGGCTTTAAAGGCGCCCTCGTAATCAGAACGCAAATACTTCAGCCAAGCCAAATGCCATTTCGCATCTTGAGATAAACCCGAAGTGGGATTGAGTTTAATAAATTCTAAAAAGCGTCGATTGGCCCCGTCGTAATCCTGAAATTGATAACTGAGGAAAGCCGATTGATAAAGAGCATTGCGACCCTTTTTTGAGCGAGGCGCCAATTTAAATGCTGAGTAGTAGGCACCAACAGCAATTTGGGATTCTCCGGCACGCGCTGCTGAGGAAGCATAAAGCAATAGAAAATCGAGATCATTTTTTTGAGTCTTCATGTGAGGGGCCAGCAAAGCGAAGGCCTTTGGCGCATCCCCTTCTTGCAAGTAAAATTGCGCTTGAATGCGATCAATCAGAAGCGTTGGCAAACCCGTGCGCTTTTTAAAATCATTGATTTCATTTTGCGCTCGCTGATCGAAACCCGTCCACAACAAAGATTTAATACGCATTCTGAAATCTTCGTCATTAAATTTACATTTGGTGGACTCACCCTCTAAAGTATTCGCGGCTAAATCATAACCCCAATTTTTAATGGGCTCGAAATTAGGATATTTGGTGTACAGCTGAGTCAGCGATCGACACATGCGAGAGTAATTTTTTAAGCCTTTTTCCGAGCGGGCCAGATTATAAATAATTTCAGGGTAATTTTCTGTTCCCCGAGCTTTCTTTTCCACCTGAGAAAAAGAAAGCTGCGCCTGTTTGTAATTTTTTTTCTCGAGATAAATTTCACCTAAATTGATGAGCACTTCATTTTTTAAGCGTAAGTTACTTTCTTTAAGATCGGTGCGTTTAAGTTCTACCTCGGCCTTGTCCCAATCCTTTAATGCTTTTAAATTTAATCCTCGGTAAAAACCCACATAATCAGCAATGTGACTGCGATCGAGACTGAGATCTGAAAGCTGTTGCAAACTTTCAACATGCTTCCCCATTTCAAATTGCAATCGCGCGCGCTGAAATTTAAAGAGATCAATATCTTTGGTGTGCGGATCACTTTCGATTTGCTTTTCAACTATTTGCAAAGCAACGGTGAGCTTTTTTTGCAGAATCAAACTGCGCACTTTCGATAGGCTTTCTGTCTGTGCTTCTGCAAGACGTAAAGGACTTAATAAGAAGACAAAACTGCTTACCGATGATATAAAAACAAAAAGACGGAATATCGCGCTGAAACGCTCCATGGATGACCTCGATAGACGTTGAATGACTAATAGGATAATGATACCGAATTTTTATGGCAAAAACGAAGCTCAAAACTATTTATTCTTGTCAAAACTGCGGCGCCCAAAGAACACGTTGGGAAGGCAAATGTTCTGACTGTGGCTCCTGGAATTCTTTCGTTGAAGAAACAATAAAGCCTGAAACTAGCGGCAGTGGCCATCGCGGCTGGTCAAGCGCTAATTCTTCGACGATCACCCTCGACCAAGATCTTGAATCAGCCAAAATGGACCGATGGAGTACAGGGTTTAGTGAATTTGATCGGGTTTTAGGCGGAGGTTTAGCTCAAGGATCTTTTGTACTTCTGGGTGGGTCACCGGGAATTGGAAAAAGCACTCTCTTGATGCAAATGTCAGGAGGCCTAGCCAAAAGTCAGACAAAGGTCCTTTATATTTCTGGCGAAGAAAGTATTTCGCAAACGGCGAATCGCGCTCACCGCTTGGGAATCCGAGCTCCCCAGGTCGAGGTCGCAGCCGAAGCCAATATGGATGTCATCCAAAATTTAGCCGAAACAAAGAAACCCCATGTTTTAGTGATCGACTCTATCCAAACAGTTTTTCTTCCTGAATTGCAATCAGCACCAGGATCGGTCTCGCAAGTGCGAGAATGCGCTGGACGGCTGATGTCCTTAGCTAAACAAAAAGGCATTACTGTTTTTTTAATTGGTCATGTTACTAAAGATGGTTCGATCGCAGGTCCTAAAGTTTTAGAGCACATGGTGGACACCGTGCTTTCTTTTGAAGGCGATGCAAATTCTCATTTTCGAATGTTGCGAAGTTTGAAAAATCGCTTTGGTGGAGCCAACGAGCTGGGCGTTTTCCAAATGGTCTCTACGGGATTAGAAGAAGTTTTGAATCCTTCCGAATTATTTCTTCAAGAACGCGGAGAACAACTTGTCGGTTCCGTGGTCTTTGCTTCTATCGAAGGAAGCCGACCTTTGCTGTGCGAAATCCAAGCTCTGACTTTAAGCTCCCCATCGGCGATGCCCCGGCGAACCGCTTTGGGAGTAGATCCCAATCGTTTACATTTGATTGCTGCTGTTCTCGAGCGACACTTGGATATTCAGCTGAATCGCAATGATATTTATATTAATGTCGTTGGCGGTTTGCGCATTGATGAGCCTGCTGTTGATATGGCGATGGCAGCGGCCTTGTTGTCCTCGGAAGGTCGGCAAGAAATTGATCCAGGATGGTGCTTCTTTGGTGAGATCGGCTTAACCGGTGAAATTCGCGGAATCACCTTTCCCGACATGAGAATGAAAGAAGCCGACAAATTAGGATTCCACACCTTCTTCGTTCCCGAATCCAACCGTCGAGCCCTGTCAGAAATTAAATTGGATAAAAATAAAAAAATTATTTATTTGAAGCATCTGAGCGAACTGCAAAGATCACTGCGAAAAACTGATCAAGCCCGCAAAACATCGGACAATCAAAATCTATTTTCGTAAGCGTCCTTGGATAATAGGAGTGACTCACAAACTTTAGGACTTATAGGTCCTAAAGTTTGTGAGTAAAGAAACCTGAGGCCCTGCAAAGTTTAATATGAATTCACTAAAATCTAGGCGTTGAACTTCGCGAACAATTCCTTCTGCACTTCCATCAATAAGCTCATCATTTTATTTTCCATGATGGGTCCTAGGCCTAAAAACTGAACGCCGAAGATTTGGTTTCCCTGCGACGTTTTACTCGAAGCGTGGCGCACTTGGGATTTGAGGGTTAACGGGTTTCGATGGCTTAAGCGCAGGACTACCACCAATTCGTCGGCCTCTGTAAACTGGGGGTTCATTTGCAGAATTTCGAGACGGCAGCCTCCAGCACCGAAATCAACCATACGGCCTTCAATAAAAACTGGCTTACCATGATGTTCGATCACCCGTATTTGGTGAGGATAGGAAAAAGGGATGTCCACCCTTGCCGAGCGACGGCGCTGTAGAACGAAAAGATCTGGGGCCAAGTCGACTGAAATTTTTCCCGAATCTAAACTGGCCGTTGTTTGCATAAAATAGCGATCTTCATTAAAAGAAAAATTCAGAACGACCAAGGAAGAAATATTATTTTCAAAGACTTGGGATAAATCCGGCAAGGTTTCATTGGGGGTAAAGGGAAGATATTGGCATTCTAAAATCTTCTCACTGCTGCTCGCAAGCGCTTCCAAACGCACCACCAGCTCATCGTTCTTCATCATAATTTTGGTTTTGCGCATTGGTAAGGAGCGAAAGATGATTTTCTTGTCGATCAAATGGACTTGATTAAACATGGGCGAATTGCGTTTTGTCATTTTAGCTCTGACCTCCCATAAAAATGACAAAAATATCACGCTGAAAATCCAACAACTGATTTTTATACAAGGTCTTCGAGTATTCGGACATCTCGATAATCTCTAAACCAAATATTTGCTTGAAGGCCGACCTGGGATGGAAAGAATGATGGCGCACACGACATTTGATTTCTATCCCCCGCCGATTTCCCAAGCGCAGAGTTCCCATGATTTCCCAACCTGGTTTAATCAGCGGAGCTTCAGAGTTTAATCCCACTCGCAAGCCCTCGTCAGAAATGTCCATGACAACGCCTTTTAAAAAAGACAAACTGTCGTGGATTTTCTTGATCATCAATGAGGCTGGGTAAACGCCAGGAACCTGAGTCCGTCGCAATTTTCTTCGATGCAAATGGAAGATAGCTCCGTCCGTATTAAACTGCACACTTTGGGCATCAACCAGGGCTGGGCTTACTAAAAAATATCTTTCTTGTTCAATGGCGATGATGACAGTGGCCATTTTTCGGTGAAAATTTGAAGCGAAATTCGTGGGACGACGGACAGTCAGTAGGTCTGATTTTTTTCCACGAAGCATTTTTGCTTTATAAACTTGTGAGTTTTCAAATTTAAAAAAAAGAGTCAGGTTTCGCTCGTGAACTTCTTCCATCAGGTGCTTTTTTTCGGCCGAGGTGAGCTTCTTAAAATTTTCCATAATTACTCTCGCGTGAGCAAACGCACGGACTTCATCCAGGAATCAAAACGCTGCTGCCTTTGTTTTGAGGTGATTTGCGCCGAGAAATCTCGGTCTTTTTGAAGCACGGCCGTTAGCTCGCGAGTGCTCTGCCAAAAACCTAATCCCAAGCCTGCGATCAGTGCGGCTCCAAAAGCTGTGGTTTCAAAAATTTTTGGTCGCACAACCGTTGAACCTAAATAATCGGCTTGCATCTGCATCAGCAAGGAATTGCTGGCTGCACCGCCATCGACTTTCAGTGATTTTAATTTCAAGCCCGAATCTTTTTGCATGGCTCTTAAGATTTCCACATTTTGCAAAGCCATGGCTTCTAAAGTGGCCCGAGCGATATGGGATTTTTGACTTCCTCGAGTTAAACCCGTGATGATTCCCCGAGCCTCCGATTTCCAGTGAGGCGCACCCAATCCTGCAAGTGCGGGTACAAATTCAACTCCTTCACTGGAAGAAACTTGCGAAGCTAAATCTTCGATTTCCGAGCTGTGTTTGATCAGACCTAAGCCGTCCCGCAGCCACTGCACAGCGGCTCCGCAAATAAATGCCCCACCTTCAATGGCATAAACAGGTTTTTGTTTTCCTATTTTCCAGGCCACCGTTGTCAGCAATTTGTTCTTAGACATTTTTATTTTTTCGCCGGTGTTCAACAAAATGAAGCTGCCCGTACCAAAGGTGCACTTGGCTTGTCCCGACTGAAAGCAACCTTGGCCGAAAAGTGCCGCCTGTTGATCTCCTAAAATTCCGGTGATAGGAATTCCATCGGGGATGACCCCTAAATTTTTAGTCACGCCGAATTCGCACTGACTGGGATGAATCTCTGGCAGAATTTCAGCAGGAACCTGGAAAAGTTTCAGCAGCTCCTTATCCCAATTTAGAGTTTTCAAATTCATCAGCATCGTGCGAGATGCATTCGAGACATCAGTCTTATGAACTTTTCCCTCCGTGAGCTTCCACAGCAAAAAGGTGTCGATCGTTCCGACGGCAAGCTCATTGCGACGGGCTCGTGCCGCTGCCCCCGAAACATTTTTTAAGATCCAATTGATTTTCGACGCCGAAAAGTAAGGATCAATGACTAAACCCGTTTTTGATTGGATCTTTTGAGCCAATTTTTTCTTCTTCAGCTTTTCGCAAAAGTCTTGGGTCCGACGACACTGCCAGACGATGGCATTCATCACGGGTTGGCCTGTGTGACGATCCCACATGACTACCGTCTCGCGCTGATTGGTAATGCCGATACCTGCAATTTGTTGTTTATCGATTTTTTCGGTTGCTTGTGCCAAGGTCTGCCGTGTTGTATTCCAAATGTCTTCGGGATTGTGCTCAACCCAACCGGGTCGGGGAAAAATCTGTGGAAATTCCTTTTGAGCTTGAGTGACAAGACTTCCGTCCTGATCAAAAACGCAAACTCGAGTGCTGGTTGTTCCCTGATCAATCGCCAGAATATACTTCTTCATAAGGACCATCATGATCAATTTTTTTAAGAAACCCAACGAAAAAATTTTCAATCTGAAAAATTTGGATCGAGATGCCTTGATCTATCGAGTCCTTCCGCGACTGCTCATGGAAATTATGCGTAAGTACTTTCGTCTGCAGGTGGAAGGAGTTGAAAATATACCTCGCACCGGCGGCGCACTGATTACTCCGAACCATTCTGGATATTCGGGGTTCGATGCGACTCTTCTTTCCTACATCATAACTAAAGAGGCGAAACGCATTCCCCGTGTACTGACTCATTACTTTTGGTTCTTAAGCAAAACAACATCAATTCCAGCACATAAAATGGGATTTATCGAGGCCACATACGAAAATGGTTTGGATCTTCTAAAGAAAAAGCATTTAGTCGTTCTTTTTCCCGAGGGAGAAAAAGGGAATTTCAAACCAACGTCGCAGATGTATCAACTGCAGGAATTTAAGCGTGGTTTCGTGCGCATGGCTTTAGAAAGCCAAACTCCGATTGTACCGACGCTAGTCATTGGAGCTGAGGAGTCATCGATCAACCTCAGCCAACTGAAATTTACGAAGTTTTTAAAGGGTACAGTTATTCCACTTCCGCTGAATATTATTCCTTTACCAGCTAAATGGAAAATTGTTTTCCTTCCGCCCATTTATTTGCCCTACAAAGCCAATGCGGCTTCTGACAGTGAACTGGTTCACGAAATTGCCCAAGACATTCAAGAGCGGATGCAAAAATTTTTAAAGAAAGAACTCAAAAAACGCGAATCTGTTTTTTTCTAAAACATTCTGCAAGTCATATTCTCGGTTAACTTGATATTTTCAATTTTCATATGAGTTTCGCCAAGAAAAAGACCTTTGCTGTAGGCGCCCGAAAACCCAACTGTAACTTTATCTCGATCATCTGTCGTCAACATCAAATTCACGCTGGGAGACTGAGGCAATTGTTTCACCAGCATGTATAAACCAGTGTCTACGGTTTTAGTTTTATCAACAACAATTCTTGATTTGCATATAGAAACTGTTTTTGTTAGCTGACAACTTTTTAGGTCAACAAATAAGGAGGTTCGCGGGCTTCGACATTGGATCGCTTTGCTTGGCAAAACTTGAGCCCCTGCAAAACTCAACGGCACTGAAAATAAAACCAACAGAAAAAATCTTAGCATATAACTCTCCCTTTTTTAAGAGAGCGCATTATAACAATATTACGGAAAAAAACCCCTGTGAAGTTTATGATCAGGTAAAAACTACAACACAACTCTTCAAAGGCCTTTAAAGTTTAATTGCAGCCGGCGCCTTCGCATTTGTCGGGAAGGTCCTTCGCGATAGCTTGTAAAACCTGCTGCCACTTCACGATGATCAAACCCGGCTCATCAGGATTGCGACTTCCCAATTGTTTGATAACTAAGGCCGCAATCGAAACCGATATAACCATAAGTAAAACGTATTCGATGATGACTTGCCCACCTGAGTGCGGGCGAAAGAATTTTTTATTTTTCACTGAGACAGGATATCACAAGGCGGCGATTTGTACCCTTGAATCATTTAACTCTAGCCAAAGACCAAGAGATTTCCGGAACTCCTCAACAAAGATGTGCATTTGATCATCTTCTAAGGGTTGCCGTAAACCGATGACCAGGTCTTGATTCCATTTTTCCCGCAAGATCAAAGCGTCATTATCTTCAGCACCATCAAAGCTCAAAGTGAAATGATCCTGTGAGGGATAAATCATAATGAACAAACTCGAGTGGGATGACTTCGCAATTTCTTTGGCTCGAATCAATTGATCTTTAAATTCGTTCAAAATTTGAAAATATATTTTTAAAGAAAAAGATTCGTGAAACTGGGCAAAATAAATTCTTAAAGGCCCATCAAAAATCGCGGAATTAAATGCAGGACTAAAGTACTTGGACTGCATAAGATTCGAATAATTTGCTTTCATTCTGGTGCTCCTCCATGATGCGCCCGAACAATCTCTTAGCCTGAGGTTAGGTCGACAACGAACTGACAATCAAAGCTTTTTTTAAGATTCTTAAAATTTACAACATTATGCGTAAGTTGAAGAAGAGAATATTTTACGACCACGACTGTAAGAGTTCATGACAAATTCTTGTCCTGGTGAATAGAAGAGATCGGTCCACTCGACTTTGGTGCATATAAAATCAGCAGATTTTCCAGCAGATAAACTTCCAATTTGTGATTGAAGTCCCAGTGTGTACGCCGCTCCAACTGTGTAAGCCGACACAACTTCTGGCAAACTCATTCCCATTTCTAATCTTGCTAATAAGCCCACTAATGAAATGTCCATCGAAGGACAAGTCCCAGGATTAAAGTCCGTAGCTAACGAAACTCTAACACCGGCATCAATCATTTTTCGCGCCGGAGGAAAAGGACACTTCATATAAACATCAGCCACTGGCAACAGACAAGCCGTCACTTCCGAGTTCGACAGTCGTTGAATTTGTCGATCGGTGATTTGCAAAACGTGATCCGCAGATTGTGATTCTAAATCAACGGCCAGATCAGTTCCCCCTGACAATGTCAGTTGATCCGCATGAATGGTTGTAGGAATTCCCAACTCACGAGCCGCTGAAAGATATTTTTTTGCAGCCGCTGCACTGAAAAAACCTTTCTCGATAAAAATATCAATACGATCGGCCAAAGAATTTTTTCCTGGCTTTAAACGCGGAAAAATTTTTTGAATTAAAAAATCTAAATATTCATTCTCATTTTTAAATTCGGACGGTATCGCGTGGGCCCCTAAAAAAGTAGAAATGATCCGAGGGCCCCTGAGCTCACGGATGGCTTTCAAACATTTCAATTCATTTTTTTCATCCAGAGCGTAGCCCGTTTTTATTTCCAAGGTTGTTACACCTTGACGTTGAAATTGATTCACTCGCTCTTGAGTTTTTTTGATCAAACCCGCTAATGATTCTTTGCGTGTGGCCCTGACCGTTGAAAGGATTCCTCCACCAGCAGCGGCGATCTCTTGGTAAGATTTTCCTCGCAGCCGCATTTCAAATTCCGCAGATCGGGATCCCGCAAATAAAGCATGAGTGTGACATTCCACAAACCCAGGCAGCACCGTGTACTCACGCGCGGGAATAACTTTCATTTTTTGTTTGCGAAATTCTGTGGGAATTTTTCGGTGAGGACCGATCCAAACGATTTTCTCGCCAGAAAAAAGAAGACTGTGGTTTTTTAAAATTCCTAAATCTTCTTCGACAATATGACGACCGCCTTTTTGGGCTGCGCCCTGCAAAGTCAGTAACGTACCGATGTTTTCAAGAAGAGTTAAACTCATGGGATTTCGACGAGATTTAATTCGTTATTTTTTTGTTCACGTTTTTTTCGATCCAGATAATCTGAAACAGATTCGCGAGGTTTTAACCCCAGAATTCGCAAGTGATCTTTACTGGTACGAACTAAAAAGCAAACCTGATCACCAATTTTATAATTTTTATCTTGAGTGAGCAAAATCACCGGTGTGGGATCTAAATCCGAAGTGCTAACAATCAATTCAAAAGAGTTTTCATAAATAGGAGATTGGTAAGAATTAATTTTTTCAATTTTTCCTAAACACAATTTCAGCTTTTTATCACCCTTCTCACCGACCTCTAAAATTTTAGAACCGTGAGTGGAGTTGAACTTTTGAAAATGAGCGGCTTCAATAGGATTGAGTGATGTCTCGGGAACTCGCTCAAGATCAAATTCAATGTGAGCTTCTGAGCTCTCGGTCATTTCACGCTTGGCTTTGCGAGTGATTTTAAGCAATCCAGGATCAAGAATTTTGTAATCCTTGATCGGGGTGATGCGATAATCAACATAAGCATCAATTCTTAAGTCGTAGCCCAAAAGAAGAATCGCTCCGGTGTAATCTTCGAAGTAATCGAGGACGTAAATAAGATACTCTTCAATCGACCAACTCAAGGCGATTTGGCCTTTCCTTGGCTAGCAACGGCATCCATCGCTTTACGAATTTCTTCGGGATCACCAAGGAATTCTTTTTTTAAGACTTTCAGAGATAAATCCAATTCGTAAGAAATCGGCACACCCGTGGGAACATTGACTTGCATGATTTCATCGGGAGTCATTTTTTCTAAGTGTTGCATTAAAGCCCGCAAACTATTTCCGTGCGCCACGATCAAAATTCTTTTTCCCAGCTTAAAGTCAGGCTGGATGCGTTCGGTCCACAAAGGCATAAAGCGCTCGACAGTGTCTTTGAGAGACTCGCCATTAGGTATATCTTTCATGGGAATATTTTTATAGCGGCGATCATGACTGGGGTGGCGCGGGTCCGAGGACGGCATCGGCGGAGGTGGAGTGTCGTAACTGCGGCGCCAGATTTTCACCTGAGCTTCACCGTGTTGAGCGGCTGTTTCAGCTTTATTTAAACCCTGAAGAGCTCCGTAATGACGTTCGTTCAAACGCCAGTCCTTGTGCACTTGCAACCATTGCTGGTCAATGCACTCAAGGATAACGTCCAAAGTTTTGACCGCTCTCTTCAAAACGCTCGTGTAAACCTGATCGAATTCAAAATTCCCTGACCGTAAAATTTCGCCTGCTCGTTGGGCTTCCCATTTTCCCTTTTCGGCCAGATCAACATCTTGCCATCCCGTAAAACGATTCTCTTGATTCCACAGACTTTCGCCGTGGCGGACAATCACCAGTTGATACATAGATTTGGACTCTCCCAGGCCCTTATCCCAAGGACCTAATTTGCTGTATTTAGAGCTTAAAAAGTTACAAAGGTCACGACAAGAACTATCATTTTTTCATGCTGTATGTCGCCTTTTGAAATAACTTTTGCTGCGCATTAAGCGGTGACGTTGGCTATACTTTTTGAAAAATTGAGCAGCGAAACAACCTGGACAAAGGAAGCACCATGTACGCCAATCGTGCGAACTTAGAATACATCGAACAACTCTATCAAACTTACAAACAAAATCCAGAAAGTGTTTCTTTAGACTGGCGAAGATTTTTTGAAGGTTTCGAGTTCGCTCAAGATTCAACGATGGGTCTTTCAGAAAAAGAACTCGACGTTTATCACTTGATCACGGCCTACCGAAATTATGGACACTTCGAAGCTCAGTTAGATCCACTCACAAATTCAGCGGCACCATCAGATCAGTTAGCTTTGAAGCGATTCAATTTGACCGAAAATGATTTGAATCAAACTTTTAAAATTGGCAGCATCATTGGAAAACCCAATGCGACTTTGCGAGACATCATCGCTCACTTGCGCAGCTGCTATTGCGGCCGCCTGAGTGTTCAGTGCGCTGAAGCTCTCCCTGAAGTGAGAAATTGGTTCATCAAAGAATTCGAAATCGAAAATTCAAAATTCAAATTATCAGCCAACGAAAAAAAAGAAGCTTTCAATTCAGTGGCACGCACGGAAGCGTTGGAAAAATTCATTCACACCCGCTACGTCGGAACAAAAAGATTTTCGATCGAAGGCGCCGATGCACTGATGCCGATGATGGAAAGTCTCGTGCAAAAATGCACCAGCTACCGCGCCGAAGAAATTATGATCGGCATGGCCCATCGAGGTCGCGTGAATATTTTAGCAAACTTTATGGGAAAAGCTCTCGAGTACATCTTTGCGGATTTCAATGGACCAACGGAATTAGCGGAGCCTATCGATGATTTCGATGGGGACGTCAAATATCATTTGGGCTACGTAGCCCAGAAAGAAACTCCTAAAGGTCCTTGTCAGGTGACTTTGGCTTACAACCCTTCTCACTTGGAAGCCGTCAATCCCGTTGTTTTAGGAATGACCCGCGCAGCCCAACGCCGTCGTCAAGACACCAAAGAACGTAAAAAAGTTATTCCCGTATTAATTCATGGAGACGCAGCCTTTGCCTCACAAGGTGTAGGCCTTGAAACTTTTCAAATGGCTCACGTCAAAGGCTACACCGTTGGCGGAACCGTTCATATCGTGATCGATAATCAAGTGGGCTTTACGACTTCTCCCGAAAATGGTCGCTCGTCTCATTACGCCAGTGATCCCGCAAAAGTTTTAGCGACACCCGTTCTGCACGTGAATGGTGACGACGCTGAAGCTTGCTTGCGCGCCATGGACATTGCCCTTCGCTACCGTCAGGAAGCGGGTCGTGATATCGTGATCAACATGATTTGTTACCGTCGCTTCGGTCACAATGAAGGGGATGAACCGGCTTACACTCAACCGCAAATGTACGAGTTGATTAAAAAGCATCCGACCTTGAAAGAAATTTACGGCAAACAATTGATTCGTGAAAATGTCATTGATCAAACTTACTACGAAAATTTCTACAACGAGAAAATGGAGAATCTACAAAAGGTTTACGAGGACACAAAAAAATCTCCGCCGAAAATTAAACCTTACAAGTTTGAAGGATTTTGGAAAGGTTTACGTAAGGCCAAGTCTGAAGATTTTGAAAAACCAACGAACACTTCGGTGGATTTGAAAGCTCTGCAAAAGGTTGGAGCTCTATTGGGTGAAGTGCCTGCGGGTTTTACTCCTCACCCTAAATTGATCAAGCTTTTAGAGACGCGAAAAAATATGGCTCTCGGTAAAGAGCCCTGCGACTGGGGCATGGGTGAATTGCTGGCCTACGGCAGCCTTCTGAATGAAGGAACTTCCGTTCGTTTGACAGGGCAAGATTGTGTGCGCGGGACCTTCACTCACCGTCACGCCGCTTTGTATGATTTTAAAACGGGCGAACCCTACGCAGCTTTGGATCAAGTCAACGGCGATAAAGTTGAATTTTGCGTTTACGATTCTATTCTCAGTGAATACGCCGTCCTTGGCTTCGAGTATGGAAATGCAACTTGCGATCCGACCTTCTTGATTTTGTGGGAAGCTCAGTTCGGGGATTTTTCCAATGGCTGTCAGATCATCATCGATCAATTCTTATCCAGTGGTGAATCCAAATGGATGCAAATGACGGGCTTGGTGTTATTGCTCCCTCATGGTTACGAAGGGCAAGGACCTGAACATTCTTCGGCAAGACTCGAGCGCTATTTGCAATTGTGTGCTCA
>JAKFYD010000080.1 GCA_021731025.1 Pseudobdellovibrionaceae bacterium | reverse complement strand
AATATTGGTTGGAAATAAAAAATAAAAATAACTGATTGACAAATATTCAACAGCTGAATAGAAGATAAACAATCTTAACGACGAACCAAATTCTTCAAGTTTGTCTCACTCCAAAAAAAACAGTTCATTAATGTTTTAGACTTTTTTAACATTTCTTTTTTGAAGTCGGCCCAGGTGGTTTTTAATTCCTTTTCCTGGACTTTGAAAGTTCTTGGCCCGTAATTGTTCTCGAAGCTTTGAAGAATTCCAATAACGAAAAGTGGGAAATTTTCTTTTGTGCGGGAGTTGTCAGGAGCTAATTTCTGCAAGTCTTGGAGAGTGACCTGTGAAGCTTTTGCGAGGGAGATTTCATTAAAAACAGCTTTGCAACTTTCAGCTTCTGCGGAGGCTTGCAAAGTTGCAAACAGGCTTGTTGCGAATCCAAAAGTAAGAAAGACCGATTTCAGTTGAATCATATTATGCTCCGTAAAGGCTTTAAGGTGCGATAAGTATTCCGAGACCAAATAGCTTTAAAACCATTTGGACTGAGATCATCTGTGTAACTTTTTGACAGGTTACAATTTACCTTCGATAGCAATAGGAGGCTATGGCCTGAACCGTCCAAGCTGAATGGAATTCTTCTTTAAAAAAGGATGGAATTTTTCATGCAAAAGCATTTTTGCCTTTTCTAAACTCAGTTCTTCAACTGAGCTAACCCCCGCAGCTAATTCACCTAAAATTTCATTTTGAATGAGGCCGGCTTCAAAAGCCAAACGGTAAGGAATCAAGGTGTAAGTGATCATTCCGTAACGAGATCTGTAGTCTTCAGGAAAATTTTTTTCCAACCAGGCTTCAACTTTTTTACGGAAAAGAAAGTTTTGGTCGCCGACCTTGTCGCTCATCTCGTAGAAATTTTCCAAGGCCATATCAGCAATGGCGTCGGCATTAGGACGTTGCTCAAGGTCATAAGTCGATAAAGCTTTAGCCCAATTTTCGCCATGCTGATCTAAGGCACGCATCAAAACCATGCAGTCTTCAAAACCACAATTCATGCCTTGGCCAAAGAAAGGAAGTATCGCGTGGGCGGCATCGCCGATCACGGCGACAGATTCTTTCATCACCCATGGTTTCGTGCGTACGGTGCCCAAAATTCCCTGTGGATTTTTTAGAAAATCTTGCACTGCTGTTGGCATCAAGTTTAAAGCATCAGGAAAATATTTTTCAAAGTAAGTACGTACCGCAGCTTCAGTTTTCAAATTGGAGAAACTGTTTTCTTGTCCTTCCCGGGGAAGATACAAAGTCATGGTGAAACTTCCGTCCAGATTTGGCAAAGCCATCAGCATGTGTGAACCCCGAGGCCAAATGTGCAAAGCATTTTTTTCCAGCGCTGGTTTTCCGTTTTTTAAAGGCATAAAGAGCTCTTTGTAATCAGAACCTAAATAAGTGGTTTGATTCAAACAACCTGAATCCTGGTGCATTAAGTTTCTAAGCACTGATCCCGCGCCATCAGCGCCAATCAGAATGTCGTACTCCCATTTTTGATTTACACCTTTGCAATTAAAGGTCGCTGTTTTATTTTCAAAATCGACGGCATCCAAGTGGTGCTCGAAAAAAATATTTTCAGTGGTTCGTGCCGATTCAGAAATTAAAAAACGATTCAGCTCACTGCGGGAAATCGAGTAATTGCATTCGCTGGGATCGCGACCATAAGCCTGGTAGGCAAGTTCTCCATTCACCGAATGCATCATGCGACCCGTAACGGGAACGGTGAGGGCTAATGCTTTATTCAGTAGGCCTGCGGCTTTCAAAGCATTCAGTCCTCTGGAGGTCACAATCAGGTTGATCGAACGGCCAACATCTTTTTGCTGGCCGCGAAGATCAGGTCGTTTTTCAAAAAGGAATACTTGGTGACCCCGCTTTTGCAGCAGCAGACTCAGGAGTGAGCCGACCAGTCCTCCGCCGGCGATCACCACACGACTCATGCGGGCCTCGCTGAATTGTCGTGTAAGGCTTCCTTCATGACTTCGATCAAGCGATGAACGTCGGCAAAAGAATTGTACAAAGGTGCTGGGGTCATTCTGAGAATATCAGGGTAACGAAAATCTAAAATGACCGAACGAGATTTTAAAACTTCTAACAAATGTTTAGGGTCTTTTTTCACCTTCACGCAAAGCATAGCGCCGCGCTCGGCGGGAGTTACGATTTCAGTAAAGGCACCTAATTCGCTTTTTAATTTCCACTCTAAAAAGCTGGTTAAGTGATTTCGCTTTTCCACCAGTTTTTCCATGGTTGCACGATCGAAAAGATCCATAGAGGCGCGTAAACTGGCCAGTTGAAAAATCGGTGGATTGCTCAGTTGCCAAGCTTCAGCAGTTGGAAGGGGTTCAAAGTCAGGACCCATTTTGAATCGCGATTCTTTATTGCAGCCCCACCAGCCCTCAAAGCGTTGAATGTCCTTTTTGTTGAGATGATTTTCGTGAATAAAAGCTCCAGCTAAACCGCCGGGACCTGAGTTTAAATATTTATAACTGCACCACACGGCGAAATCCACATTCCAATCGTGAAGTTTCAAAAGTAAATTCCCTGCTCCGTGAGCGAGATTGAATCCCACCTTTGCACCTTTAGCCTGAGCCAATTTGGTTATGCGCTCGAAGGGAAAACACTGTCCTGAAAGATAATTGCAGTTGCCTAAGATCACTAAAGCTAACGAATCGCCCAGAGTCTCGATTTGCGCGAGCAAATCTTCCTCGCGAACAGTAATTTCTCCAGGTCGGGGTTTTAATTCAACAACAGCTTCCTTGGCATTAAATCCATGAAAGCGCGCTTGGGAATCAACGCCATATTTATCCGAGGGAAAAGTGTTGTTCTCGATCAAGATTTTAAATTTTTTCGGCGTGGGGCGGTAAAAACTCACCATCAACAAATGGAGGTTTACAGTTAAAGTGTTCATTGCGACGACTTCAGATTCTTTCGCGCCAACAAGACGGGCAAAGCTAGCTGTGATGTTTTCGTGATAGGGCATCCAAGGATTTTTTGCATGAAAGTGTCCTTCGACACCGAGCTCGGCCCAAGCTTGCAATTCTTCGTTAATGTAATCTTTTGCTTTTTTAGGCATTAAGCCCAAAGAGTGTCCCGCAAAGTACAATTGATCTTCACCATTGACAGTTTTGGGAAAATTAAAATCTTGACGGAATTTCGACAGGGGATCTCGTTGATCCAACAATTCGGCGCCTTTTAAACTTTTCATTTCGGGAGTAAATTCGTATTTCAATTTCTAGCCTTTCACATGAACGATAACGGGAGGTAAGGATTCAACTTCTAGTTCCACCTGCTGTCCTTCTTCCAGAGTCACGGCGGCAGTGGCCGCGCCAGCTAACACGATAGATCCCGCAGGAAGATGGCGATCTCGTTCAGCAAGCAGTTCGCACAGTTGAATCACTGACATCACGGGATCACCCGAAATGTCTTTAGAAATTCCTTCCTGTGCGACAGTGCCATTCACTTTCATTTTCATTTTTAAATTTGTCAGGTCCAGGTGGGAAAAGTCTTTAAGCCAAGGTCCGTGAACAAAATGCGAAGAAGAGGAATTGTCGGCGATCACATCCTCCATTGAAAAATATTTGAACTGATCGTAGCGAGAATCTAAAATTTCCAAGCAGGCACAGACGGCTTCGCAAGAGTTCAGCACTTCGTCGCGAGTGAGTTTTCCGCGCAAATCTTTTGCGATCAGAAAGGCCACTTCCGGTTCGATCTTTGGATGAATGGTGCCGCGCAAATGAAAGTTCCCTTGATTTTCGATTTTCATTCGATCCGTCAGAACTCCGTACAGAGGAGAATCCAAGTTCATTTGTTTTCGCTTAGCCTCGGAGGTCAGGCCCATTTTGTAGCCCAAAACTTTTTCGCCCTGTTGAATTCGATGTTCAATGCCGATTTCTTGAATTCTGTAGGCTTCGGGACGAGAAATTTGCACTTCGCGGCTGAGCTGTGATCGGCTGTGAGCTTGCTTTCGCGCTTCCGTCAAAGATTGAGCCCAGATCGATAAGTTTTTAGACACGAAAAACTCCTTGAAAAATGCTCTTGAGACTTATGAGTTTTAACTCTATTGTTCGAGGGATGGCAAGTTCACTTGAATGGTCTGAAATTATTGATATTTCCCCTATGGTGAGCCCACAGATCGCCGTTTTTCCGGGGGATAAAACATTCGAAGAGAATTTTCATCTGGAAATGTCTCGAGGGGATCATTTAACTCTTTCTTCCATTCATACAACTTTGCATGTCGGCGCGCACACTGACGCCCCTAATCATTACCATGTTCAGGGTGAAAGTATCGAGAAACGCAATCTCGCTCTGTATATGGGTCCCGTGCAAATCATCGAAGTTAAACTTTCCCGCGGTCAGCGTATCACTTCTGAACATCTGAAAAATCACGAGATCAAAGCCCCGCGGGTTTTGTTTAAGACGCTTTCTTTTCCTAACCCCAATCAATGGAATTCTGATTTTGTCGCTTTGTCGCCCGAGCTGATTGAATTTTTGAGTCAACGAGGAGTGAAACTGGTCGGGCTCGACACACCTTCCGTTGATTTAGCTGATGATAAAGAATTGATCACTCATCACAAAATTTACGAAAAAAATATGGCCATTCTGGAAGGGGTTGTGCTTAATCACGTTTCCGAGGGAATTTATCAACTGATCGCTTTGCCCTTAAAAATTCAAGGCGCTGATGCAACGCCGGTGCGAGCGGTTTTGCTGAGGTAGAATGAAGGAATTTTCCGCATGAAAAAAATTTTGAATTACATCAACGGACAGTTCTGCGAACCTTCTTCGAAAAAATATTTAGATAACATCAACCCTTCGCGGGGTGAAGTTTATTCTTTAGTTCCGCAGTCGACCTCGGAAGATGTCACTTCAGCGATCGATGCTGCAGCAAAGGCTTTTCCTTTGTGGTCGGCGCTGACTGCAGATGTTCGTGCTGATTACCTGCGAAAGATAGCTGCAGAAATTCGCGTAAATTTGAATGATCTCGCTCGGGCCGAATCCATCGATAATGGCAAGCCCATCACAGTCTCAAAAACAGTTGATATTCCACGCAGTGCCCGAAATTTTGAATTCTTTGCTGATGCTGTTACTCAATTGCATGGAGAAAGTTTTCGTAGCGATCAACAGCATCTGAACACGGTTGAGTATTCTCCCTTAGGAGTTGTCTCTTGCATTTCTCCTTGGAATTTGCCCCTGTATTTGTTCACGTGGAAAATCGCTCCCGCTTTAGCTGCGGGAAATACCGTCGTTGCAAAACCTTCGGAGCTGACGCCGATGACAGCCTTTATGCTGAGTGAAATTTGCCATCGCGTGGGCTTGCCTGCAGGAGTGTTGAACATTGTTCATGGATTAGGTCCTGAAGTGGGGCCGAAGATGACTACGGATCCTCGGGTGAAAGCGATTTCTTTTACGGGAAGCACCGCTACCGGAAGAGCGATTGCGCAGAATGCGGCCCAATCTTTTAAAAAAGTTTCTCTCGAAATGGGTGGAAAAAACGCCAATGTAATTTTTGCCGATGCTCCTTGGGAAAAGGCCTTAGCGACAACAGTCAGATCCAGCTTTGCCAATCAGGGACAAATATGTCTTTGTGGTTCACGTATTTTTGTTGAAAAATCAATTTACGAAAAATTTAAAGCGGCCTTAGTTGAAAAAGTTCAACAAATGAAGCAGGGCGATCCTTTGCAAGAATCGACTGAGCAAGGTGCGGTGGTTTCTTCAGCTCATCGAGACAAAGTCCTGTCTTTTATTCAGCTGGCTGAAAAAAGTGGAGCCCGTCGTTTGACCGGCAACAAGGCGCTAAATCTCGCCGCTGAATTGCAAAAAGGTTTTTTTATTCCACCGACACTTTTAGAAGGTCTTAATTCCGAGCATGAGGTAAACCAAGAAGAAATTTTTGGTCCCGTTGCGACCCTGATTCCCTTTGAAAGTGAAGAGGATGTTTTAAGAATGGTGAATTCAACACGTTATGGTTTAGCGGCCAGTGTGTGGACGCAAAATTTAACACGAGCCCATCGTATTGCCCAAAAGATTGATGCCGGAATTGTGTGGATCAACACCTGGATGTACCGGGATCTGCGCACTCCTTTTGGAGGAATGAAAGAGTCAGGTATGGGTCGTGAAGGCGGCATCGATGCTTTGAAATTTTTTAGTGAAGTCAAAAATATTTGTTTATCCACCGAGGAAAATATATGAATTCTTCAACAAATCAAGATTCTGTCAATTCGCAGCGAGCCCCTGAGCCTGTTGGTCTTTATCCCCACGCTCGTCGTGTGGGAAATTTGCTTTTTCTTTCAGGGGTTGGTCCCCGAGAAAAAGGCACGAAAAAAATTCCTGGGGTCGAGTTGAGCGATGATGGAAAAATTATTTCCTACGACATCGCGACCCAATGTCACAGCGTTTTTCGCAACGTTAAGGCGATTCTTGAAGACAGTGGAGCTTCTTGGAGTCAGCTTGTGGATGTAACTGTCTACTTGACCAATATGAAAAAGGACTTTCCGATTTATAATAAAATTTGGGCGGAATACTTTAAAGAAAATCCTCCTTGCCGAACAACGGTGGAGATTATCTCTTTGCCAACACCGATCGCCATTGAATTGAAATGCATTGCTCATTTGGATGAAGGCGCATCCAGCGGAGCTCAAAGGAAATAAGTATGTTTGGAAAATACCAATCTTTAAATTTTCAAAAGTGGATCAATGAGCATCGTCATTTGCTGAAGCCACCCGTTGGAAACAAACTCATATGGTCTGATCGCGAATTTTTAGTGATGGTGGTGGGTGGTCCTAACGAGCGCACAGATTTTCACGTCAATCAGGGGGAAGAGTTTTTTTACCAACTTGAAGGCAACATGACTTTAAAGGTCATTGATGACGAAAAAAAGATCCGTGATATTCGCATCAATCAAGGCGAAATTTATTTGTTACCACCGAACACGCCGCATTCTCCCCAGCGTGAAGCCAATACGGTGGGCTTAGTGATCGAGCGTCGACGTCGCGAGGGCGAAATGGATGGCCTGCAGTGGTACTGTGAAAAGTGCGGGGAAAAACTTTACGAAGAATTTTTCAAACTGACAAATATTGAAACCCAATTTCCGGCTGTCTTTGAAAGATATTACAACAGTGAGCATACTCGGTGTCGCAAATGTGGAACCCTGAACGGGCGAAAGTGGAATGCTCAAAATTGATATTCACACCCATATTTTACCACCCGAGATTCCAGCTTTTAAAGAAAAGTTTGGTTACGGTGGTTTTATTCAATTGAAACATCAACCGGGGTGCAACTGTGCTGATATGGTTGATGACAGTGGAAAATTTTTCCGAAAAGTTGATGACAACTGTTACGAACCGGAAGCGCGATTGAAAGACATGAAGTCGCAGGACATTCATGTCCAAGTTTTATCGACGGTGCCAGTGATGTTCAGCTATTGGGCAAAACCCAAAGATGGTTTGGAAATTTCCCAATTCCTGAATGATCATCTCATGCAAGTGGTGCAGGCGAATCCGAAAAAGTTTATAGGTTTGGGAACCGTGCCCTTGCAAGATGTTTCTCTAGCGGTCAAAGAAGTCGAGCGTGGTTTAAAGTTAGGGCTTAAAGGATTTCAGATTGGTTCGAATGTGAACCAGGAAAATTTATCTGATCCCAAATTTTTTCCTTTCTTCGAAGCTTGCGAATCTTTAGGTGCTGCTTTGTTCATACACCCCTGGGAAATGATGGGTGAAAAAGATATGAGTAAGTATTGGTTGCCTTGGCTCGTGGGCATGCCGGCAGAAACTTCACGGGCCATTTGTTCGATGATTTTCGGTGGAGTTTTCGAAAAATTTCCAAAACTACGAGTGGCCTTTGCTCACGGTGGAGGAAGTTTTCCTTTCACTTGGCCTCGTGTTCAACATGGATTTGATGTCAGGCCTGATTTGTGCGCGGTGGATTCAAAACAAGCGCCGCAAAAATATCTGGGACATTTTTATGTCGACAGTTTAGTTCATGATCCAGAGCTGCTTAAATTTTTAATTAAGACTATTGGTGCCGATCGCATTTGTTTAGGAACAGATTATCCTTTTCCTTTAGGTGAGCTAAAGCCGGGCGAAGCCATCGAGGCCGCGACCTTAGATCAAGAAACGCGCGAAAAAATCTATCATCAATCGGCCTTGAGTTGGTTAAATTTAAAAAAAGAAAATTTTTTATAGTGAGGGGTGCGAGTGGATTTGAATTTAAAAAATAAAAAAGCTTTGGTCTTTGGTTCTTCGGCAGGAATTGGATTGGCGATTGCCGAATCCCTAATCGCAGAGGAGGCCCAAGTTATTCTTTGCTCGCGCAACTTAGATCGTCTCGAAAAGACAGCTCGTGAAATCAAAGCAGCTGGTTGTGTTGCTGCTGATCTCACAAAGGTGGGAGAGGCCGCTCGTGCCGTGAAAGAAGCTCGGCAAAAGCTAGGTGGACTTGATATTTTAGTCACGAACACCGGTGGTCCCGCTAAAGGAAATTTTGCGGAGGTCACTTCTGTTCAGTGGCAAATCGATTTTCAAAGCCTGTGGATGAGTGTGGTTGAATCTTTGAACGAAGCTCTTCCTGAAATGAAAAAAAATAATTACGGTCGAGTGATTATGGTAACTTCAATTGCGGGCAAAGAACCACTGCCATCCTTAACAACTTCCAATGGATTGCGCGCTGGACTTGAAGGACTTTGTAAATCTGTGGCTACCGAAATGGCTCCTTATGGAATCACCATCAATGTTTTACGTCCTGGTTACACCAATACCGATCGGTTGAAAGAATTAAAACTCACTGAAGAGCGCATCAAACAAATGGTTCCAGCAGGTCGCTTAGGCGAACCACGAGAGTTTGCGGATTTTGCAACTTTCTTATCGTCACCACGAGCGGCCTACGTGACCGGTCAATGCATCAGCATTGATGGCGGAGTTCAAAAAAGTCACAGCTAGAAAGGAACTTATGGTCACGCAGCCCTCCTCTTCATCAACGCGCTTTTCAATGTCTTTGATCAATGTGGCCGTGATTGTTTCGGCGCTGGGATATTTCGTTGATATCTATGATCTGCTTTTGTTCAGTATTGTGCGCGTGCGCAGTCTTACAGACTTGGGTCTGACAGGTTCTGATATCACGGATAAAGGACTTTTCCTGATCAATGTTCAGATGGTAGGCCTGCTGTTGGGAGGAATTCTTTTCGGAATTTTAGGAGATAAAAAAGGGCGACTGACCATTTTATTTGGTTCGATTCTTTTGTATTCCGTTGCGAATTTGTTGAACAGCTTCGTACAAACTGTCGAGCAGTATGCGATTTTAAGATTTATTGCGGGTGTAGGATTGGCAGGCGAGTTAGGTGCAGGCGTAGCCTTGGTTGCCGAATCTCTGCCGAAGGAAACTCGTGGCTACGGCACAATGATCATTGCCTCTGTGGGTTTAAGTGGAGCCGCTCTGGCCTGGGCTGTGGCCGAACTTTTCAATTGGCGAACAGCCTTCTTGATCGGTGGATTGATGGGCATTGCCCTTTTACTTTTGCGTGTTCGTGTTTTTGAATCGGGATTGTTCGATCGCATGAAAAAAGACAGCACGGTTAGTCGCGGAAATTTTTTAATGTTATTCACGCGCTGGAGCTTATTTAAAAAATACCTTTCGTGCATTTTGATCGCGATTCAAACTTGGTACATTGTGGGAATCTTGATCACCTTATCCCCAGAATTTACGAAAGAGCTTGGGGTTAGCGGAACCATTGATGCCGGTAAAGCTGTGCTCTTCAGTTACCTGGGAATTTCATTAGGAGATCTTTTTACAGGTTTGTTGTCACAACTTTTGAAAAGTCGAAAAAAAGTTTTAGCTCTCTTCTTGGCTTTTTCATCGGCCATGATTCTTTGGTATTTTTCAGTACGAAATATCTCGAGTGAATTGTTTTACGTGATTTGTTTCCTGTTGGGAATGTCGACAGGATATTGGGCTATCTTTGTCACGGTGGCTGCAGAAAAATTTGGCACTAATATTCGTGCAACGGTTGCAACGACAGCTCCCAATTTTGTGCGAGGTTCTCTGGTGCCTATTTCTTGGCTTTTTGCTCAGTTGAAACCCAGTTTGGGATTGCTGAATGCCGGCGCTGTGGTCGGTGCTGTTTGTGTAGCCCTTTCCTTTTTGGGCTTATGGATGAGTGAAGAGACTTTTGGTAAAGATTTGGATTATTTTGAGGTCTAAAAGTCGAGCCTCTTGCCCTCTCCGAATTGATAGCTTTGCGTCATGAACCCTTTGGACCCACGTCCTATGAAAGAAGGTATTGAGGTTTTATTATCCCTTCAATAAGATGAGGCTTCTAAAATGAAAGGCTCCACATATGTCTTCAAAAATTGAAACTACTCCTGAACTTGTTCAAAACACTTACAAAACAACTCGACAAAAATTGGAGATCGTTAAAAAGCGATTGAATCGCTCGATGACCTTGGCCGAAAAAATTCTTTACGGTCATTTGGATGACCCTCAAAATCAAGAGTTGAAACGAGGAGAAAGTTTTCTTCTTCTGCGACCCGATCGTGTAGCCATGCAAGATGCAACGGCTCAAATGGCCCTGTTACAATTTATGCTCGCAGAAAAAGATGAAGCCGCGGTTCCTTCCACAGTTCACTGCGATCATTTAATTCAAGCTTATCAAGGCAAAGAAAAAGATATGACTTCGGCGATGAAAACCAATGAAGAGGTTTATAACTTTTTGGCGACAGCCTGCTCTCGCTACAACATTGGCTTCTGGCAACCCGGCGCGGGAATCATCCATCAAGTCATTCTTGAAAACTACGCTTACCCGGGTGGATTGATGATCGGGACAGATTCTCACACTCCGAATGCAGGAGGCTTGGGAATGTGCGCGATTGGTGTTGGGGGATCTGATGCTTCTGACGTGATGGTCGGTTTACCTTGGGAAGTTAAAAATCCAAAATTAATCGGTGTTCATCTTAAAGGAAAAATGAACGGTTGGACTTCGGCAAAGGATGTCATTCTGAAACTTTGCGGAATGCTGACGGTGAAAGGTGGAACTGATAAAATTGTCGAGTACTTTGGTGAAGGCACCACTTCGATCAGCTGTACGGGAAAAGCGACGATCACCAATATGGGTGCCGAGCTTGGTGCAACTTGTTCTGTGTTTCCTTACGATGAAAGAATGGCGGCTTACCTGAAGATCACGAATCGGGCGGCTCTGGTCGATCTTGCTGATCAAAATAAAGATATTCTGACGGCTGATCCTGACGTGATCACTAATCCCAAACAGTACTTCGATGAAGTTCATGAAATTGATTTGACGACTTTGGAGCCCCATCTTGTCGGTCCCCATTCTCCTGATGTGGCTCGACCTATCAGCGTGATTGCGAAAGAAGCCAAGGAAAAATCATGGCCAACGAAATTATCGAGCGCTCTGATCGGGAGCTGCACAAACTCCAGCTATGAAGACATGGGAAGATCAGCCTTCGTAGCTCAGCAAGCGGCTGCACTGGGCATCAAAATGCCACAGCCCTTCTTAGTAACTCCAGGATCTACACAAATTCAAAAAACCATTGAGCGTGATGGTCAGATGCAAATTTTCAGTTCCGTAGGTGCTACTGTTTTAGCAAATGCTTGTGGTCCTTGCATTGGTCAGTGGAAAAGGGACGATGTTAAATCTGGTGAAAAGAACACCATCATCACTTCATTCAATCGAAATTTCCGTGGACGTAACGATTCAAACCCAGAGACTTTAGCCTTTATCGGTTCTCCTGAAGTTGTCATGGCTTTGGGTTTAGCAGGTCGTTTGGATTTTAATCCTCTGACAGATGAACTCGTTGGGCCTAAAGGAAAAGCTAAACTGAAAGCTCCAGAAGCTCCGGAATTACCTTCGAAAGGATTTGTGTTTGATACCGAGGGTTACCAAAAGCCTGCTGGTAAAAATGCACAGGTTGCCGTTGCTGCAAGCTCAGATCGTTTGCAACTTCTGAAGCCATTTACAGCTTGGAATGGAAAAGATTTTGAGGATCAGTTGGTTCTCGCGAAGGCGAAGGGCAAATGCACGACAGATCATATTTCACCCGGTGGACCTTGGCTGAAATACCGTGGTCATTTGGATAACATTTCAAACAATATGTTGTTGGGTGCTGACAACGCTTTTACCTCGGAAATCGGTAAAGGAAAAAATCTGTTAACAAACGACAAAACTATCGAGTTCGCTAAAATTGCTCGTGAGTACCAAAAGGCCGGTCGTGGGTGGGTCATCGTTGGCGATGAAAACTACGGCGAAGGATCTTCTCGTGAACATGCGGCGATGAGCCCGCGTTTCTTGGGTTGCACGGCTGTTATTGCGAAATCTTTTGCTCGTATCCATGAGACGAACTTGAAAAAACAGGGCGTCTTAGCTTTGCACTTTCAAAGCCCCATGGATTACGAAAAAATCAAAGAAGACAGTTTGATCAGCTTAGTGGGCCTGAGCAATTTGGCTCCAGGCAAACCCGTTACTATGGAAATCAAACAAAAATCAGGTGAAAAGGAAAGCATTCAACTGAAGCACACTTACAATGCCGAACAATTAAAATGGTTTAAAGCGGGAAGTGCACTGAATTTGATTCGTCAGGGGTAGGTGAAGAACGACGCTTTACTTGCTATTTGGCGAAATTAATGGACGTTTTAATGTAAACTCGATTCTACCTTCTAGACGAGAAGAGTAAATAGGAAATGTTATTTGTTTGACCTCGGATACTCCATATTCTTTAAAAGTATCACTGCTACCCAAAAATTGATATTCATACAACGGAGAACTGCTTTGTTTATTCTCCATTTCCCACAACATTCCACTTGCGCTTTCCTTATCATGTTGGGCTTTGAAAGCTAATAAGCCTTTATTGTTTTCTACAGCAAGAGAGAGAAAAGTGCTCGGCTCTACAGGATTTAGAATAGAAACAGATCTTAGTACAGCTAATGAATCATTGCCAAATTCTGCAATAAGGCCACCTGAAAATGCGACCGATGCGCTGGTCTCGCCATATAAAAATCCAAGCATCTGGGCTTTTCCCGAAGACCAGTTATTATTTCTTGAAATTACCTCAATCACTGAACTTAATGTAGGAATGCACTCGGAAACAGTATCGAATGGTAAGCAAGTGACACGAAAATTTAAGCCAAGATCAACTTTTTCAGCAATCCATACATTTCCCGTAGTTCGTACGAGAGGAAATGTGATATTCCGAACGGAATTGGATGTAATATTTCGATAAGAAAGCTCGTAAGTTCCATTTGAATTAAAATTAATTTTTAGATTGATTGGATCAAATTCCAATACCCAGCTTTTCTCTTTTTCTTTTTCTGACGAATTAAGATTCGAGGAGCGGGCCCATAACTTACCTTGGATACCTGATACAATGCTCTTGGCATCCTCATTCAGTGCTAAAATCTTCCCATTGGCAAAAGGGCGTTCCAGCTTATGAGTCTGTTCTTCTTGGGTCTCTGTCTCAACTTTATCTGTAGCGACATCGTTATATTTTTGAGTGCAAGCAGTTAAGAATACAACAACGAGCAAAGCTTTTAATTCCTTTTGCATTAGGTCTCCCAAGATTTCTCTGTTTTTTTGTTTGTATTACCACATTTGCTAAAAGGTAACAAGTTTTGTAGAAAGCTCACGCTTTCTCTCAGTACTAATTACAGTAACCACAAATCGGTAGTAAGCCGAATTATTTCTTCTAAGCCGCTTTTATTTAGTCCAAAAACCTTTAAAGCTTAATTAAAAATTCTAAGCCATATCCAAATTTAGGCTTAACTTTAGATAGGACAATCTGAGTATTCTCATTTCGCACTACTGCGGTCTCAGGAATAGCTACAAATCGTAGAACTGAGGCCACCTGCGGCTCTGGTACAGGCACAACATTTCCTTCGTTATCATATTTCCCTTTGTAATTTGCATGAACTTTAATTGTCTGTGCTTGGACTTTTAGATCAAAGGATGCGTAAATCGCTGTTCCTTTTTTTGTCATTGCTTTAAAAGAAACTTCCCCTCTAAATGAACCCTGATCTTCATTTCTAATAGGATCGGAAACAAAACTCTGATCGGTGATATCGCCATTAATTTCGATACCACGATTTTTTAGATCTGCGGTGATCCTTTTAGTCATTTCTTCGATCACAGCTTTAAAGACCATTCCTCGAGTATGAAAGAACGGAAACTGTTTTCCTGAATTATCGACAAAAACGTCTTTTTTAATATCAACAATTTCGAGAATCTTATCGGTTGTCACAGAAAGTTTAATTTCATCAGCGTTTTTATAGACCTCAGGAAATGGCAAAACCAAATCAGCTAAGGACTTTGGAACTTCGACAATATTTTCACAAACTCCGTCATTAATTTGTTTTTCAGGCTTCCAACCACAACTCGCTACATTCTCAGCAGCAAGTGCCGAGCTTGAATATATTACAACAATTGTCGAAAGTAATAACATTAAAAATCGCATTTTTCTCTCCTGTGCGTACATAAAATGAATTAATAAATTTCACGTGTAACATAGCAAAGGTAAGGCCATTTGCTGATACTTGTACTTAAACCTGGAATCCCATTGGGCTTAATTTAAAGCTGTTC
>JAKFYD010000072.1 GCA_021731025.1 Pseudobdellovibrionaceae bacterium | reverse complement strand
GTATCGTTACCAACGAGCGAACAAGTGTCGTCTTCCCCGTGCCCGGCCCACCCGTAATGACAGTCAATGATGAAGTTAACGCCGTTTCAATTGCTTGTTGCTGCAAGGGAGCTAAACGAATATTTAAAATATTCTGAGCCCAGTTTAAAACTTTATCAGAGTTAAACCATCCCCAAGAGGGCTCTTTGAATTGAAATCCCAGAAGCTTTCGCGCAACATCTTTTTCTAAAGTCCAAATATCTTTAAAGTAAAGACAATTAACTCCACGAATTTGGTCCACAATAATTTGATCATCTAAAATTTCAATTTCTAAAATTTCTTCAAGACGATCCCGAGAAATTTCAAGCAGTCGCTGAGCTTCTTCAAAAACTTTATCCTCTGGATAAGCGCAGTGTCCCTGTTTATAAAAACTCCAGAGCACATGTTTAAAACCAAACCGCAATCTTTCTATAGAATCTAAAGAGAATCCCCGCTGCAAAGCGAAGTTGTCGATGAGTTCAAAAGGCAGATGGTGTTCAATGCCGACCTCGTAGGGAGATTGAAAAAGTTGTTTCAAGCTGTTTCTACCGTAACTCAGCCACAGCAATGAGGACCAATTTAAAGGAAGTTGTTCGGTAAACAAGAAGGAAAGAAGTTCATTTTTAGATTGAAAATTGTGCCAGGCTTCAAGAATCTGGTTTTGTTTCTTTTTGGCGATGCCCGGCACATGAAGAAGCTCATTCGGTGAATCTTCCAGGACAGAGAAAAAATTATGGGGAAAAGTCTCGGCCAGAACTTTTATTAATTTAGGGCCAATGCCTTGCAAGGCTTCTGCGCGTAAAAATTTTTTTAAACAGCGTTTTGAGTTCGGCAAAGTGACTGCTAAATTTTTGGTAGGACAAATATGATTTTCGGAATCAACAGTGAGAATTGTTCCTGAAACATTCATTCCAGGATAAACCAGAGGAAGCTTTCCTGAAATAAAGGAAAGCTCTTCGCTGATGCTATCTTTAACTTCCAGCAAACACTGACCATTTTCAGGATTAAAATAAGACACGCGTTCAACATTGCCGTCGAATGTTAAACGCGTGGCCGGGGGTTGTAGATTTACAGAAGCAATTTCCATAATAAGTTTTCTGACTTCTTATTAATGAGAAGTCACTTCCTCGAGCGCACCGTACATTCGTTCGTAAGCTTCTTTCAGATGTCTGACTTGATAAGAAAGTGATGTGCCTTCGCGCACAGCATTTGATTCAAGCCATTTGAGATAGTTTTCCATTTCTTTACGGGAAATCTCTTTCAGTTTTCTGCCTTTGTACTTACGTCCGAAGTTAATGCGATAGTCACCGGGTTCAGCTGGAGGTTCTGAATCGATTTCGTCCGCATCTTGCATTTCTAAAAGCTGTTCATCTGCAGTTACTTCTTCACTTTGTGACTGGGCTGAATTTCCACCCTGAGCTTGCGCATCCTTTTTAATATCGTGATATTTAGCAGGAATTGGAGCATCAACGATGCGTTTACCTTCATCTAATTCATCAGCACAGAACTGTGTTCCGTAACCAATTAATGCCAAGGCACGGCCAATGGATCCAGTCTCTGCCTTTTCGATAAAGTCGGGAAATCCTTGAATGCTTTCAAATTTATGTGAAGTCGCAATCAGTCTTCCTTTTTCATCCCTGATGGTTGCTCTTGCGTAGGCCGACACGTCGGTCACTGAAATCAATTCTGTTTCAATGGACCAATCCGGATGGTCTTCACGGAACCAAACAAGTCTGAATTTAACTTCCAAATATTCCTTTCCGCGCAAATTCAGTAAGGGCAACTCCGTTCCCTTTGCTGTTTTGTAGTTTCGCATGATCATTTTTTCTTCCTTTGAAAAATTGTTAGTGCTCACCCACTGAGTCTCTGGGCTAGCTTCCAGAAACATCAGGAGGTGAACATTAAAAGATGAGATCAAACTTGTTTTTGTCTAGGTTTTTATGCGGAAATATTTTAAGATTATAAATAATTTTTTTCGCATTCCTTACGCAATGTATTTATGCAGCTGATAAAAAAATAATATTCATTCAAAGAAAATTACATTACAGTATTTAGATATGATTAAAACAATCTTAACTGATGATAAAACCGGTGAGCCACTCTGGATTGATGTGACTGATCCTAAAGATGGCGAATTGCTGGAGCTGGCCAAGAAATACAATTTACACTCGACCTTCGTCCAAGATTGTATGCAACCTTTCCATCTTCCTAAACATGAAAAAATCGGTGCAACCACCTTTATTATCGTTCGATCTTATGAAAATAATTCTTCGGGACGAACGAACAATGTCCAATCGATGACTCGAAAAATTGCTCTGTTTCTTGGAGATCGCTTTTTGATTTCTGTTCATCGCCGCGAACAACCTTTTCTGGATCCCATTATCGCTAAATATCAAACACAGAATCCAATTTTCCTGCAAAAGATCATGCTTGAAATTTTGTTAGGTGCTGTCGAGACTTTTCATCTGCCCATCGAAAATGCCGAAGAGCAAGTTCACAAATACGAAACAAATATTTTCACCGCACAAAATAATCCTAAAAAATGGCAGCGAGTCTTTTTGCTGAAGACGCGGGTATCAATTATCAAGCGAATGCTCTGGCACACTCTGAATTCCGTCCAAAAATTTATTCCTAATACCGATACCCATGCTTACCTCACACAGGACTTACGGGAAAGGATTGAGAATCTGCTTTTCTTCGCCGATAGCCTTGAAGACAATCTTAACGATCTTTTGAATGTTCAAATTTCTTTGGCCTCGAACACCACGAATGATGTGATGCGGGTCTTAACCCTCTTCTCTGTTGTGTTTATGCCCTTAAATTTCATCGTCGGCGTCTACGGGATGAACTTCAGCGACATGCCTCTACTGCACGAGCCCTACGGATTTTGGATCATCGTCGGGCTTATTTTTACAATGCTCATAGGAATCTACCTTTGGTTCAAGAATAAAGGATGGGTTAAAAAAATAATCTAAATTTGGTTATCAACAAACCGGTTTTCTGTCTCAAGATCTGTTAATTTGATATTTTCCATCAATGCTGAATTCCAAGTTTCTCTGCGGTCCCTGACATGAATATCTTGGCCACCTGTTGTCTCTAAAATGCTTCGGGCGTGAGTCATTTTTTCTGGATCAGTGATATTTACCGACAATAAAAATCCTCCGGACTGTAAATACTGACCGTAGCGTTTTCCGGCTGGGTCGGGCGTTCCAATACCAACCAGAACACCGATACCTGCACCGACTAAGCTTCCTAAGAGCACACCAAGGAACATCGTGACCACCCCACCACTCATTGAAAAGGCCGAGAATATGGTGAATGGACTTACCCCATTGGTCGCAAAAATATAGAACAGTCCGACAGTGATGATTCCTAAAATAGCTCCGACAAGAGCTCCATTTTTTAACTGGTGGTTTTGAAACTGAAGATGAGGGAAATCTTTAGATCCATCATGGAGAGGTCGCAGAACAGAAAAATCCTGTTCATCAAAGCCGAACCTTTTTAAAGAATTAATCGTAATTTTAACTTCCTTCATACTGCGATAAACAGCAAAGAGAGCTTTGTTGTCCTTCATGAAAAACCCCTTTCATCAACGCATTTACTTCCCAAGCCTTCGGGAAGATAAACAAAGGAATTGCAAAAATGTTTCCATAATAAAACATTTCGCAGGGTGTTTTTATCTATCTGGTAAGCCCTTATCAAACTGAAGGGAAAAAATTCCTCTCGTTTTGGGCGTTATTGGTCTTTAAAAGAATTATGTTAAAATGTTTCAATTTATGACGCAGCTTTATTTGAGCTTCAGCTTCTCGACCTCAGCGATATATTTTTTAGTCGCTTCGGGCAACTCGCGCCATAATTTAATGGCGAAAAATAATCCGAGCAAAGTGAAGGGCATCAGAAAGCTCGGCCAATAAACCCAAGTGTCCTTGGTAAGAACAGCACCTAAGAAAAATTCCTGAAATGAAGAACCTAATTTTGAAAATCCATCAGCAACTCCCGTGGCTGTCGCAGCTCCACGTCGTCCACCGAAATCAGCGGTCGCTGTCCCTGACATGATCGAATGAACACCGATAACCGCCATCATGATCACCAGAGCGCCTATTCCCATCGCTAAAGGGTTCGTTGCGTAAGTTAGGACCATGACCAATGTGGCGATGAACATGAGCACTTGGCAAATCCCTGCCACCGGTGCACGACGCGAATGAAAAAATCGATCCGAGGCCCAACCCGCAGCAAAAGATCCCAGAATCCCCGTCACGCAAGCCCACAGACCCAAATTGTTAACGATATTCTCGACACCAAAACCTGTGTCTTTACTGTAAAGTCTGTACCACTTCATCACCCCATCACGAAGAATTCCAGAAGTGAATTCAATCACCCCAATCATTAGGATAATTCGGTTAGAAAGAATAGACTTAATGACTTTAACCCAACTGCTTAAATCGGTATGATCTCCATGAGAAGCATCATGAGTCTCTAATTTTCCAAACCCACATTCATCCGGAGAATCTTTAATTAAGATGAGGTCGATCAAAGCCCATACAAGTAAAAAAGCTGAAGGAATAAAAAACACAAGCCAAAATGCCGATACCGTCGATGTTTGCAAAACAAAAAGCGACCTTATCAGCTCACGAAAGAAATAAGTTTCACCGGTGTAATTGACGTTAACGGCCTTGATAATCGCTTCGGTCCAGTCGAAGGCAAAGTAAACACCTAAAGAAATTAAAGTTCCAAAAATAGCACCGAAGGTTCCTCGCTCACGCACATGAAACCAATAGGATTTTACCTTGATTGTCGAAATCGCGCCGAAGCTTTGAAAGAACATATTTAAAGAATAGAAAACGGATAAAATTAAAACTAAATTCATAGGAATGGAATCATGCAAGTGAAGATAAAGAGCCCAACCCATGATGATATTTGCAATGGCAGCACCAAGGCTGGCCATAATCATCCCTTTTTTCCCACCCACTTTGTCAATCAAAGGCCCCGAAATAAAAAGTGAAGTGGCGTAGATAAAAAATCCCCAGCCCGAGATCTGGCTCTTTTGGGCTTTCGTAATCACCTCGGCAGTTGCTAAAGAATCTAAATTGTAGCGAGCCATGTACATAAAAGCGTAGGTCATCCCTAGGGGAAACCAGCTTAAAAAACGTCGCCACATAAATTTTTTGGTGTGCTTAAGAGGATTACGAAAGAAGTACAAGGTGATGATGTACGTCAACAATGCAGACACAATTAAAAACTGCACAACTCCCCCAAGCTAAAGATGTCAGATGTAAATCCCCGCACTTCCTAACATGCCCCAGTGCAGTTAGAGAAGCGCTTTGTTTGGAGGGCGTGCTCATATTTTAAGCAAATACAAAAAGCCGGGGGACTGATTTTCTGAAGCTGAATGATTTCTGCATTTAAAGGCGTCAAAGTGACTACAGAGTTCACTCGCCCGTGGCACCAATTCTCGTTAATGTGAATCGTCGCAATGTGCCTTTTTCTTCGGCGCTGTCAGAACTTGATAGCTGGATCTTCTCATTGTAGTGCTCAATCAAACCTAAAATTAAACCTTCGGCTAAATCAGCGAAGGGTCGATTTGAAGAGTAATTTAAAATAAATTTTTCTGATGAAGGATCTTCAACGTTAAAATCAGGCAGTTCAGCGTCGGGATGAAATCTTCTTATCTCTTTTTGGAGCCGACCATCTAAAAGTGTCAGCAAGGAAAACACATCTTGGGCCGAAAGAAAAATGCGGGGGAATTCGCTAACGAAGACTCGCGCCAGATGTTTCCCAAAAACCTTCATCATCAGTGGCACTGGAGTTCCGGTCACTCGATTCAAGTTGCCCAACATCTGGAGGAGTTCATCGTAGTGATAATTGACCGAAGGAGCATAGAGCTCCGATGTTTTGAATCCACGAGACTCGGTAATTTTTTTTAAGACCTCGTCGCCAAAAGCGGATTCAACCATTGTTATAAATTCTTTCAATACAAAACCCTTCATAAAACCACACAATCCTTTAGTATTGAAAACCTTCGTTTAAAGAGACCGATTTTTTTTCCAAAGCTTGCGACACACTGACCGAATTTTTTCTTGAGACTGAGTACTCACATCAACGAACAACAGTTTGAGAATGAATTTATCTTCGATCGCCTGTACCGATTTAACTTTCGCCATCACAGCCGATAGCCCTTGGTTAGAAAAAACATTTAAATTGAGTTCATAGGTTTTTCCAGAAACCCAAAGTTCATCGCTGATAATGGTCGCGCCAATTTCACTGATCGACTGAACAATCACCATTTTTTTGTAAGAGCCCCCACTCATTTTTTGATCAAAACCTACGGGGTATTCCAGCCACTCCTGAATTGGACCAACTAAATTTCTAAATTTTTTGTCAAAAGTTTCTTCATTAAAAGGCTTAATAAGAAAGTCGTCGGCCCCGGATTCCACAGCTAACTTCAGATCACTGCTTTCAGAGTCAGCACTGGTCACAACGATAGGTATAGATTTAAATTGTTGGTTGTTGCGAATTTTTTTGATCAGCTCAACACCATTAGTCTCTGGCATTTGTAAGTTAACGATCATCAGTTTAAAATCGTACTCATCAATCTGATCCAGTGCCGTGAACGCGTCTTGCGCCAGAATAGGAATGAAGCCCGCTTTTTCGATTTGCAAGCTGGATAAAGTTAGGTCATTGGGATTGTCATCAACAATAAGAATGTATTTACTCATAGAACTTGATCTAACCTCCACTTAAGAGATTACGAAAAAGTCATTGAGCTCTAATCCAGAATCCTCACAGTTTTCTTAACAATTCAGTCTCAGAATGAGACAAATTCTGTCACTGGGGCTTTTAAGTGAGTTAAAGTCATCAATTGGGCACCCTCAGCTGGAAATTATGAAGTTTTAAAGGATGTCATTCGACCTGATCGCCCCCTCCACATAAGGAAATTTTGATTTAAAATTTAAAGGCATTTGACCGAGATAGTAATCATGAAAAAGAACATTCTAGTTGTGGAAGACGCCAAAGATTATCAAGTTATCATCGGGGCCGCTCTGAAAGCTGACTATACTTTTAAATTTGCTTCCAGCGGAGCCGAAGCTCTTGAGCTTGTTAAGCATGAAAAATTTGATCTTCTGATCATCGATGTCGTTCTCCCCGATATGAATGGCCTGCAAATCTGCAATTACATCAAAAATCAGAAAGGCACCGCCGATATCCCGGTGATTTTAGTGACATCTAAAGACACAACCGAAGATAAAGTTAAAGGATTCGACACTGGTGCAGACGACTATTTGACTAAACCATTTCACTTTAATGAATTGATCGCGCGGGTCAAAGCTCGACTGCGAAGTTCAAAAAATACGGAAAACGACGAGATCTTTATCCCCGATTTGAAAATCGATTTAAAAAAACAAAACGTTTGGATTATTTCACAGGATCGCTCCTTGGATTTAACCCGAGTGGAATTTAAGCTCTTAGTGTGTTTTGCTCAAAGGGTGGATCACGTTCTGACCCGACAAACGATTCTGGATCTGGTGTGGCCGCAAAATTTAAATATTTCTGAACGAACTGTGGATACTCACATCAGTAACTTGCGAAAAAAATTGGCGGGGATCAATTTAAACATCAATGCTGTGCACGGAAACGGTTACCGCTTAAGCATCATTAAGACTGCTGCTTAGATCTTTCTTTCATGACATTCCAATCCACCAAAATTAAGTCATATTTGTTACTGAGCAATTCATTTTCCGCTTCTTCACCCTGTTTTACGACCTTAATGTCACAGGCCGAAGATTGCATTTTTAGCTGATCAATTGCAGTTAATGTGTTCTCGTCTTCGATGATTAAAACTTGAACCTTGCAGGGTTGCCCCATATTTCCTCCATTTCACTTAAAATCATTATGGCAGGAGTTTGTTGTGGAGGAACTAAGCCCCTGTAAATATTCTTTAACAAGTTTGTCTCGTATTGATCCGCTTTGTCTCAGGCCGAGACAGAAAGCTAAAAATCTCCGTAGAGTTTTTGTAAGGCAAGCCCATCCAGCTCGGAAAGATGGAGAGCAAATCCCATTTGATCAGCGAAGTGCAGATAATTCGGTCGAGGTAAAATAGTATCTTTTCCATTCTTCGAACCTGCTTTGCGCGAATAGTGCATGATCGATAAAAAATCGTAACTTCCTAAAAGTTCGCCCTCTTGAGTTGAAAAATTCATCTTTGTGTTTAAGCCAAAAAAAGGATCGGCAATATTGTTCTTCAACACTTCGACATAATTATCACGATCGGGCCTCTGATGTTCGTGTCCTAAACCAAATGCATGACCTAACTCATGCAAAATCGTTGAATAGTTTTCACAACCTTTACCGATGTTCATACGGCGTCGCAACCAAAGAAAATAAGTTGACTGCCCCAACATGGACCAGCAACCCCCATCAATTCCCAAATACTTGGTTGAAATAACCAGCTGCCGATTTTTGTAGGGACCTGCCTGACATTTTACGTTAGCAATTGAGCTCCATTCTTTACAGGCAGTCCAAATTCTCTCTCGGACTTTCTGACTAACGTCATTTTTAAAAACGATAGGTAAAACTCCGTCTTCCCACAAGTCGACCTTCACCGGCCGACTGCCTTGAATGTTAATCTCACCCACAGCGGATTTTTCAATCAGTAAATCACCCATGACATAGTGAGTGCGACCTTCGATTTCCATCGTCGGAATTCCATTGTTCGTATTTACACTGGCATTCTTGTTTTGAGCGGCACCATAACTTAAGCCAATTAAAAAAGTTCTATTTCCATCTTTAATTCCAGGCAGCTGAATCGTACTAAAGTTCAACTGCGAAGGATCACTGACGACCGCTGTGTAAGTCGATGCCCCTGAAACAGAATTTCTGATCGAAAAAAGAAATTCATATGTTTTGTCTTTTTGTTTTGCCGAGGTCAGTAAAGTCACTTGAGCTTGAAATGTCGCTTGAAAGGATCCTTCTTTAAATTCCTTTAAGTAGATCCCCGTCCAAACCTCAAGTTCATTAACAAAAGCCGCCGGTTTGAGTTGAACTTTTACAGGAGTTAGCTCATCCTTCGACGCCATCGAACAATCCAAAAAACCACTGGCGGAATTTTGGCAGACTGTCACGCTGGGTTCGAAATAGAATTGCACTTCTTGAACCTCAGGTTGATTCTCTGAAATTGCAAACAGGGGAAGGGTGAAAAAGAGTGAGCAAATATTTAAAACTAATGTTTGTTTCATAGCTTTACGATAGCAGCGAATCCCATTTTTTCAACAAACTGATTTCCACTTCGCTTCGTGTTGATTTCCGGCGAACTGACCTTTCCCGACATACTGTCAACACTTCAGACACCTCCCCTAGGTTTTAATGAGGCTTAATCTCCCTCGGGAGGGAATGCTTTTTGTAAAATAGAGGCTTTAAGCGAAGGACCAACGATTGAAATTTATGAAAAATATTTACTCCCTATCTCTAATAATACTGACGACCACAATGGTTGCCTGCAATTACAATGGGGCCCGCGATCGTAAACCTTTGGTGCCTACTGTAAGAGATGTGGCTCCGGTTGAGAATGAAAAAGAGCTCAAAAATCTTTCCCCGGATCAAATTGATTTTGCCACGATTAAAAAGAATATTTTGGAACCTCATTGTATCAGCTGCCATTCTGAAACGAAAAGTAAAGGCGATGTTAAACTTGAAAATTACGCCGACGTCTTGAAGCACCTAAAGATGTTTGAAAAAGATATCGTTGATAATTCAATGCCACCTAAACCTAAACCTCTTCTTCCCCAAACTTTAAAAGACCTCGTTCTTAACTGGATTAAAAATGGAGCTCGTGAAACAAAAGATTCAAAACCTTCTCCCATTACAGATCCGACTTCACATCTTAACGTCAGTGAAAAAGAAATCTACTCTCGTGGACAATATCTTTTTAATCTATCATCTTGTGACAGTTGCCATACCGTAGATGGTATGAAGCCCCTTGCTGGTGGTCTCGCGATGACGACAAAATTTGGGACGTTCTACACCACGAACATTTCGAAGGATCCTAAAACTGGAATCGGGGCCTGGTCGCCACAAGATTTTCTTCGGGCTATGCGAAAAGGAAAGAGTCCGTCGGGTAAATTGTATTATCCTGTTTTTCCTTACACCAATTATTCGAAAATGTCAGATTCCGACCTCATGGCAATTCGTTTTTACATTCTAAATTTACCAGGAACTGAACAAGAAAATACCCCCCATGATTTGAAACTGATGTACTCACTAAGATTTACTCTGGAAGCTTGGCGGCTTATGTTTTTTCCCTTTTGGCAAACCGACAGGAATTACTTAATTTCGCAAGGGCCATTTAAGTCAGTTAAGGATAAAGATGCACAGTGGAACCGCGGTGCATATCTCGTGGAAGGCCCACTTCACTGCACTGTATGCCATACTCCTCGGATTCCTGTTATAGGCGGCGTTAGACGGTCAGTTTGGATGTCAGGATCAACAGACTCTGGCGAAAGTTTCCCAGCGCCTAATATCACCCCTGATTTTGAAACTGGGTTGGGACGATGGAGCTCCACGGATTGGATGAATTTCTTAAATCAAGGGACAACACCTTCGGGCGATGCGGTGGTTGGAAAAATGAGAAAAATCGTTCGCTATGGCACAGCCCAAATGACGGAAGAAGATAAAAAAGCCGTGGTAAAATATCTCATGTCTTTGAAACCCATAAAAAATCAAAAATTATTCGATTTTATTAAATCTCATCCAAAACCAAAGGATCTCGACGAAACCGAGATGAACTCTAACAAGTAAGTGCACACTGTTTGACCGTGAAAATTTTTTACGAATTTCTTTGGCGAAAATTCACCCTGGGCATCGACTTATTATTGCCATAAATTTAATTGAGTTGCCCGCACCCCACTCTGTGTTTTAGACCCCAGTCTGCTCAAGGGGGGCAATCAATGAAAAAAATTCTTGCACTTATTTCAGTCACTTTGTTGATGGGCGTTTCGAAAACGGAAAAATCATCCAGCGTCACCTCAACTCCGCATGACCATCGTTTATGTAATTCCTTTCCTGCCAATCACTTACGATTCCCCATTAAAAATGACGGTAAACAAATTACCCGCCCCCAATTTCGAAAAATTTTAGATGCTGCCGAAGGAGTCTATAAACCCATTTTTCAATCCGTGGGCTTAGGGCGCTTTTATATCGTTGATCGTTGGCACGACGACACCGTCAACGCCTGTGCCTCGATTGGTGCTCCTTGCTCAAAAGGTGCTGCAGCTGCCAAAGGGAATGATCGCTACGTTGAAATGTATGGTGGCCTAGCTCGACATCCCTATATGACTGCTGAAAGCCTTATGCTGGTCATTTGCCACGAGATCGGTCATCATTTAGCCGGATACCCTAGCTACAAAAGAAATACGTCTCCGATGTCGACCGAGGGACAAGCTGATTACTTTGCAACGGCTAAATGTTCTCGTCTGATTTACAGTTCACTCAGTCCAAAAACGAATCAAAACTGGGCTTGGGCTAATAAAAATAATATCCCTGCTGAAGTTCAAAAACCTTGTATGAACGCTTTTGGTAATACTGAGGCCACAATTCTTTGTCTTCGTGGAAGTTTAGCGGGTTTGTCTTTAGCTCAAACGCTGGGAAGCTTGAACAACGTCGATCCACGGCAATTGACTTTTGTTCGTAAGGACCCTTCGGTGGTTCAAGAAACTTTCGAGACTCATCCAAAAGCTCAGTGTCGGTTGGATACTTATGTTGCTGGAGCCATTTGCGGAGCTGATCCTCGAACTCCATTTAGCGCAACGAATCCAAACCAAGGTGCTTGTGTCAATCAACTTGCTCCGGGAGCTCGTCCCGCTTGTTGGTATAAAGCTCCTGGTCCTTCTGGTTTAGCAGCGCGCTAATTCTAAAGGCCTGGTCGTTATCGCCCAGGCCTAGCTCATTCGATATTCACGTGAATTTACCAGTATCCATTGATAGACTTTCAGTCTCATCAAAAAGGATACATTATGAAAAATACCTTCTTCGTTAGCCTTTTATTATTTGTCACCCCAAGCGTTTTCGCTGCAAAACCGACTTCTGTTATTCCAGAACGTCGTGAATTTCCCGTAAATCCTGATGCGAACCCCTGTCAGGACTTTTACAAGTACACTTGTTCCAAAGTGAACGAAGGTTTTAAATTGCGTGAGGATCGATCTTCACACACTTTTGCCTTTAGTGACTCTTCAGAACGCCTGCTCAATAAGAAAAAAGATTTTTTTAAAACATTAAAGAGCGCAAAACCTAAATCAGAGCGCGAAGAAGCTCTTAAGAATTTTTACGTTGCATGCATGAATGTGCCTCAACGTAAAAAAGCTGAGGTCAAAGAAGTAAAACGGGTCAATGCCGAAATTTTAGGAAAAATTAACTCTCGTGAAGACTTCATTAAACAAATCGCCGCAAGTTATCTCAATACAGATTCTTCACCTATTGAATGGGGTGCGATTTCTAATCAAGACAATTCTGAAAATAATGATTTATACTTAGTGACTGAATATTTAAGTTTACCTGAAAAGTCTTATTACAAAAATGCCGAGCTCACCCAAGAGTTAGAGAAAATTCTGATTTTGTTCTTCAAAGAAATGAAATCGAAAAAGCCTGCCGAGTCCGCAAAAGCCGTTTTGGACTTTGAAAAAGCATTAGCTGAAGTTACACCAGAACCCGAGAAGTTCCGTGAAATTATTAATAATCGAACATTTATCACTCGCGAGGACCTGGTAAAAAAATACCCTAACTTGAAACTAGATGCTCTTCTAAAAGAAGTGCCGACGACCGCGGTGATTCGTCACTGGACCCCAGAAGCCTTAGCCTTTTTGGACACCTATTTTTCAACGACTCCCGTTGATACTTTGAAAGATATTTATCAGTACAACTCATTGAAATCCTATATGGACGATTCTTATCCTCAATTTTTTGCGGCCAATTTTGAATTCACAAAAAAATACTTTGGTGGACCTAATGTGCGACCCGACCGCCAAGAACGTTGCACTCGCAAATCCATGCAAGTTTTTGCGAAAGAGATTGATGCGATTTTAATGCCGCGAATTTTCCCAGATTTCCCTCGTGAAAAATTTATCGCGTTGGCTGAAAAAGTTCGCTCGAGCATTATTGAATCTCTGGAAGAAAACAAATGGCTGACAAAAGGAGCTAAGACGGAAGCCATACAAAAAATGAAGTCCGCACGTTTACAGTTGGTTTCACCTGAGAATGAAAAAGAATGGGACTTCTTGCCAGCAGCGAAATATTCTAAAACTGACTCTATCGAAAACACCAAAGTTGTTTCTCGGGTTCATCAAGAAAAAACTTTGAAAGACTTGCGTGAAACAACTGATAAAGGTCGTTGGGAAATGGGACCTTTGACTGTAAATGCCTACTACGACCCTTCTTTCAATAAATTCGTTATGCCCATTGGAATTCTCCAATATCCTTTCTACGATCCTAAACTCAGTGACATTCAAAACGCGGGTGCCGTTGGCGCCGTTATTGGCCATGAATTAGGTCATGGGATTGACGATCAGGGTGCTCGTTACGATTCTACGGGAAAACAAAGGCAATGGATGGGAGAAAAGGATTTGAAAAACTTTTCTGAACGCACAAAACCTTTGATCACTCAATTCAATGCCATTGGACACAATGGGACTTTAACTCAAGGTGAAAATATTGGAGACTTAGTTGGACTTACCGCTGTTTACCGTTTAGCGGCGAAAGATCCCGAGTTCGAAAAGAATTCTCAAGCTCAAAAAGATTTGTTCTTATCTTACGGTCGCGTTTGGTGCAATGTCACTCGACCAAAATACGAAGAGATGCAATTAAAAACCGATCCTCATTCTTTAGGCTACGCCCGCGTGAACGAACAAGTGAAACAGCAAGAAGGATTTGCTAAAGCATTCCAATGTAAGGCTGGCGATCCAATGGTGTTACCTAAAGAGAAGTTAGTTAAGATTTGGTAAATGATCTTTGAAGTGATAAAAAAAGCCTGCGCGATGCAGGCTTTTTTTTTGCGCTCATAAGTCGATTAAGATTTGAAACTTTCCAAAAACAACCAAGTGCTTTCGGATTGATCTGCGGTGTACTTCTCGATAGATGAAGCCCGAGGCGCTTTCGAGTCCCCGACTTCCACAGCAATTGAAAATGAATTGTATTTCCAAAAATAAAAATCGGCGCTGGAGCCTTTGGCGATATAGATAACTTTAGCGATCTGTCCGTGCACGTAGGAATTTGTCGCCGCCATCTTTTCAGTGACGCCTGCAAATATTTGTTCCCGCTCAGCATCTACTGTCGCTCGTGTGTAACCCCAAGGGTACATAATCATACGACCAAAGGCATGAAAATCTAAACTGCCCGCTATAGGATATTCTTTAATAAAATTCATTAATCCATTAATACTTGCTGTCGGCGCGCCGTTCACATTCTCCGGATAGGGATAGGAGCGATTGGGATCTTCACCATTGTCATAGCGATTCTGCTCTGCAAAGCCATCAGGATTTAAAACTGGAATGAAAACAATTTCCAATTGATCTAAAAGATGAGCAAAGCGCGGTTCCGCTTGTTTGGCTAATAATTGATTCATCAAATTTAAAAGAATTTCTGTAGTGATGATTTCATCACCATGGGTGGCCGCCGTTAAAAGAACACGTGGTAGTTTTTTGTCGGTGCGCAAATGCTTTGAAACTCGTAAAGCCAAAAGTGGTTTCCCCTGAGCCGACATACCGTACTGCACCAGATGAGCGATCGACGCATTCGCCAAAGCCACTGAATTCAACATTTGTGTGACCTGAGTGAAAGAGTGATAGCCTTCATTTTTCAGTGGAAAGAATTGACTCTGTTGAAAAATTTGTCGGATAGCTAATGATGTGTCTTGAATTAATATTTGGGACTGAGGCGCCAACTTTAAAAATTCGTCCCGCTTTGGTTCAGGAACTAAAACTTCAAAAGCATTTTTATGAGTCTTAACAATTTCAAACTTTTCTGCGATCTGGCTCATGCGGGAAGGATTTTTCCCTTGAACTAAATAACTCGAAATTTGTGGTTGTTCGGCCATAGCCTGCTGGATTAAGGCAAAGTTTACCAGAGCCATAAGCACTGTAATTTTACATTTCAAAAACATATGTGTCCCCCTCTTTTGCTGAATAATCCTACAAACATCGGCCCTGACTTGGGTATTTTATTTTTTAAATGGGCTGAATAGGGTTTAAATGAGCTATTATGCGATATGGAACCTTGACCTGTAAGCGGTTTTACCCTAGTGTCACAGCAATTCTTTGTCGCGGGGTGGAGCAGTCTGGTAGCTCGTCGGGCTCATAACCCGAAGGTCGTCGGTTCAAATCCGGCCCCCGCAACCAATTTTACCAATTGGTAGTTCAATTAATTCAAATACTTAAGTCATTTTTTACGGAACCTCAGGTTCCGCAGGTTCACAGCAAAAAATCAGAAAAATAAAATTGAAAGTTTCCAAGCTCCCCGACGGGTGAGTAGGAGGCAGACGTGCGTCTTCTCTATGGGAGGTCATATGCCATTTTGGAATACGCTTGCAGAAGTTCTTCAAGCTTACAAAGTATTTAATAGCGTTGGGTTGTTTTGCGGAATTCTAGCCGCAGTCTTCGCATTCGCTGGATCATTCTCAGCCGTTGGAAGTTACTACTACGGGGCTAGAAAAGATGAACTTCAAGCAATTGCCTCAAAGGCTGAGTTAGATCAAGTCAGGAATACAATTCACAGTTTTACTGCAAGCCTCTATGTTGAATACTCTTGGGCGCCGCCCAACAGCCCACTTCTTGAGACCGATCAGGGCGGCGGAATGGGCGAAGAAGATCACCTCCAGCTCATCAGAGAAAATCCGGAAACAAAATTAGCTGATGGCCTTTGGTTCAAGAGAGTAAATTTATATA
>JAKFYD010000057.1:3667-16027 GCA_021731025.1 Pseudobdellovibrionaceae bacterium | reverse complement strand
TGGCGGCGGCACCACCACCAATGATGACATAGTCAGCCTCTAGTCCTTTGAGAGTATCGCAAAAATGATTAAATCCGTGGGGGCGTGGCATTCATTACTCCTTATTCCTGGTGAGCCCATAGGTATTCAGCATTTCATCAAGGGCTATCTGAACGCGGTCGTCAGGATGATTGCGCATAGAGAAAAATACTTCGATGGGATTCATCACTCCATCAGAAGAAAAAAGATGTGGGTCTTCTTTCCAGATTTGCACAACACTTGGTTTGTCAAAATCACCGAAAGGTATCGTGTCTTTTAGTTTCCCTTGATAGACGTTTCGGAACTCTCCTGCTGTCATTGCAATTGTAGTCTGCTTTGGAGATGCAAGATTTGAATATTGAGCCAATGCTGTTTCACCCGCAATGCTATAGGCGCTACGATCATTCGGGATATAGTTTGTATGCACCTCTCGAAAAAATGGCGCGAACGATGTAGTGAGAGCCGTTTCCCAGATTTTCTGAGTTTCATTTTTGGTGTATGTTTTTGTTGGTCCTGATCCGTGAATAAGGAGAAACCCATTTGCAGCCAGTTCATTTAGGATGGGATTCAACTTTGAAGATGATAGCTTGGTCTGCTCGCTCAATTTTTGATGCAGAAATTTGTGGGTAAATTCTTGCGGAATCTTATTTGTTAGAAGTCCGGCGATAAGCTTTAGAGCAAATGGGGTCAAAGTTTCTTTTTTGTTTTCGAGATCAAACTTGAGCTTCGGTTCAAATTTTTTGAGCTTTCCAAATTTGAGCCCTAATTCTGGCGCAAAAATGGATTCGTCTTTGTAGATAAAAGGTATGCGATACTTCACAAGAAGGGGGCGGTGCTTAGGAGGCATGTGGTCCGCAATAACAATAACATGCGCATCAAGTTTTTCGGCAAGTTGTCGGTAGATACGCGTGAGATGTTCGAGCGTGATATTTTCTTTGGGCACCACGAGATAGAGAGGGGCGCCAAGGCCCTCCAAAGGAAAATCATAGAGCTGGATAGATTCTTTGATCCACACAGGTAGGCCCTTCATCACGTCACCACCAAGGTGACGAAGCTCACCCTCAGTGTTGCCTGGGTAGAGGGCTTTTAAGGCATCTAGGTTCTTTCTGAGGATATTTGTCTCCATTCGCTAATAATAGCAGTATTATACGTTTTATCAAATCATATTCATAAATTTATGAATATGATTTGAAGAACTGTATATTATTGAAAAGTCTAATTTATATCGTCTGTTAGCCGAATGGCACTACCCAATGGTATTGACTATCATTCTAATGTTCATTAGAATGATAGATATGAAAAGACAAATCAAAGATGCGCTTTATGAACAGTTCGCAAGGTCCACAAAAGCCCTTTCAAGCCCCAAGAGAATTGAAATTTTAGATCTTCTCTGCCAAGGCGAAAAGACGGTTGAGGCAATAGCGGAGCAAGCAAATCTTGGAATCAAAAATGCCAGTGCTCAACTCAAAGAGCTTAAATCAGCTCTACTTGTTGAGACCAGACGCAATGGAAAATACGTCTACTACCGGATTTCAAATAACTCAGTCGCTGATTTTCTTTTAGGTCTTCGAACCTTCAGTGAAAAACAATTTTCTGAAATTCAAAAAATTGCTTCCGCATCCTTCAATGACATCGCATCAATGGAGCCCATCAATCGAAAGCAACTCCTAGCTCAAGCTAAAAAAGGTGAAGTCATTCTTTTGGATGTGAGACCCTCAGATGAGTACGCTCAGTCGCACTTACCTTTTGCCGTGTCAGTTCCAATTTCAGAGCTTAAAAAAGAACTCCGAAATCTTCCTAAAGATAAAGAGATAGTTGCGTACTGTCGTGGACCGTACTGCTTCTTTGCAAACGAAGCAGTTGAGCTTCTCAAACAACAAGGTTTTAAAGCATCCCGCTTGAAAGATAGTGTTCACGAGTGGGCCTCACACGGTCTTCCCATTGAATCAACGCAGGCCGTGTAAAGTGAAAGCCATTGCCCCCGCTTTAGCTCCAAAACTAGGTCTGAAGGAAAACTGGTATCAGTTTACTTTGCTTGTGATCATCAACGCTTTTGTTGGCGCGATGATAGGCCTTGAACGCACGATCCTTCCACAAATCGCAGAGAAAGAATTTGGAATGGTCGTTAAAACGGCAGTTCTCTCCTTCATTGTAGTTTTTGGTTTCACAAAGGCGTTCACCAATTATTTTGCGGGCCGTTGGGCAGATCAATTGGGGCGAAAAAAGATTCTTGTGCTTGGGTGGTTTATTGCGATTCCCGTTCCGTTTCTTCTGATGTGGGCACCAAGTTGGCCGTGGGTTCTTGTTGCAAACGCTTTTCTTGGTGTGAGCCAAGGACTTACTTGGTCCACAACCGTAATCATGAAGATTGACCTCGTGGGATCAGAGCGCCGTGGCCTTGCTATGGGCTTCAATGAGTTTGCTGGTTATTTCGCAGTGGCCGTCTCCGCCTTGCTTACAGGCTATGTGGCGAGTCGCTATGGACTTCGTCCTCAGCCATTTTATCTGGGCATAGTTTATGTCGTCATAGGGCTTTTGATGAGTCTGCTCTTAGTGCGAGAAACAAAAGGTCATGTTGCCCATGAAGTGAAGCTAAACTCTCAAAACGGAAATCATCCTGCAGAAGCGCTCACTCAAAAAGAAATTTTTCTTCGAACAACTTTAAGCGACAAAAATCTTTCGTCTGTCACGCAAGCGGGTTTTGTAAACAACCTCAATGACGGGATGGCTTGGGGACTCTTTCCAATAGTTTTTGCAGCTCATGGACTGGGTCTTAAGGAAATTGGCTGGCTCGCCGCAATCTATCCAGCGACATGGGGCCTTAGCCAGCTCTGGACGGGCCACTTGTCAGACTCCTTGGGACGCAAAAATTTGATTGTTTGGGGTATGTGGATTCAATCAATTGGGATTATCGTCACGATGCTCTCAAATAAATTTCCAGGATTTGCCCTGGGCGGAGTTTTATTGGGAGTTGGAACTGCGATGGTTTATCCAACACTTCTTGCAGCCATTGGTGACGTCGCTCATCCAAGCTGGAGAGCCTCTTCTGTCGGTGTTTATAGGTTCTGGCGGGATTCCGGTTACGCGATAGGCGCGATTATCTCTGGAGTCGTCGCGGATGTTTTTGGAATAAGTGCGGCCATTGGACTCGTCGCAAGTATTACGTTTTTGTCCGGCGTTGTTGTCTCAATGCGCATGACTGAGACATTAAAGAAAAAGGTGTGATTTATGAAGCCATCAATATCGAACCATAAACTCTTGGCTCTTATCAAAAATGACAACGTCACCATTCTTGATGTTCGTGGAAAAGATGAGTTTGAGCGAGGGCATATTTTTGGCGCTCTCCATATTCCGGTTGATCAAATTCTTCAGCGGCATCACGAGATTCCAGAAGGAAAGCAAATCGTCACCTATTGCGGTAAAGGTGCTGGTAGATCTGAAAATGCTGCCAAAATTTTAAATGAGAACGGCAAAAGAGCCTTTTGGCTCGAAGGAGGCTATCAGCAATGGCCGTTTGTTTCGCCTTCGGATGCGACCATCAGAGAGTCACTAATTTTTCACCAACTGTTTGAAAGGGAGTCTTCATCCTATACATATTTGCTTGCTGATCCGGCGACTCGTGAAGCGATTATCATCGATCCAGTTCTCGAAACTGTCGAAAGAGATTTAAGTCTGATTCAAGAGCTAGATCTCAAGCTGCTTTATATTCTTGAAACCCACATTCATGCCGATCACATCACCGGAAGTGCCGAAATCAAGAAACGCACAAGTGCGAAGTCCGCAGTTAGCAAAAAAGCCGGCGTTTGCTGTGCGGATTTGGAGCTTACGGAGAATCAGGAATTAAAATTTGGCGGATACTCCCTTAAAGTTATGGAAACACCGGGACATACGAGCGAGAGTTTAAGTTTTTACTGTGAAGGTATGATTTTTACTGGCGATAGCCTCATGATCCGAGGAACTGGAAGAACCGATTTTCAACAAGGATCTGCTAATGATCTCTATGAAAGTATTCACAAGAAAATATTCGCATTGCCAGATGATACGAAAGTTTATCCGGCGCATGACTACAAGGGCGCTCTTTTCTCAACTATTGCCCTTGAAAGAAGGTTTAACCCGCGCGTGGGTGATAACAAAAGTCAGGACGAATTTGTTCAACTAATGAAAGAACTAAAGCTTGCGGAGCCTACGAAAATTCACGAGGCGGTTCCTGCGAACTTAGCCTGTGGGAAAACGAATTCTAGGATGGCCAAAGCGCCTGCATGTACCTAGTCACTACAGGGTTTGTTTCTGGGAAAATCAATCAATATTCCTGAAGGTGCATTGATACGGCTGAAATCCACGTCTGGAATCAGAATGCCAAATCTACGAACAAGGTCTAGCGCAATGTCTTGCTTGCCCGCTCTTGTTTCTGGATTTGCAAATTCAAATAGGCGGCGATTAAAATAATCCTGTTCGTGTTGAGCTGTGCATTCCTGGCAATAGGCTCTTTCCAGAATTGCGGTTGAGCGGATTTGCCCATTTTCAAATTTCTGGATAACTTCCGCATCGTGGTTTGAACTCTTAGCGATGCGCTCAATAGATACACCTCTGTACTCACGCATGCGCTTGAAAAACCGGGAAATAAGTTTTCGAGCAATCTCTTCTTTTTCACCAAACGGGCGGTCTTCATTTCTTCGAAGCTCCCAATAGATCGGATTCATGTGCTTTCGAAGCGATTTGAATTTGTATTCATTGATGTCGATATATTGCGTGTTCATGATGCCCCATAAGCTAATATCAGCTCTTTATAGCTAATTTCGGCTAAATTTGGAAGAAAATTATGCGTTTAAGCGCCAGTAGAATCGAATGACCACCTCTAAACCATCAGGATTACTGCTAAATCTTTGACGCTTCATCTTGGTGGTTGTAGACTTTAAACCAAACGGAGTGCCCATGCCAAAGCCACCAGACAATCGAAAGCCCAAACGTAATTCTACGGAAGAGAAATTAAGAGCTACGCCTTTTGCGGGCGTCGATGCTCTTGATTCAGAAGAAAAGGCGATAAGACACTCGGTGTGGCGCAGATTTACGGAATCGAAAGTCGCCGAAGAACTTTTGACTAAACCTGAATTTACGCATGTGGTGGAGGAGTTAAAGGCCGGCCTTTCTTGCTCTATGAACGGCGGTACTAAGGATGCTATCTACAAGATTTCATCCGAAGGGCGCGGAATGAAATTGGAAGTGAACAAGAAATTTGCTGATTCTCTCGGTGAACATCAAGTTCGATTCTTTCAAGGAGTTGTCCAAGCCGGAATTGAGGGTTATGGATCACTTTATATGCAGGTAAAAGGATTGCTCGCTCGCCCAAGCGTTGACCCCAAGGAGTTTGAGGCCACAACTGGAACAATTAAGAAAAAACGTTAGCAGATCACCGCTACAGCCGCCTATTTAGTCCCCGCAGCTAGTCCCATAAAGCCAATTTCCCGCTCCAATAAATAGAGAATGAAGTGAACCCGTTGAGGTTCGAACCGAATCTACGTTCCAACCTGGCTGCGCAAAGTTGATCGCAGAAATCGCAGAGTTTAAAATCGTACTGGAGTTTTTTGCGGCGACAAGCGTCGACGACAGTGGGAAACTTCCCGAACTGTTGTTGTTGAGTGCAAGCACTCCTGAGTTTCCCGCACCAATTGGATACGCAACATATGCAGTACCGGTACTCGTAAAAGTAAGACCGGTATTTAAAAGACCGTCAGAAGTTGCGGCAAGTCCGCTTACGCCTGCTGTGAGATTCTCAACGAAAGAGTAAGACCAGTTTGCAAGGCTTGTGCAACTTGCAAGAGATGATGTGCAATAAGAGTAGTAAACTCTATTGTTAGCTCTATCATAATAAGTAATTGCAGGGCGTGACGTCGCTGGATTGATCTTTATCTTTGCCCCCATGCCACTAGCTGTGAGTGCCGTCACATTCGTCGAAGCGGACCAAGTGACTGCTCCGTTTGTACTTTGAGAATATTCAACGCGGTTGCTGGCACTGCGGTCGTAGTAAGCGATAACGATGTTTCCGTTCGTGTCATAATCTGCCGTGAGATTAGAGTTTGAGTTAGCAAGATTTGTTGACTCGATTTGTGTAGCATTCGACCAATTTCCAGTCGCTGGATCTAGCCTTGCCGACCAAATTCCCGTGTTCGCGACTGTTCCGTGATTTGCCACACCAACAATCATCACCGGAGTTACCGAAGTGGCTGTCCTGTCCATTGCAAGCGCGACGCTGTGATAAGCGGGGGCCGTTGCAGCCGTCACAGCGGTTCGGAATGGGAAATAATAAGTGGACCAAACTCCGGTACCGTCGGTTTCTGTATTTGTCGCAATTCGAAATCTTAAAGACAATTGATCGTAAAATCCAATCCACGGTTTATCATTGCTATCAAAAACAAGAGACACAGCTTGAGGCTGCGCAACAATAGGTACTGCTCGAATATTCCAACTAGCTGAAGACGATGATCCACTGCGAATTCCATAACGAAGAACACCCACCGTTGCAGAGTTTGAAGAGTAATCTACGAAAACAGCAGCAGGTGTTCCACTCGCGGTCGTCCCGACTGAAATATTCGGGACTTGGCTCGCTGTCATTTGAAGCTGGCCGTCAATTGTCTGAGGGGATTCGTAAAATTCAGCTGTAGCGCTATTTGAAGCTACTGTTGAATTTTCAACCCAGCCGAACATGAGGTTGCCGTTAAATGGAGTACCCGCAGCGGTTCTAGAAAAAGTAGTATACGCCTGTCCCAGCGAGGCATCTACGGCAAGCCCCCCACGAGTCGCCCCAGCGGCACCTAAAGTTGCCGTCGCAACAGTCCCTTGGGCATTCCATGACGTGAATGAACCACCTGTTGTGTTGTAATAACGAACACTTGTTGTCGTCTCGTTTGCGATCAAATGATAGTTGTTACCGGTCACGCGCTGAAGCTCCAAGTAGGCATTTCCACTATTGGCGGCAGTTCCCGAAATAGTTCCACCCGAAGCGATTGCGCTAACTGTTCCCGCTGAACATCCACCTCCTGCAAACGCAGACTGATAGTACGCAAGTGCAGTTCCATTGTGAGCAATTGCACGAACTGGCGCATCTGCTGTTGTATCGTCAATTGCGAGCTGAATAGTCGCTCGGTTTGCACCCGTTCCGGTTAGTGTTTGAACAGCACCGCCAGCCCAGCCAGCAATTCCTGTTAGGCAACTCGAAAGAGTCGCCTGACGGCATATTGCATAGCTTGAATTTGCAGCTCCAGTTAGTGCAACGACCGGATAGTACGTCGTTCCAGAGTAACACCAGCCAAGTCCGAGCGAATGTGGATTTGTTCCCACGGTGCCAAGAGTTGTGGACGGCGATGAATAGTTTGTGCCTGTTGAGCAGCCAGAAGTACAGAGGATTAAATGAGAACTTCCAGCTGTATTTCTCGCATAAACGATAGCAACTTGATCTGATGGATTAACCTTGATTTCGACCGACCTGATTGCCGTACCTGCGGTATCTAAGTTAGTAATCGCCCAACTGCCTTCGGTCGTTAGACTTGCGGTACTTCTAATTGCGAGTTGCAAAATCGTTGTTGAATTTGACCAGACGACGACAGGAATACCTGTACTTAAAAAGGCGAGCCGAACTTGCGTGAATGAAGTCGTACTTCCTGCTGAAATGATCTCCGTCTGCCAGTCTGTACCATTCCAGTAGGTGTACCGTATGCAAGCGCAACCTGTATCCGTGTAGACGGAGGCAGGGTAGGTCGTACTCGGAATAATTTTAATATCAGACCACGCACCACGAAGAGCGACTGTGGTTGCGGTTGATCTTTCGCCACGCCAAATCACCGATGTACTGGGAGAAGAACAAGTGTTTGCTGAGCTGCCGGAGCTTTCGCTCGATTCAGAAGAGAGGTTTGATACGCTCGCGTCTTTGTTACAGCCTGAGCTTACGACAAGCAAGACTGCAAAGAGTAGATATGCAAAGTTGTTTTTCCCCATAGTTGTCCTCATTTCAATAACCGATCTTGATTCCGACGGGAATCGCGAGCTGAGTTCTAGTGTCTTGTCCACTAGTCACACCCCGGCTGACTGATCCGTCGTAGGAAACTTGATCCATTCTATAACTGGCCCCAGCAAATCCGATGATGTCATCTGACAGCGGATACTCCGCCAAAAATTTAAGTTCCGCGCCGATAAATTTCGGATTGTAACCCGTGATCTGTTGGGACTCTTTTATCTGGTGAGGAAGGTAAATCAGAAACTCAGATAGCATCGACCAATCAGACTTCAGTTTCGTTTTATAAGAAGCATTGAATAGAAGACCTTGGCTCGACTGCTTTGTTAACACATTATTCGGTGATGTATCCGTGGCTCCAGTTTGCAAAATGCCATATCCCAAACCAATGCGTACGTTTTCAAACCTACCGGAATCCCAAGGTGAAATTGAAATTAGAAATCTGACTTCTTCACGAAACACTGATAGACCTGTTGGCGTCACACCTGTTGGTGCAGTTTGATCAACAGAAGTTTTGTCATACTTAATGTTGTACTGAGTCTCGCTATCGGAGTTTTGATATGAAAAATCAATTCCGTAAAGAAGGCCACCCTTGCCTGGCAAATCCGAATTAAAGCCTGATCCAGAAAGACTCGATGAGAGTATTCCATACCCAGATTGAAGGCCAATATACCTACCTTCTTCGACCGACTGAGCGTGGGCCGAAAAACTGACGAACACCGTAAAAGTGGTTAAGAATAGAGTTTTCATAATTGAGGCGTATTCCAGTTGATGAAATAAGAAAGTTCACCAAGGGTAGTCGTAGCAGGTTTGCGCTTCTCGTTTGCAGCTAGAGAAACAAGCTTCCTATCGATGCTTTTTTTGTATTCAGTTGACGGAGTGAGTGCGTTCAAAATCTCTTTAGCTTTTTCGATATTATTCTGTTGTTCAAACGCAAGAGCCGCGTTGACTTGAGCTTTAAAGTAGAGAGGTGACTCAGCAGAAACTTTCAGCCAATACTGAATTGCCTCCGCTAACTTATTCTCTTTAAAAAATGAAAGGCCAACGTGAAAGTCTACATCAAGTGCGGGATCTTTCGCCTCTAAAAGTATATTTCTAGTTTTTTCGTGCCTTCCAGCAAGATCAAAAAAATAAGCAGAGTAGAACCTTGCGAAGTTGGACTTACTTTCTTTTGTGATAACGTCCATTCGCTCGAGTGCGCCTTCACTGTCCCCGACAAACCAGAGAAGTTTAGCTAGCTCTACTGCACCCCAAACATTGTTGGGATTATTCTTGTTAAATGCTTTAAGAGTCGCCCCCAGCACCTCAATCTTTTTTCTCTGGGTCAAGAAAACCGACCAGCTTCTCATCGCAGGTTCGAACTCTGGCCGTTGTTTTAGGATCATTTCAAACTGAGCGTCGCTATCTGTGGTGTTTCCGCTTAAAGCTAAGGACTCAGCTAGCAGTTGCCGAATTTCGACATAGTTCGAGTCTATAGAAATAGCTGAATCAAAAAACTTCGCGGCCCTCAGGAAATCTTTTTTGTGAACCGCAGATTTGCCGAGGTACTCAAAGCAAGAACTGTTTTTAGGGAATAGTTTAGTGCATTCTCGACCAATTTTCTTAACTTCACGGTGGTTGTGACTGAAATATGCAGACCGAACATACGAAGAAATGACTCGTTCGTCGAAGGGTCTTACTTCGTAGGCTTTTTGAAAATCTTTGTAAGCTTCAACATACAGTTTCTGCTGGAAGTAGGATTCCGCGCGATCAGCAAGAGCATCGTAGTCTTTTGAGTCGCTACTCAAATAAGCTGTCAGTGTATCAACCGCCTCACGATGCTTTCCAAGTCTTTGTTGAGCAATAGACTTGATACGAAGTACGGCCTTCTCTGGACCTAAAATTTTCTCAGCAAAATCTATCTCGACAAGTGATTCATTAAGTTTTTCTGCCCCCAGATAAACTTCAGCAAACCAAATGCGATATTCACCAACAAACGGGCTCTTTTTTATTTCTAGTTTAAGTGTCTCAATGGCGTCGTCCCACTTTTTAGAATCTTTAAGACTTGTGATAAGTCCGAGTAGGCTATCACGCTTTAAGTCTTCCGACTTGGAGTAGACTTTCTTAAACAACTTAATTGCTGTTTTATGATTTCCAGCTTTTTGCTCGGCTTGTGCTTGATCCAATACTGGCTTGAATCGCTCTAGATCGCGACTGTCAGCGAACGCAACGCTACATACCAGCAAAAGCTGAGATAGAAATAGAATTGTGATTCTCATGAAAACTCTCCGTTCCATACTGATCGTGTCGGAGATTCTTTAGGAATATTTAGAATTTGGGCTGAAATTAAGATTTAAGGCCTAGGTAAAACGGAATATTTTGGACCAACGTCGGGCAAGGTCAGCTCGTCTCCAGTCCGCGATATTTTGAAACATCTCAACTTGCTTAGCTTAGGAATTTCTTCGTTCAAGTGTCATGCTTCGAAATAAGCAGAGAGTTATTTAAAATTTTTTAGATTCTTCAGGCTTTAAGTCGAACAAAAGCCCAGATATCGCAAGTAGCGAATCACAGACAAGAAAATTCATACTAAAATTAAAATACATTCCGTTGATTATGACTTGAGCGAATACATCGCGAGTCTGTTGAGAGAATTTATGCAAGAAGTTAGTCCATCAAAACAAATTCAGAAGATCAAATGGCTCGGCTCTCTTCTATTTGCATTTGTCGCGTACTACTTGGCGGCTCGACTAGGCCTTGAGGTCGCAACGATCAACAAGCAGGCGTCGCCAGTTTGGCCAGCGACCGGCGTTTCGATAAGTCTTATCTTTCTATTTGGCCCCCGAGCGGCCCTCGGAATTTTTGCTGGCGCCTTTTTATCTAATTACGAAACGGGATTGAATTTACCTGCCACGATTGCAATTGCGTTCGGAAACAGCCTTGAGTCACTATTCTTTGTCTGGGCCTTTAAGCGAATCACATTAAAAGAGAGTAGCTATGGTGTCCACTCAAGGGCAATTTTTGGAATATTCACTCTCGTGCTTGCCGCCTGCATCAGCGCAACAATAGGTAGCGCCGCCCTCTGGGTGACTTTGGTTGTTCCAGCCCAGGCGATAATAAAAAATTGGATCACGTGGTGGATTGGCGATTTCTTAGGAGCGCTTATTCTCGTTCCAATCGCCTACAAAATCAAGTTTACCAGTTTTGACTCGTTTAAATTCAATCGTTCCCAACTTACGAAATTTCTGTTTGTTGCGCTGCTGACCGGTTTACTCAGTCAGTTCATTTTTGCATCTGAACTAGGAAAACCATACCTGTTTCTTATCTTCCTGCCAGTCTTACTTGCTGCAAATTGGTTTGATTCAATATGGGTGTATGTCGTTTCATTAGCCATATGTATTTTTTCAGTTTGGCAGACGATTAATGGCTATGGTCCCTTCGCCGGTGTTTCTCTAAACGATAGGCTGATTCATCTCCAGATTTTTTTGGCCGGACTCAGCATTACAGCAATCGGCCTTGGAAGCCTTAAGCAAGAGGGCTTCCATTTCAAGCCCAATCTCGCCCTATTATTTGGTTGGACCCTGTCTGGAATGACATTCTATTTTTCGTATGCATCCACAGCCTCAAAAGATGAAACGCGCTTTCTGTCCAAGATCACTCAGTCAAAGGAAGCCGTTGAATCAAGAATGAGCGATTACATTGGACTATTGGAGAGTGGAGTTAGTTTTTTCAATGCATCTGAGCATGTTTCTCAAGCTGAGTGGCAACTGTTCGCGAGTAAACTTTTATCCACAAATCGCTATCCGGGAATCGAAGGGATCGGTGTTATATTTTCTTCTTCAATAAAAAATCGATTCCAAAAGACTGATTTTATGACGCTTCGGTATCAACCTAAAATCCAATCTCACGCAGTACCAAATCTTTATCGAGAAAATATGGTTCGGTCGCCGGAAGATGAGTTCATCATTACATATGTCGAGCCTAAGGCGCTAAACCAAGCTGCCATCGGACTTAATATTTCCTCAGAGAAGCATCGGTATGAAGCTGCATTGAAAGCGAGAGACACCGGTCTGCCCACTATCACTCAAGAGGTACAGCTTGTACAGGACCGTCAATCTCGACCTGGATTCTTGATCTATGTTCCAATTTACAAAAGTGGTATGATTGCGGACTCGATTGAAGATCGAAAATCGGCCTTTCTTGGCTTTGTGTATGCCCCCGTCATTTTCGAAAAATTCATGAATTCGGCCATGCGACCATTTGAAAATCATGTAAACGTGGCTGCGATTCATTTTGGGAAAGGCCGATCGCCTTCGGACGTCAATTCGGGAGCCGAGTTTTCGGCAGAGAATTTTGGGAAG
>JAKFYD010000057.1:0-3657 GCA_021731025.1 Pseudobdellovibrionaceae bacterium | reverse complement strand
AGAAGGGCCGAGGCCTTGAATCATCTCTGGGCTTTGTTGCTTCGTGGATCGGATTTTTCGGTACGATCGCCTCTTTATTTTTGGCAGTTATGCTTTCGTCGCTTCAAAATCTAACAACGAGGGCTCAAAAAATTGCGGATGAAATGACCAAAGAGGTGAACGAGAGAAGAAGAGCTTGGCAGGCTTTGACGGAGACCTCACCTGTCGGAATTTACCTTACGGACAAACAAGGAAACTGCACCTATGTGAATTCCACTTGGTCTTGCATGACGGGCTTGTCACTCGAGCAGGCCTCTGGAGTAGGTTGGATTGAGGCTTTACACTCGGAGGATAAAAAACTTGTTGCTGACCAATGGAGCGAGCTTGCGCAAGGGGGTACCTTCGGATGCAACTATAGGTACCTGCGCAGCGATGGTGCGATCACATATGTAACTGGCCAAGTAGTCCCACTGAAAGACGAAGAAAATAACACCACCGGATACTTCGGCACCGTGCAAGACATTACGCAATTGCATCAGAATCAAATTGCACTACTGACCTCGTCGCGAATGTCATCGCTTGGCCAAATGGCAAGCGGCGTTGCGCATGAAATCAATAATCCCCTCACAATAATTCTCGGGAAAGCTCTCTATTTGGATAAAATGCTTGTGGGTACGGGTCTTGATAAAGCACAGCTTCAGGTCAAACAGATCTATGGAACGGTCCAGCGAATTGCGAAGATCATCAAGGGCCTGCAGGCCTTTGCCCGTGAAACATCAAATGAGCCTTTCGAAAAATCCATGGTGAAAGACGTTCTAAGCGACACTTTAGAGCTCTGCCGAGAACGGTTTACGCACTTTAATATACAGTTATTGGTCTCTAGTGACGTTGATTCTAAGCTTTGTTTTTTGGGTCGATCAGAACAGATTTCTCAAGTGCTAGTGAACCTTCTCAATAACGCTTTTGATGCGGCAATTGTGACCTCAGAAAAGTGGGTGAAGATCGAAGTGCAGACGCGTTTAGACATGATTCAAATTGTTGTTTCGGATTCAGGTCTCGGCATTAGTCCCTCAATACAAGGAAAGATTTTCGACCCATTCTTTACCACTAAAGAAGTCGGAAAAGGGACTGGTCTGGGCCTTAGTATTTCAAAAGGAATTGTAGAACACCATAAGGGTCATCTCTACATCGACACAGCAAGAGTTAATACTACGTTCATTCTTGAACTGCGGCAGTATTACAAAACTGCCGAGGCGAGCGTGGCTTAAGTAAGGAGTTTATTTTGAGCAAGAAATTACTGATCGTAGATGACGAGGCAATGATTCGAGAAATGGTAAGGGATTTTTTCGAGCTAGATTCGTTTGAAGTTTCGGAAGCAAGCAATGGAAGATCCGCCTTTGAACTAATTCAGCAGCAGCACTTTGATTGGATCATTTCTGATGTCCGCATGCCGGGAGGTGATGGAATCGAACTTGCTCAAAAAATTCAACAGCTGTCAGGAAGCAGACCGAAAATCATTTTTATTACTGGATTCAGCGATATCTCTCCTGCCGAGGCTAGACAGCTAGGAGTTTTTAAGGTTGTGGCAAAACCTTTTTTGCCTGAAGAATTGATTGAAGTCGTAAATAAGTCGTTATCCGCATAAGTCAAATCTCGTTTTGCAACTAGCGATACGCAAATCTCTTCACTTCTTGACGATTGGTAGTGTGAATACAAATCGAGTATTGGGATACTCACCGTCGAAGTAAATTCGGCCGTCATGGACATCAATGATACCCTTGGAGATGCTCAAACCTAATCCAGTCCCCTTGCCAATCTCCTTGGTTGTATAAAATGGCTGAAATAGGTGTGCTACGTGATCGGAGTCAACTCCAGTTCCGCTATCGACAACGGCAAGACCGATTTGATCTTCATTTTTGACAAACTCAATTCGAATCCATTTCTCAGAAGTTAATACGGCGGCGTCTTTGGCGTTATTCAGAAGATTTAGAATGACTTGAGATATTTGAGCCAGTCGGCAGTATAGTTCGCAGTCTTCTGGAATTGGTTCTAATGAAAGTAAGATATTTTGATTCTGCATTTTGCCCTGGCAAAATGCCAACGTATCTTGGAGAACTTGTTTTAAAGAGCAAAATTCAAAAGGGTCATTTGTTGCATCTCTAGAGAAAGCTCTTAGACCGTTAATGATCTCAACTATTCGGCGACACATTTCGCCCATCGATTCAGAAATTGAAATGAGCTTGGATTTGTCGACCTGTTCGCTCGCCGCCATTTTTTTCAGGGTACTTGTTTGTCCGTAAACAATAGTCAGGGGATTATTTATTTCGTGTGCGATACCTGACGCCATTCTGCCGAGTGAATTCATCTTAGAGTCAGCGGCGAGTTTCATTTTCTGCTCTGTAAGCTCCAACTCATTTCTTCGGATTTCTGTGATGTCTCTTGCGGTAGCGTAGATACAGTCGTCCTCAGGAACACCCGTAATCGACCACGACAGTAAAACAATTTTTCCACTCTTACAGATGTAACGATTCTCCATGCCTGGAAATCGACCTGTACTTCGAAACTCCGCGCTAATCTCTAGAGTCCTGGCTAGATCATCTGGATGGATGAATTCGATAAATCGTTTTGAAGTGAGTTCTTTTTCCGAATATCCCAAACATCTTCTTAGGGAAGGGTTTGCGGCCTTGAGATACCCATTATAGTCGAAAATAGCGATGAGATCGCTTGAGAGATCGAAAAAACTATTTCTTTCTTTTTCAGCACGTTTGCGTTCCGCGATTTCAATTTTGAGAGCCGCCGTCCGCTTCTCAATCATCTGCTCCATTTCTTCATGAATTCTACGAAGCTGGTTCTCCATCACCTTTCTTTGATGAATATCTTCGATCACAGATATGAAATAAAGCGGACATCCTACATCGTCTTTTACTAGCGACACTGTTAGGTTGATCCAGACATGGGATGAGTCTTTCTTGATGTATCGTTTCTCAAGTGAATAAGTTTGGATCTCACCACGAAGCATTTTTTCGACAAGAGCTAAATCAGGACCAAGATCATCCGGATGTGTGATATCCTGAAAAGTGAGCTTTAGAAGTTCGTCCTTGCTAAAACCGACGATGTCACAAATTTTCTGATTTACAGAAAGCCAATTTCCAGTGAGCGATATGTGAGACATGCCGACGGCAGCCTGGTTAAATGTCGCCTCAAACAGATACTCACAGTCACGAACTGTCGAGAGGCTAGTGGATCGCAGAATAGGTTGCAATGCAGTTGATTCGATTTTTAGTTCTCCATGTCCCTCAAAATTATACTGTAGCCTTTCCCATAGACGGTTTTAAGTTCTCCTTGGGAATTCTGAAGTTTTTTGCGAAGCGCGGTGATGTGAGGATCGAGCGCTCGGTCCGAGGGAAGCTCGTGTCCCCAAACATAGTCGTTGAGTTCCTTTCTTGAAACCAGCTCCCCGCGCTTCTTCAAAAGAAAATTGAGTATTTTATATTCCACTTGCCCGAGTTCGCATTTTACACCATCGACTTCGATACTCAGATCATCGAACTGCAACTTCAGATTACCTAGAGCGAGTTCGGCGATTTAAAGTCTAAATTTAGTCAGTTTTCCACATTATTTTTGTATTTTAACTGCAATAATTTATTTTTTTGTGAATAAGTGCATATCTTTCAATTG
>JAKFYD010000047.1 GCA_021731025.1 Pseudobdellovibrionaceae bacterium | reverse complement strand
GATCGAAAAACATAGGGAATGTAAATATTGTTGCCCTTGGCATCCATGCCTGAAGCTCCTTTGTTTGAGTTTTCGTCGCACAAAAATCAAACCAGAACTTCAGCCGGTTGTCCGGGGCTTTTTTATTGTTGGTCTAGCTTACTTATCCACATCTTTCCCACTGAATTTAGAAAGATCCCAGCTTAGAGATTCGTTTTAGTTTTGTTCTGTGGTTGAAGTTCTAGCTTCAGGAAGTCGAAAACAACAGACCAGAAATCTGTTGTCGTTCTTAGACCTATAAAGTCTTGGCGGAAAAGACTTCCCATCCAGTGTCCTGCATTGCTGTTCGTGTATAGGTCAATTCGTTGATCACCTTTTTGGTTCTCTTGGAGGGTTTTAACAAATTGATAAGAATGTTCTGGGTTTACTCGAGAATCATTTCGGCCCGTGATAACAACGATCATTGGATATTCTCGGGCTCTGATATTGAGCTGCGGAGAGATCTGTCGCGCCAACGCTTGAGCTTTAGGATCGTTGATCAAATCACCATACTCGCTGATTTGATACGGGGTCGTCAGTGGATCAAGATTTGGTTTATCGTGAAAGGCTAAGGGACCATATTTGGGTATCGCTAGACCAAAAAGATCTGGACGCTGGATCACTGCAGCCCCAGTCACAAGACCACCATGAGAATCACCTGTGATAACGATTCGCTTGGGTTGTGTAATTTTATTTTGGATTGCCCATTCAGCAGCACCAATAAAATCATCAATTACATTTTGTTTATTTTCCGCGCGTCCTTGATCGTGATAGGTTTTACCATAGTAATAAGAGCCACGAATGGCTGGAGCCAAGTGAACTCCACCGGCTTTTAGAAATTCGTAAGTCATGGGTTCAAAACTGGGGTGGAAATAATTGTTAGAGGCAAAACCACCATAACCTTCCATCAAAACAGGCGCTTCCGAATTGAAACTTTGTCCTTTTTTATAAGTTACGCGAATGGGAATTTGTGATCCATCTTTACTGCGATAAGTTTTGTATTCGGTGACGAATTGACCATGGCTGGTCTCCATCATTGCAACTTCAGGATTTGATTTTTTTGGGGGAGCATCTTTTTCCACTGTTAACCAGGTTTTACTTTTTAGATCGTAAGTCCACTTGATACCTTTTTTAACAGGGGAAGTGAGCACAACAGTCGCTTGCCGAGTTTGAGAATTATACTCGACAGGACCAACATCACAGCAAGAAGGGGCATCGATTTTTGAAATCAAATTCCCAGAATGGTCTGCAATTTCAACAGTACGTGTTGGACCCAAATACTTATGAACAACCAAATGATCAGAGTTTACGATAACCTCGTCGATGACCATGTTGGATTCGTCAATCACTCTCTTAAGAACGAATTCGTTTTGATCAATTTCAATTTTAACAAGTTCTTTAAACCCATTTTTTCCTTTTGTTAAAATCCATAAAGTCTCTGGATTTTTGGTCGTTTTTAAAATTTGTTCAATGCTTGGTTGAAGATCAAAATCGATTTCGAAGGGCTTCACTGTACTGCCAATTCGATATTTTGTTGAACTTATACGTTTATAGATCCACTGCTGATCGGCACTGTTGGATTCATTGGCGTTTTTCACTCTGATAGTTTCAATTTTCTTATCAGGAGTGATCTTACTGTAAAAAGACTTTGGTGGAACTCCGCGATTTTCATGGAAAAATTCAGTGGGAGATCGCCAGACAATTTTACTTGTACCAACGTCTTCAATTTCACTGATAATTTTTCGAGTTTCTATATCGATAACGACAACAGTGAAAACATCGATACTTCCTTTGGCAGCCATTTTAACGATGAGAAACTTTTTTGTTGGACTAAGTTGTATTTCAACAGGGATAACCGTGTTGTTATTTTTATATTTGGAAATAACAGGCTGATCGGGAACTTCTTCTTTTTCTTTTCTTGAAGAAAATAGTTCTTTCAGTTTTATAGAAGAAAGAAGCACTTCTTTTTTACCAGAGGCTTTGTCTTCCAAAACGATCTGGACGGCCTTTCGAGAACCTAATCCTTGATCGACAATTTTCACGGTAAATTTATCAGCATCAAGCACAGATATATTGCGTTCGACATCATTCAACTCGCGAACTAAATTCTCAATAGCTTTGAACTGACTTGTTTTGCGAATATACGCCACAGCTTTACTGCGTTGTTGTTTCACCCATTCTAGACTGGGGGAAGTCGTTGAATTCTTACTTTGATCATTTTGGAAAACATCCACACACTGAAGTTGCGCCTGAGCATTGTAACTCACAAATGTGGTGATAGTTAACAGGGCTCTCAAAGATAAATTCAAAAATGGAAATTTGCTCATAGGGATTTGCTAGTGCAAGAGCAAAGCCATTGATATTAAATCCCGAGAAGCTTTGCGTTTTATTGTTCTGGACCTACTGTCAAAACTTTTGACGGTGGTGATTTCACCGTCTCATTTTGTTAGTCTTTTGCACTCACAAACTTTAGTACCTTTAAGTCCTAAAGTTTGTGAGTACGCCACCTTGTCTCAAAACAATTCACAATCTATCGCATTTCTCCTCGAGGAATTATGTAACGCCTCCCTTGGGCGTCACTGTTAACTATATTGTCGTTCGAAATTGAGAAGAATTTTCGCCAGAACCAACCTAGGGATTTTAACTTGGTTCCATTGTTGAAATAGGTAAAGACAAGAACGAGAACTCGAAGGAGTCTAAAAATGAAACACCAAGTACAAAACACAATTAAAGCCCTAGTGATGATCGCAACATTGTTTGTTTCGACTGAAGTTCTCGCTGCTGGGCCTTGTCCAAATGAAATTTTTGGAAATGATAATATTTTAGATCTTACCGCAATAAAAAATGAACTTGAACAATCGAAAGCCTATGACGAAATGGATGAAACCCAAGAAAATGCTAAGTATGATTTACGTCGAAAAGTTGATCGTCAAAATATTCAAGAGAATGATCCTATGTATGCCTTAAATGCTATCGGTAAGGTGACTGCCGCTACCATTAAAGAAGGAGAAAAGGGATTTACTAATTTTGTTAAGGAAGAAGAGAAAAAATCTTGGGGAACAGGATTTATGATCTCCCCTTGCCATATGATAACTAATCATCACGTCGTTTGCGAAAAGGAGAAAGTTAACGGAAAAAATATTTGTAAAAGCAGTGGTAAAGTAAATAAACATGCAAATTTTTCCTTTGGCGAAAATGATAACGGGACAGATTTCAGAAACCGTCTGACTGGTGAAGTTATAGAATCAGATTCAAATCTTGAATATGCTATAGTTAAAATTGGCCCCGTGAAGAATGAAAAAGGTGAAATCAGTGATAAAAAAATACCATTTCTGCTTCCAAATTTTAAAAGCGTATCTGGATTGAATCAAGTCGTTTCGGCTGGTGGTGGATACCCAGCTCAATCCTCAAATCAAAATAATCATAAAATGTATGCTATGAAGTCTGTTTTATCACCAAATGGAGCACGTCTCGAAGGTAAAATTACATTTACCCCAGGGAATTCTGGCTCACCAACCTATTACCTTGATGGTGGCCGTTTGTGGGCTTCAGGTATCGCTGCAGAAGTAGGATTTGATTCAAATGGGGATGCAAAAATAAATAGTAAACCAAGAATGATTAATTTCCCTACAATCAAAGACGACTTAATTCAGAAAAACCCTACTTTATTAAAAGAAATCGTTAGCTCCATCAAATCAGGACAGTGCAAATAAATACTTGCCCCGTTTAAAGTCTAGGATAAGTTACTTTTTACCGTCAAAACTGTTAATTTAGTTTAGTGGTAAATCGAATCATTTTTTTCATTTTAATTATATCTCAATGCAGTTTGGCTGAAACTGAAAAAACTATTTCAATTAAGAATAATTTATCTTCATATATTACGTATTCACTCAATCCCAACGAGAAAATTTCCATTTTCAAACATAGAGAAAGCTACGTACTAAATTACGAAAATAATAACCTTTATATTCGTATACAGCCTCTGCATAACGGAATTGCATATAGAATGGTCTTTCAAAGAAATGAAAATATATATACTTTAAGCTGGATCCAAAAAGGTGTTTCAAAGGAACTAATTTCTTTTGTAAAGGAAAAAGGCCCTACTTATTTCAATCTAAATTTTTCTAATGTTTGTAGCGACAGCAAAACATTGACTTCCGGATTCGATATCTTTGAAGAGCCCAACAAGTCAATAGTCGAACCGGTATTCCAGTTCACACCTCAATGCACAAAGCCACTTACTAAGCTTTTCGGCACAAACTTTAGATTAGTAATATCTGATAGAGCCACAGGAGGCGAGTTATGGAACGATAAAGTAATCGTTGAAGATATCTTTAAAAGAGTTTCTGACAAAAGTATTCTTACGAAGTCCCAAGAGGGGCTTAACGAGATTAAAGATAGAAAAAAGAGTGTAAAGCCCATAAGTTGTAATTTAGAGACTAAGTGTGATAAATCAGCTTCTTACTCTCCGATAGATGACCAAATCATAATTTATCCTGCCTGCTTAGAAGGCCCCGAAAAACCAATCTGTAATTTAGCTTCTTCCTTAAATGAAGAAATCTTGCATAAAGTAACAAAAGTCGGAAATGAACAACCTGCTCATAATGATATAAAAATCATAGCTAGTAAAATTTCTGAATGTAATGAATTTCAGGTTATACAAATTGAGCGCGATTCACCTCAAGAACGTGCAGACTTCAATCAACAAACCAAAATTGATCTTCGTCCTGAGCAACTTCCTCAGCCCCCGCCACCTCCATCGCAGGAAAATCTTGCTCGGCCTTTTACTCTGAATCCAGCAACTGATAGACCAAGAACTGTTGTTGCGACTGAAGCTGATATGTCTTTTGTTCGAGGCCTCAATGATACAATTAAATGGACGAAAGAGGTCGCCAGCACGGCAATTAATATTGCGGAAAGAAGCAGTGCAGGCACTAATGTAAAGTCAAATCCTCGCCGGCCGGCTAGTTCACTTGCACGAACTAGCTCTTCTTCACTCGGATCGGACCAAACTTCTACACCTCAAAAAAGTAAGCCGGTTACTTTAGTGGAAAAGACCGACAGCGGTACAGCTGTAACGGCTGCACAAGATGACCAAGAAACGCCCACAGGAAAGCAATCCCGTTCAAACGAACTTCCTAGCGGGAAAGCCCAAAGAGCGTCTTCAGCTAACAACAACCGCGAAACTGCTTCGGCGTATAAAGCGAATTTCAGACCGTCGTCAAACAATACGCAAGGTGGAAGAGCAGGCCCGGAAAGAACCACAGCCTCAATCCCGCCAGCACAACCTATCGATGCCTCTACTCTGGGATCAACATTGCCGCCTGAGATTTCGCAATTGATGAAAAGTGCTAAGGTACGAAATGTTTCTGAATTTGTTTCTAGCCTTAAGGACAGCGCTAGAAACCCAGAACTTACACAAAACTTAAAAAGAAATAAAATTTCTATCCTTGGTCTAGCAGACCAGCCCTTGGGCGAGACTGATATCAGTAAGGCCAAGTCTATATATCGATATTCGACGTCGGGTTCTCAGCCTAGACTCATCAAAGTTCAAAGGAATATTCCGACAAATATCTAATGAAGTCGAAAAAACCTCTGTTAGTGATGGCCGTTCTTTTTTTCTGGGTTGGCTATTCGGTTCTTAGTTTTTCTTTTTATTCGATTTCGATTTCGTCTTTGAACGAGGAACACACCCTCACTAAAAAAAATAATATTGATTACCATCTGGATTCTTCTGTGGATTACTTGGTTAACGATTCGATTGAATCTTTGATCAGTAATTTAGAAACTGCGCGGAAATTAGATCATTTTAATTTCTTTCTTCTTCGCAAGGACAAAAAGAATTTAGCCTTTGGTACAAATCACAGCAATCTTGAAGGTATCGATGTCCCCTTCACTCAAACGAATGTTTGGGTTGAAGACGGCAGTAACACTCACATTTGGAAAACTAAAATTATCAACAATTACGAACTCACGATTGGTGCGGTTACTTCGAACACCGACTATCTTTTAACCAAATTCAACCAAAAGAAATACTTCCTTCTTGCCGAGCTTGCTTTTGTGACTCTCTTTTCTTTGGGAATCATTGCTTTCCTTTTCCGAGATATTTTAAAAATCACTCGACGCCTTCGATCTAAAGAAACTAATCTGAATAATTTAACTACTTTTTCTTCCGAGGCTGAATCTATTTTGAATGCGGCTCAAACTCTGCATCAAACTGGAGCTGAACTTCGTTCGACCAATCAGACCTATTCGCAGGCAATAACTCCGGCGATTTTGGAAGAGATTCGTTTGCAGACTCCGACACCTTCTTCTTTTCCGATGACTTTGGTTCGTGTGGATTTGAATGGTTATACTCGAATTTTTCTTGAAAAGCGAGAAGCCTACATTACGGAAATTTTAAATCTTTATTTCAGTCGCGCTCGTGAAGTGATCGAAAGATATGATGGTTTAATCTATCAGTATGTGGGCGACGAAGTTATTTTCTATATCAAAGATCAAGCGAATTCGCCTTCTCCACTCAAGGCCATGTTTTGTGTGCGCCAACTTTTTAACGTCGCTGAAGAAATCGAGGCGAAATACGCTCGGCCTCAAGGACATGACTTTAAAATTAAATGCAGTCTTGCCCATGGTGCTCTTTTTTACGTTCAACTGGATCAGGGCTTTGGCTTCAGTGGGCTTCCCTTGATTGAATCTGTGCGAATGCTCGGCTCTTTCGATGAGAAGAAAGAGAATACCTTGTGTCTTTATGCAGACCTGGCTCATCTTCATCAAACTTATTTTCAAGTGAATGAAAACAAAGAAGCCACTTTCAAAGGATTTTCAAAATCATCCGGCGTGGCCCTGGTGAAAAGTTTCACCGCCCTTAAAGACCTTGTTGGAAAATACCCTTTGGAAAAGCTTGTATGTCTTTATAAGGCAGACCAAGACATTAGCTTTTGGCTCAATCACCTAAAAATGCTGATCGAAGATAAAAATGAAACCGAATTTTTCACCATCTTTTCTGAACTTAAGGAAGTAAAGTTTGAAACAGGCGTTGATGAGATCGTTGAAGCCTATTATCAATTGCTTCAGTGGACTTACAAAGAGTACGGCCGAAACGACAGTAACAAAGTTTTCCTATCGGCACTGATTTCTTTGGCCTATAATCTAATTCCCGTTGAATCCTTCAATCAAGATCTTTACGACCTTTTTGAGAGAATAATTGATGTCGATGACAATCGCACCAAAGCCAATGCCTTAACTATTCTCACTGAGTTTGATCCCAGCTCCCATCGCTATAAAGGATTTCTGAAAGACAGCTCGAATCGAGTCGCTGGCAGTGCGCTACTGATTGAAGCTAAGAGGGATTTCAACTCGAAAACTTTTGATCAGATTCTTTCTTTTCTGAAATCTGAAAACGTCTACTTTGTGGCCACTGGACTTTACATCGTTGAGCAGATCTTCGCGCACTATTCGAAGGCAAATACTGTTTTCTTCAAGTCCTTCCCTTTATTCTCCAATCTGCGCGAAGAGTGTCGTCCACTCTTAAAGAACAAAAACGAGATGATTCGAAAAAGAGCAGAGAAAATCCCGGGGCTTCGTCCTGAGACGCAAACTGGTTCTGCGGCTTAATAGAAACATTTAAAAACTGTCTCGAATTGAGAATAACTCCGCACTTTTTTCTTAAGATCCGCTTCCATGCTGACGATGAGTAAGGTCGAGGACCCCAATGTCTAAACTGCAAAATGAAACGTTCCTGGTTAAAATTTTAGATCTGATGAGAGATGACATCGAAAACGCCCATCGTGGCGAATTCTTTCATAAGTTCTATGATCTCCGTGAACAACGCTACACCAAGGTCAGCTCGGAAGTGATCCGACTTTATAAGAATATTTTAAGGTCAGCCGTTAAAAAATTTAAAAACGATCGCAGCATGAATAATATTCTTTCTGCCGCCGTTTCGTTAAGCCACAATCTCATTCCTACGGAAGCCTATGATACCGAGATGGATGACATCTTTACCATTTGCTTGAATGTGGATGACTCTCGCACCAAAGCCAACGTTTTAAAAGTGTTTGGCGAATACAATCCTGAAAGCCCTCTCTTTAAGGATTATTTCGACTCGCAGTCGAATCGCGTTGCCGCTGATGCCATCGTTGTTGAAGCTAAAAAAGGTTTAACTCCAGAGATCATTGATCGTATCGAAACTTTTTTAAAGTCTTCGAACCCTTACTTTGTTTCTAGTGGAATTTATCTTGTTGCAACTTTAGCTGAATATTTTGTGGACCACAGCAAACATTCAGAAGAACAAAAACAGCTTGCTCGATTTTTTCCTACGGTTTCCAAATTCTCGAACCATCCCCATGAAATGGTTCGCAAACGTGCCCTTCAGTCCTTGACTAAGGTTGAAGTTTTGAAAAAGGCGGCTTAATCCGATGAAAATCGAGAATGAAGAAATTCTTTTTCTCGATGCACGCCTTACAAACCTAAAGCTCAATGATCTTCAAAAAAACTACCTTCAAGTTCTTCTGCAAGAAAGAAGCATCGAAAAAACCTTTTTATTTTACCTGAAGCAAGGCTGGCTGATTAATTTTAATGAGTTTTATCATTTAATCGAATCTCTATTGCAGCTCAAAGCCATTCGTAATCTCAACTTCTATCACGCCTTCCAACAAAAGACTTCACCCTTAAATAAAGATTTCGAAAGCCAAAAGAGCAACACCACTTTCGGAATTAATCTGGAAGAAAAAAATTTCTTTCGTCATCTTCCTACGGCGGCCTTACAAGCATTTAAAAAAAACTCGCAGGGTATTGAAGTTCCCGAAAGATCCTTATTGATTCGCGAAAATGAAACAAGCCGAGAGATGTACTATGTCGCTGATGGCGAATTGGCCGTCTATAAAAGCAGAAACGGTCAAAAGGTCAGAATTGCCACCTTATCAGCGGGAAGTCTTTTTGGTGAAGCCAGCTTCATGTGGGGGGCTGCACGCACGGCCGATATCGTAACCTTAACCAAATGCCGATTGATTCGTTTTTCCTACAAAGAATCTGATTTTTCCGACCTTATTCAAAAAGATCTCGCTCAAAAGAATCAAATTCGTTTTTGGGCTTTGCACGCATTTATGAAGTCGCCTCTTTTAAAAGAGCTGCCCTCTGACAATATCGACGAGCTGATTCAATGCGGAAGACAATTGAGTCTTCGTCCTAGCGAAATCCTCTTTCAAGAGAATTCTATTGGTTCAAGCTTCTACATTCTGGTGCAAGGTCATCTGCGAATTTCTCAAAAGGGAAAAGTGATTAATCAATTGAATCAAGGCGATCTCTTAGGGGAAATTGCCCTCTTTGTTTCAGGTGGCCGCAGGACTGCGACGATCGAGTCCTTAACCGATTCGATCCTGATTGAAATTCCTAAAGACCTTTTTTACAAAATTATCAGTCGTAATTTATTCTTGGCTCGAGAGATCGAATCTTTAGCTTGGGAACGAATCCAAAAAGATCAGCAGCGGGCTCAGGTTTAATTTTCTGCAGAAATTAACACTTCGATGCGACGATTCTGTGATCGTCCCTCTTCAGTGTCATTGGTGGCGATAGGTTTTTGTTCAGCATAGGAAATGGCTGCTAACTTTTTGGGATCAACATGATGGTACTTTATCAAGTATCGAACCACACTGGTGGCCCGCAAGCTTGCTAATTCCCAATTGCTTTCGAAGTTTCCCCCCGCTACTGGCGTGTTGTCGGTGTGTCCTTCAACGATAATTTTTTTATTGCTCTCTTTAATAAGTTCAGCGACTCGATCAAGAGATTTCAGTGATGAATATTTTAACTTAGCAGAGCCTGTTGGAAAAAAGCTCGACGCGGCTAAGGAAATTCGCACACCCATGACATCATGACGAAGCCCTGAAATGGATTTCTTTCGCTCTTCCTTAGTCATCTTTTTATCCAAGGATCTGTCTACGTAATCTTCAATTTCTTTCGGTCCACCTTGCTTCGGAAAACCAGTTATAGGGGTGTTTAACTCGGGAACCAACTCGTTGAGGTTCAATGATTGCGTACCCTGACCTTCGGAACGACCACCACTCCCAGAAACATTCAGTTTCAAATTCTCTCGCACGGAGTCTTCAAACTTCTTTTGTTTTTCTTCGTTGTTTGTTGAAGTGGCGTACATGACGACAAAAAAGGCGAAAAGCAAAGTGATGAAATCGGCATAGGACACCAGCCAACGCTCGTGATTTTCATGCTCTTCGTGTTTTTTCTTTTGAGTTCTTTTCGAAAGGCTCATACTTCAACCAGATAAGCACGCAGACGTTGATCAACGATGTTTGAACTTAAGCCTGAATTGATCAAAAGGCTTCCTTCAAGAATCAGTCTGCGTTGTCGACTGTTCTGTTGGATTCGTTTTTTGATTTTACTTCCTAAGGGAAGAAATACTAAATTCGCAAATCCGACACCGTACACAGTAGCGACGAAAGCCACTGCAATACCCGCTCCCAATTTACTGGTGTCTGAAAGATTTCCCATAACATGGATCAAGCCTAATACAGCTCCAATGATCCCAATTGTTGGGGAATATCCCCCAGCATCATTCCAAATTTTAGCACCGGCAAAAAGTTTTTCTTCTTCGGTTTCAATTTCGGTTTCAAAAATTTCACGAATGATTTCAGGATCAATTCCATCAATGATATTGCGAAGAATTTTTTTAAAGAAGGGATTTTGGATGCGTGAAAATTGTCCCTCGAGAGCGATCACCGATTCTTTCTTTACAATTCGAGTGCATTCGACAATTTCACGAATCACTTTCAATTCATTTTCCGAGTTTTTTTCTTCGAAGGCTTTTTTCAAAAGCTGCAAGCCCAAGCGAAGATCATCCCAGGGATTGGAAACCATGACGGCTCCGGCAGTTCCCGATAAAACAATTAATCCCGCAGTGAGTTGCATCAGCGAACCGATGTGCCCACCCTCGATCATATTACCAACGAGAATTCCACCCAAACCAATTAATAAGCCAATACCGGTTGCTTTATCCATATTCAAAATCTTGCCACATCGGCCCAATGATGACACCAGCGCCCAAGGAGTCCTAGACTTTCTGCGAGCAAGTCCCTATTTTAGTAATCAATGGAATTTATCATCGCGATTGATCATCAGTTGTTTGAATTTTTAAACTCGACTTTAACCCATCCTTGGTTGGACGTTTTTTTTCCTTTTATCACTGACCTTTACAAATCGACTTTTTTTCAACTGACAGTCTATCCAGCCATTCTTTTTTCCTTAATCTATTATTACCGCAAAAAATCCGGCTTTATTTTTTTATCGCTGGTTCTGTGCGTTGCCTTCAGCGACTTTATCGGCAGCCAATTGATCAAGAAAAATGTGGATCGTCTTCGGCCAGGAGATAACCCGTCCGTAGTCAGTTCTGTTAAGAGCCCCTATGGAGGCACAAGTTTTATTTCTAATCATGCCGCCAACATGTTTGCCTTTGCCGCATTTATGGCTGTATTTTTTCCAGCTTTGAAAATCCCTTTTTATTTTATAGCCGTCCTGATTGCTTACAGTCGAATTTACGTGGGTGTTCATTTTCCCCTAGACGTTATTGGGGGGGGCCTTTTTGGATTTATAGTTGGGAAATTATTTTCTTTCGCTTGTGCTCACCTTTTAAAAATCAATGTTAATAAAGAAAGTTCTACTCTGAGAAAAGGTTTTAGAGCATGAAAGTTTTAGTCACGGGAGCCAACGGATTTTTAGGTCATTGGTTAGTCAAAGCTTTAATTGAAAAAGGTTTGGACGTTGATGCTTTGGTAAGACCAAAGAGTGATGTGACCGATCTTCAAGGATTAAAATGCCGGTATGTCTACGGCGACGTCATTGATCTTGAAAGCTTGAAGAAAAATTTTAAGGATGTCGATACGGTCTTTCACTTGGCCGGTGTTATTGCTTACAAAGCTTCCGATCGAGATCTGATGAAGAAAGTGAATGTCGATGGGACAAGAAATGTGATCGAGGCCATCAAAGCCACTGGAGTCAGAAAACTCGTTCACTTATCTTCCGTCGTTGCTGTGGGCGCAGGATTTACCAATACAGAAATCCTGAATGAAAAGAGCCCATTCAATGTCGCACATCTTAAGTTAGGCTATTTCGACACTAAACATTCAGCGGAACAACTGGTTTTAGAAGCCTATCGTAAAGGCGAAATCGATACGGTGATTTTAAATCCCAGCACCACTTACGGTTTTGGTGATGCTAAAAAAGGCAGTCGATCCACCCAAGTTAAAGTGGCCCGCGGTGAATTTAAATTTTACACTTCAGGTGGGGTCAACATTTGCGCCGTTGAAGATGCCATTCAAGGCATAATCGCAGGTTGGGAAAAGGGACGCTCGGGTGAAAGATATATTCTTTCCGGCGAGAATATCACCATTAAACAACTTTTCGAATTGATTGCCGAAGCTGCAGGTGTTCCTTCTCCTCATATTCTCATTCCAAATTGGCTGTTACATGGGCTAGGTTTTGTCGGCGACACATCAGAGACCTTAGGCTTCAAAAGTGGTTTTAGTTCTGAAAATGCCTGGACCTCGACTTTGTTCCACTGGTTTGATTGCAAGAAAGCAAGAACCGAACTTGGTTTTTCATTTCGTCCTGCTAAAATAGCTATTAGCAATAGCGTTCAATGGATGAAAGACAACGGTTACCTTTCAAAATAATTATGAAAAAATTAGCCATCGTTTCCCTGATTATCGTTTCGACATTGAGCCTTGGTGTTCTATTTATCTTTTTGAAAATTCCTTCCGAGAAAAAAATTCGCGGCTGTTTTAAAACTGAAATGTACAGTGTCGATCTGTGTCCTAGCTCCAATCAATATATTCCCTTAGCAAGAATTTCTAAATATTTGCAAAAGGCCGTCGTGCTGACTGAAGATTCCAGTTTTTTTCAGCATGAAGGGGTCGATTGGGAATCCGTTGAAAAAAGCGCAAAAGAAAATCTTGAAAAGCGAGCTTACAAGCGGGGTGGTTCCACAATCACTCAGCAATTAGCAAAAAATTTATTCTTAAGCAAAGATAAAACGCTCACGCGAAAGTTCTTCGAACTTTTAATCACAATGAAAATTGAAAAAGTATTAACGAAGCGCGAGATTCTTGAACGCTATCTGAACGTCATCGAATTTGGGAAAAATATTTACGGAGTAAAAGCCGCCTCCAGTTTCTACTTTCATAAGTCGCCAGCTGAACTCTCTATCGTCGACTCTGCATTTTTGGCGGCGATATTACCTAATCCCGTAAAGTATTCCCAATCCTTCCTAAAGAAGGATCTATCTCCCTTCCTCCGTAAACGCATCACCAAGATTGTTCACGATCTCTATCAATATCAAAGAATCACTCAAGAGGAATACGACATAGCCATGAGTGAGTTTCACACTTATCTTAATCCCCGAGGACAAATTGACGATCTATTAGGAATGCCTGCGACCTTGGACGATAGCGGTGATAGCGAAGTGGATTTTGACGAAACCCCACTTGAACAAGACGATATGATCGATACGGAAGAAGAACCCCAAGAACTTTAGACGCTTTCCTAGGAGATAAGCTTCTTGTGAATTCTTTGTGTAGCCAAGTTCATCATCACCCAACTGAAAAGAATTAAATAAGCTAAACTTACAAAATGAATGCTCTCGAAATTTTCATTAAGAAGAGCACGAACGACGGTAACTCCGTGGGTCAATGGCAAACAGTAGGCAAAAATTTGTAAAATCTTGGGCATATTGCTGATCGGAAAATAAGTCCCGGCAATCAAAGACATAGGAATGATAAATCCCGAAGTCGCGTAAACAAAAGAATCATAATTGCGCGCCAAGGATGTCACCACCATGGCTAAACAAGAAAAAAGCCAAGAGATCAAGAACAGCACTGCCATTGCTGGAAAGACCATCCAGGTGTTGACCAAACCAAAAGCCGCAGAAACTAATAACACTCCGCAAATGCTGAAGAAACCTTTAGTCGCACACCATAATAATTCCCCGTAGACAATCTCGTCGGGCTCGATTGGCGTTAGCAACATCGATGTGTAGATTTTTTGATGAGTGAGCTTCGTAAAGTTCGCGTAAGTTCCCTCGAAGAAAGGAACCATCATCGCTGTTGTTGCTAACAAACCGGGAAAAAAGAATTCCAAAAATGTTTTTCCCCCGATGATATCGACATAGGAACCCAGGCCGTAGCCTATCGCACCCAAGTACATCAGTGGTTCGAGCACAATCCAAACCAGGGAAACTAAGATTGTTTTTTTAAAGTAGAAAAAATTTCTTTTCCAAACTTTAAGTAGTCCTTTTTCCATTTTAGCGGGCACAAACAATGGTTTTAACTTCATTGAGTCTCCCGCAAATCATGACCCGCCAGTTTCAGAAAAACATCGTTCAGGGTTGGCTTACGAATAATCATTTTGTTGCTAGAAACTAAATCAAAAACTTTTCGTCCGTCTTGATGTTCTTTGATTAAAACTAAGACTGTATTCTTCACGACTTGGTAAAGATAAGAATTTTCCTTGAGCCGTCCAACATAGTAATTCAAATCCACAGGATCAACTTCAAATTCGACCACTTCTTTCCCAATGTGCTCTTCGATAAGATCTTTCGGCTGCCCTACAGAGAGAATTTTTCCTTTATCCATAATTGCAATGCGATCGCAAATTTGTTCGGCTTCTTCCATGTAGTGGGTCGTCATCACTAAGGTGCCATTCATCGCTTTCATTTGTCGGAAAAAATCCCATAACCATATTCGCGCCTGTGGATCTAATCCCGTGGTTGGCTCATCTAAGAAAAGCACGTCAGGATTATTGATAAGGCCTCGAGCAATGGCCAGACGGCGCTTCAGACCTCCGCTGAGTTCTTCAACACCGCGATCACTGGCTTCTTCTAATTTTAATAACTTTAATAAAGATTGTATGCTGTCTTTCGCTGTCTGCGAATTGAGCCCATGAAAATCAGAGTAAACTTGAAGATTTTCCGAAACAGAAAAATCACTATCTAAAGCTTCATCCTGAGGCACAACTCCGATGCGGCTTTTTACTTCTTTAGCGCTTTTTTTAATATTTAGTCCAAGAACGTAGAGTTCTCCCTCTTGCACCAGGGAGCTGCCGTACATCATTTTCATCAATGTGGATTTGCCGGCTCCGTTGGGACCAAGAAGACCGAAACATTCGCCACGGAATATTTCGAGGCTCACACCATTAACGGCAGAAACCTCTCCGAATTTTTTATAGACTTGTTTGATCTCTACGACATTTTCCATGGTCAGGAATAAGTCTAGAACTGAAGCTTATAATTAGGCAAGACGGAATCTTGCCTTTCTATTTAGGATTCTCTTTGTGTTCGTGATCTCTTATGCGGATCTAAATCGCGACAACGCAAGCGAATATTCTTAGGAGTAACCTCGATCAGCTCATTGTCGTTGATCCACTCCATCGCTTTTTCAAGAGTCATTGGTTTCACAGGAACTAGACGAATGGCTTCGTCATTCCCAGAAGCTCGCACATTCGTTAATTTTTTCTCACGAGTGATATTCACTTCAAGATCATTTTCTTTCGCATGTTCACCGACAATCATGCCTTCGTAAACATCATCTTGATGAGACACAAACATCACGCCACGCTCTTGGAGGTTCCAAATTGCGTAAGCAGTAGCCATTCCTTTGCGATCGGAAATCATTGCACCGGTGCTACGACCCCAAATGTCGCCTTTGTAATCGTCCCAACCATCAAATTGAGTGTTCAATAAACCTGTTCCACGAGTGTCTGTCAAAAACTCCGAACGGTAACCAATCAAACCTCGTGAAGGAATACGGAATTCCAAGCGCGTACGTCCTGAACCTTTCGTGTTCATATTGGTCATCACACCTTTTCGTTTACCCAACTTTTCGGTCACGGCACCAACGAAGGGATCTTCGATATCGATAACCGCAATTTCCATAGGTTCAAGTTTACGGCCGCCTTCATTTTTAAAAATAACTTGTGGCTTAGAAACTAAAAGCTCGAAACCTTCTCGTCGCATTTGTTCAATCAAGACGCCTAACTGTAATTCTCCACGGCCAATAACTTTGAAAGCATCTGTTGATTCTGTTTTTTCTACGCGAATCGCCACATTGTGAAGCAGTTCTCTTTCGAGACGCTCGATGATTTTTCGAGAAGTTACACTTTTTCCATCTTGTCCCGCGAAAGGTCCATTGTTCACCGAGAAAACCATTCCCACTGTAGGTTCTTCAACAGCAATCCGCTTCAAGGGACGAGGATCTGCCGCGCTTGTCACAGTGTCACCAATAGTGAAGTCTTCAAGACCAGCGACGATAGCAATGTCACCAGCTCCAATTTCTTGCACGGGAATTTGATTGTTCACGTGATACTGAAACAAGGCACTGACTTTAACTTTTTTCTGCTGTTTTTCTTGAATGCAAAGAACATCGTCGCCAACTTTGATGGAACCTGCGCGAACACGGCCAATCGCTAAACGACCAACGTAATCATTGTAGCTGATGTTTGAAACCATGATTTGCAATGGAGCATTGGCTTCCACTGCAGGTGGAGGAACTAAATTGATGATGGCATCGTAAAGACAAATCAAGTTGTCCGTTTTAACTGCGGGATCCAAAGTTGCCATACCCTCACGAGCAATGGCGTAAACAGTGTGAAAATCACATTGTTCTTCGGTCGCGTCCAAGTCGATGAACAAATCAAAAATTTCGTTGTGAACTTCTTGAATCCGCGCATCTGCGCGATCGATCTTGTTGATGCAAACCATGACTTTTAAATTTTGCTCGAGAGCTTTTTTCAAAACGAAACGGGTTTGTGGCAATGGTCCTTCAGAAGCATCAACTAATATGATTGCTCCATCCACCATATTCAAAATCCGCTCAACTTCACCGCCGAAGTCGGAATGTCCCGGTGTATCGACGATATTGATTTTAAAATCTTTGTATTGGAAAGAAGCATTTTTCGCCGCGATCGTAATTCCACGTTCTTTTTCAAGATCCATCGAATCCATCAAACGTTCGTCGACATGTTGGTTTTCGCGAAAGGTTCCGGCTTGTTTAATTAAATGATCCACGAGTGTTGTTTTCCCGTGATCGACGTGGGCAATGATCGCGATATTGC
>JAKFYD010000073.1 GCA_021731025.1 Pseudobdellovibrionaceae bacterium | reverse complement strand
TTGAACAAATTTTTTAAATTCGGCCTTATCCTCACCCTTCAAGAACAGACGCCTCAAGATACACTCAATCCCATCCGTAAACCCCCGAAGATGACACCACTCTTCCAAGCTTATTTTATAATGATCCGGGGGAATAAGGGTTGAATCGAAAGCAAGCTGAATAAAGTTGGCCTCGTATTCAGATCGAATGTGTTTTATCAATTCTCTAAAAAGAATTTCATGTTTAAAAAGACAACTTCTCAAATCCGGCAACTCAAAATTAAGAGCTTGATTGATATGAACAATTTCATGCTCAACGACAGACTTAAACGATACTCGTTTAGGAAAAGTTTTGCTTGGAATCAACAAGAGAGGTGGTGCTTGAATACCTAAAAAGAAAAATTGCGATGAGGCGGCTGCGTCACATACCGGCGCAATCTTCTTAAACCAATTGCGATCAACAAATGCGACTAGATATTTTCTTTTAAAATATTTTGAAGTAACATATTCGAGCTTATACACATGCGATTTCTTAACGGAAATTCGCTTGAACCCTTCAAAATAGGCAACAAATTCTTTAGATTTTTGAATATAGGCAGAATGAATTTTCTTCGAGGGCATTAATTTTAAAATAAGGCTCTGAGCCTTTTCCTGATTTTTCATTCAATGTTAGAATATCTTGAGAATTTCAAAAGAAAAAGCCCACTCCGTTATGAAGCAGGCCTTTAGTAGAACTTTGGTCTTTAAAAGATCCTAACTGATCCTAATCATAGGTTTCATACGACTCACCTTGAATAGCTCGAATATTTTCCCTTGCTTCATTTTCCAATTTTTCTTGCACCCTTTGAACCATTTCATCTGAAATATTCATGGCCTTCATACTTGTCACTGTTGCCAAAGCTGAATTATCTGTTATAGTTTTTGTGATTTCCTCAAGTTTCTTGCGTTCTGCTTCAGATTTTTTAGCAAGCCATTCTTTTTTCTAAGGACTTATCGGGTAAAACATTATGGGGCTTTTAATTGGATCTACAGCAATTAAAAAAATATTCTTTGAATAGTGCTGTAGATTATTTTGAATTAACTCACGTTTCCATTTTTTTGTTTTCTTGTAAAGTCTTATCTATTTTGGTTTATTTCTGAATCATTACGACCTGGGGGCTGCATGAAGTTTAATTTGGACTCAATGACTGAAGATGAACTGAGAAGTCTAAATCGTGAGATTTATAAAAGACTTGAGATCATGACTTATACAAAAAGAAAAATAGAGCTCATGTCTTTCCGAGTTGGAGATCGTGTAGAATTTGACAACGGCAGAGAAATTATCTCTGGAACTGTTGTGCGGATCAATCAGAAGACTGCTTCAATTGAAACAGATGATGGTCCAGGATATCGAGTTGCACCCGGTTTACTTCGCCGAGTTGTTAGCGTAGCACCAGAACCACAGGGAAATTTATTTCATCTTCGAGCTGACAGTAGTAGCAATCGCTAATTCTTTTCCTCGACATTTTTCAACTGTAAAATCAAAATAAAAAAGGGATCAAGCGCCAACTTGATCCCACAATAACGTGAGATAGGCCCGTAAAGTCAAATCCCACGCCGAATACTATTCTTGCAGAACTCAGTCGGGCCTGTCGAGCGTCTTCTTAAGGAGGCGCATGCGATACGGCCATGATTTACTCTGTCCCCAGTGTTTATCCCCGTTCTTTGTTTGCCCAAGTTGTTTTCGCTGCCAGAAGTATTGCTCACCTCGCTGCAAAAAGGCTGGCTATGTTTTAAAACAAAAGCTGCGCAGGAAAAAGCATGCGGCTACTCAAAAAGCTCTTGAGAGTCACCGTGAGCGCAATAAAACTTACAGGGTTTACGGTCGTCAACGATCAATGGTGATGGACGGTACTTCAGACAAAGATCCAGATGAGATAGGTTTCACAGTACATCGTCGATAGTCCCGACATTTTCAAAACAAAAAAAATCTTTGAAGCTTAATCGAAGTCATCAGCTGATGTGATTTTCGAGTTGACGAACTCGGCTAACACTTTAACGAGGAAGGAGGTTGGTGCTTACATTGCGAACGTGTAAGCGGGATGCATGGCAAGCTTGCCTAGTGTTGTTCTTGATAAATTTTGTATTCGACTGGGAGCATCGGTTTTTGTCGATTTAGGATTGCAACCACAAGATAGGCAAAATACTCACGCGGATTAACTTTACTCAGTTTACAAGTTTCTACTAATGCTAACATCAAACTGACTTTTTTAGGAGTAAAGGTTGATGCTTAAATCCCAACACAATTGAGACGGTATCAAAAAATGATAAGCTTTCAGGAGGGAAAGTGGATAGAATTAACCTTAAGTAGGGAGCAACGTTGACAAAGACAGTAGTCTTTTTAATTTTTTTTGTTTTCATGACTTCGGCGAAGGCCAATGATTTCTTCGTTGCAAAATCCGGGAATGATAATAACACGGGAAGCATTGGCTCTCCGTTTCTAACAATCCAAAAAGGCATTGCGGCTCTGAATCTGGCTCCAAGAGGGCAGGCTCATAATTTGTATCTTCGTGAAGGAACTTACAGTGAAGTTCTTAACGGAATTAGCAGTGGAACTTCTTGGAATACGGCGATCACTGTCAGCGGCTATCTGAATGAAGTCGTCACTTTGAATCCGACGGCCTGTGAAATTATTAATTTTGCCTCTAATCAACAGTACATCATCTTCAAAAATATGATTTTAGACGGAACAAATCTTGTTAAATCGTTGACCTCTGGTTGTTACAATATTTCCTTGCGAGGCAATTACATTCGGTTTCAGAATCTCGAAGTGAAAAATTCCCCATGGAATGGAATTATCGGTGGGGGTTCTTATCATGAATTTCTTAATTTAAAAGTGCATCCCTTTTGGAATCGGCGCAAGCGGCATATTTTTTCTTAGCGATTTTATTACTTTGCCGGTAGCCAAAGTCTCGGCAAGGTCCGGAGCAGTATTTATGACCACGAAAACAACTTTTACAAACAATAAAATGGAGTTGGCAAATGGGAGACTTTAGTTGATGACCATTTAAGTTATTATTAGTCCCAAAAACTGATGCCAAAGAATAAATCTCCTGTTATCAGTTTAATCAAACCTCGAGGTATCTATGAAGATTGTTCACACATCACAAACAAAAATTGGCCGTAATGATCCTTGCCACTGTGGAAACGGTCAGAAGTATAAAAAATGTTGTTGGGAAGTGGATCAAAACAAATCACATCAAAACTTTATTGAAACTGTTGATCGTGATGAAAGTTTTAATGGACCTGTGACACGAATTGAAATGCAAGCAATGATGAAGCAAATCGGGAAAATAATTGAATCTAAAGGTTTATCTATAGATGAAGCTAATGAGTATTTTACAGGTCGTCACATGGATGATATCGCCACAGAATATCACAAAGTTCATCAAAGGACTCCAAGGGAAATGGCAGAAGATCTGGCATTACAGGCTCACTCATTAAGGACGCCAAAACAACGAATTTTAGCTGCACAAAAAGCAATTGAAATAGATCCAGATTGTGCAGAAGCATATATCGTTTTAGCGGATGAGTTCGGAGAAACTCCGCTTGATGAAATTGAGTATTATGAAAAAGCTATTGCGGCAGCCCAACGATCATTAGGTGAAACCTTTTTTAAAGAAAATAAGGGTCATTTTTGGGTGATACATGAAACACGATCATTTATGCGTGCAAAACAATTTATGGCACAAGCTCTATGGTCAGTTCACCGACAGTCTGATGCAATTGAAATTATGTGGGAGCTTTTGGACTTAAATCCCAATGACAATCAAGGTAATCGATATATTTTATTTGATTGGTTGCTTGCAGATAATCGACAAAAAGATATTGAAAGATTACTCAGTATTTATCCAAAAGATGCTGGTGCGCACTGGGAATATAATAAAGCACTCTTCTATTTTAAAAAATTTGGTCCAGAGAGTGAGAAAACAAAAGCGCAAGCCCAAGTCGCTTTTGCAGCCAATGAGTATGTTGTAAAATACTTAACTGCAAAAATAAAGATACCCGATGAAATGCCAGATACATATTCTTTTGGAAGTAAGGAAGAGGCCATTTGTTATGTTCAAGACTCTATCATTGGTTGGATGAATACCATCAATGCCCCAGAGTGGCTGAATAGTTTAAGGTTATCGCCAGCAAAGAAATCCAGAACCCCAAAGGGGACGAAATGAAAATATCAGAAGTATTTTTAGAATATGCGGAACCATCTCGAACAGGATTGCCAAACAATGTAACCATTGATCAATTAAAAAGAGCTCTCAGGGTTCCTGAATTGGTTTGGAATGCAGTAGTCCTTGATAGGGATAAAAATCGAAAACCGGGGCAATTGCCAAAATTATTAACTACAACAATTGAAACTAATTTTCCAAAAAGCAAACAAAGAGAAGGAACTACGGTGATGTCTTTCTGGGTAAATCGAAAAGATATTCAGTTTGCAAATTATCCCTGGCCAATAGTTACCGAAGTTTATGAAAATCTAAAGAAAGAGCTAATTGTGCGTGTAGAAATACGTGGCGATGAGGCTTTGCGAGATACATTTCCAAAAGAATGGAATAATAAGAAGCCAGCACGAGTCATTTCAATAGACAAGGAATAGAAATAGCCCGTTAACTACCGACAAATAAGCTTTTATTCGAAGACTTGACAACAAGAGCAGGCACTCGCGCTCTGATCATTTGCTCAACTTGAGCTAAAGTGATGTTGGCGGGAATAGAGGGTCCTTTCACAATGAGCCATTCTCGCTCGAAACAAGCCATTGGTTTGGCTAAAGCGGTCACGGTACCGAGCATCTACTGGGCCATAGAAGACTTCGATATATCCATTGGAGTCACGAACAATCCCTGGAGCATTATGGCAAGAATTGCCCCCGGCTTTGCCTGTGGTTGCGAAGATCACTTTAATCCATTTTCCCGTGTCGTAATCTTATTGAGCGATTGTGTAATTCAATCGCGAGCTATCTGTTGACAGGAAGGATGGGATACGAATCTTTATGGAGCTTTTCAAAAGAAGATAAAGATGTGTTTTCATTTGCAGATCGCGGCGCCTGGATCTTTACTGCAAAGATATGATTTAATCGCGACATTTTCTTGTTCCACTTTTTCAATGCCGATTTTTAATTCCGTATTTTCTTTTTCAAGGCGAAAATTCCTTGTTTCAAGATTATCTGTCTTGGTTTGTGTCAAAGCTATCTCACGACCATGATCCATTATTTTGACGTAAAGTTCTTGTATGGCCTTTATTACAGGCGCAATGAGTTCAGTATATCGAATACCATAACGATCGCTGTCTTCATCATAAGTGACAATGACCGGCTTTTTTGAATCGAAGGCCTTATCTTTTGAACTGACAACAGCTTGTTCAGTCTCTTGGGCAATTAACCAATAGTGCTGAGTTTTATCTTTCCCGGATTTCCAATAATAAGAAACTGGACGCAATTTTGTAATGAAACTTAAACCCAAATCAGACTCTTGAATCTTTTTCTTCTCGCGAATGTCAGACGTGTTATTTGCAGCGTTCATGGAATAAACATCGGAGAACCTATGAGTCGCATCTCCGAGTGTGTAAGTGTTATCAGCAGAAGGTGAAATAACGCCGTCAACCTGTAACTTTGTTCCTGGGTTTGTAACACCGATTCCGACATTTCCATTATTCTTGATAACTAATTCGGGCGTCGTTCCTTCTAAAGTTACTCCACTGCCATCGGGTTGTGTATGAAATTCAATTCGGCCTGGCATATCGTTTGCGCTAGGAGTGCCATCGACATAAGCGGAAATCAAAGCTAAATGTTTATCTGCACTTCCATCGTATCCATGCATATACATTTCAAAGGCTGTATCACCGCTTTGAACCACGGCAGGCGAAGCTAAAGTTCCTCGTGATTTGTATGTGGCCATAAGAGGGTTCAAGTAATTCGATAAACCCGAATTGTCCGCGCTTCTGATTACGAAAAAGGGTTCTCCTTCAGATTCGATGTTAAACATGGAAGTCGAGCTTCCTGCTGTTCCCGTTTTTTGCAAATGAAGTAAACTAGTAGGACTTGTTAACCCAATTCCAACATTGCCTGTATTCTTGATCACCATTTCAGGTGTAACTCCTTCAAGATTACTTCCCGAGCCGTCAGCCTGGGTGAAAAATTCGAGACGCGTAGGCATATCATTGTTTCCCGGAGTCCCGTCAACGACAGCGGCCATTCGGGCTGCACTACGAGTTGTACTTCCATCATAACCGCCAATCCAAAGTTCAAAAAGTGTATCCCCATTGCCGACAACGGTCTTGGCGGATTGAGATCCGCGAGATCGAGAGGTACTTATAATCGGATTGAAATAATCAAAGGCACTTGATGAATTTATGTCCAAAGCTGGCTCACCATCACCTGATGTTGTAAGAAGCGGGTTGATTGAGTCGGAGCCTGTTTTGGTGATTATGAGAGTTCCAGTCATTGTGCCACCAGCAAGAGGAAGTTTTGTAGCATCAGCTGGAGCTGTTACCCAAGTGTTATCGCCACGAAGGTAAGTGGTGTTGTCGGCCGTGCCCGAACCAAGTCTCGCAGCTGCAACCGTACCTGAAGAAATCGCTGAAGCTGGAAGTGAACCAATGGATTGGCAAGTGAGGATATCACCGACGGAGTTCCAAGAAAGTGTTTCATTGGCCGCGCAGCCGCTAGAAGCAAAGGCCGTTGAGCCCGTGACTGTTGAGCGAATATCTGTCATTGCTACAAAATTGGGAACCCAAGCTGTTCCGTTAAATCTTAACACTTGCCCTGAAGTTGTTGGATTTGTGGAACTGACAGCAGTGCCTTTGATTTTATCAACACTGGGGTTTGGGTAAGTGCCACCTAAGTCTCCGCCAGCGCCCCCAGTAGGAGCTCCAGTCATTGTTGTCCATGACAAAGCTCCTGTTGTTCCGTCAGTGGTAAGAACTTGATTGGCAGAGCCAATGCCCCCCGGCCAAGTAAAAGTCGGAGATCCTGTGATCGTCGCCGCAGGTTGAATGCTCATGCTCTGAGCACCAGCATTAGTCAGAGTTAAAGTTCTGGTGCTTGTTGAAGTGGCCGATAAATTTTGTGCGGTCACAGTTCCCGTGGTGGTGATATTGCCGCTGGTGTTTACCGCTGTAGATCCAGCGATGGTTCCACTTGTGATGGCACTTCCAGAAACTTTCCCCGCTGTGGTGATTGTTGCTAACGTGGGATTGGGGTAAGTACCGCTCAAATCTCCACCCGCAGCACCTGTAGGCGAAGCACCTGCCGCGTTTCCTAAAGTTTGAATGGCAGAGCCGTCGTAATATTTTAATTGTAGTGATGTGGAATCAAACCAAAAACTTCCTGCGGCCGGAGAAGCAGGAGGAGATGCCGTTGTATAAGAAGGAACTGTGGCGCCCGCCGCTGTAGCTGCAGGAACATATTTAGAACTTGTTCCACCAATTAAAGCATTGAATTCAGTCAACTGAGTTGGTGATAAAGCGGGACAGTCGCAGTACGGGCTCTTTACGACAGACGTATTATCCCCGAATGTATATGGTTCACACCTGGGATGTTATCAACGGGGTCACCAGGGACACTTTCAAGATGGAAGGCTGAGTTCGGTGGAATGACATTTTTTCATCATTAATTAGTTTGTAGTTAAAAACGTAGATACGATAATTTCACCATACAAAATCTGCTCTTCTTCGGGGGTTGGATTTTCTCCCCATTTCTCAAAAAAGTCTTTCTTTGCTTTAGCTAATACAATTTTAAAAATCTCACGTTTACTGCTATTCGCATCATCTTCAAACTGCTTAGGTAACTCTCTTAAATTTTTTAACTGCTCTACGGCCACAGCTTGACTGTGTTGCATCTCTAGTCGTTGCTGCTCTCGGGCCTCCATTGTGTGACTACCTATAATGGAGGCAAAAAATACGACTAAAGCAACTTTTCGAAAAGTATTATAAGTGTCACGAGCTCCTTGAGTTTTCAAGGCCTGTTCAAGTTCCATTTTATGGTTATCAAAGCCCTCTAAAATAACCTTACTCATCAAATTATCAGAAATAACTTTATCATTAATCTTGGGAAACGGCAGTTGCGTTAAAAATTCAACTAGACCATGCTTTTGAAATTTTCGAAGTCGAATCTTAAATCTCGCCCAAAAATTGGGATTTTTGTGCGTCATCTCGTTCCATGTTTTCGTTAGTCCTTTAAGCAAAAGATTCTCGCCAATTCTGGCCAGCGTGGCTTCACGAAATCGCTCATCGTGAGATTTAAAAAGATAGTCTCTGATAAGATGACGAGGGCCGAAAAGTGCTAAAGATAGCTCTGAAGCCAGGTACTCGATCTCTCGGGGGTCAGTCATTGATCCCAGAACATTTCCTTCGGTGATTTCAAGGAGTTTTAGTTTGTGATCGTATTTCAATCCAAACCTATAACGAAAATTATTTATTAGCCTATGAAAAAACCTTTTTTGCTCGACAGAATAATCGAAGACAAAATTTTCTTTGTCGGGCAATAGTGATTTAATGAAATTATTATTTTCGTCGTTAATTTTTTGAATTTCATGGATAAGATCCCTTTTTAAAAATACTAACTCGCACTGTCCTTCAGCTTGAGCTAAAGAAGCAGTCCATAGTTGTAGAATCAAGAAAAAGGTAAAGATCTTTTGATGCATAAAAAATTAAAACGAAGAAATTGTATTCTTAATAGATAATCGAGCCACCTTCAGGGATTGAAGTACTTCTTCTTTATTTTTATCAGTGCCACCATCCATAAAGTGAGAAACGATTGCCAGCGCATTTAAAGTCGCATTCGCGGCAAGTAGACCAGGAACACTAGTATCGTTTGTTATTCCTACGGTTGTCACATCGCCGGCGCTCAGCATAGAAAGCCCTGCTACCGCAATCCTTCCGAAAGATAAAATAACCGTGCTTCCCATTTTCGAACTATTATCCCCTGCAAATTGCTCAACTACACTTTCAAGCTTCGTGAATTCAATCAGTAACTTATTCGCCTGGCTATTGCTGGGATCTTCTGACATTAAAGATAGTTCCATTAAAGATTTTTTAGCATTATTTAACTCTTTCGTCAGTTCATTCATTGACGTAGTATTATATTTACTCCCCTGTTTAAACATTTTGGCTGCCGCCGAAACTCCCGTCGAAATAAACCCCAGAGTAGCCAAGGCCGCTCCAACACCTTGTGTACCGAGGGAGCCTCTGTAGAACAGAGCCGCGCTAACGCTAGAACTTATAAGACCAACAGTCGCAGCACCCAGAGAAACGGCTTCTACAGTGGCTTCAGAATTTTTATTCAGACGCTCTTCAAGCATTGCAAGTTGCGAATCTGTGCTTTGTAAATTTATTTTTACCTTATTAAGTGCAGCCCGAGCGAGTAGACTATTTTCTCTAACGATGTCCTCTGTACGGTTAGCAAGCGCTACGGTCTGCATTAACAGACTAACCATAACAGAATATAGAATGTATTTTTTCATAGTTTTCCCTTGCATTAAAATAGCCATTGCTGAGAAATCGATACCGTTCCAAAGTTGTTGGGGTGAATTCCCCGTTATGACACCGGAACAGATTTTTCAAATTGATTTCCCTTTATTCAAACCAGAACGATCTTTCGAGGATTTATTTTGCGATAAGTGTTCCAGCTTTAAGTGAGTTTTATTTGATATAAAGGTAAAAGCGCGGCTAAACGATTTACAATGAGTCGCTAACGGTCACCGTCAAAAAGTTCGACAGTGTGATTTATTTTGATTTTAGATCCGATCAGTTTTGTAATTTAAAGACTTATTCAGGGTCTTCTTGTCTTTATTAATCCATGTATTTGGATGCGGGGCAAGGAGGCCTTCTTCAATGTCAAAATTATCAAATAAGTTATCTTTGCATGTTGGTTCAAAAATCGGGCTTAAGAATTTTTCTTTTTCACAGTTAATTTTAGAAGTGAAACGTCTGTTTGACAGCGAAGGCATCCCCGGCTTTGTAAAGATGATGGTGATTTTGGTTGAAGGTTTGCTGATTAAATCTCAGGTCACTGAATGTCCACGATGTAGTTCAAATAAATTACAGATGCATGGCAAGTGTGGGAAAAAGATGAAGACATCAATTGGCTGTGTAGATTTAGTTTTATCGCGAATGAAATGCGTAGCATGCAAAAAGACATTTTCCCCAATGATGCGGTTATTTGATGTTGATCCGTTTTCTAGAAAGTCACGGGAATTTGAAAAATTAACCCTGGAGACAGTGACCAATCAGAGCTTCAGGAGGTCAGCCAAGAATCTAAATGATACGATGGGTTTTAGTACGGCTCACACGACGCTGCACCGTTGGTTTACTAATACAGATGTTGTTAATATGAATCAACAAATGCGGGTTGATGATATTATTGCTGACGGCACTGGTTTTAAGAAAGAAAAAGACGACAAAGGATCAAATCGTGGAGAAATTAAAATTTTAATTGGCTACAACAAAGACGGCAAAGTAGTTCCGTTTGGTGCATGGACTAGGGCGAGCTGGAAAGACATTGGGACTTTGATAAAGAAGAAAAACCATCCATCAGAAAGAATAAAGTTTAAACCAATTGCAGGGACACTGATTACTGACGGTGAAGAAGAACTCGTGCGCCACCTTAAAAAGCTTGCATTGAGCCACCAGCGTTGTTTGTTCCATATGACCCATGAACTGACACCACTTCTGCGTTATCAAGACATGGCGGGAAAAGATGAAGCTATTAAAATATCTGATGAACTTCACGATTTACTTTATTTAGAGTTACCAGAAGCAGATGCTGACCCGCTAAAGTCTCTAGAAGATAAACTAATAATCGAAGCGCATATTTTGAAGATGAAAAAATCAATCGATGATTTTATTTTGGAGTTAAAAATGATGGGTTACAAGAAAGCAAAAACTTTTGTGGAGAATGCGAAAGCGCAGTTGTTTACGTATATTGAAAACTGGGTGAAGACTGGCATATCAAATCCGCGAGTGACATCACTTGTTGAAAGAATTATGCGAGAAATAAAACGTCGAATAAAAAAGATCGGCTTTAAATGGTCAGAACGGGGTGCAGAAACAATGACCCGGTTAATCTTACTTCAGCTTGGTTCAACAAAATATCTTTGGGAAAATCACTGGGCCGAAAAGATAGGAATCGATGCTGACATCAAATTAACTTTTTTAGGCGTGACTGTGAATCAGAAATAAAACCCTACAAACTTTGGAACGGTATCAAAGTCGATACCGTTCTAAAGTCTGTGGGATCTAAAAGTCTGCCGTCACTTTAAAAGCTGAGGCGGATGCGCAACCAAGGACCAATCTTATTCCGTCGGTTCGTTAGACTATTTTAAAAACTCAATAATCTCTTCAGCAACTCTGTCGGGATTTTCCAGCTGAGGAAAGTGACCGACCTCTTCAATAGCTGCAACATTAGCTTTGGGGTTTCTTCTAACAATTTCCTTTAGCATATGCTCGCCTGAGATTGGATCCTTCATGCCCCAGATAAATTTTTTGGGGATAGAGTCATCGGTAACCAAAGGTTCCCAGCGTTCACGATTGTCTCGGCGATCTTGGATGTAGCGAATGAGCTTGTAATAGTTTTTTAAGCCGTCGCGGTGAATGATGGATTTCCTGGACAAATTCAAGATTTTATCAATGCGTATGGGCAAGAGAAAGCAGATCTTGCAAAAATGGAAAGCTTAAAGCAGAGAATTGAAGTTATCGAAGGAAAACTTTCTGACAATTCTGAACTCGCAGGAGCTATCAGGGAAATTAAACAACTGATCGACAAATTGGTTGACCAAATCATTGGAAATCCCGCTCTTCAAAAAATTGTTTTTTCAAAAGATAAGCAGAGTTTCGAGTTTAACATTTTGAGTAGTTACATTAAGACGCCAGGAATTTCGGCTGAGTTTGCATTTATTCGAGCGGGTACTTTTCAAATGGGAAGTCCATCTTCTGAAAAAGACCGTTATGATGACGAAGTTGTTCACTCTGTGACACTTACAAAAGATTTTGAGATTCAGCAAACCGAAGTTACTCAAGCGCAATGGTTTTTGGTAATGGGATACAATCCATCATATTTTAAGAAGAAAGAAAATTGTTCTGAAGACTATTTAGAAATAAAGAGCACTGGTCTTTGTCCAAATCATCCTGTCGAGACTGTTTCTTGGAACGATGCCCAAGATTTTATTAAAAAGCTGAACGAAGGTAATGATGGTTACAACTACCGCTTACCAACGGAGGCGGAATGGGAATTTGCTTCTCGTGGAGGCACACAAACTGCCTATTCCTTCGGAGACGATACAGGATACCTGCGTGACTATGGCTGGTATTATGAAAATTCTGGTAGCCAAACTCGTGCAGTAGGTAACAAAAAAGCTAACCAATATAATCTCTACGACATGCATGGAAACGTATGGGAATGGACCCAGGATTGGTATGCGAACTATTCATCTGGTAGTCAGCGTGATCCTGTAGGTGCTGCATCGGGTTCTGCCCGCGTTTTTCGTGGCGGTTGCTGGAGCGACGTTGGGCAGTCCTTGCGTTCTGCTTTCCGTTACTCCTGGGGGCCTGGCTTTCGTAACTTCAATGTGGGCTTCCGCCTTGTGAGGACTGCCAAGTAATTCTTGGCTCTTTTACTCTTTTTCCCTTGATGGTCTAAAAGCGTAGCCAGAATATAAGTGGAGGAAAAGCGAAAGCCCGCGAAAGGCGACATGGGAGTGTTATTTGTTGTCTATTCTTCTAGGGTGTAGGTGATATAAAAGCCATTTTTGTGCTTGGAGCGAAGTACGTACAGCCACAGATAAATTAATTTCGGCATTGATTGGTGCCAAAGTCTAAAGAGCACCGGTCTGATGGTTACACTCGAGTGGTCGGAGCAAGGAAGGCTTACACTTTGGCTTTTAAAGTTGAGCTTTCAACGAAGCGAATTTCAAAGTACGAAACGACCATGCAGTTTTATAAACACGCTCGGCAAATTGATCGCGTATATTGGTTGGTGGATAACAACTACACCTGCGAACAAATTCTTAAAGCGAAACAATCGGTTACTTTCCATCTCATTTTGAGAGTGACCCGCTCTAAAGAAATTTTAACTTTTCTCCGATAGACTTAAGTATGGGAACGTATTTAGTAAATCGAAGAGTACTGTTTTTCTTTATATTTGTCCTATTCATCCAGTTCTTAGCTTTATCTGCATCTTTCGCCGGTCCCGGCATTACTTATCACGGTCGCATACTGAAACCCGATGGCAGTGCTTTAGAGTCTTCTTCGGTACAATTTCTTTTGCAAATTCGCTCTCCAGGATCAGAGAACTGTTTGATGTATGAAGAGACTCAGTCGAAAGACATGAGCTCTTCTTCAGGGATTTTTTCAATCACTTTAAATGATGGCACAGGAACTCGCAGTGATACTCCGACTTACAATTTGGATCGCATTTTTTCTAACAGAAGTGTTTTAACTTTTGATACCACTCGCTGCTCATCGGGTTCCACTTACACTCCTGCTTCTGGGGATAAACGAAAATTCATTGTTTATTTTAAAGATGCCAGCATGAGCACTTGGGAGCCCATGCCGATCATGAGCATTAATTACGTCCCTATGGCCATGAGTGCGGTTGAATCTGAACAAGTGGGAGCTTTTGGAGCTGGGAATTTAATTCGCGCTGTCGATGGAAGTGGAAATCCCACTGCAGCTCCAGCTCTCACTCCTGCACAGCTGACAGAGTTTAATGCTTTAATCGGTGGAACTAGTTCAAAGTATGTGCCTTCAGCAACCACAGCCGGAGCCACAGCTCCTTCTTACACAACAGCTTCTCCTCCAGCTTCGCCTGTGGCAGGAAGTTTTTGGTTTGATTCCACATCTTTGCAATTAAAATACTACGATGGCTCCTCGGTGCAAACTTTAGGTAATGCCGCAGGAAGCTCTCCGACAGGAGCTGCCGGAGGAGATCTTTCTGGCACCTATCCTAATCCTACTGTGGCAAACTTAGCTATTACCAATGCGAAAGTGGCAACAGCGGCCGCAATTGCTCGCTCGAAGTTAGCCAGTGGCAGTGCGAACCGCGTGGTTGTAAACGATGCTTCAGGGGTCATGACTGATGCCACAGCCATTACCGCTAATCGCGCTTTAGCTTCTGACGCTAACGGCATTCCCGCACACACCGCCGTGACCGATACCGAGCTTGGCTACTTAAGCGGAGTCACTTCTGCTATTCAAACTCAACTGAATGCTAAACTTGGCTCTGCTGCTACTTTCGCTGGTGACGTGAGTGGAACTTATGGTGCTACTTCTGTTGATAAAATCAAAGGCACAGCTGTTAGTGCCACAACTCCAACCACTTCAGGACAGGTTTTAAGATTTAATGGGACAACTTGGGTTCCAAACTTTGTCGCAATGACTGACATTCGCTCGACGGTGACTGGGACCACAGCTTTTGCTTCAAGTGGTTGCGCTGCAAATGAAACTTTATCTTGGAACTCTGTGGGAGATATTCTGACTTGTCAATCCATTGGCTCACTTCCGGCTTCTGCGATTTCATCAGGAACAATTGCTACAGCACGATTGGGATCAGGAACTGCTGATGCTACAAGTTTTCTTCGTGGGGATAGAAGTTGGAGTAATCGATTGGTTGGGACTGGCGATAATGGCGTCAATCCCAGTTTAATTTTAGATAACACTGCAGCGACAAAAGAAACCTTTTTGGGATTTAGTTCAAACGGAGGAACTCCTAAATGGATTATAGGCATGGAAGACAGCGACGATTCGACAACGGCGCCTTATGATTTTGCAATCTTTGATTTTGAAAACTTGCTTTGGAGATTAGTTATAAAAAAATCCAATGGTTATCTAGGAATCGGAACAGCAGCGCCGACGGCGGCTTTAGAAGTCAACGGCGACTTTATACAGGTGAATGGTGATAACACCGACATTGACAAAGCCCGTGGAATAAAATTTTGGAATAGCACTTACTCTCATATGTGGGGAATTTATGGCGCCGCTTCGGGAGCAGGCCATAGTTTGAGCGCGGGAACGGCTGTCGGTGGGGGCGGAGTAACAAGCCATGCCTTAAGGTTTCGTGCTGGCGCAGCAGCAGGTACAGGTTTTATATTTGAAAATTCCAACGAACAGCTTTTAGCGAGCATTCTAGCCGATGACGGAAAAACTTTCTTTTCAGGACCTGTTCAACAGGGTTATGCTGGCGCTGCCGCCTATCAGGGTTTTTACTCTGCTCTTACGGATACGTCGATTTCAAACGACAATAAAAGTTTCAATCAATATTATCTCGCGGTGGCGCCAACAGGGAATCAAGGAGCTTCCACAAATCGATCAACTGCTTCTTTTCAAATTGAAACCAGTACCAACAAAAACATAACAACAGCAAACTCTCTATCGATGTACGCTCATCACAATGGAACAGGAACTGTATCCAACCTCGTAGGGGGAACATCCTATGTTTTAATGGACAATGCGACGGGATCTATTGGGAGCCTTCGAAGTCTAGAAGGCGGCGCAGTTGTTTCCAATGGTGCAGTGACGGATGCCATTGGAGCAAAACTATACGGTGACATTACTGGTGGTACGATCTCTCGACTGATCGGGTTACAAATTTACGATCTATCAAATACTTCCGCGACCGTAAATAATCGTTATGGAATACGAATCGAGTCTTTCACTGGAACAGCAATAACTGACGATTACGGAATTTATCAGGCTGGTGCAGTTCAAAAAAATTACTTCGCTGGGAGTGTGGGAATTAGCAACAATTCTCCATCAAGCCTTCTTCATGTCGGAAGTGGCAGCACTACTGCCGGTGATGCCGTTGCAAAATTCCAAACAGCCACTGGAACTTGCACAATGACGCCAGCAACTTCAGGGACAGGCATGGCCTGTTCTTCGGACGAAAGATTAAAACGAAACATTGCCACTGTCGCTAGCGATTTTGCTCTTGATAAGATCACTCAACTTCAAGCCAAAACATACGAGTTCAAAAAAGATAATTCTGGTAAACGATACACGGGCTACATTGCCCAAGAGTTACAAAAAGTAGCCCCTGAATTTGTTCGCCAAGATGATGATGGTTATTTGCAAATCTACTATGACGGCTTGATCCCATGGATAACAGAAGCAATTAAGGCTCTGTATTCTCGGATGTCGAACATGAATCAAGAAAAACTAGCTCTTGTTCAGAAAGTCGAGAAACTCCAGAAGGAAAACGCTGAAATGAGGGAACGATTTGAAAAACAAATTATCGAGATGAAGTACCAGTTTCAAAAAGAAAATTCTGAGATAAAAAACCATCTTAAAAAAGTCGAAGAACTTGTTAAGAAGGATGCAGTTTCAAAGTAAAATTAATTTCCTACATCAGACCATCAAAACATTCTGCCTTAAGTTAAACTCAAACTGATGTCTCCGACAAAGACACTAGCCTTTGATTGAGATCTATTTAAGTCTCAATTTAAGACGAACTGGTGTTACCCATAGTCTTCAGAATTTATTTTTGATACAATTGAAGGAGTCTTAGGCAGGGGGAGTTCAGCATGAACAAAAGATTTATTCCATCAGCTGTGGCTATCGCGTCTGGCTTGCTCATTTCAACCTCATACAATGCATGCGGAAAATTCCAAGTTATCGAAGATAACTCCAATTCCAATTTTGCGCAGGCGGCCTCAGAGCAAGAGAACGAGATTCCTCAAAATCAGCAGCCTGCTCCCACACCCCTACCTTCGGTGGGCCAAACTCCACCAATCAATCCCTCGCCCAATCCAGTTCCTTCACCCACTTCTGGTGGCCAGCCTATTCCTGGAACCATAAATTCATCAAAGCCTTGGACGAATGAGCCTTCAGGATCTCTAGTGCTTTTGGATTGTGGATTCGATGATGCCACTTGCGGTGGCAAGCTTGATGACACCTACAAATCCAATGGTAAAACTCTGAATGTTGTTCAGGACTCGACGGCTCCATTTTCTAAGTCCAACGTCATGAGATCAAGCTTGTTTTACCCCAACAAAAGCGGTGGAACTCAGTTGGGATTTTACCCAAGCCAAGCAGCAAAACAAATTTATGTCGGCATGTTTTGGCGCACTAATCTTGAATTCAGCGGAAATTTAGTTGAAATGAATAAGATGTTTTTTATGAGAGGACCATCTTCTAACGGATTTTTTGGCCAGTTGAAATACGGAGTGCCTGGATTTTTTAAAATTGGCTTTAGTCATAACAGCGGTACACTGAATAACAGTCACACCTGCGCCGCAGATCTTGGTCTTACCTGCTATCCCAACGTAGGATCGGGAATCGTAGCCACTGGACAATGGCACCTATTGGAGTTCTACATGAAAGGAAGTACAACCTTGACTTCTCGAGATGGAATTTTGAGATGGTGGGTTGATGGAGTGCTGACTGGAAATTACACCAACTTCAATTACGGACCTTCTTTCAATGAATTGATTTGGTCAGAAACCTGGGATGGCTTTGGAAATGGCACAGGCTTTAAAGCCGACGCCCATCATTTTATTGATCACATCCACATTAGTATTCCACAATAATTTGACTGTAGGATGAAATAAAATGCGCACAACCCGCGGATTTGAAAACTTTCAGATTTTGCTTCACAAAAACTAAGAAGTTCGGGTCTAGTTTTTTCGCTATATTCCTTTGTGAGATTTCGATTTAAATCATTTCAGAATTCGAAAACTGTTCGCAGAAAAATTCAACTTTGCATTACTAATAACACTTCTTTTCAAAAATTTTAAAATCACTTGGGCTTTGCTTTGATGAAGCCCATTTTTGACTTCGGAAGCAGAGTGGTTGATAAAGCTCAAGAGGACTTTTTTTGTTAGATTCTAACTCGCTAGATTTTAAAATCTCACTCAATGAACGCGTCAGGGCCTTTGTTGTCAAAAAGCGATCATTTTAATTCAAGTTAAAGTGGGCTCATCAATGTACTTTTGTCCAGGGCTTTTAAATTTCAAATTGCTTCGGTCTTACTTTAAAATCACCATGAAAATCGATGCGTCCCATAACCAAGATTGATTTTATCCGAAATGAATTTTTAAGAATTGGTTGTCCAAGTCCTGCGTACGTTCTTGATTATCGTTTAACTGTTGAGTGGAACTTTACAGACATCTTGATTCGCGGGAAAAAAGTTCGATCCATTGACTATGAAATGCTAGTGGAAATACTAAAAGGTATTCCTGATAACGTAGGTGAAGAACGATTTTGGCAAATGTTTGAGAATACCAACATGCAAAAACTTGCAGATCGCTTTGATGATAGATTATTTAGAGCCTATCCGAAAACTATGGACAAAGGTTTGATATGATTTTGTAATGATGATTCTTCAAGGAGATTCATCATGGTGAAACGGATTTCAAAGCAATGGCGTCTTCCCGATGAGATTTGGGAATTTA
>JAKFYD010000035.1 GCA_021731025.1 Pseudobdellovibrionaceae bacterium | reverse complement strand
CACCCTATTGGTGCTTCGGGCGCGCGATTGCTCGCGACACTGGTGCACGCTCTTCACACTCACAACAAGCGCTATGGTCTAACCACCTTGTGCATTGGTGGTGGTGAAGCTGTGGCAGTTATTGTGGAAAAAATTTAATTTCCGAGGAGATTTTTCATGAGTCGCAAAGTTTACCAGGACGCCAAATCCGCAATTGAGGGAATCAAAGATGGAATGACTTTGGTTCTTGGAGGCTTCGGCTTATGCGGAATTCCGGAAAATTGCATTACTGCTTTGAAAGAATCCGCAGTGAAAAACTTAACCTGCGTTTCAAACAATGCGGGTGTTGATGATTTTGGTTTAGGTTTACTGCTGCAGACTCGACAGATTAAAAAAATGATTTCTTCTTACGTCGGCGAAAATGCCACCTTCGAAAAACAATTTATGAGCGGAGAATTGGAAGTTGAACTTGTTCCCCAAGGCACCTTGGCTGAACGCATTCGTGCTGGGGGCGCTGGTATTCCTGGGTTTTACACTCCCACTGGGGTGGGCACTTTAGTTGCTGAAGGGAAAGAAGTTCGCAACTTCAACGGCCGCGATTGCATTTTAGAAAAAGGAATTTTTGGTGACTTTGCTTTTGTCAAAGCCTGGAAGGGCGACAAATTTGGAAATTTAATTTTTCGCAAGACCGCTCGAAATTTTAATCCCATGGCGGCGACCGCAGGAAAAATTACCGTGGCTGAAGTTGAAGAACTGGTCGAGATTGGCGAGCTGGACCCCGATCAAATTCATACTCCTGGCGTGTACGTGCAAAGAATCTTTCAAGGGAAAATTTATCAAAAACGCATTGAACAGCGCACGGTCAGGAAAGGTTAAAGTATGGCTTTAACAAAAGATCAAATTGCTCAAAGGATCGCTCAAGAAGTTGAAGACGGCTTCACAGTGAATCTAGGAATTGGCATTCCTACTTTGGTTGCCAACTACATCCCTTCGACGAAAAGTGTGATGCTGCAAAGTGAAAATGGTTTATTGGGCATGGGCGCATTTCCTTTTGAAAAAGACATAGATCCCGATTTGATCAACGCTGGAAAACAAACCGTCACTGCTGTTCCTGGCGCTAGTTATTTTAGTTCTGCAGACAGTTTCGGAATGATTCGCGGAGGTCATGTTGATCTGACTGTTTTGGGAGCCATGGAAGTGGACGAAACTGGAAGCATCGCTAACTGGATGGTGCCAGGGAAAATGGTTAAGGGCATGGGCGGAGCTATGGATCTGGTTGCAGGAGCTCGACGAGTGATCGTGGCCATGCAACACAAAGATAAGGACGGAAACTCGAAACTTCGCAAGAAGTGCACTTTGCCTTTAACGGGCGTTAACTGCATTGATAAAATTGTCAGTGATCTTGGCGTGATCGATGTCACACCTGAAGGATTTGTTTTGCGTGAATTTGCTCCTGACCTAAGTCCGGAGGAAGTTGTTCGCTCGACTGAAGGTCGTATTCGCATCGCTGATGATATTAGACCTATGAAATTCTAACTGTACAAGCTGAACTCACCTCCCTAAAATAAAAGTCGACGAGGTGAGACTTTGGCTGAACCCAAAAAAATTCCAAAAGATTATTATTTGTTTCGCGATGGCGACGCACCCGATGCGATGTATTTGATTAAATCGGGTGGCTTTGCGATCACTAAAACTAAAGGCAATTCCGAAGTGACGATTGCCGAGATTGGACCTGGTTCGATGGTTGGCGAGATGGCCTTGTTTGATAAAAAACCTCGCTCGGCCAACGTGAAAGCCTTGAAAGATTCGGAAGTGGTGGCTCTCCCCTATGTGGCCTTAGAAAAGCAACTCGAAGAGCTTCCCGTCTGGGTTCGCGCCATTATGAAGACGCTGAACGAAAATATTCGTGAAGCTAATAAAAAAATCAAAGCTTTGGAAAGCACCGGCGGCGAAGCCGAACGCTTCCCTCCCCACGTGGTGAATAAACTGATTTCCATCATTAACTTTGTTGGACTTCGCTACGGTCAAAAAGAAGGGGCCGCTCTTTTGATTCCTCAGTATCGTTTGCGCAACACCACTATTCAAATTTTTCAAGAAGCTACAAATAAGATGCAATCGATGATGCAGGCCTTGGAAAGCTTGGGATACATGAAGGTGGAAGAGCTCGGCGAAGGTAAACAAAAAATTTCTAACTTCCAACCCGATTTGCTTTTTGAATTTGTAGAGTGGTACAACGACTGGCTGTTCAAACAAGATAAAGACAAAGTTTCTGTGAACGCCGAAGAAGTGAAGCTGCTCGAGGGAGTCATTCACTTCGCCAAAAAGGCGCAAATTGATAACAAGGGTTTGCGTAAAGTTAGTCTGACAGAAATTCAAAATGATTCGATGAAAGAGTTGGGATTTTTAATTAAAGTCGATGACTTGAATGGCTTGATCGAGAAAAAGTTTTTGAGCGAAAAAGTCATGGCCGACAACGCGATCTTCGTAAACACAAAGCTGGAAGAGGTCGAGCCAGTGGCTAAATTTTGGAAAATCGTTTGGGATTTGAAAAAGGTTTTGCGGTAACCTCATTTGGGCTAAACCGAGATTGCTTAGCCCAATCTTAAAAACTATTTTAATAATTTTAGCTCGTCGTAATTAAAATGAATTTCCTTATTGCTGTTTGAAATTGGACTGTAATCTAAAACTTCCGAATTGAACAAATCAATCGTATCCGGTTTTGTAGAAATTAACTCCTGGTGTTCACTAAAAATCGTATCAACTTTTCCGTTATAACACCTAAGGGTAAAGCGATGTTTTGTGCTTGAAGTTTCCGATAATAATGTCTGATTTAGAAGGCCAAACAGCTCTTTTAACGAAAAATTGAGTTTATCAGCAGCTACTTTTTCGCTGATTTTGCATTGAATTTCATCAATGTGAGAAGACCAGTAAGTAGTGTTTGTAGAGCCGTCTGTTTTACTTATCTTATGATTTTCTTTTGACTTTACAGTAAGAAAATTCTTTCCATCGAACTCATCTATTTCAATTGAAGTAATTCTTCCGACACCCAACTTTTTTTCATAGCCACCGATCACCTTGATAATTTCTAAATTGGCTGCTTGTGAATAGCTAAAGGCCAACAACGATAGTACCAACGAAATCGGCAAATAAAACTTAGTTTTCATTCTGAACTCCATGCAGTGGTTAATTGTTCTTTAAAAAATTATTTTGTTATCTAAACTTTTTATCTTTTTTTTAACGCGAAGTAAGCTTCGCTGCATTTGTTGTCATACCCACGATCGGTGTGGCTGCGAGAAGCTAAAGCCGATAATGCCGTAGGTCCACCTTCGAAAAGTGGAAGGTTTGGGTTCAAGTTGTCTTCGTTAAACATCAGTTCTTGGATTTTGACGACATCGCACGAGTGAGCCAATAACAAAAGTTTCGCATTCTTGTAACTCATCGAAAGTTCCATAGGCTTATTTAATTTTGCAATTTTGCAGTCAACGGCTTTTGGGTGACCATCGGAAATACTCATCGAGTTTTCACATTCCATGGGTGTCGAAATCCAAAGCACTTTACCATTCTTTTGCAAAAGCAAAGTTAAGCCCGTCGCTAGGGCTAAACTTTTAGAGTCTTTTTTAATCCACTTAAAGTCATGATCTTGAGTCATCTCTACTTTTTTATTTTCTTTGGCTAAAGTTGCTAAAACCATCATGGTTTCCCTATTGCCCTGTGTTTCTTGGGCCTCTTTGGTGAGAAGAGCGCGAAAGGATTTCAAGTCTCCCTCGACGGCAGCTTCAACCAATTCCGCTTGTGTCCCAGAAATGCTTTCACAGCTGATAATAAAAAACGTAGAGATTGCAAGAATGATAAGTGAATTCAATTTCATATTTTACCCTCGGTTTAAATAGATCCGACAATCTAACCTAGCCTGATCTTTTATGCGAGTGTCTTAAGTTTCGACAGGTAAAATATTACCGGTGCAATTGGCAGGCTTGGAAAAACCAGTTTCGTCTTTGTTCACCACATATTGCATTAAGTAAGAAATCTAAAAATAGAAATAAAATAGAGCAACCAAATAGTACCCGAATAAGATTTTCTATAAAAATCTTGGCTAGCGGTTTTTTGGAAATTTGATTTTTCATAAAAGCATTCCAATCTATTTTTATTCTTTACTACAAGCTCTAAGTCTTCGACACTGGCTCCTAATTTCAAGATTTTCCGAATTTTCCAGGCACGATTTAGGCACGTCGGAATTTGCGAATTATAAATGCAAGTATTACCGCTAATAAAGGCGCTGATGACAACAACACCAAACCCACGACTGCCGATAAACTTAAAGGTTGATTAGGAACCCGCAAGTCTGGATAGCCAATCATAAAAAGAATGAGGCCCCATACAACTGCAATTGTAAAATTAGCGCGTAATAGGTTACGCGGATTGTGAAATAACTTTATAAGTACAATTGAGACGATGCTTCCAACAGCGGCACCTATCAGGCTATTCATGACCATCTCACTTGATGACCCCCCTTTCGAGGTTACTAAAAAGCACATTAATCCGAAGGTAATCGGCCAGAGTAATTTATCGAACATGGTTACCTTCCTGACGTAATTGAGTTATTCCATGGGTCGATAATCAAAACCGGATCATTTGGATTACTCGAAGTCGCTCTAATTCGTTGATGCTTCCAAACCCCATAATCAATACCATCCCACGCAAAATCCCAAACATCATCGTAATTTTGGCTCTGCAAGTCTCTTTGTGTGACCTCTTGCTGCTCGCCACAACCAAGGTATGGTGACCCAAGGAGTCCTCCCGAAAGGTTATTTGCAGTTCGAGACATGTTGTTGAGCCAGCCTGGCGACCGTCTTTGGCCATTCTGAGTCATTCTCTGAACAGACTGATTAAATGTATTATTGATTCTTCTTACGTCATTGGGGCTTAGGCCGTCGCTGTCGATAAAATTCACTGGATCCTGCAAACTATACGAATACAAATTCGTATCGCCACCCGCAAAGCCAATCGGATCCTTCGTCACCCAACGACCCGTCTCAGGATCGTAATCACGAGCACCAAAGCGCACTAAGCCCGTATCCAAATCCATAATACCTCCGGCAAAGCCGAAAGGAATAAAGCCAGGATTCGTGTCAGCTAAGATCACTCCGAATTCATCGTAATCAATTCGCTGAGCAACAGCTCCCGAACTGACATCAACAACTAAGCGTGGGCTTCCCAAGTTGTCAGAGAAGATTCGATATGTCGCTGCACCTTTAATCATGTAATCAGGCACATTGGATTTTGAAGCGTAAACAAAGCGACTGACTAAAACTCCGGTTCCGTCCAGCTCGGCAGCGATTTGCAATTGATTTTGGTAAACAAATTGTTGTCGGAGTGTTCCGCTCATCTTTTTGCCTACACGGCGATTCATTCCTGCGAAGTTCTGGAAGATTGGTTGGGATTTGAAGAAGGTTTTGCGGTAGAACTTCGGAAACAAGAAGGTATGCAGTAAATTAAATATAATTTACAGTTTTTTATTAATTTTATAACTCTGGTACCGTTATTTCTTCTTCTTTTCAACAACGTCGATTGCTTCTTGAACTACATTAGATGGTATGTTGACGATGATCCCGTCAACACTCACGGACTTATCGCGATTTATGTACAGAACACTGCTATCACGCTTACGCATAAGTTTAATTCTGAAATCATTTCCAGAGTTAAAGCCTTTGAATTCTACTTTTTTTTCTGCTTCTGAAAACAGATGGTCAAATTTAGGGCTGGCTTTGGTTAGCTTCCTATTTGCCTGACCTTCAATGGATTCTGAAGTCACCGGCGTATAATAGCTCCTGTCCAGGGGTATGTACCAGATTTTATATTGCTCAACCTTGGCATTTCCTGCCATACAAAGGCAGTTCAACAAAAAGAACATCAATGATTTTATCAGCGACCGCACAGTCCACCTCCTGGAATAGTATAAGAGGTTCGTCTATGTCCCCCCAATTGTTGCATAATTGGATTCTCATACAAGTTGACATTATTCATGTTATTTATTCCGTCATCAAGTGTTCCCGTCAAATGTCCCATTTCATGGGCCAGAATTCTTGTCGTAGAGGCAGGCTCAATACCATTACTGGTGTAAACGAAAGGATGGTTTCCAGGATCAATCGTAACCATGTTGCCCTGCTGATAGTGATTCCCAGAAGAGTTGACAGTTAATTTATACGTTTGGTTTGAACCCATTAGTTGGGTTATTAAAGCATTTCCAGCAGGAGTAGACCAAATCTGTGCAAGGTTTTGACTTAACCCCTGATCAAAGTTTAATTTTAGTCCAGATGGATCAATCAAATTCACGGGATCCTGCAGACTGTACGAATACAAATTCGTATCTCCGCCCGCGAAACCAATCGGATCCTTCGTCACCCAACGACCCGTCTCAGGATCGTAATCACGAGCACCGAATCGCACCAGCCCAGTATCCAAATCCATAATTCCACCAGCAAATCCGAAAGGAATAAATCCAGGATTTGTATCAGCTAAGATCACTCCGAATTCATCGTAATCAATTCGCTGAGCAACAGCGCCCGAGCTGACGTCAACAACTAAGCGTGGGCTTCCCAAGTTGTCAGAGAAGATTCGATATGTCGTGGCACCTTTAATCATATAATCAGGCACGTTCGCTTTTGAAGCGTAAACAAAGCGACTGACTAAAACTCCAGTCCCGTCCAACTCGGCAGCGATCTGCAATTGGTTCTGGTAAACAAATTGTTGTCGGAGTGTTCCGCTCATCTTTTTACCAACACGGCGATTCATTCCGTCGATCACGTATTCAATGTTGCGACCAATGCGGGAATAAGTTTTCAAATTTCCCATCACGTCGTAACCAAAAGTTGCTGTTCTTCGAGTCACTGAATCCGTGACAGAAGCTAGATCTCCGTTCGCATTATAAGAGTAGGATTTTGTACCGTACTTCAGTAAGCGATCCTGATTGTCGTAAGTTGCGCTGATGGGAACATTGCGAACCACATTTCCGATTCGGTTTGAATTTGGATCGAAAGTATAAGCACTGATTTCGCCATCTTTATCAACAGAACTTAATCGTCCGACACTGTCGTAAGCATAAATGTAGTTTGCCGTGGCTCCTTGAATATTTTCCGTGCGTCCGGTAATGCGACCCAAATCATCCCGAGTTAAACTCAAAGAATAGACATCGCTTCCAGAAATTTTCGCTGCGTAGGAATTGATTTCACCAAAATTATTATAGCCCAAGGAATCACTCACAATGCCTAAGCTCGTTCCACTTAATAAAGGATTAATAGAATCGTAACTTAAGCTCATAGCACCAGCTGAATTCAATAAATTGTCATTCGTGTAAGAGAAGGCAACGGCATTTGCTCCGTTCACTTGTGTTTGCGAGATCAAGAAATCGCTGTTGTAATTGAACTGAACCGAACCTGTGGCAGCTCCACTCGTTGAAACTGATTTCACCAGAGATCCATCGTAGGTCATTGCGGAAACAACACCCTCAGGTGAAGTTATACTGCTGACCTGGCCTGTCGTCGGAGAATAGCTGTAAGTGAAATTGCCCAATGGAGTGGTCATCGATGACAGGCGACCTGTCGTCGAGTTGTAACTGAGAGTCGCCACTTTCCCATCAGGACGCGTGATTGATGTGAGTTGTTTGTCTAAGTTGTAGGTGTAAGACGTCGTGCGAAGGATCCCGACATCAGGCGCTTGATAACTATTCACCATATCAACAAGATTAAAACTGAATTCATGAGCAGGCCGCCCCGGAGGAGTGATCGAAGTCATATTCCCATTGGCATCGTAGTTAAAGCCAATAACTCGACCGTCTGGAAGTTTTTGAGTGCTGACTCGACCCGAACCATCATAAGTGAATTCTGATTTTTGCGACAGTGGATTAGTGACTGAAGCTAGGTAACCTTGACTGTCGTAAGCCAAAGTCGTGCTGCGAGGGCCATGAGTCGTTTGCACCAACTGCCCTGCTGTATTGTAAATCATATTCTGTTGAGTTAAAGAACCCACTTGGCTGGCGATATTTCTTCCTTTTACGTCGTAAAGCTTTTGTATGACTCGGCCTTCCGCCGAGGTGGTTTTTTCCACTCGAGTGAGAGAGTCGTATTCAACTTTTGTTAATTTTCCATTTGTCGAAATATTAATCAACTCAGCAAAGTCGAAAATATTGCTTGCGTTCGTTCTGGTTAAGCTGCGAACAACTTGAGTCGTTGATTTTAAAGCGCTCGGCATTGTTGTGATGTGGCTGCCGATGTAAGGAGCCGTTATTCCCAATCGAGGATTCGCCACTTCTTGGAAGGCAACTGATGATCCATCGGGATTAAATATTGAAGTTGTGCCCTTTTTGTCTTTAAGTCGTTGCGTTTGTAGCCCAGCGGAATCAGTTTCAATAATTCGGAAGCTGGGATCGACTGAAGTTATTGTGCGGTTAGATGACACTCTTGACTCTGCAGTTGTCATCGTAACGACCTGATCACGGAAAGCGCTAGCTTTAACTAGAGTTAAAAATCCTCCAGCGGCGTTCTGGTCCTTAATTAAATTTCCAGCAACATCGTAACTGAAGGTTGATGCGTTACCTTTTGGACGCGCAAATGTTTTTAGCAAGCCGCTTGAATCGTAAGTCATTTTGTAATTTTCAGAATTGGGATTATTCAGCGAAGCTATGTTCCCGTTAGAGTCCACATCAATTTGAGTAACTTGTCCGTGAGGGGCTGTAATAGAAACTGGATTTCCACTTCCATCGCGAGCTATTTGCGTGATCATTCCATCAACATCGGTAATTTTCTCAAGTCGTCCTTCACTGTCGTATTCAAATTTATAGAGCGAAATCCCCGTTCGTGAATTTTTGGTTTCAAGATGGCGTCCACGATAATCGAAGATGTGGGTTTGTTGACCATCTTTCGAAGGAATTGATATCTGCGATAATGTTTGCCCGGGGAAAGCTGGAGCTACCCGGCGGATTTTGTGGTAGCCACTGAACCGTTCAGAAATATTATTACTCGATTGCGCAAAATACACCTCACTATCAGCGACAATGATATTTGCTTTAAAGTTTCCTCCGGCTCCGTTAATTTTTGCTTGGGAAGCCAAGATACCTTCTTGTTCAAAACCCTGATTAAAGTTTGTCGCCCCGCTTGCGTTTCCATTTCCAATCAGCGTTGAAATAATTCCTTGACGATCAACTTTACGAATTCTTGCATAACCGTCGCAGATAAAAAATGTTCCGTCGTTGGCAGTTTCAACGCAAAAAGGCTTGATAGCAGTCAAGGTGGCAATAACTCCATCAACAAGATTGGCTAAACCTATTCCCTCACCATTTCCAGCAACGGTTTCTATAATTCCATCTGGGCGAATAGCACGAATTCGATAATTATTTTGATCAGCCACATAAATATAACCATTCTTTTTCCCTATCGCTACATACACGGGATCATTAAATTGGGCATTAACGGCTAATCCACCATCACCACCAAAACCACGCGTTCCATTTCCTGCAATGGTTGTGATAGTTCCGTCAGTTCCAACACGTCGTATGCGTTGATTACCCGTGTCTGCAATGTACATTGTCCCGTCTTTATCAATGGCAACATCCCTTGGATTATTAAGAAGTGCTTCAGTTGCTGGCCCGCCATCGCCCGTGTATCCACCAGCGAAATATTTCCCAACAACTGTATTTACTTTACCTTCCAGATTAATTTTTCTAACACGTGCATTCAATCCACCACTGTTATCAACATAATAGATTTCATCATTCGGCGCGATTTTAATAGAAGTCGCGTTGATTGCCGCTTGATCTTTATCAATTCCTTCAGCTTGACTGCCCTGTCCGCCACTTCCAAAATTATTAAATCCACCATAGTAAATGTTGTTATCGCGATTAGAAGTAACTTTTCTTAAAATAGTTTGGCCAGAAGCTCCGCCCGCCTGATCAGCCACAAGAAGACTGCCATCAGAAAAGCGTGCGATTCCACCAATGTAATAATATTGCGCATCTAGGGCAGGACCGTTATCTCCACCATAAACAAGCATAGAACCAGTTCCCGCATAACGATCGACAACAAAGCCAATGTCTTGTGAACTTTCACTAGTGCCATCACCATGATAAAGTGTTCGTGTTGTCGGATCATAGTTTTTATGAATCGACACAAACCAACCGCCCAAAGATTGATTTGAAAAAGTGCGATTGCGCATTACGGGAACTTCATATTGTCGTCGCAACTCGGTTGGCTCCGAAGAAATCGAAGTGACAACATCACCGCCACCTGGCATTGCGAAAACTCGCCCTTGGGTGCTGCCGCTGATAGCGTAGACGGAATCATAAAGATAAGTAACTAGAACCTTAGCTTTTGATGAACCATAAACATCTCGTCCATAAACATCTTTGCCATCCCAATCGAAACTGTAATTCTGATTGGTTTGCGCCGGGAAGCGCGTTACGAAAGATCGGCCCGCAATTTGAACTTCAACTTTCACTCCGACCATCGAGCTTCCGACAGTATTTCCAGTCAAAGGAATTACGATTCGAGAATTTGAGGTGTAACCCGAAGTGCGCTCGCTGGAATAAGTCAAATAGAAGTCAGCGCCAACGACAGGAATGTTCTCTCGCAAAACTTGTTTTTCGACGTCAATGATTGAACCATTTTTCGGGCAGGTCATTTCGTAAGGAGGCGGAGTCGACTGTAAGCTTGGCGCAGGAACACTTGGAAAATCGCTCGTGCCTAAAACTCGACTAAACCAATTGAGATCGCAAGGCGAGAAGCGATTTGAAGTTACGCGCCATAAAGTCTTCCCTGAAGTATAAACTTCTGCAAGTTTAGTTAATTCTTCATCCGTAATACCTAAGAGAGCCAGTTCAGCTGAACTGGCTTCGCTACCCGTACCATTCACATCCAAAACCGCCTTCTGATTTTGAACTTCGAGAATTTTAATGATTCGACCATTGTCCTGCGGAACCCATTGAGCCGTTCTTGTTTCGTAAACGCCAAAGGGAACAGCAACCCCTACGGGAAAATTTAAAAAATTATCAACGTAGAAAGAAACTTTCTTTGAAAACTCCAGATGGTCGGCTCCCCGAGCCAAACCTTCGTCGGCGCTAATATCGGCGGCAAATGTATAGGCCGAGGTTGCTGGCAGCAAGCCTGGCATTCTTTGCGGACCAAGCTCTCCAACGGTGTATTCGGTAACTCTTAAGTTTAAACTTGTTAAAGCTGATTTTGAACCATTCGGAAAAACGATGTTTGCCGATGTACCTGATGGAATTAAAGCTACACCTGTTCTTGTTCCCTTCGAGTCGCTGACTTCCGAACTTTTCGCAATCTGCATGACCGAAGAATTAATTTCCAAGTTATTAACGATGGGATCAGGTCGAGTTAAAACAACATCCTCGAGAACACTTATTTCTTGGATTGAAGTTGTGATGGTTCTTTGTAAGGGGAAATATCCACTTCGTTTGTAATCAACAGTATAGGTGCCGCCGCCATTCAGTGCAAAATCAAAGTAGCCGTCGTTGCGAGATAAAGTTTTCCCAAATTGATTTTGTAAATGAATTGAGATTTCAACTCCGGGAAGTGGCAAGCCCTCCTGATCAAGAACTTTTCCGCGAAGGACTGTCATTCTTAAAGGATCAATCGATCCCGAAGTGACGTCTTTCTGAATAGGTGTTGATGATTCAAATAAAAATTTAAATGAGTCTTCAATCGTCGAAAGATTTGTTTTGCTAGCAAGTGGTGCTAGCCCTGAAGGATCCGGAGGAAGCAGAGGATCACTTGCTGTTACGCTTGATGATACTGAATGGCTAAGACCTTTTGAGTCCTTCACAGTCAATTGGATGCTGTAACTGCCAGCACGTTTATAATAATGGCTTATAATCGATTTGTTAGAACTTACTTTTTCCCCATCGCCAAAATCGAATTCATAATTGAGGGCTTGTCCCTCTGGATCCGAACTCTCGGAACCATCGATCAAAACAATGAGCGGAGCCTGACCTGATGTTGGAAAGACAGACTTGATTTTAGCAACGGGCGGTAAATTAAACACCGAAGAAAAATTCACCTTACTCACCGATTCATTACCAGCAATATCCAAAGCTTTTACGGTCAGAACTTTATTGCCAGAACCAGCGACCGCAATAGATCCACTAAAGCTCATCCCATCAGAACTCAAACTCAAGCCGACCGCTGGACCATCGTCAATTTGCGCGCTCGCTGCAGAAAGCTTTTCATTCGCAGATCCACTCACGGAAAGAGACTGTGATTCAATCACTGTCCCCTCCATGGGACTAGAGATTGTCAAAGCAGGGCCCGTGCTGTCAGCAACAATTAAATTTTGAAAAACCGAATTTTCACCGGACTTGTTATCAACAACAGTTAATGTGACTTTGTAGGTTCCAGTTGTGGCATAAATATGTTCAGTGGTTTTGATCAGGCCGGTGGATAAAACAACTCCATCACCAAAATCCCATTTGTAATCGACAAGACTTCCGTCAGCATCGCTAGAGGCTGAAGCATCGAAGACCAGTTTCAGCTCACCCGATGAAGTCACTGAATTCGCCGTGAAAGCGGCAACAGGTAGCTGATTCGCTAATACATTGACAGAAATTGTTTTGGTGTTTGTTCCACCCTGGTTATCCGTAACAGTTAAAGCAACAGTGTAATTTCCAGCCGTTGAAAAAAGATGATCAACTAAGGCTCCCGTACCGAACGTTCCATCACCAAAATTCCAAGAGTAACTGGTAATGGTCCCGTCGCTATCACTGCTGGCTAAAGCAGAAAAGCTTATCACTTGCGGAGCGATAGCTCCAGCAGTCGGCGAGTAAGAAAATGCCGCTACAGGAGGAACATTCACGGCTTGCGATTCCGATTTAATACTTAAAGTCATATCTGAGGTCGGTAATCCTTTAAGGCGAACTTTCAGTGTGTTTGCGCTTTTAACTTTCACGGCCTTTTGAAGTATTCCAGTGCCGCGATTCAATTCGTTTCGGGCAAGAATAACAACACCATTTAAAGTCACTTCCGACTCAAGAGGTCGATCGACGAAGATTTTTGCTTCTTTCAAAAGATTACTGGCCATACATAAAACGCGTTGAAGTAAGGATCCACTGCATTTTTCAATGACAATATTTTGGCCATTTCCATTTTGAATGGTGATGACACCGTCTAAAGATTTACCCGAAGGTATTCCTGCAGGGCCCTGAAAAGTCAGGTTGTAGTCTTTGCCGCTCACGGAAGACTTTAAAGTCTGCGGGCCGAAAACAATAACTGGCGCCGCCGCCGATTCGATAGCGAAGATTAAAGAAACAAGAACAACGAATGCCCATCTCACGTTCATATACATGGCAATGCCCTTTGGTTGGTCTTTAACTTATCGACTTTATGGAGCTAGACTTAAGGCAAGAGGAAAGATTTAGTTTCTCAATAAGAAGCGATTATAAAGTGAATTTATTTATTTGAAACAGTGAGCGTCTCACTGTTGTGCACCGATAAAATTCAGCGACCATTCGGTCAGTGTTCCTGTAGTTCCCGAGCGACCATCGATAACTCTAAGAGTCCATTCACCCTGACTGGATTCCTGATAGTAAGCGTTTATCAAGAGCGTTTCATTGCTGTAATTTTGTATGCCTTCCAAGGCATTGTTCATGTTAACGACGATACTCTTCGTTCCCGCAGGGGAGGTCAGCTCTACGGCTAAAGTTCCGATATTTTCATGGTTTACCTTCAATCGTAGCTGCACGGCTTCGATTTTGATATTGGTACTAACATTCATTTTGTCACTGGCACCTGTTGAATTATAATCTGGTATTGCAACGGATAGACCTGGACGCTGGTGCGAAGAGTGCCAATTTGTTTCGGTCAGCAGGCCCAACGGAGAAAAGTAATTTTTCGCTAAGGCTACGGCCGCATCAACATTGATTCGCCCAAAGCCATACCAGTTGTGAAATTTAAATTGCGCCCCATTCGTGACCCAAGCTTGTTCATAAAGATAACCCAGCGGCGATTTATAATGGGCGTAGTCGGCTGGTGAATTTCTGTACAGCACATTCTCAAAGGGCGCCAAGTTGCTGTGAACCTGAATGGCCGTTTTTGCTAAGATGTACTTAACATCACGCCAAGTTAAATTGGGATTAGCCTCAAGCAAAAGGGCAATTGCCCCACTGACAACGGGAGCTGCTGAAGATGTGCCATTGAAAACCGAATTGTATTTACAGGCTCTATTGCTGTCTTCACCTTTTTGAAAGGCCAACCGCGAAGCTGCAGAACTGACAGAATAACCCTGATCACATCCAGTTCGATCCGTTGTCATCATTGCTGGGCGATCGGCTCCATCTTCACCACCCGGTGCCGTAATCCACAGATTCGCTCCTGGGGTTGAGTAGGTAGCTGCGACAGAGTGGGCTGCTAAAGCCCCGACATTGATGGTGTAGGGCGTGCTGTTCGAAGAGTCAAAGTTCGCATTGCCAAGTGCAATTTTATTTTTCAGTCGCGCAACTTCAATCAAAAAGCTATTCCCACCCGCTTTAACGTAAACCGCGCCTTTGCCACTCCTGTAATTTGTAACTCCATAAACAAGTTGCGATTTATAGGTGCTTTCTATCTCTTCGATGGTGTCTTGTCCTTCGCCCCAGCTTTGGTTAAAAATATCATAGTTTCCTTTAGCCTGATCGACCATTTTATCGTTGGTGCGATTCACAGAGTCCGACATAAAATTCGCAGAGGCAATTTTGGCTTTAGGCGCAACTCCGCGCCCACCCAAATGGTTCCATCCGACAGCAGCGATAAGACCAGCAACCGATGTTCCATGGTTGTCACCGACGGCAATAGGCTCTGCGAAAGAATTCAGGAATGGACTTGGCTTCGAATAATCCTTTGAGTTTATTCCCGACATAAAGTTTTCTGCGAGATCTTCATGGGCGGACTCGATGCCATCGTCAGAGACAAGGATTCGAATTCCTTTACCATAAATCTCTTGAGACCAAGTCGACCGAAGATTGATGTCATTTCCTGGAGTCCCCGGATTTAAAGAAAAAACTTTTTGTCCTGTGTTCGTTAAATGCCACTGGTAATCTAAAAGAGGATCCTCGAAGTTAGAAAGCAATAACTCAGAGCTTTGCGGAGGGCTTGACACAACAAAACCTTGTCGTCCACAGTTCGTGAACAACACCGTTAAAACTAAAAATGAAAATCCAAGCCACAAACTTTTTCTCATTTAATTTTTTACCAAGTTCCCCTTCAATATTTCATATTCAAAAGATTGGACACGACGATCAGCTGTTAGCGCATTTTCGACTTCAGACAGATTAAAAGGCGCTTTGCGAGGCTTTAGATAAACCAAACGCAAATGGGAAAATGAATTAATCACTTCAAAGTTTTCATCTTGAATAAGATCTGCAAAATCATTCTCTGTTTTCGTCGTAATGACGTAAGTGCCTGTCAGCAGCCCAACACTTTTTTTCAGAGGATTAAAAAGCACCAAGGGAGAATCCGGGAAAAACTCCTCCGGAGAAGACCCTTGCGAACTTCGGGGTACAACGAAATGCTGACTCACTTCTGCTAAAGTTTTGTTGCTTGCATTGCTAGAATCTTTTTTTGCCACGACTCCTGTGTTGGCCCACCACTTCCACTTCTGGCCAACGACCTTCAGTTGCAAATTTTGCAAGTGGTCTGCTGATGGCGCGACTAAGGGAATTGCTTTCACAAAAGATTTTTTAGGAATCGATCTTTCATGAGCTGGAGCTTCAGAAGGAGGTTTTGCAGTAACATCTTTCGCTGGAGTTTGAATTTTTGATTTTTCAGTATTGCTTGTGGTTGAGGGTTCACGTTCAACGGTCACGCTTTTTTCAAGTGCGTCTTGAGGTTTAGGTTTTCGCCATTGGACGAAGAGGCCCATAACGACAATTGCAGCTATAAATAGCAGACCCCATCTGAGATTCATCAACTACATCCCCCAGTTCTTATTCTATCTCTTTTCGGAGAATTTTTGGCTCTTCTGAGGTAAAAATGGCCCGGAGTGTTTCAGTTTGAGAAATTCTTCTTAAGATGAGATGTTAAAAAAAACAGGAGATCCCTTCATGAAGAAAATGCTCTTTTTTTCCTTATCCTTTGGTGTGGTTTTTGGCTTGGGATGTTCTCATAAATCTCAAAAGAAATCTGAGGCAAATTACCAAGGCCTAGGTGTTGAATCTGTCAGCGCCGACGACCTGAAAAACTACAAAGCGCAAAAGCTTCCTCCTTCCATTGAAAACAAAATTAGCTTAATACTGGATACACAAACACCAGGAGGCGGAGTTCTTCATCCGGATGGGAAAACTTTATTTTTCAGCTGGAGAATTTCGGGAAGCTCGCAAGTGTGGAAACTCAATTCTCCTCAAGGTTTCCCTGTCCAATTGACAGGTGGAAAAGACACAACTCAAGTTGCAACGGTGACTCCGGATGGAAAAAAATTAGTTCTGCAAAGAGATATTGATGGACAAGAAAACCCTGGCATTTATCTGCAATCCATCAACGGAGGGCCTTTAGATAAAATTTATCATCAAGACAAAGTGAAAGCCACTTTCCAATTTGTAACAGACGATTCTCAATGGCTGTACTTTACTGCGAATGATAAAACACCTGATACCTTAACTTTGTACAAAGTTAATTTGAATACAAAAAATAAAGAGCTTGTTCTGAATGAAAATGGCTATTGGTCCGTGAGCGATTACAAGGGTTCCCTGTTGCTGCTTCAGAAATTAACAGGGTCGCGCATGAGTGAATATTACTTGTACGACGAAGCGACTAAGAAATTAGATCCAGTTTTTGGTCAAAATGCTTCGGATGAAAATGTACTTCAGTTTGGAGCCCAGGATAAAACTTATCTGGTTATGACCTCAAAGATTGGAAATTATCGCCGGCTTTATCTCCTCAAATCAGGAAGCCCAGATTTGAAACCCCTGTCTGAAGAAACTCCTTTTGATGTTTCAAGTTTCTCCATTGACCGCGGCCGCCGTCGCATCTTATATGAAGTTAATCGCGCGGGCTATTCTCAGCTGAAAGCTCTGGATGCAAAAACTTTTAAAGCCATTTCAGTTCCTGACTTTGCGAAAGCGGATCATGTGCTACACGCTTCCACGACTCGAAATGCCCGCTGGAGCGTTATTTCTGTTATCACCAATAAATCTCCTCGGATTTCTTACACCTATGATTGGAACACACAGAAGGCAACTCAATGGACCTTGCCTAGCCTTCCTGAAATTGATGCAACTAAATTTGTGGCTGCGAGCTTAGAATATTACACAAGTAAAGATGGAACACGAATTCCTATGTTTGTGCGCAGACCATCAGTGTGCGCGAAAAAAACTTGCCCTGTCGTTGTACACTTTCATGGTGGCCCCGAAGGCCAGAGCCGCGCCGGTTTTCATTCAGTTGCTCAACTCTTCGTGGATGAAGGAATTATTTTTGTTGAGCCAAATGTTCGTGGAAGCGATGGCTATGGAAAAGAATGGCTGAACGCAGACAATGCCGCCAAACGATTAAGCGTTATCAGCGACATTCAAGATGTTAGCGATTTTATCAAAAAGAATTGGGCCTACGATGGTCAAACACCTAAGGTCGGTGTTATGGGTTGGAGTTACGGCGGTTACGCCACTTTGTTTGCTATGACGAAATATGCAGGGACCTATGATGCCGGAGTTTCCCTGGTCGGCATCAGTAATTTGCTGACATTTTTAAACAACACAGCTCCCTACCGCCGAAAATTACGGGCCTCCGAATATGGAGATCCCGAAAAAGACAAAGAAGCTCTGGTTCAACTCTCGCCGATGACTTATGTGGACCAAGTGAAAAGTCCATTAATGATCATTCAAGGAGCTAACGACCCACGTGTACCTGCCGGCGAAGCAGTCCAAATCCAAAAAATCCTTCAGAGCAAAAAGATTCAGTCTGAACTTATCATTTTCCCTGATGAAGGTCACGGTTCACAGAAAAAAGAAAATCGCATCCTGGAACTAGGGCATGCCTTGAATTTTTTAGTTAAAAATTTAAAACAGTAAGAATAAATTAATGAATATCAGCGTCACTGAGCTCTTGAAACCTCAGTGGCAACAGCTCGTTGGCCGTGCGAGTTTCGAGTTCGCCGCCCACAGTGTGAACAAAAAGGGAATTGGTTTTAGAACCATTATCAATAGGCTGACCTAAGGTTAGTATGATCCGATCACCCGTTTTTGCTAAACCAAACTGAATGAGCAGCTCATCGACCTGCGCCAGCACGTCTTCCATGCTTTTATAGGTTTTAATGTGCAGAGTTTGCAAACCCCAAATAAGCTCAAGGCGATTCAAAACTTCCATCTGATTCGTCACTGCGATGATTTTTGCTTTAGGTCGAAAGCCCGCAATGATATTTGCTGTCCTGCCTGTTGTCGTTAAACAAATGATAGCTTGAGCATTCAGCTTTAAAGCACTCAGTGATGCACTTGCACCAATAGCTGAAGGCACAGAAAGAAATTCATTCTC
>JAKFYD010000070.1 GCA_021731025.1 Pseudobdellovibrionaceae bacterium | reverse complement strand
TACTCAAGCCTGGTCGAGTTGTGTTCTTCACATTCGAATGTTCAAATAATAAAAGACACTCACAGTCCGAGGTTTAGGGTGAATATGAAAACAATATCTAGATGGTTTCTAGTTTTTAGCTTTTTGCTTGGCAGCCATCTGTTTGCTCAGCCAGCGAAAAAAAGTTCTCAGCAACCTCGATTAGCGAAAAAAAATATTTTGATGAACTATGGGCAATTTCAGCGTCTGCAAAAATCGAAAAAAATAATTTATCTCACCGGAATTCGTGAATTTTTAGTCCGTGCTGATTTTAGCAAGGATGCCCGCTTTAAAACTTCGCTGCTCAGTTTATTTATTGAACGCAGTTACGCAGTCGATGAAGAAAGTGTTTGTATCTTCGCTGGGTTTTTACAAAATATGAAACAAAGTAAAAGTGGTCGTTGGTATTGCCCTAAGCCTGATCGTGGGGACTGCCCCGAAGGCCAAGTTCCTTGCAATCCACTTGTGTTCGCGAAGAAACGTGACATTCAATTGTCTCAAATCCCAGACGTCAATAAAACTTCAGAGGGCAACGAAACGGAAGACGCAACCGAAATTCCAAGCGAAAGTATCTGCGTTGGTGAACCGGGAGTCTCTTCGAAAGAGCGTTTTAAAAATGCCACCGAGGAATGTGCCTCGAAATCTGATCAAACACTGGATGCTGTCGTGGCAGGCGTTGATCAGAAAGCTTGGGACGATTTTAACAATGACATCACCGCTTACTGTGAAGATCCTTTCCCCTTTAATAAGGACAATTGCATCACTTTAACCAACCAATTGAACATGGTTAACTATCGGCTCAATAAGCTTACGAATGGCGTAAAGTAGGAGACCGATATGAAGTTAAAAAGCACTTCAAATCTTATTTTCGTTTTAGGTTTTTCTATAGGTACACCCCTATTTGCTCAAACTGAAACTAAGCCCGCAAAACCTCAGAAAGAATACATCCTCGACCACGAACAACTTCAGCGGCTTCATCTTTCGCAAAAAATAAAATACATCAAAGATATCCAAACTTTCCTGGTGCGCAGCGATTTTGGAAGGGATCCTTCTTTAAAAACTTCAGTGTTCAGCCTATTTCTCGAGAAGAGTTACGCCGCTGGATCCGAGCCCAACCGCTGTATTTTTGCAGGTCACATGATGACAATGAAAATGACAAGGGCTGGTGGGCGCTGGTACTGCCCCAAGCCCCCCGTTTCAAAAGATTGTAAAAAAAATGAAGTGGCCTGCAATTCTTTGATTTTCGGTAAAGCCATCGATCTGAACGGAGCTTCGACAGGAAAAGATATCTGCATCAGTGAGCCTTTCGACAACGCCACCGAAAAATGCGAGGGCCTTATGGGTAATGTTGAAAATATCGCAGAAGCCATAATTCAAGAGCAAAGAATGCCTGCGTGGTCGTATTTTCAATATGAGGTGCGGGTGTATTGCGGAAAGCCCCTAGCGTTTAACAGAGCTAACTGTGAAACCCTTGCAGATCACACGCGTAATTTACGAACACAAATGAATGCCTCATTTCTTAAACGTAAACCCAAAGGAACCAAATAATTCATTTGCCCGTCTTTAGCCTCTGTGTTATCCCTGCCACAACTATAACTCACTTCCAGATATTCACTGGTCCCCAAAAATGGGGAATTTCTTGAGGGTCACTCACACCCTCAAGCTCTGTCAGGAAGGTGGCTAACCAGATAAAGGAGAGAACTATGGCTCAAGTGACCATGAAAGAAATGCTCGACGCCGGAGTCCATTTTGGACATCAAACTCAGCGTTGGAACCCAAAAATGAAACCCTACGTTTACACAGCTCGCGGTGGTATCCATATCATCGATCTGCAAAAAACTGTGGTGCGTGCCAATAAAGCCGCTGATTTTGTCAAAGACATCGCTGCTAACGGTGGATCAATGATCTTCGTGGGCACTAAAAAACAAGCTATCGAGCCTGTTCAAGAAGCAGCTCAACGTTGCGGCCAATACTACGTTACCAAACGTTGGCTGGGCGGAATGTTAACAAACTTTTCGACAATCAAATCTTCCATCGACCGTCTTCGTCGCATCGATCAAATGCGTGAAAAAGGCGAGCTCAATTTTTTAACTAAAAAAGAGCGCGCACGTATGGAAAAAGAATACATGAAGCTTTCTGAGTTCCTGAATGGAATTCGTGAAATGAAAAATTCACCTTCAGTGATGTTTGTTGTGGATCTTCCTAAAGAGCACATCGCGGTTGCTGAAGCTAAACGCTTAGGTATCCCTGTTGTTGCTATTGCTGACACAAACTCGGATCCAGAATCTATCGACTATCCAATTCCAGGAAATGACGATGCGATTCGCTCGATCAAATTGTTTGCGAATCTGATTGCTGATTCTTACATCGAAGGATCAAAACTTTGGGATCAAAAAGTTCGCACAATGACTGACAAACAGTCTGATCTTGAAAAAGAAGAAAAATCAGCAGTTAAAGAGGAAGCGCCAAAAAGAAGACCAGCTCGTGCTGGTGGTGGCAAACCTCAAGAGAATGCTGATAAAAAATCAGCTGGACCTACTGTTGTTAAAGTTCAAAAAGCCCGCAAACTTGTGGCTGCTGGTACCGCCGAAGACGTGGAGATCCAAGCAGAGCTTGAAAATCAAGCGCCACCCGAAGAATCTGAAGCCTCTGAATAATCAGGGGCTTTTTTTCGTTTCCTAAAAATTTTATTTTCAATGAATGAGGAGTAAGACCATGTCTGTTTCTGCTAATCTCGTAAAAGAACTGCGCGAAAAAACCAGCGCGGGAATGATGGATTGTAAAAAAGCTCTCGAAGAAACCCAAGGTAATTTTGAAGCTGCTGTTGAATGGCTCCGAAAAAAGGGCTTAGCTTCTGCATCTAAAAAAGCAGGCCGCATTGCTGCTGAAGGTTTAGTGAATGCTGCCGTTTTCGGAAATACCGGTGTCGTTTTAGAAATCAATTCAGAAACAGACTTTGTTTCCCGCAATGATGGTTTTAAAAATTTCGTCAATGAAATGACCGAGCACGTGTCCAAAGCGAAAGCTTCGGATGACATCCTGACTCAAGCTTTCCACAAAAACCCAAGCCTTAAAGTTGAAGACCATTTAAAAGAAACCATCGCTAAAATCGGCGAAAACATTGTTATCCGTCGCGCTCAAAAATACGAAGTTAGCGGCAATGGTTTAGTTCACACTTATGTTCATGGTGAAGGAAAAATCGGCGTTCTTATCGAGATCAGCACTTCCACACCTGCAGCAGCAAGCAATCCTGAAACCAGAACTTTTGCTCAAGACGTAGCACTGCATATTGCAGCAATGAACCCAATGGCTATCACCAGTGCAGAAATTCCTGCTGATGTTGTTGCGAAAGAAAAAGAAATCCTTCGTGGTAAAAATATCGAGCAAGGTAAAAAACCAGAAATGCTTGATAAAATTGTTGAAGGTCAAATTCGTAAATTTTTGGCAGAAAACTGCTTAGTTGATCAAGCTTTCGTTAAAAATCCTGATTTGAAAGTTTCTGACTACATGAAAGAAACTGGCAAAAAAGTGGGTGGCGATTTAACTATTAAACGTTTCACACGCTTTGAATTGGGCGAAGGCATCGAAAAGAAAAAAGATGATTTCGCAGCTGAAGTTGCAGCTCAGGTGAAAGGTCACTAATTGAAAAAGCCGGCCTATAAACGCGTTTTACTTAAACTCAGTGGTGAAGCCCTGGCTGGTAAGCAAGGAACGGGAATTAACACGACCGTTCTTAAGCAAATTGCCCAGGATATCGCTGAAGCTCATAAGACAGGCGTGGAAATAGGCTTAGTCATTGGCGGCGGTAATATCTTTCGTGGTGTTGCTGCTTCTGCCGAAGGTATGGATCGAGCAAGCTCAGACTATATGGGAATGCTCGCTACCGTTATTAATTCTTTAGCGGTTCAAGATGCTCTCGAAAAAGCCGGTGTTCCAACTCGAGTTCAAAGTGCCATTGCTATGGCTGAAATTGCCGAGCCTTACATTCGTCGAAGAGCTATTCGTCATCTTGAAAAAGGGCGTTTAGTTATTTTCGGTGCGGGCACAGGAAATCCTTATTTTACGACGGATACAGCGGCTTCATTGAGAGCCATGGAAATTAATGCTGAGATCATCATGAAGGCCACTAAGGTCGATGGTATTTATGATAAAGATCCCATGAAAAATACTGACGCTAAAAAGTTTGATCAGATCAGTTACATTGAGGTTCTGAACAAGGGCCTTCAAGTGATGGATTCAACCGCGATCAGTCTTTGCATGGATAATAAATTGCCAATTTTAACATTTGATTTAACAATTCCAGGAAACATCCTTAAAGCCGTTGGTGGCGAAAAGATTGGAACTTTAGTTCAATAAAGATTCCAAAGGAGCAACTATGATTCAGAACGTGAAAAAATCAGCTCAAGATAAAATGGAAAAAGCATTAAAGGCCCTGTCTGATGACCTTAAAAAGGTGCGCACAGGACGAGCTCAAGCTTCTATGCTTGATAACATCCGTGTTAACTATTACGGAACTCCGTCTCCCCTATCGCAAGTCGCTTCAATTTCGACTCCGGATGCAAAATCATTTTTGATTGCACCTTGGGAAGCTTCAATTCTGAAAGAAATTGAACAATCTATTGTTAAAAGTGACTTGGGCTTGGCCCCAATGAACGATGGCAAAGTCATTCGTTTACGTGTTCCTGATTTAACGGAAGAGCGCCGAAAAGAATTGGCGAAACAAGTTAAAAAAATTGCCGAAGATTCTCGCGTGGCCGTGCGCATGTCTCGTCGAGATGCCAATGACGAGGTCAAAAAAGCTCTTAAAGAAAAAAGCATCAGCGAAGACGAGAATAAGAAAATGGAAGCCGAAATTCAAAAAATGACTGATGAATACATTAAAAAAATAGATGCTATGGCGGAAGAAAAAGAAAAAAGCATCATGACTATTTAGTCTGATTTGAATTGAGGAAGACTGGTGAAAATTCCACAGCACTTGGCTATCATAATGGACGGAAATGGGCGTTGGGCGAAAAGCAAAGCCCACGCGCGCACGTACGGCCATGTGAAAGGAACTCGGGTCGCTAAAAAAATCATTACCGAATGTTCTCGATTGGGCGTCAAACACCTGACCTTGTATGCTTTCAGCACTGAAAATTGGTATCGCCCCTCAACAGAAATTCATCTTCTGATGAACTTACTGAGGAAATATTTAAAACGTGAAACAAAAAATCTGATCAAAGAAAACATTCGTTTCACGACAATTGGCGAAACCCATCGATTGCCAAAAGATGTTCTCCACGCCATCAATGATGCTAAAGAAGCCACATCTCACTGCAGTGGGCTGCATCTTGTATTTGCTCTCAGCTATGGGTCACGCCAAGAAATCACCCAAGCCGTAAAATCAATTTACGAACAGGTTCTACAGGACAAACTCAAGGCTGAAGATATCGATGAAGCTTTGATCAATTCACGTCTTATGACTTCGACACCTGATCCTGATTTAATCATTCGCACTAGCGGAGAAAAAAGATTATCAAATTTCCTTTTGTGGCAATCGGCCTACAGTGAATTTTATTTTACTGATACCCTCTGGCCGGATTTTAAAGTCGAAGATTTGCATCTGGCCTTTAAAGATTATGCCCACCGTGAACGTCGTTTCGGGAAAGTCATCGCTGATGAATCCCTTCGTCATTAGAATTGTCTCAGCCTTCATCGCTGTTTTGGCTTTGTTATTTCCTTGGTTTTTGTGGGGAAATTTGGGCCTGAAGCTGGTGGTTGCAGCTGGAGTACCCATGGCTGCTTACGAAATTATAAACATTCTGTTTTCACCCGATGATTCAAAATCGAATAAGTTTGTTTTCTTTTTTTTCATCCATTGCATATTTGCTCTTTCGGGTCTGTATCCTCAGTACAGCTCTATTATTTTTGCTTTTTTTGCCATTTGTTTTTGTCTTTTTAGTTTGTTAACCCAAAGAAAATTTGAAAATTTAGATCGGCTGACCAGCTTCCAGGCCAAAAGTATTTTAGGATTTTTTTATGTTGGCCTGCTGCCTAGCTTCCTATTACAAATTTTGGATCTTCCCCATGGTTCTATGTGGTTCTTTGCATTACTAGGGATTGTGTTTGCTGGTGACAGTGGCGCCTACATCGTTGGGATGTTTTTTGGCCAACATAAACTTATGCCTAAAATTTCTCCGAAAAAGACCGTCGAAGGTGCAATTGGTGGAATTGCAGCTTCTTTAATTACTGGACTTATTTTTCGTATCTATTTGCCACAGATTCCGGCCTATTCTGTTCTGATCCTTAGCCTAGCTGTAGCTATCGTTGCGCAATTCGGGGATCTTTTCGAATCTCTTTTAAAACGAGTCGCTGATGTTAAAGATTCTGGAAGTCTCATGCCAGGACACGGCGGCATTTTAGATCGGGTTGACGGCGTCCTTTTCGCTAGTCCCATTCTCCTTTTTGGAGCTCTCGTTTTAGAAGGTCTTCTCAGATAGAGACAATCCCAGTTTTTAAATTTGGCCAATCGCGTCCCGAACTGGACTTCAAGCAATACTTTCTGTGATGTTTTTCAAATTTGGTTCTGATAAAATGAATTTATGGAAACACTACTCAGTTATATTCAATCAGGCGCAACCGGCACTCTTTCATTTATTCTCCTTCTCGGAGTTTTAGTTTTTGTCCACGAGCTTGGACATTTTCTTGTCGCGAGATGGTGTGGAGTTCGTGTCGAAGTTTTTAGTTTAGGTTTTGGTAAAAAACTTTTTCAGTTTCAGCGCGGTGATACGACTTATTGTTTATCGCTTATTCCCTTGGGCGGTTACGTGAAAATGTTCGGGGAACAACCTTCGTCTGGCGATTTGATCGGCGAAGGAGACCAGCAGCGTCCCATGACGGCTGAAGAAAAAAAGGTCGCGTTTACTCACAAAAATGTTTGGCAAAGAATCGCTATTGTTATGGCTGGTCCCCTGATGAATTTCATCTTTGCTATTATCGTCTTTTCGATGGTGGCTCTGGTTGGTGAACACACCAAGGGGCCAATGATCGGTGATGTCAGTGCCCAGTCTGCAGCAGAACAACAGGGTTTTAAATCCGGAGACGTCGTCCTTAAATTTGACGACACTGAGATTAAAACTTGGGATCAGTTTCAATCTCAGCTCAACAAGAAAATTCAAGTTGGCGAAGCCCCGCAACAAGCTATGGTTCTTGTTCGTCGGGAAGGTGCTGAACAAGCTGTCGAGATTAAAGCTCAGATTTCTCGAACACCTAATTCAAATCCTGTGAGTTCTGACAAGTACATGGGCGATATCGAAGGAATTAGTCCTTATTCCCGTTCATCTCATGTTGGCGTTCCAGCAAATTCTCCACTCACATTGATGGGAATGAAAACCGGTGACCGCATTGTCGCTATTAATGATATTAAGGTTGCGAATTTTCGTGATCTTGATCCCACTTTAAAAAAAGTGGATCCCACCCAACCCTTAAATTTGGAGATTGAAAGAAGTTTGGATGGCGATGAAAAAAAGCCAACTAAAATTTCAATTCAATGGAAACCCCAAGAAAAATTAAAAGAGTACAGTCTGTCAGCTTTGAAACTTGAACCCACAGATTTGTATTTAGGAAGAATTCTCAAAAAGACTCCGGCTGACCAAGCGGGGCTCAAGCAGTGGGATAAAATAACGGCCATTAATGAAAAACCCGTTCAAAAATGGGAAGACATTTTAAATTCGATCAAATCATACAATGGTGCTGGGCCCGTAAAGATTGAAGTCGCTCGCGGTACCGAGAAGAAAACGATCGAAGTCACTCCGCAGATGACTTCGCAGATGCTTCCCAATGGCGTTGAAGATAAACGTTACACTGTGGGCATTGCTCCTCTGTTGATGATGTCGGAACTTGATTTTGTCATCGTGAAAGCGGAAGGGCTTGGTGCTGCACTCAGTAGAGCTGTAAAACGCTCTATCGATATGAGCGTAATGACTTTGCAAGTGTTCAAAAAACTTCTCTTCGGAGAAATTTCGCACAAGAACATTGGTGGAGTGATCTCGATTGCTCAAGCGGCCCATGATTCTTTCATTTCTGGCTTGTCTTCATTTTTAATGATGATGGGTTTTATCTCGATTAATCTTTTCGTTTTAAATTTGCTGCCTGTGCCTGTTCTGGATGGAGGACACATGGTGTTTTACACCATCGAGTTGCTGAAGGGTTCGCCACTCAGCTTAAAGAAAATGGAGATGGCCCAACAGGTGGGAATGGTTCTACTGATGAGCTTAATGGTCTTTGCTCTTTTCAATGACGTCAGCCGCGTGTTTTTCACGGCTCAATAGATAACGGAGAACTTCATGATCCTAGCGCTCGAAACCAGCACACAGTGGGGAAGCGTGGCGCTAGTTCATCAAGGAAAAGTTCTCGCTGAAGAAATCTCTGATCGACAAAAATCTCATAGCGAATTGATCAATGCGATGGTGGAACGAACTCTTGCGAAAGCGGGAGTTCAATTTTCTGATCTCACTTTAGTGGCTACAGGCTTTGGTCCAGGTAGTTTCACGGGCATTCGAGTTGCTGGTAATGTCGCTAAATCAATTTCATACACGCTGAACATTCCTCTTTTTGCTTTAGATTCGCTTTTTCTGTTAGCGGCACAGGCTAAAAGCCAGGCTCAAGAGCACAAGGTGCCTGTGCTTTCAATGATCAATGCTTACAAAAATATGGTTTATTATGGTCTTTATAATTTGCAAAATGACATCCCGGAAGCTTTGATTCCCGCTGCAGTCGTGCCGGTGAGGAATTTGGAGCAAGTCATAACCCAGGAAAAATTTCTTGTAGTCGGAGATGGTTTTCAAACCTACTCCAAGTATTTTCCCTCGGGTTTCACTCAAAAAATTAGGAGACCAAATCATCCTCAAGATTATCCTTTGGCCTCTACTCTAGGACAGCTCGCCGAAACTTTATCAAAAAAGCATCCAACTTTAGACTGGAAATCATTTTTGCCACTTTATCTTCGCGCCTCTGAAGCCGAGGAGAATTTGAAGGGGATTCTTTTTACTCCTTTAAAGTGACAAGGACGACTCATGGAGCTTATTGAAAAAATTGGTTCATCGACCGACGAGGGTCCAAAGATTTGGGCTGTCTCCTCTGGAAAAGGAGGAGTCGGTAAAACTTTTGTTTCAACAAGCTTAGCATTCACTTTGTCAAAATTAGGTCATTCCGTCATTATCGCTGATCTTGATTTCAGCGGCGCCAATGTTCACACGGCTCTGGGATTGCGCCCTTCTCACCTGAATATTCGTCATTACATTGAAGGATCAAAATCTCTCAATGAATTGGTTATTCCAACGCCATTTCCTCACCTTTCTTATGTTCAAGGCTACTGGGACACGTGGTCTCCCGCCGATATCAGTTCATTAAACACTCAAGTTCTGATGCAAGATCTTAAAAAATTAAAAGCGGACTACATCATTATTGATACCGGCGCCGGCACAACGGAAAAGTATTTAGATATTTTTAGATTTGCTGACGAAAAAATTCTGGTGACGTCAACGGAACCTACGAGCATTGAGAAGACTTACAGATTCATCGAAAACTTCATTTGTTATTCTTTGAAGGATAAAAGCACGCCCGAGGCTTTCAATAGCTTAATAAAAACTTTGCGCGATTACCGCCAAAGAATTTTAGGGAAGCCTTTTTCATTTCGCAGTTACTTAAAGGAATCCGAAGGATTTACCTTGGAACCTTTTTTAGCTTTATCTCGTCAACCCGTTCGATTAGTCCTGAATTCTGTGCGAAGCCAATCTTTAGTCGAGCTCGGTTACTCGATGAAAAGCGTTTGTTATAAATATTACGACCTTCGTATAGATTATGTTGGTGGTCTCGATTATGATAACGCCGTATGGCAGTCGATTAAGAACCGTGAGCCCGTGCTTATTGCACAACCTTTTACTCCTCTTGCGGGTCAATTTTTAGCAATGTGCAAACATCTTATTGATCCCGAGGAACTCCGAGCCGTAGTATAGTAAGAGATGGCTCCAGAAACTTCTTCATTAAAATATAATTATTACGAAATTCTCGAATTGAATACCAATTCGGCTCAGCACGAAATCACTCTGGCTTACGAGAGAGCGCGCACCACTTACTCTGGAGAAAATCCGGCGATCTACACTATTTTTTCTGAAAGGGAAGCGCGGGAACTTTTAGAGTTGATCGAAGAAGCCTATTCCATTCTGGGTAATAAAACTTTGCGCAACATCTACGACCAACGTTTACTGGGACAGAAATCGCAATCTCAAGATTTAACTTACGAATCTATTTTACAAGCCAGTCGTCAACTTTTCCCTGAAGCCAAGGGTGAACTTAAAAAAGCTGAATACACCCGTGATGGTGATTTCGAAAAGACCATTCATGCTCGTGAAGAGTGGGGCGGAGACTTCTTAAAAAAAGTTCGTGAATATAAAAACATCTCCGTTGAAAAAATGAGCTCAATCACAAAGATCAATACTTACTACATCGTCGCCATCGAAGAGATGAATCACTCGAGCTTACCTGCCCCTGTTTTCGTTCGGGGTTACGTCGTGCAAATGGCTAGAGAGCTCGGACTCAACGATAAAGGCGTTGCTGACTCTTACATGAAGCTTTTCAAGGAAAAGCAAAAGTAATGTCATCCCCTCTTATTAAGTTTTCCATTTCACCAGATCTTGCCGGTCTGAGGCTTGATAAAGTTTTAGCTGCACTGGACGAAATCGGTTCACGCACCCGAGCACAAACTTTGATCGAAAATAATAAAGTTAAACTGGGTGAACAATTCCCAAAGTCTTCCCACATGGTGAAGGAAGGTGAGCTCTTTATCATTGAGCTTCCCGAGCCTCAAACGAATCACCTTGAACCTCTTGATTTGCCTCTGGATATTTTATTTGAAGATGAAGATCTTATCGTTATCAATAAGCCTGCAGGTTTAGTGGTGCATCCCGCGGTCGGCCACGAAAAAGACACCTTGGTGAATGCTCTTCTCCATCATACTAAAGATCTTTCAATGAAGTTTGGCGAGGATCGCCCCGGCATAGTACATCGCCTTGATAAAGACACCAGTGGTATCCTGGTGGTGGCAAAAAATGATTTTACTCATGAAGCTCTTTCCAAACAATTTCAAGAGCGTAAAGTGCATCGCATTTATTGGGCTGTCAGCTACGGCCTAGCTGCAAAACCACAAATGAAATTTCAAAGTTATATTGCTCGCCATCCCACGGAACGTAAAAAAATGGCCTCAGTTAAAGATAAGCACGGGCGCGTTTTAACGGATCCGCAGGCGAACCCTTTAATTGGGAAATGGGCCGTGACTCATGCATGGAAAGTTCATGTTAAGAATAATATGTCTCTGTATAGATTAAAGCTCGAAACAGGACGAACTCATCAGATCCGCGTTCATATGTCTGAAGCTGGTTTGCCCATCGTCGGTGATATTTTATACGGCTCAAGCAAAAAAATGAAACTTATTCCTTCACCAGAAATAAGAGCGACGATTGAAAATCTGGAGCGCTTTTTACTTCATGCCGCCGAACTTGGATTCGTTCATCCTCGCAAAAATCAGAACTTATCTTTTAAAGCTCCGTGGCCCGAGAAGGAAATGGCTTTGCTAAAAGATTGGGGATTTTTATTAGAGCTCTTAAATACTCCCGAAGAACCTGCTTCTGAAAAAGACGAGGATGTGGTTTGAACATCCAAGAATTAGAACAGGGATTCTTGATCGAAGCTTCTCGCACAAAAATATTCCTTGGCAAAAAAAATTCTGAAGTCGAAGTTTTACAGAAATTATTTCCTGAATATAATTTAAGTCGCATCCATCAGGTCCATGGAAATAGTGTCGTCATGAAGGATAATTCGAATTGGTCGGATCGTCCTGAAGCTGATGCCCAGTGGAGTACGCTCAAGTCCACGGCGCTTTGTATTTCCACCGCCGATTGCATTCCTGTTTTTATTTATGATGCCCGAAATCAGCGAATTGCCGCTATCCACGCTGGTTGGCGAGGAGTCGCCCAAGGAATCACCGTCAAAACATTTCAAGTTTTGTTGAATGAAGGGACAAAACCCGAAGATCTGCAGGTGATTATTGGCCCTCATATCCAAAAAAACAGTTTTGAAGTGGATGAAAATGTTAAGGATGAACTTAAAAAATCAGTAAAAGATTTCTCTGCCAACTGGATTCAAACCACGGCAGAAAATAAATTTCTTGTGGATCTCCATCAATTGATTAAATCTCAATTGCAAGAGGTCGGCGTCAGTGCGGATCACTTGTCGACCTTATTTCTAGATACAAAAACTGATTTGCGTTTCCATTCCTATCGTCGAGACAAGGAAAAATCAGGAAGACAAATCAGTTTCATCGTTCAAAATTAATTATTTATTTGAGGCTTGGCAAGTAACGCCAGCTCGACAAAGAGCTACGGCTTCTGGAATTGTTGGCAAAGTTTTTCGAGCTTCAATGTAACAGGCACTGTTAACGAGCCCACGACAAGTGTCAGCAGCCACTTTAACATTATAACCTAGTCTTCGGCTCTCAACGTAACAAATCTCATTAGTCACGTTCCGACACAAATCAGCTGAATCTTTCAAAGAAAAAGCATTTTTTCTTGAATCGATAAAGCAGGTGTCACTAATCATCCCTTTGCACAATTGGCTGGAGTCTTTAACGCTGTAAGCGCTTTTTCGTGCTTCAATATAACAAGCATCGTAGCTTTCAGCTTGGGCAAAGCATGATAGGGACAGGCCCATTAGAATAATAATTTTCTTCATATCGTCTCCTGACACATCATCGGTAAATAAGTATAGTCTTTTGATTTCTTAGTTTCATTTGTAAATGGAAGAATCAATACGCCATTTGATTTTCTATTCATGATTTTGTTAATGGCAGCCCGACTTAAACCTTGTTGCGACAGTTCCATGGGTAGAATAAGTCGCGCCCCTTGGTTTAAACCAAATTCTCTATTTCCTTTATACATATGAGAAGGGCGTACAATAGGCTTTCCGGCGATAACCCGATTCATCGATGGGTTTACGCTGGAGTTTTTGAAGGCGACCTCAGTCACCTTTATGCTTCGTAATTTATCATTACGTAAGATTCGCGCCGTTAACACTGGCTTCGAACCAAGTCGTGAATAGGCGTTCCAACAGGCCAAGGATTTTGCCTCAACCGTCGCCGAAAAAATCACCGACAGTGAAAGCGCTGTTTTCGCAGTCATATTCAATAAAGACATTTGAGTATCCCCCGTTGAGCGGGCATTATAACTCACTATGTCATAAACCAAGGAAGATTTTGGGCCTTAGGAAAATTTTTTATTAAAGGCCCCGTGGAAAAGAGCCAAAGGGAACTAAATCGTTTTAAGCTCAGTTTTGAAAAATTTTCATTCAGTGGGAACTTTTGTAATTCATTAAAAGACCCGCTGATTTTGAAACATTCAGTCGGCCCCCAGTGACGGTTATTCCCCTTAATGAACTCAAAGGATCAACCCCTTTGAGAAGACTTGTTTTAAGGGCTAAAGCGGCGGTCGCTGGTTGCGCCATATAGTCGTTATAAAATTCCATCGGAGCAAGGCTGTGGAGAAGTGCAATGGCGCCCGCCACATGAGGAGTCGACATCGAAGTGCCTGTCAAAGCGCCATAAGTGGATGAGGGTAAGGTCGAAAAAACTTTGGTTCCAGGCGCACCCAAATCTACATTCTTCACTCCGTAGCCGGCTCTTGAAAATTTAGTGTCATCTTTTTGAGTATTGGTCACAGTCACTAAATATTCACTGGAGCAACCTGTAGGAACATCTCCTGCAACATCGACATTCACATCATTATTTGCCGTAGCTGCCGCAGATAAAATTCCAAGCTTTCCCATATTTTCGTAGAGATCGTTCCACACCGGATAATCACCTGAGGTGCAATCGGCGCTATCCACACCAAAACTCGAATTTGTTGCTACAATGTTCGCTCCCCTTTTCCCTTGAGAGCTGTACCACAACTTTTTTTGTTCAATGACATAGCCGTAAGCTTTCGCCACTGTTGCCGTTGTTCCAGAGGCACCCATGATGGACATGATTTTCACATTCCAATTTACACCGCTGACACCAACACCATTATTCCCAACTGCGCCAATGGTTCCAGCGACATGAGTCGCGTGGCTGTCAGCAGAAATTTTTCCGTTGTTAGCAAATGCATTCCAACCATAGATATCATCAACGAATCCATTGTTATCATCATCAAGACCATTGCTTGGTGTTTCGTTTGTATTTATCCAGGCATTTTGATTTAAGTCAGGGTGATTAACATCTATTCCACCATCGATCACTGCGACAACAATATCGTTATTTCCACGATCTTTTCCACCGACACTTGTGTTCCACACCTGAGTGGCACTGATACCACCAACGCCTTCAACCAGATCCCACATTTGGTTCATCTGCGGATCATTCGGTAAGCCCCGAAAAAGATCCTGTACCGAGAAGGATTCGCTTGGAGCCGAATAGCGAAGTTGCACATAGTGATTGGGTTGTGCGTATAAGACATCCTCTGTGGATTTTAAATTTTTAATGGCCTGACCAACAGAACCATCAATTTCGACAAGATAGAGATTCATGGTCGCATTTATAACTTCTTTAATCCGGTAATTTCTCGAAGACATTTTCTTTTGAGCTTGGGCCAGGTTGTACTCTCCCGAAAAACGCACAAGAACTTCGCCTTCGGCAATCTTGGTATTTGCAATTCCAGGGTGAGTAAAAATGCTCAAAGTGATGAAGACAATAGAAATTAAATGACGGCGCATGGTGGTTCTCCTCCGTGATAAGAGGAGAATCGGCCTTGTGAATGATAAACTTAAATAAGCCAGTTAAAGGTAAGGCGTCCTCGAAGGTCTTCCGACCATGGTGCCGTCAAAAATTTGTCGCTGTCGTCCTATAAACTTATTTTCGTTGATAGCGTTCTTCGGTGATTAAATGTTGAATCCCATATCCCGAAAAATCCGTATGCCAATAGAAAATATCTGCCGTGGGATTCGACATTTTAGATTCTAAAATAAAGGGCACAAGGTCATCACCGTTGATCCAGTCACCCGTTAATTTACGAAAGAGCTGGCTGTCGTTACAGAAAGCAATCTCTTCAACATCAGTATGATCAGCATTCATTTGTTTAGGATAAGATTTTCCATCTGCAATCGATTCCCAGATCCAGGGCTTGCCCCCGACATTGCTGCGTTCAAAATTATAAATGGTTTTCCCATTCACAACTGTTGTCTTTACGTTCAGGACAATGGGAGGTTTATTTTCTGGCGTGTAAGAGTAAACCCCACTTAAATCAGGACAGTTGGACATTGCATCTAAAGAAAATAGGCAGAGAGCTAAAATACAGAAAATTCCCTTTTTCATAAAATCTCCCTCGGTGGATTTGTAATCTCTTTGTTCATCGCAGCATAAGAAGCCCTTTCCAGGCAAGTCTCATTTTTGAACTCCAAAAAAATTACTGCACAACTTCATAATGGTTTGGCAAATGAGTTGGATTATAAGAGAGCTCACTTTCATTTTTTCTTCGAAAAACACTTTCATGAATCAAAGAACCTTCAGGGATAAAGCGGTTTTTCCCAAGCGGCCATCGTATTTTTCGGACTGGAGGGTTGGATCTCATGTCCCAATATCTTCGTGGAATATATTCTGCGATCCACCAAAATCCTTTTAATTCATTGTGCATTTTAGCTTTAAAATCAGGAGCAACAAATGCGGGATCTTCACCCAAAATTTCATTTTTCCATTCTGAATTAATGATTAATCCAGCTTGTTCTGCCTCACGCAACATCCATTCGAGGGCAATTTTAGATAGACCTGATTCGCTTTCTTGATAACCACCACCAACATCAGAATGGTTACCCGCAAACCAAACTTGTTTGATATCTTGTTCGTTGGTTGCCGATCCCCAAAGATTAGCTCTGAAAAAAGCTCTACGCTCGTCAATGGCCAAAGCTTGTCGAGCAATTTTGATGTCTGGATTTTTCCATGTGAAGGGTAAGATCAGAGGATCGTAAATCCATCCGACTGAATTTACCGTATCCCATACCCCAACAAAATGAGGTTTACATTCAGTTCCAAAAATTCTTTTAAAATGACCTACTAATCCAAAACGGTTCTTTCCTGATTGCTTGAATAATTTAACAGCATAGCTGACCATGACTTGACAGCCCTGATCCATAATTCCTATTACATACAGCAAAGAGCAGAGGGCTCTCGCTGTATAAGCCCCTCGACTAAAACCAAAAATAAAAATTTTGTCTCCGGGAGAATAATTTTCCATAAGAAAACTATAGGAATTAGCAATGTTACTAAAAATTCCGTACCCGATCGCTTTCCCTAAAATGACTTTAATTTTACGCCGAATACGACCGATAAGACTGGGTGGATCCAATTCGCCAATGGTACCTAGCCCAGGATGATAATAAGCAATTTGCTGGTCAGGAAGCCGTGGCAACAAGCTAAACAGTTTAATAACATTTGAATTATTTTTTCCGAATTCGTTTCCAGTTCCATCGCAGCAAATAACAATATTTTTAGGCATAAATTAAATTTTATTTACGCCCGGCAAGCGCCTTGATTGCTGCTAATATGATAACGGCACCAATGACGGAACCTAGAAAACCAGCCGGTTCGCCGACTTCGTAAATTCCGAATGCCTGCCCAAGGTAACTTCCAACGAAAGCACCGAGAATTCCTATGAAGGTCGTTAAAATAAAACCCATCTGATCAGCCCCAGGCTTTATAAAACGCGCGATGAGTCCCACTAAAAAACCAATGATGATGGTAACGATCACTCCCATAGAAACTCCTTAGTTAATTAGGTATATTTAATGGGCTTTAGAAAAATTAACAAAGTAAAATGTAATTTTCTTGTGCATTTGGATAAATTAACTGTAAACACCTTAATAATGTTATTCCGGTACCGCTATCTCATTATTTCGAGCATTTTACATATTATTTTGGGCCTTTTCCTCTATCAGAAAAACAAAAGTGCCCCACAACTTCCGAAAGAAACTATTCAATTTGAAATTAGACAGAAAACGATCTCACAAAGTAATTTGGGTCGCACAGGTAAAGGTGCGAAGAATTCACTGAATCCCTCCTCGAAAAGCGGTCTTAAATTTAAAGGAAGTGAAAGATTTTTTCCAAAATACAATTTTGATCCCTCGGGTCTGCGGGTGAATGGCGATACTTACACAAATCGGCCTGGCACAGATGACCCCCATGCCGAGTGGGGATCTGGATCTTCGTCATTTGGAAGAATCAAAGATTTTGCTTTTTACAAAAAATTATACCAACAAGTTGATAACTCTCTTTATTACCCTTCGGTATTAGCTCGTAAAAGTATCACAGGAACTGTGAATGCTCGACTGGTGTTTAATCAAAATGGAAATTGCGATTGGCATTTGACGCAGATTCGTGGCACTGAACCTTATCTTTCACTGTTTGTGCTGAGCACACTTAAAAATGTCTGCAAGATGAATTTTAAGCCTTACCTTGCTGATCGTAAAATCACGAATGCTGATTTGTCTTTTCATTTTGAAATCACTGAAAGTAATGATTGGGAAAGAGTCGAAAAGGAAAGAATCATTGTTGGCAACACTTTGCTTTTTTACCGCAACTCCCATCAATCCATTGCCCAATGGGAATTGGGTCCTTTTAAAGGTATGTTCCCAATTCCCATGATCTATCTTAATATTCCCTGGCTTCAAGAAAACTGGGAGCGCCTGAAAGATAATAAAGATCCTCTGACAGAGTTTCGAAAAGAATTCGGCGCTAGCTAGTTCTTACTGGCGTATGTTTATTGCTTCGATTTTTTTAAATGGAAATAAAATTTAATTACTTCCCTTTGACGTTCTCACTAATCTAAATCCAATATCCTGCCCCCATGCCTGCGGAGGAAGACGAGTTCGCGCAGCCGCACGCAAATCTGCAGATGATGAAAAAATGCTTCCACCGCGAAGGACTTTCGTTACCCCATTGGAAACACCCGTTGGATCTTCCTGACCCTCAATGGGATAAGGGCCATACCAATCATTTGTCCACTGCCACACATTTCCGTGAGCATCATACAATCCGAAAGCATTCGCTGGCTTAAGCCCCACAGCCTGGGTTTGCCCCGAAGAATTTCTTCCAGACCAAGTAAAGTCTTGAAGTTTTTCTGAAGAATCACCAAACCAATAAGCCGTTGCTGTATGAGCACGAGCTGTGTATTCCCATTCGGCTTCGGTAGGAAGACGATAACTGTAGTGTTTATCCATAGAGTTTAATTTCTTCAAAAAAACTTGGACATCATCCCAAGAAACTCTCTCTACGGGATAAGTTGGACAAAGACCTATTCCGCTATTTTCTTCATAATTTTCTTGGCAGTATTCTTTTTTATTAAATAGAGTTAGTTCGGAGTTAGTTTAGTTTTTGACTCTGCGGTCATTGCAAAAGATTTTAGATTTGCGATTCTTTGAACGTGTTTTTGATAAATAAAAATAATTTCATTCAAAGGAATCAGAGTGACGA
>JAKFYD010000065.1 GCA_021731025.1 Pseudobdellovibrionaceae bacterium | reverse complement strand
TTGTTCCGAATGACCAACACGATACAAAGTACGTCGTCCTGAGCCTTGAGCAGTACCAACTTCCTACGGGTAAGTTGCGCTATCACTGGAATCAAATAGGTGAAGGCAGCCTTGTTGGAAGCTTTATGCTCATCTCAAGACCCTGGGTGGGAGTGGGTTTTCTGTAATTATTTTACGAATTAAGGAGGAAACTTACAAAATGGCGTTAGCTCCGCCATTTCGCACCTCCTGTTAGCTAATGATTTTGGGGTTCGTAGGTTCACGATGACCACCGATCAAGTTGCCTTTTCAGGGCTTGCCCGAAAGGTTGGGTCTTTAAATCAGTCTTGCGGGGACTAGATGGGGGAGGCCAGTGGCAGACTTGCCTATTTTCTAAAGACTGCGGGGTTTCCCGAAGACTACGTTCTCGGCACCCTAATAACTATATTACTTTTTGGGAGCGGCGGCTTTTCAATTATTTGGTTTGTTGACGAGCCACCGGAGTTCATTTTAGGAAAGAGTATGAAAAAATTTTTTATTCTTCTGCTTTTGTGGGGAAACATAGGATTTTCAAAAAGTGATTTCTCTGATTCTATATTGCTCGATCCAATATTTGATCGCTACTATGCTTGCGCCGAACACCAGCTCGGCCAATTTAAAGAATTGGGCGATGAACTCGGAACTGACTGCTTTATAATGAAGTTGCATGAAGTCGATGGTCGAAAATGGCTAAGGTCGTATCGATCAGATGGCCATAAAAATGAAGACTGGTTTGGATGGCAGCAGAATGTATTATCTCCGATAAATGGCACTGTGGACGATATTCATGTAAATGAAAAGACCAATCAACCAGGTATATCAGGTGCCGGCTTAGCATATTATTTAATCATCAAAGGGGCAGACGAACTGAATGTAATGCTTGCTCATGTGATGGATGTAAGAGTTAAAAAGGGTCAGAAAGTAACGACGGGTCAAGCGATCGCTACAGTTGGAAACAATGGTCAATCTTGGCATCCGCACATACATATAGGTGCATGGAGAAAGAAGATGCCCCTTCAGATCCGATTCAATCAAGCAAAGATAAAAAATTTGTAATCGCGATGAGAATATCGGGTAAAGATCATCTAAATCATTTATAACGAAGCACCACGACTTGATTAGTTAGTTGATCGGAAGACCAAAATAGTAATTGCTACTAAAAAAATCCAAGATAACAAGCCGACAACAAAGCACATATTTAAGCTTGCTGCGAAATTCTCAGAGGTCTTACGTTTATTTGCAAAAGATAAAATGATCGCGCCGGGATATGAGATTAACCACTCAAAAACAATATTCCAAATCAGTTCGAGCACAAACATAATTAATAATATGACAAGTCCATATGCCAAGTCAATTTGCTCTGGATTCTTCAATCGACTATGAGGCTCCAGCTTATAGGTATTTGCATTGCGCACTACAAACATTGCGAGGTTGCGGTCATTAGTCACTGAGTTTGCAGCTGAATATTTATCAATCTCGCGAGCCTCTCTGGTCGCGAGATTTTCGCTTTTAATCTGGTCCCCTTGAAAAAAATTTGAACTTATTTTCTAGCCGGGGACGCTGCGGGAACGACTTTCTCTTTAGTCACAAAAGATCGCTTTAACTGTCAAGTCATTGGAACGACCCTTTAATTCAAGACCGTAGGGATTAGATTCAATACGAGCATTCTTCCTGCAAAGATTCTTAAACTTCACGTATTACAGTTTTCTTCCTCGGTTTGGGCATCCTAAAAGGCTATACCGATTTTATGAGCCAGCGACTTTTCAAATATTTGTTATTCAAATGCCTGTTTTATAGAGTCAATCATGATTTATTTACGTAATAATTTTTTGAAGGGAATTATGAAGATTGCAGTTGTTATTTTAATTCTTATTTCTTCATTTAACGTTATGGCCGAAACATGTGGAGCTATTAAAAATCTTTCGGGCAATTGGAAGTTTACAACTGAGACAACTCCATAGTCTTGGAGATCTCCTATCCCCTAATCTGTTTAAAAAGTTGTGACGCGCACTCCGTGTGCTGACAATCAAATTTTTGTCCGGTAACAATACACTGAGTTTTTCTTCAAGGGAATGAACGGTTACGTCGGAGCGAGAATCCAGGAAGTCTTCTTTCCCACGACTTTGTCGTTTCCCCTGGAAGCATGAGAGTAGAAAAATGAAGACGTGTTCCCTTTTTTTATTATTCATTTCTTGTTTTTTTACGCCTCGATCTTGGGGTAGCGAGAAACTGCTATGCCCACCTGAAAAGCCGTACGTAATCAAGTCTATCGAAATATTAGGCAATGCCAAAACAGATAGTAAGATCATTCAGAACGAGCTGGGCTATGGCCTCAATGAAAGACTTTGTGAAAGCCAAATTTCAGAAGGAGTCAATCGCATCAAGCGCATGGGACTCTTTTCAGAGGTTGATTACAGCTTCACAAAACAAAATCAAACTGACTCGGCTGAATTGAAAATAACAGTAAGGGAAAAGTGGACAACCATTCCGATTGTAAAGTTCAATTCCGGTGGAGGTGTTTCTCAGTACACACTGGGCGTTTACGATCCAAATATTTTTGGCGAGTTTTTAGAAGCCGGGGCTCAATATGAAAACCTTGGTGGTGCCAATTCCGGGGTCGTGTGGTTTAAGAACCCAAGGCTTTTTAGCCAACGTCAGGGCATCGATCTTCAGTACTGGAACACCCGAAGAATCCGAATAAAGTATGATCAAGAAAAAGTCGACCCGGAAATCAAACAAGGTTTTTTACATGAACGAGAAAAATTTTATCTAGATTATTTTCGTGAGATCTCGCCAGGCTTCGTTGGGCGAATTTCCCTTGAGTACAACAATGACAATTTTTCGACAAAAATATTACCTGCTTCTGTTTTAGAAAAAAATGGACCTAATCCAAGTGTTCCTCCATCGACCAAGTTATTAATTTCTAAAGTTGGATTGGAGTTCGGCAGCATTAATGGAGAGCCACACGCCCTTGATGGGCACTTGACTGGTGCTTATTTCAGCTATGCTCATTCACTTAATGCTAACGCAAATCCGTTTGCTCAAGGTGATCTAACATTTCATTTGTACAGCCCTCTATCAGCACGCTGGCAATTTGCGCAAAGGCTACTTGCAGGTGTTACATCGACAAAGGTTATTCAGTATTGGTACTATTTAGGTGGACTCGACCGTATTCGGGGATTTGCAGACAATCGTTTTGCTGGCAGTCACTTTGCCCTGAGCAATTCAGAAATGAGATATCTTCTTTTCAAGGAAGCCTCCGTCCTGGTGCAAGGAGTGGGATTTTTTGATGTTGGAGCAGTAGGAGATGAAGCTTCAGCATTAACAAATCTGAAAGCGGCAAGTTTCGGGACAGGAGTGAGATTTATATTACCAAAGTTCTATAGATTCGTGGTCCGTCTTGACTACGCAAAACCTATATTAAAAAACGACACTATGAATTGGAGTTTTGGTGTTCAACAATTTTATTAAATTAATTTTTTCTCGCCATTTATTCGTGATTACATTGACTGGTGGGATTTACTTCAGCTCTGCAGCTGCAATAGAGTCTGGAATAACCTTACCTCTTAGCGAGGATGCTTGGGTTGTTCTTTCTTATAACAAGATTCCTTCAAATTCAGTCATCTTTGCCACGGGCTCTCTTGCGGTCAAAGTTAAAAGTTCTGCTAGCCCCATAGTTCATAAACTTGAAAAAGTCAGCAAGGTCGCTGAGTTTTTTATTAAAGGAAAAGTCACAGGATCGAAAGCAGTTGAGACGACAACTTTTGACGAAGACTCGGTGCTTAGGTTTGGTCTTGTGGCCACTGGTAAACAGACGCTTACGGGAGCCAAAAAGTGGTTCGCAGCAGACTGGGTTAAAAGACTTTTTTCCCTTGTTCCAGAAGGACCAGGTTTAGATAAGATTTATTTCTTTAACTTCACTAATCGAGCAAGTCTTTTAGGGAAATTCAGAACTCACCCCAAATCGGATCTCATTGTCGAGAATATTTTCGCAGAGACTAAGAAAGATCAAGTTATCAATGTGAGCAAAAAAATTGAGCCGCCCATCGAAGTTGCAGCGATTTGGATTAGCATAGACGGTGATGATTCAAAATCAGAATACGAAACGTTAATCTCAGAGATCAAGCTTAGGACGGCTCAGTGAAGCACCTGAAGTTAATCAGCCCTAAGAGTAAATGGATAACAAGTTGTGTACTGCTAGCGTTGACTTTTGTTCTCGTCATTGCCTACAGATGGTTCGGCTTGGATCGATACCTGTCTCTGGAGATTTTGAGATCTCACCAGACCTCGATTCAAAACTATTACTTTGAGAGCCCGGTATTTGTGGCAACTGTTTTCGCCCTAGTTTATATCATTTCAACGGCTCTTTCCTTACCAGGAGCTACAATCCTTACCCTTGCAGGTGGAGCGATTTTCGGTCTAGGTCTTGGGATCGTACTTGTATCCTTTTCCAGTACGATTGGTGCGACTTTAGCTTTTTTAACTTCGCGTTTTCTCCTGCGCGATTTTGTTCAAGGTAAATTCAAAGATAAGCTCACCAGCATCAATCAGGGGATTGAAAAAGAGGGAGCCTTTTATCTTTTTACTTTGAGATTAGTTCCAGTCTTTCCGTTTTTTCTCATTAATCTTGTTATGGGGCTAACGCCTATTCGTCCATTTATTTACTTTTTTATCAGCCAACTTGGCATGCTTCCTGGAACTATTGTCTACGTTAACGCCGGCACTCAGCTTGCGCAGATTGATTCTCTCAGAGGAATACTTTCGCCCGACCTTGTTCTTTCCTTCGCACTCATCGGTGTATTGCCACTTTTTTCTAAATGGACAATTAGCATTGTCAAATCGCGAAAGCATCTCAAGAAGTTTAAAAAGCCCAGTCGCTTTGATTTTAATTTAGTGGTTATTGGTGCTGGATCAGCAGGTCTTGTTTCTGCCTATATTGCGGCAGCGGTGAAAGCTAAGGTTGCGCTCATCGAAAAACACAAAATGGGAGGAGACTGTCTCAACACTGGGTGTGTTCCCAGCAAGACTCTGATTCGTTCGGCAAAAATATTTAACTACTTCAAGCGCGCCGAGGAATTCGGAATTGATGGTCTTTCCGCAAAAGTTGACTTTGGAAAGATCATGGAACGTGTACACAAAGTCGTGAAGCAGATTGAACCGCACGATTCGGTCGAGCGCTACTCTGGTCTTGGCGTTGAATGTATTCAGGGGGAAGCTAAAATTCGTTCGCCTTATGAAGTGGAAGTGAACGGTAAAATCCTCACTACAAAAAGTATCATTGTTGCCACGGGAGCGTCTCCACTTGTCCCGCCAATTCCTGGGCTTACCGAAACTCAGTATTTAACAAGTGACAACGTGTGGAACCTGCGAGCATTACCAAAGCGCTTTGTCGTTCTGGGCGGCGGTCCGATTGGTTGTGAGTTGGCTCAGAGTTTTGCTCGCTTTGGCTCGCAAGTCAGCCTCGTAGAAATGGCGCCAAGGATTATGACTCGTGAAGATGAAGAGGTTTCTACTCTTTTATCGGAAAAGTTCAAAGAAGAAGGCATTGCCTTTTTGACTGGGCATAAAACGCTTCGTGTAGAGGCGAATGAAAAAATCCTTATCTGCGAGTATCAAGGCAAAGAGGTTAGAATCCCATTTGACGAAATCTTGGTAGCTCTTGGTCGGAAAGCAAATATTAAAGGATTTGGTCTTGAAAATCTGAATATCGAAATCTCTAGCCACGGAACTGTTGTCGCTGATGAATTCTTGAGAACAACCAATTATTCGAACATCTATGTTTGTGGCGATGTGACTGGGCCTTATCAGCTTACTCACACTGCAAGCCATCAAGCTTGGTATGCAGCGGTGAACGCCCTCTTCAGTCCTTTTAAAAAATACAAAGTCGATTACCGGGTCATTCCATGGTGCACGTTCACTGATCCCGAAGTGGCTCGTGTTGGGCTGAATGAACAAGAGGCGAAGGAAAAAAATATTTCGTATCAGGTCACCCTTTACGGAATTGATGATTTAGACCGGGCCATTGCTGAGGGCGAAGCACACGGATTTGTGAAAGTGCTTACTCCTCCTGGAAGCGACAGAATTTTAGGTGTTACAATTGTCGGCGATCACGCTGGAGACATTATCGCAGAATATGTAGCAGCGATGACTCATGGGTTTGGGCTCAATAAAATTCTCAGCACGATTCATATCTATCCCACGCTTGCAGAGGCAAACAAATATGCAGCTGGAGTGTGGAAAAAAGCCAATGCGCCCCAGAAGGCGCTTAACCTTTTAGCAAAATACCACGCTTGGAGAAGGTCATGATCTAAAACTTTCTTATTGCAAAAGATGTCGACGCGCATTTCTGCAAGAAATGATAAACAGCAAAGTGCCAAAAATTATTTTAATCATTTAATTGGAGTCGCAATAACTTCTAGAATATTACTTCGAGAAAGCATCCCCTCTAATCTTCCATGATCATCAACTACGATCAGCCGATGCACCGAATGAGACAGAAATTTTTTATAGGCATCAGTGTAAGAATCCTTTTTCTTAACCGTAATTAAAGCTTCAGTTTTTGTTAATTTTGTCATGCATTGAAAAATAGTCCTATCTAACCCCATCGTGGCCGCAAGTTTCAACAAATCCCCTTGGCTAACAACACTCATGACTTTTTTTTGACTATCGATGACAGGGGCTCCATGAACCCTATTTTTTAAAAGTTTGAGGATTGCCTCTCGCACCGTCATCTCTGGTGAAATACAATGAATTTCAAAGGCCATGATCTTTTCCACTGTCAGGATTGGCGTTTTTGAGTTGGCTTCTGTTGTCATAAAAAAGTCCTCTCTACACTTTGATCCTATCTTAATAAACAAAGTTAAAACAATTGTTTATTGTTCGTTAAGACTTTTTGATACTGAGTTGAAAAAAGAATAGCTTGTTAAAAAAATGAATATTTACCAAGTAATGACTGAGCAAACTTTCTTTAGGAAGGATCAAGAAACTTTTTTAATAAAAACTAAAGCAATTCGCACTAAATAGGTGTGAATGGACCAAGCCATAATTCAATTTGAATCTTCAGACTTTATTCAGATCAAACGAAAAACCAACATGTCGCAATTCTTTTCCAACTCGTAACTTCCAGGCATCGCCACTGTCGATATCAGTATAAACGACACCAGTTACATCGCTTGGTATGTTGACATCTTGCTCTCTCAGAATGCAGACGCGTTCTCGGCCAAGTTTAGCAATAAAGAAACCCATTTCCAAAATGACGTTCTGCCTGGCTCGAGGTGCCATACCTTGAGGGGCCTCTGCTTTTGAACATCCTAAATCGTCACTTGTAAGGAGAACAATCGCATATCCGACTATATTTGCTTGCTTCTCAAGCTTCTCGATCACCGTCAATCCTTCGTTTTCAGCCTCAGCTAGAATTATCGGCTTGATTCCTTGTTCCTGTAAAAGACGGGCTACCTTCTCTCGTAGGCCTTCAGCATGTCCATGCACTATAAAGACTGCGTTCTTACCCTTTGGATCTACAGGTTTCACTTTTTCTGAAGGAACTGCAACTACGCGCAAATTCAATTGCTCAATAGCGTTTTCTAGGTAGTGGACAAGTGCTTCAAGTTTTTCTTTTCTCTCCTCGATTTGGTTGTACTCATCATAACCTCCAAAAGCTGCACCGTAACAGTTACCGGCGCTCACTATTGAATTGACAGTTTCATTGTTTTTACCGAATACATTTCTTAAGAGGTCATGTAGTGTGGTTCGCCACGCTTCATACACAGCATCTGTAATCTGTGTCTGCCGTAACGCTTTGGCCTTTCCAATCTGATCTTTAATCAATTCTATTCCCTTTACGGGATCAATCGCTGGCTTAGAAACCTCAATCTTATTCTTGGCCATAACTCTCCTTTTAATCTGCACAGTGTGGTCCTTCTTCAAAAACGAATCCCTGAAAAAATGCTCCTGGAAATTTTGCCATGGAAGATCCCATCCATAAACAAACGCTGGCAATTTAGTCGCATTAAAAGGTTCTCCTGGCTTAGAGGTACCTATAAGTACATCAAGGACGTAAAAATGAGCATAGCAGGAATCGAAAGTACGGCAATCCCAAATGAAAATCCACTAAATCTTTATTGATCAAATAGACATGATTTCCGTTAGACCGTCACAATGGCAAGTTGAACACGGCCCATAGAGGTCACGGTGACATTGCAAATTTGAATGCCAAAAGACCTGCTATAGCTATTCCCATAAAAGAAGGACGATCGTTGAACTAATTTCTTAGATTTTTACTAGCTACCAATCAGATTCATGACTATTAGTTCGGAACCTTAAGCAGAACGAAAATATTTGAGTACACTTTCTAGAAGGTAAAATGGATTAAATGGTTTTTCAATGTATAGATGAACATGTTGAATAAGTGCAGTATCGTTATCTTCGTGAAAACTTCCGCTCAAAATTATAAAAGGAATTGAAGGATTCATGGACTTAGCTCTTTGTAATAGTTCAAGTCCACCCATTTGAGGCATTTGCATGTCTGAAAGAACTAAACTAAACGTTGCTGTTTTTAATTTTTCTAAAGCCTCTGTTCCATTTTGAGCCTGGATTACTTCAAACTGATTGCCGGTAAGAACTTCAGCAATTAACTCACGGATACCTTGATCATCATCAACGACTAAAATTTTCTTTTTCATTTGTAACTTATCGGCAGTTCATTAAAATGTTTAAAGTGCCATATCACCTGTACACACGTCTAAAGACTGTTAAGAGAATTTGACGGTAATTTCACTTAAATTGGACACCAACAAGTCAAAATTACGTTATAAAAACCACGAGGTTTGCGTCATTGAATGATATGTAGATAGATAAATGAAATTGTTCTTAAGTTTTTTGAACTTCTTGCAACCGGTACTAAAACAACTATAAAGTCATTCTAACACCTCGCTTTGTCTTTACCTTTTCAGATCATCCGCTTTACAAAACAACTTCCCAAAAAATAATCGCACTCATTTTTGATTAAAGCGCTCAAAAATATTGCAAAAACAACCATCGACATCATCATTCGATTTGAAGCTAATTCGGATCTTTCCAATGTTGCCCTGAATACTTTTTAAGGGTTTAATTAAATAAATAATTTATGTAGAATTAGATTGAGTTTGGAGAATTATGGACCGAATTGAAAGGGCACTACTGATTCGCAGGCAGGGGCGTATTTTAAAATATATGCGACTTCGAATGCGCCTAAGAGTTGATGAAGTTAGTGAATCAGTTAAGGGCGTAAGCCCGGAAAAACTTTGTGCCTTTGAGTCAGGAAAGGTCTCACCATCACTTTATATATTAGCTAAGCTTTGTGAAAACTATAATGCAACAATGAATGAACAACTATTTTTTTGCACTCATCCCGGTGTTCATGAAAAATTGTGGAAGGAAAACTTTTTTAATCTATAAACCTTGCATTTATTTCTTTCCAGGTCATCGATTCTTCACAATTGAACATGTGACCGGACAACAATTTATGATGGCGATTTTATTCAGACAAATATCCTTTTTTAATTAACAGCCACCCTGTTCCGACAACGGAAAACAGCATTAACCCAATGGCGACAAAAAAAAGTACGGGCTCAGAATACGGAATAAAGTCAAAATTCATACCCCAAAAGGATGACCAGAATGTTAGAGGGACTGCAACACTAGCAACTGTTGAAAGTTTCATTATCTGCTTATTGGTGCGGTTCGTTTGCAACCCCCAGAATAGCTCAATAGAAGCCCCTATTTGCGATCTATAAAGGTTTAAACTTTGGTATATTCTTTCACAGTGGTCGTGCAGATCTCTTAACTTCCAATTCAAATCATCAGTTGGTTTGCAAAGATTTTGCAGTTGTTTTGCAACAGATGAAAGATGACCAATTGAATAATCGATTTGGTTTAATTGTTTTTTGACTAAAAGTAAGTCCTGCGGCTTAAAATTTTTTTTGAAAATTTCTTGTTCAAAATTATCTATCTGTTCAAAAAGTATTCGCATTTCTTGCCAAGTCAGATCGGTTGCACGATCAAGTACATTGTAAAGAAGATGCCAAACATCTTTGTGGTTATTTGAGATTTTGAGATACTCACTCCACGTCTGACCAGTAGGTGGAGTATCATGGGGAACGGCAATTAAATGGTTAGGAAATATAAGAAATTGTATTTCGTATATTTTTCCATTAGCAAGTAAGAACCACACAAGAAGCTGATGATTACCAAAATCATCAAGCTTGGGCCTCTGATCGCGATGATAGCAGTCCTCCAGGGCAAGGTTATGCACTTTCCATTCTTCGGCTTTTTGCGATAGCAATAAAGTATCGGTACTATAAATTTCAGACCATCTGATCATTTCTTAAGTTCCTGATATTTTGTTCTGACGAGATCGCGTCCGCAAATAATAGAACCGCATTAAGGCGTAGCCTAAGACACCTGTAATTACTGACAGAGAAATGCAGCCCACAATATATGAAATTCCGAGTTGCCCCGGAGATTCCATAAGACTACTCCATTTGAAAGTTTCTAATGAGTATTGAGAAAGCCTTGAACCAGGTAAAATTAAATCACCAAACCAAAGTGAAAATGCACTCAGAGGTAAAACAGTAAAAGGATTTGTAACCAAGGTTCCAAACATGGCAACGATGCGATTCGCGTTCAAAAATCCTGCGAGCATAAACGCTAAAACAAGCTGAAATCCAAATGAAGGAAGAAAACCTACAAAAAGTCCTAGCCCCACTCCTCGAGCAAGTGATTCTGGATCTTTTGATGAGCGAGTTACATACCTGTAAATGATTTTCCATTTCGGCTTCTTAGCCATGATACATTTTCCTTTGATTTTGGTGATTAGTTTTTTGTTTAATACGGAGCCTTGCAATGCGGTCATCCAGGTTAGGATGAGTAGCAAAAAGTTTTAATAATCCACTAGCCTTACCAGAAATCTTAAGCGATGCGATGGCTGACTGCTCATCCACTTGTGGAAGTTGGAGATTCACTTTGAGCCTTTCAAGAGCGGAGATCATATTGTCCGGCGTGGAAAGCGAAGCTCCTCCTCCATCCGCACGATATTCTCTTCGTCTTGAGAATGCTGAAACCACAATCATGCCTAAGACTCCAAGTGCGATTTCTAATGCTATGACGATCCCAAACTGGACGATTGGTCTCTTCTCTTCGGCAACAAACTGGCTCGCAAAAAAGCCAATGACACGAGCAAGGAACATAACAAAAGCATTTACGATGCCTTGAACGAGAGTCATCGTAACCATGTCACCATTTGCGATGTGAGCCACCTCGTGAGCCAAAACTCCATCGAGTTCAGATTCATTCATATTACGAAGAAGACCCGTGGAGACTGCAACGAGTGAACGATTCTTAGTGGGACCCGTTGCAAAGGCATTTAGATCTTCTGCTTCGTAGTAACCCACTTGAGGCATTATCTCGAGTCTTGCTTTTCTGGCAAAGCCGTGGACCTTCAAAACCAAACCGCTGAGCTCAAGATCTCTTGTATCTGGCTCGATGATTTTGACTCCCATCATCCACTTCGCCATGACTCTTGAAAGCGCAAGCGAGATAAAGGCTCCACCAAATCCCCAGAGAAGACAGAAAATCATGAGCGACTGATAATTAATTCCCTTCGCATCCAGGTAGGGTTGAATGCCGAAGATGGACATGACGATTGATAGAGTCGCAATAATGAGAATGTTTGTTGCGACAAACAGAAAGACCCGTTTAGCGATTTTCATTTTAAAATCCTCCTTCTTTAACCTGCTTCCAGGAATGAAAATATTTTCACGAATTCACAACGCCAAACTTTTCAGTTAATCGAATATCTCCTCAAAAAAGGACTTTTTCCTCTTGTAGGGTTTTTGATAATGATCTGATTGCGAGTGGCTTCGAGCGCTGTCCTGCCGATACGAGTTCTCGTCATCTCTTGATTTCTCTAAAATTTTATCCAGCTCTCCACGGTCAAGCCAAATGCCTCTGCACTCAGGGCAGTGGTCAATTTCGATCCCTTTTCGCTCTGCTATCACTAAATTATGTTCTTTACAGTTTGGACACTTCATTTCTATTTCTCCTTTTAATTGAATGTCAGTTAGTGCACTTTCATCTTCAATTCGTTAAACGTTTTTGTTTTCTTTCAAGTCTACTTTCGTAATAATTAGCCTTTGTTTTCTGCGGTCAATGATGATGGAAACCACAATCGAACCACTTATCAAAAGGGCGATGATTCCGAGGGACCAGTTGATTGGAAACTTTCCGCCAAAAGCCTCATTGAGCCACACCATTTTAAGACCCACGAACATTAAAACAGATGCCAATCCGTATTTAATGTATGCGAATCTATCCATCACACCAGCGAGCATAAAATACATCGAGCGAAGACCTAAAATTGCGAAGATGTTCGATGTGAACACAATCAATGGCTCCTTCGTTAGAGCGAAGATTGCAGGGACTGAATCGACGGCGAATATAATGTCACTGAGCTCAAGGAAAATAAGTGCCAAAAATAAGGGTGTCACATAGGTTAGACCATTTTTTTTGATAAAGAACTTTTGACCCTCAATCTGCGGATGAACCCGGAAAATTTTCTTAAGCTGCTTTACGATAAAATTGTTCTCTAAGTTCTGCGGTTTTGTTCCTGCAAAGAACATCTTAATACCGGTAAGGATCAGAAGTGCGCCAAAGAAAAGCACGACCCACTGGTACTGCATAAGGACTGAGCCCATAGCGATAAAAATTGCTCTAAACGCCAGCGCTCCTAATATTCCCCAGAAGAGCACTCGGTGTTGGTACATCTTAGGAATACCGAAGTAAGCAAACACGACGGCAAAGACAAAGATATTATCGATCGCAAGGGACTTCTCGACGACAAAACCTGTGAGGAATTCAAGCGCAGTTGTTTTTGCTTGAGTATCAGGATCGAAATTAGGAAGTGAAGTATATCGCTCATGAGTTGAAAAGCGATATTGCGCGTAGAGATAAAAGAGATAGTTAAAGACAAGAGCTAAGCTTATCCAAACAGTTGTCCAAATAGAGGCTTCCTTAAATCCAACTTCATGAGCCTTTTTATGAAAGACTCCAAGGTCAAGAGCCAGCACAACGAACACAAAAGCCGTAAAGCCTAAGTAAAACCACCAATAATCATAGAATGGGAACAATATCATAATTTAAATCTCCTTCATTTCTAAAATCGTTACCTGTTAAATATCGGTGATTATACATAATCAATCAAATCGATAATAAACTTGACTTGTATCTGTTTTAGCAATACAAGAAAGTCGGAGGTATTCCTATGGCCACACCATGGATCAACTATCATCATCTCTTTTACTTTAAAACAATTGCTGAGGAGGGGACTGTATCAAAAGCAGCCGAGAAACTGCGTGTAGGACAACCTACTTTATCAGCGCAGCTTAAGCAATTTGAAGACACTCTTGGTGTTCCACTTTTTGAAAGACATCACAAAAAGCTAGTTCTCACAGAGCAAGGCAAAGTCGCATTAGATTATTCAAAGAATATCTTTCGTATGGGATCTGAAATGTACGAGGTTCTTCACGACCGGCTTAAGCCGCTGAAACCGACTCTTCATTTAGGAGCGCTTGATAGTGTCCCAAAGCAAATTGTACTCCAGCTAGTGAAACATGCATTTCGGATCTCTCCCTGCCAAATCACTCTATCTGAAGGAAGGTCAGATGAGCTCTTAAGAGAGCTCACAGCGCACCGTATGGATTTAATGGTTACGAACTTTATGCCTTCGGGTGCTGACGCGAAAGGGCTTTATCCAAAATCGATTACTAAGAAAAATGTTGCCTTCTATGGCGCGCCGAAATTCAAAACTCTCCGCAAAGGTTTTCCAAAATCGATCTCAGGGGAACCGATGATACTTCCAACTTATGACAGTAGACTGAGACAAGACCTAGATCATTGGGCCAAGCTCCATAAAATTGAGCTCAATGTCATTACGGAAAGCCAGGACATTTCGGTGAAAAAGCTTATGGCTATAAATGAGATGGGTCTGATCCCAACTGCCACCCACACTGTAACAGGCCAGGTCCTGCGGGGTGAACTTGTTGAAATTGGGCAACTTCAAGGAGTTCATGAAGAACTTTTTCTTGTTACAGCTCAAAGAAAGATTGCCAACCTTATCGCGTCTAAACTTATGGAATCATTCGTTGTATAACTAAAAACAATTCATTCTAACGTTTTTATCCATTTTAACAATTCATAAAAATTCCGTAAAGTCATCAGAGTCATGAGCATGATGTTCAGGACTCAAGCTTTAAGGAGGACTTTATGAAAAGACTAGTGAAGGATTTAATTAAACAAAAGGGGCTTCACACTTTCGCTAGTGTTAGTCCCTCTACTTCAATTTTCGAAGCTCTAAATGTCCTTGATAAAACAAAGAGCAGTGCACTTCTGGTTATTGAAAATAGTGAGCTCAGAGGGGTTTTTTCTGAAAAAGATTTTGCTCTAGCTTCAATGAGACAAGACATTCAACTATTCTCCAAAGTTAAGTCAGCCATGACATCCAAAGTTTATTATGTAGAGCCAAGCGTCTCCCTTGAAGAATGTTTGCTAGTCATGTCAAAAGTTCACGTAAGATATTTGCCTGTTATAGAAAACGGTAAACCAGTCGCTCTTATTAGCATGAGACATATTATGGAAGTCTTAATTGAGGATAAGGAATATCAAATACGAGAACTTACGACCTATATCACTGGAATGGTTTCACATGAGGGATTCCCTCATGTGGATAAAAATGAAAAAGTTATAATTTATTCAACCACACAAACCGAGGAGGTTTTATGATTACCGAAAAGAAAATGGCACTTCGCCCGATCCTTGAATCATCTGAGGGCATCCATTTGACAGCTTACCTTGTTAACCGAGGAGACTTAGTTGATTTAAAAAAACAACTTCGTGAAACCATAGCGGAAGCCTACGAATTTCTTTATTCCGGCCAAACGGTTGAAGAGCGTAAGAAATTCTTAGAACCTCTTGATGCTCTTTTAAAGGATGCCCGCATTTTAAAAAACATGAAAGGCAACATCGGTATTTTCAGAACTAAAGATTTATTTCGAATCTTAAATGTTCCTGTAGAACTTGAGCGTCAGTGCCGCATAGCGAGTAGTTTTCACGTAAAGCCGTTACTACGCTGGATGCAGATGGACTGTGAGTTTTTACTCCTTGGTCTCAATGAAAATGCAGCTCATCTTTATTTAGGGGGCCAAACCACATTTCAGAAAATAGATTCAATATTATTCCCTGAATTTTTTAAGCAAAAAGAACTTCTGGACGATTATTTGAGCCTTAAAAAATCAAGACAGCTACAAAGTAAACGAGATGAGACGTTTATTTGGTTGAACGAGTGGCTTGAGGAGATGACCAAGAAGTCTGCTCCAAGACTTTTCCTAGCGGGAAATAAAATTTTAATCGAGGGGCTATTAAAAAGCCTTAAATACAAAAATATTGTAAAGAACCCTATTGCACCTTACTTCCAAGAAGATAGATCAGGAGAAATTTGCTCAAAAATCCGCAGCGTGCTTAAGGCTGAAGCAAAGAAAACCCTTGATCAGGCTCTTCAGGAATTTCGTTTCGCTGAAGAGGTAAAGCTAGGAAAGAAGAATATTTTTCAAATCGCAAAAGCGGCAACTCAAGGAAGAGTGAAAAAGCTGATCGTCGTTGATAGTATGCACGTCTTTGGCAAAGTGGATAAGACAACTGGTGGTCTAGAGATTCATCCTTTTGATTTAGACCATGAGGATGACGATATTTTAGATGATCTCGCTCAAACCGTTCTCGCCTCAGGTGGAGAGGTTGTTGTTGCTAGCAAAGACGAACTTCCGAAAGGTCGAATTATACTTGCTATTCTTAAACACCAAGGGACGGACTTAGAAAAATCCGAGGAATTAAATGAATTTGAAACATTACAAGAAAGGGCATCTTTATGAAGCAACTTATTTTTTTAGAAATGCTAAGCCGGGTTCGCTCAAGCCCAAATTTAAAAAGAAAATTAAAGATTTTTGCAATAGCTGGTGCCATTGGTTTTACGGTAATTTCTGGTCTTGTAATCTGGGTAGCAGTATCGGTGACTCGCTTTGCAAGCCATCAGATTCAAGCTGTAAATATTCAACAACAAGCTGAAACTTTTGAGAACCGATTAAAAACTTTGCCGGCGGTAGCCACGATGAGCTGTTGGGATAAAGCGCAGAGTCTTATGAATCTCGATTCTTGGGTTTCAAGACCAATTGCTGAAAATCTTAATAATCTAAAAATGGCCTGTCTGGAAGAGAGTGCTCCTGTGTGTGAAGGGAAAACTTGCCAGAATTTAAAAATACGAATGAATACTGCAGAAAGCGGAGAGATAATATGATTCAAATTAAATTCAAAAATTTAGAAAGATCAGAACTTGCGCGAGAAGCAGCATTAGAAAGAATTGAAACTTTGGTAAAGAAATTTCATGATTTAAGTGAAAGTAAGATTCATGTTACTTTAGAAATGGAAAACTCCCCTCTTCAAGCGGGTCCTGATATGTTCCGTGTGAAACTTTATATCTCAGACGGAAGATTTGGTGGGATCAGAGTTACCAAATCAGATCCTAACTTGTACAAAGCATTAGCGGACATGACGGAGCATATGCTTGAAAAGTTAAATCGCACAGGTGACAAGGAGCGCGTTAAAGAAAGAACAAAGGCTCGGCAACTTAAGCGATTATCAGTAGAAGAAAATGTTGGATAGACAGTTGAAGAGTTTCGAAATCCCTATCCATTCCCTTTGCCCTTAGGTCTCAGACTTAAGGGCAGCTCTTGACAGCGTAATGCCAAGAAGATGTTTGGATTTCCCATTTTATGAATTTCTCTATTCGCCGTGCCCCAGGAATACCATTACTGACAGGGGACAGTACCTCTAACTATGTCTGCTATTGTTGTAACAAGTTCAGAAGGATTTATGGGTTTAGCTAAATGTCCATTACATCCTACGTTTAAACACTTTTCTCGAACGTCACTTATCACATTAGCAGTTAAAGCAATAATTGGTTTTCAATGCCCTGCAGTTCGCAGTTTATGAGTTGCTGTGTAGCCATCCATCTCTGGCATTTGTATATCCATTAAAACGAGATCATTGCGTCCATGTGTTTTTAGCCACCGACCGTTTTCCTCAAAGAATCGTCAATTCCAAGCAAAAAGCAAAGGATGAGTTAAATCGTTTTAAACAAAATGATTCGGAATTGAAGATGAACATTTATAAATTTCGTGAGTCTTTCTGGTTGCGAGATTTTTGATTTTAATTTGATCTCTTTGAAAAATATTTGATCTCATTTTTTTGCCGAGCACACTGCGGGGACGACTTTTTTATTACACAGAAATGATCGTTTAAACAGTCAGGTCATTAAATCGCCCCTTTTATTCAAGACCGTGGGTACGAGATTCACTACGAGTATTTTTCCTGCAAAGATTCGTAGAACTTCTCGTATTACAGCTTTCGTTCCCGTTTTGGGTGTCCTAAAAAGCTATATCGATTTTATGAGCCAAGGGCCTTTTTAATATTACTTTTTAGAGCGGATTTAAATTGAAACCAAAAAATGTTAACTACCATAGCGGCCAATGGTTTTTTTGCTTTATTGCAATAGCATATCCATTGTGCCTCTTAAAATCATAATGAATCTTCGCCAGTGACATTTAATGTCTCAAAACAAATTCTTAGACAGCTATTATCTATAAATTGGAGATAAATAGCTTTTTAACTGGCATGTATATAGCTATTTAGCCCTTTTGAAAGTTTTCATATTCTCCTGAATATGAAAATAACCTAATTTTAGAGGAAACCTGGAGTAGTTATGAAAAATGTGGTACTTGCGATTTTAACTTTTAGTCTTTCGTGTAATGTTTTTGCATCGAATGTTTTAACACAAAACTTATGCTCATCGGATAGATCAGAACCACATTATCTTAAAAAGACAGTACTTGATAGTGAGAATATAAAAGTCGAAATCTGTGCTCTTAAAACCAATGAATGTGCACAAATCGGGGAACGAAAGATCTATAGTTCTTCTGCTTTAAAAAAAGCAATATATTCAATGGAGTCGGCCGGCGCCGACTTCACAATGACAGTTTATGTTGATACAGCAGCGGTTCTTGCAGCAATTCTTAGTTTAGGTACAGGGCAACTGTATATCACAGCAGCGGCGGGAGCAGGGCTTGTTGCATCTTCTAAACTACTTTATGATTCCCAGCAAAAATTCAAACACGCAAGTTCAGTGGCTCAACTTGATAATGGCAGCAATGACGAAAATAATTGTACTATTACTAAGTTTCCAGATCGAATTGAAGTTACAGCTAGACAATTAGGTATCATGATGGATGAAATTACGAATGCAAGTGAAACAGTTAGATCTGTACGTTAACATTTTAGCACTAGTATTTTAATAACACTGGGTTTTGAAGTTTCGTCGAAAATATTTGCTACGAAATTAATATCAGGATTTGAATCTCGTTCCCATAGGCCCAGTGACAAAAATTCTTTATCTTCGCGATAAAATTATTTCGATTCGGGGAAGA
>JAKFYD010000062.1 GCA_021731025.1 Pseudobdellovibrionaceae bacterium | reverse complement strand
ATGTCGGGACACCGCGCGTGTTTGGGCTTCAATCTGTGCAAGGCTTTACGGTTATTGAGTCAGTTAGAAGTTTTGCCCGCGTAATGAAAAGTGAATTTACAAAACCAATTGAAAGATATGCACTTATTCACAAAAAAATAAATTATTGCAGTTAAAATACAAAAATAATGTGGAAAACTGACTAAATTTAGACTTTAAATCGCCGAACTCGCTCTAAATATGAATAGGAAGGATTACATATGAAATTTTATGCTTTAGCCAGTATATTTTTTATAGTTACGTCCATCTCTTTTTATGGGCAATCTGAAAATGTTCTCTATTTTGGAAAATCGCTTCCAGAACTTAATAGACTCGTACGCGAATGCTCTCCTCGCAAAGAACATCCAAATTTAAATAAATTTATTAACTCGTTAAATGTTACACAGGCCTCTACTGAAGATTCGAAAGGTATCATCTACACAAATACTAATATAATATTAAAGGATTGTGGCAGCATTGTGAATTATGTGCTTACAGATATAAATATGGCCTTAAAAAAGGGCCTTTCCTGCCTTAATAGAATCAATAAATATCGTCGTATTGACGCAGCAAGATTGGCAAATTTGATCGATCCTTCAAAGGGAAAAGTGCCTTTTACATTAAATTGCGGATCACCCTACAAAGTTTTCTCTGAAACAAAGTGGAATTACAAAGAAATCGCAAGGGATTTTAATACAGATGCAGTTGGTGAAAGTTGTATATTCAAAACTTTTCCAGGAATTGTTATGGATTATTCAAATGCCGAAATAAATCAGCGAATGGGGCATAAAAATGATGGATTACTTTTTCATGAATTTTTACATACTCTAGGATATATGCACTCAGATGAATACGAGGCCGATGTGCCAGTCGATGCGCAGATCTGCTGTTTTATGCATGATGGCGATCCCAATGAAGAGGCATGTGTAAATTTAAAAAATTTTTTGGGCAACATTGTATCTTCAAAAAAAACTTCCAATTAACTTCTTCCTATAAGATCAGTTTTCGCAACTCAGTTTGCGAGTAAACATAATCCGCATAGATCATTGTGTTCATAACGTTTCGGTGGCCAAGCGCCACCTGCACCAAGCGTATATCCTTTGTTTTCTTGTAAAGCTGGATCGCAAATGTATGCCTAAGTGAATGAAAGGTTTTGTGGGCAGGACGGTACAGATCCCAGATTTGCCGAAGGCGGTTATAACTTATAGGAAACAAATCCTGAGCCGGTACAGTTTGTGAGTATGAGTGAAGCTTTTTAAACAGCGATGGCATCAGCGGAATTTCTCGATCATTGCTTCCCTTCAGTCCTTCGATGAAAACGGTTTCTTCGTACAAGTTCAGACTCGATTTTTTTAAATTCAAAACTTCTTGAGCTCGCGCCCCAGTTTTTAAAGCGATCATAAGAACCAAAGAATTCCGAGGATCCTTTTCGAGGTTATCTTTGAGAAGTTTTTCTAATCGAAGAAGTTCATCGGGCAGCAGATATTTATTTTTATTGAGTGCATACCGATCTGATTTTTCAGTCTTTAATTTAGTGGTCTGCATACCTACTCGCTTTCTGAGCCTCAAAATAATGCGCTGAATTCATCGCGCGTGTTGGAAAACCAAAAAATCCTTTTTATCACTACTTTTAAAGTCTTCCAAATATATCTAGTAATGTCAATAACTTAACTATGTAACTTATAACTATAAGTTACAATCTACTCTTTTTGGTTGTGTTTCGCAACATTATTTATTGTGAAATATCTATCCAAAACACATATTTCACAATAGGATAAATCAACTGCTTTGAGATAGATCTAAATGCCTTTTTTTCGAAGGAAAAACCTATGGATTTAAAAGATATGGAAATCGAAGATTCAAGCAAGAAATCCGACCTAAAATTACGCGATCGTTATCTCCTCGAGCGGGATCGAATTAAGAATCAGCTCGGCGAGCTCCCTCAAATCCTCGAAGCCTTAGGAGTCAATCAACGCCGCGCCTGTCAGTTATTGCTGGTCGATCCATCGGCCTGGACAAGATGGAACAAAACAGAAGCCCCACCCCATATTTACCAAGCTTTAAAGTGGCTAGTGATGCTGAAAAAAACAAACCCGAACATGTTTGGCAGCACCGACATCGAAACCCGCATCGATTCAGTCCAGTCATCAACCCAAAATAAATTCAAAGAATTAGAAAGAAATATAGCCTCGCTCGAACGAGCCTTGGCCTATCAACCGGTAGCAACATCAAACTCAAACGAAAACACCCAAATCAACGAACTCTTCCAGGCCCAACAAGAACGCCTCCAAAAAAGAATCTCCGAACTAGAATCCGAAGTAAAAAGATTGTCAGAAAATCAAACCAAACCCAAAACCGCTTCAGCTCAAAACAAAAAGCCAAAAAGAAAAAAGCTAAGGCTGAAGCCAAAGACAAAACTCAAACCCGCCAAACTAAAAATAAGAAAAAAGAAAAAATCGACCCCAAAAAAGAAAGCGTATAAAAAACAAAACCACCCAAAACCAAGAAGCAAAAAGCGAAGCCCAAAGGGCCAGCGACAAAAACCAACTTAACTAACCCAGATCAACCAGTTTTCCACCCCTCAAAATACAAGTTCGGTTTTGGCGCGGGCTTGCTCCGCAAGCATGGGACAAACCGCATGTCCGAAGGATTTTGAGGGGTGGAAAACTGGTCGTCCCTACTGGACTCGAACCAGTGACCTCTCCCATGTCAAGGGAACGCGCTACCAACTGCGCTAAGGGACGATGTTTAAAGATTCTCTTTATATATCAGCCCTGACCGGGCAGTTCAACTAAAACCAAGAGCTTTCCATTGCGTTTGAAAGCATTCAGACCACTCTGTAAATGCATGTTCCAAAGAAACTAATTGAGAATCCGACTTGTCCTTGTAATCAATCAGACGATCCAAAGGCAGTCCCGGATTCCCGCAGGGAACTAATGAATCAAAAAGCTTAAGATCATTATCGATATTTATAGAAAGGCCGTGGCGAACAACGCCTGAATCGACCTTTAATCCGCAAAAAGCGATTTTGCCTCTTTCCGTATAAACTCCAGGGTCCGTGGTTTTGCAGTAACTTTTTATTTGGTATCGAGCGAGAAAATCAACCGTCGAGCGAAAGAGAAGTTCAACAAATTCAGGAATCGTGAGGCGATAAACTTTAAGATCGAGCATAGGAAAAATAACTAATTGCCCCGGCGAATGCAAAGTGGCGCGACCGCCACGATCCGTTTTAATAATTTTAAATTTAAAATCAGCAGAAGTTTTTAAATCATTTTCGGCGCGAGCTCGCAAACCCAAAGTAATGGTGGGTTCAAACTCCAGCCCCCACAGCTCAATATCCTGATGACCCATCAGCTGCGGAACCTTGCCCAGCTGCAAGCTCTGAATTTTTTCGTAAGCTTGCAAGCCCCACCAAATTGGTTTCATCAATAAATTTCTACCTTATCATTTTCTTTAAATCCTGCGCCGGAATGAACAACGGCAATCGAGCCATCCGTGCCAAAGTAACTAATGACTTCTAAAGTTCCTTTTAGACGCCCAGGGCTTTTTCCGATATGAATACCCGAATCGGGATCATAAATATCATCTCCAGCTTCAGAAACTTTCAGCAAATCACCGACCTGAAGACCAGATATACGACCGACATTCAGAAAAATACGATCCCCCTGAACGGCGGCAATACGCCCTTCCCAAGTGATGCGATCTAAAGAAGCAATAATTTGCTTTGTGAATTCCAAAAAAGCATCTTTGATCATCGTTTTAATGAGGTCGGGATTAGCTTTAATAAATCGATCTGTATCCACCCGCTCAGCGACGCGCACATTTTCGTCTTCAAGGCGAACCGTTTTGACAGTGTTGAAAATATCTTTTCCACCGCGAATTGAAGAAACCTTCACTAAGACATCGACTTCGATTCCTGTTTTTAATTTACGAACTATCCCAATCTGCCCGGCTTTAGATTCAACCCTGACATCCACGATTTGCCCGGTTAAAAAAGCCGCAACCCCAGAATCGCGAGTTTGCTTAACAAGTTCTTTCATATCGTAAGTGCCATCAGCTGTTTTCTTCGAGAGATCCAAATTAAATTCATCGGCTGACATAGCAATGATTTCCCCGGTGCGATTCAAATCGAGCATTAAAGCTCTTCGCGCCGATTCCTTGAACTCGGTGGGATGGGAAGATTTTTTATCTAAGAAGGGCAAAAGAGCCAAACGCTTTCGAGGTGAAGATGATTCGGTATTTTTATTGGGATTCCAGTCTTTAACTTCTTTTCGAGGAACCTCAGAGCGTGTTTCAAATAAAGAACAAGCCGTCGTTGCGAGTAGAAAAAATGATAATATCAGTTTTAAAAACATCTATGCTCCAATGACTTGAAAAGAAATTTCTTTGTCGCTTTCGCCTAGTTTTTGCAACTGCAAGCCTTGTAGTTTTAGCTCTTGGATTTTCGTAGAAAGTTCTTTGGGATTAGAGGTCGTATCAATTTCATAAATCAGTGAATCCGTAGAAATGAGTCTTTCTTTGATATTCTTAATTTGGGTGATATTTGACTTCAGTTTTTCTTTAAGACTCTCTTGATTCGCCGGACTTAATTTGCCACGCAAGGAAAGACGAATAAGATTGGCACCGATAGAACCTCGTTGCCAGACCTCGTAAACCTGAGTCGCTAAATCCGCTGCTAAGGATTCAATCACTTCATTCATCTTTTTCTCGACAACTAAATTGAAAGGTCCTTTTTCAGTGTCAGCTCGTCTTTGAAGCTCCGCCAGATAACGCCCATTGCTGATTTGCACGGCCGCAATCTTAAGATCTAATTTATAAACATCTTTTTGTTGGGGATGCTTTTCAATTTGTATGTGCCCATCCAAGATAACATTAGACTGAAAATAAAGAGTCAAAAATTGGGCGTCTTCGAGAGTCCATTTTTCATTTTGGAAAACGAAAGGAATCTGTTCGTTTAACTTTCGAGAAGCAGGTTCAATCAATTGTAAACCGCTTTTAAAGAAAGCGTTCCCCAGAATTTTTTCAAATTTTTGATTTTGTGAATTTAAGAAGACGGAATCCTTAAAAGATTCTGAACGCCACCACTGATACTGCTGACTATTAACTCGATCAAATAAAGTTATCACGGGAATAAATACGGGAACGGTCGAGTCCTCGATCAATAGTCCATGCAATTTCAAAAGGGATCTAAGATTAGCCACAGAGATTTTCATCTGCACCGTCATGTAAAACTTTTTGTCTTTTTGCACGAGATCGTTGTTTTTAACGTAGGGAATGTATTTGGTCCACTGACGGTAAATCTTATTCTGGATAAGAGCTGAATTTTTTCCCACACGCTCGGCGCCGATTAAATCTTTCAGCAAACCATCGGTGGCTTTGTTGATGGCTTTCTCTTGGATTTCTTTTTTTGCCGCGACTTCGCTGGCTTCATCTGAATCACCCATAAGGGATTTTTCGACAAGTTCAGCTCCCTGTTGAGCCTGCACCGTCACAGAAAAAGAAAGAGTTAATACTAAAATCCATTTTATCATGATGACCTCAATTCGATGAAATCTGTGCGACCAAATTCACTTTGAACCGATTCAAAAAAGTCATTGCTCATCTGTACGGCCAAAGGTTCTTTTAAATCCATTTGCACTTTTTGGTTTCCTTCAGGAAGAACAATTTCAAAATCCACCATGGTAGGCCCTGGGTAATCTTTTAAAATTGAGCTTAATTTTTCGTATTCATTAACCTGGACACGATCCAAACGCAGAACCACTCGCTTCGTTTTTTTCAAAACATCGTTGATGGTCGAAATGCTGTCCACCATGATCTTAATGTTTCCTTCTCCAGACTCCAAGAGTCCAGCTAGTAAGACAGGTCCTTCTTCGCGGCACAAAGTTTCATACTTAGCGAAAGTGTCAGGGAAAATCACCAATTCACAACTTCCGGTGAGGTCTTCCAGTTTCGCAAAAGCCATGCGAGTTCCCTTTTTGGTGATAAGCTCGCGCATCTCGGTGATCAGACCAACCAAGATAACCCTTTTCTTTTGATCTTTTCTTCGGTCATAGGGATTTGGGCTTGGTGATGGAACCATAGCCGGTGTCTCTTGAGCAATTCGCCCAAGATCACTGATATTTCCCGTCGTCCAAATTTGTGCGATTCGTTCGTAGCCCTTTAAAGGATGGTCACTTAAATAGAAACCTAAAATTTCTTTTTCGTAAGCCAAGGAGGCCGTGCGTGTCCAAGGTTTGCACTCGGGAAGTTTAACTTCCAAAGATTCAGAAGGATCTAAATCAAAAAGTGAAGTTTGACCCATCTGCCGATCTTTATTTAAACCCATAGCTCGATCTAGAAAAGCTTGGTAGCCCGTGATCAGCTGAGCCCGATGAGCGCCAAAGCCATCTAAAGCCCCCGACTTGATTAAGCATTCAATCACCTTTTTATTCACACGACGTAAATCCAAAGAGTTGAAAAAATCTTCTAAACTTGCAAACTTTTTATCAGGCTGAGTTTCCCGAGCCTCGATGATGGCATCCACCGCCGCTTCGCCAACGCCTTTGATCGCGCCAAGACCGAAATAAACGTCATCACCCTTCACTGTGAAAAGGTAATTCGAAACATTCACATGGGGAGGTAAAATTTTAATTCCGCGCTTCTGTGCATCTTTAACGTACTTAACAACTTTGTCCGTATCGCTGATCTCGGTCGACAGCAGAGCCGCAAAAAATTCAGCGGGGTAATAATTTTTAAGCCAAGCCGTTTGGGCCGTCACCACACTGTAAGCGGCCGCATGGGATTTGTTAAAACCGTAATCGGCGAATTTGTACATCAGATCGAAAAGCTCGTCTGATTTTTTAGGATCATGCCCATGCTTTTGCGCCCCTTTTTTAAAGCGCTCACGATGTTGATCCATCTCGGCCTTGATCTTTTTCCCCATCGCTCGACGAAGCATATCGGCTTCACCCAGACTGTAACCCGCGATCTTCGAAGCAATCCCCATCACCTGTTCTTGGTAGACCATAATTCCGTAGGTCTCTTGCAGAATTTCTTTGGTGTCGTCGATCAAATATTCAACGGGGCTTTCCCCATGTTTCCGTTTCGTAAAGTCTGGAATATTTGCCATAGGACCAGGTCGGTACAGCGAAGTGATGGCAGTGATGTCAGCAAAACCCGAAGGTTTGATTTTCTTAGTGGCATCAGTGATTCCATCACCCTCGAACTGGAACACGCCCGCAGTGTCTCCACGGGACATCAGTTCATAAATACCAGAGTCATTGATGGGAATATCTTTGGCCGCAATCTTTTTACCACGATTGGCTTCAATCATCTTCAAAGCATGATTGATGTGAGTTAAAGTTTTTAAACCCAAGAAGTCGAATTTGATCAGGCCAATTTTTTCGGCGTGCTTCATGTCGTACTGAACGACGTTTTCCCCTTCAGCACCCTTATAAAGTGGAGCATGTTTAATCAATTCGCCATCAGCGATGATAACGCCGGCTGCATGAATCCCTGCATGCCGAACCATGCCTTCCACCCGTTGAGCGAGATCCATCAATGTCGCAATCTGTGGATCCATTTCAATCATCTCACGCAACCGCGGTTCCATCTCGATGGATTCTTTTAAGGTAATTCCCAACTTTTCGGGAATTAATTTCGTAACTGCATCCACTTCAGGGAAGGTCATTCCTAAAACGCGGCCAACGTCTTTGATGGCGGCACGTGTTTGTAATTTTCCGTAAGTGATAATTTGTGAAACCGATGCAGCACCGTACTTTTCGGTGACGTACTGAATGACTTCCTGCCGACGATCCTGACAGAAGTCGATATCGAAATCGGGCATTGAAACCCGTTCGGGATTTAAGAATCGCTCGAACAGAAGAAAATTAGGAATGGGATCAAGATCGGTGATGCGCAAACTGTAAGCGACCAAAGAGCCCGCCCCGGAACCCCGACCTGGGCCGACGGGAATATCATTGTTCTTGGCCCAATTGATGAAATCTTGAACGATCAGGAAGTAGCCGTTAAAGCCCATGCGATCAATGATCGTGAGTTCGTACTCGAGGCGCGCGATATATTCTTTTTTCTTTTCTTCAGGAATCGCTTCCTGTCTTTTTTCCGCTTCATCAAAACGCTCTTGCAAGCCAAAATGAGCGCGCTTATGGATCTCTTCCGTTAAGGTAGCTCCATGCTCCGTTGGAAACGAGGGAAGATGATAAATGGGTTTCCCATTCTCATCTTTCATTTTAAATTTAACATCACAGCGTTCAGCAATGTTCAATGTGTTTTCAAGAGTTTCGGGAATGTCCTTAAACAGTTTTCCCATCTCTTGAGGCGATTTAAAATAAAACTCGCTGCTCCCTAAACGAAAACGACTTTCATCCTGCAGAGTTTTATTTGTCCCAATACAAATTAAAACTTCTTGAGACATTTGATCGTCAGCTGTTTCGTAGTGCACGTCATTGGCCGCAACAACAGGGACCTGAAGATCCCGCCCTGCTTGCAGCAGAAATTCATTCAGTTTGGTCCATTCGGCTAAACCCGTGCGATTCAGTTCAAGATACAAACGATCTTTAAAGATACTTTTTAAGTTTTTTATTTTTTCTAAAGCCGAGTCTGGACCTTCACGCAAAAACGCATCAGCCACTTCACCGCGAAGACCACCGGTTAAACAGATCAGATCTTCATTGTGTTTTGAAATCACTTCGTAGTCGATGCGAGGTTTCCAGTAAAAACCTTCTTGATAACCAATGCTCGAAAGTCGACAGAGATTTTGGTACCCATTTAAATTTTGCGCCAGAAGAACCAATCGTCGTGGTCCATGCTGAACGGCATCTCGGTCTTGTTTTTTTTCTAAACGAGAGCCCGGAGCAAGATAGGCATCCATCCCCAGTATCGGTTTAACGTTGTTATCTTTGCAAGCCGTATAGAACTCAATAGCACCAAACATGTTGCCATTGTCTGTTAGCGCGACCGCTGGCATTCCATAGGCCGCCGCTTTTTTTGCCAAAGATTTAACCCGACAGGCTGCTTCCAGCAGCGAATATTCGGAATGAACATGCAAGTGCACAAAACTCATCAACTACTCCCACTCAATGGTGGCTGGGGGTTTGCTGGTCACATCATAAACGACACGACTGATTCCGCGGACTCGGTTGGTGATGCGATTCGAAACTTCACGCAGAAAATCATAGTTGAAGGGATACCAGTCGGCTGTCATTCCATCACTCGAAGTGACGGCTCTTAAAGCCAAGACTTGATCGTAAGTGCGACCATCCCCTTGAACTCCAACGGTATGAATGGGCAGTAAGACACAAAAGGCTTGCCAAATTTTATCGTAAAGATCTTTTTCTTTCAGAGTCGAAATAAAAATATCATCAGCTTCGCGAAGAATTTTTAATTTCTCTTCAGTCACTTCGCCGATCACACGAATCGAAAGTCCCGGTCCAGGAAAAGGATGTCTCCACAATAAAGATTTATCTAAACCTAATTCCTGACCAATTTTTCGGACTTCATCTTTAAACAGCAATCGCACTGGCTCGAGCAGTTTCAGTTTCATTTTTTCTGGCAAGCCACCGACATTGTGATGACTTTTGATAGTTACGCTTCCGCCGACACTGGAAATGCTTTCAATCACGTCGGGGTACAAGGTTCCTTGCGCTAAAAAATCCAGCGGCCACTGGGGATCTAAAGATCTTTCAAAAATTTCAATGAACAATTTACCAATAGTTTTTCTTTTGGCCTCAGGATCCGTTAAGCCTTTTAGACCTGACAAGAAATCCCGACTGGCGTCGACACCTTTAACATTTAAACCTAAGCCTTCATAATTTTTTAAAACAGTTTCGTATTCATCTTTTCTCAGTAAACCATTGTTAACGAAAACACAGTGAACTCGTTCTCGACCTAAGGTTCGAGTTAACAAAGTGGCCACAACGGTCGAGTCAACCCCGCCGCTGAGAGCGCAAAGCACATGTGATTTTTCGCCCACGGTTTCGCGAATTTGTTTTTGGAGACTTTCAACCATATGTGGAGCATTCCACGATGGCTTGGCCTGACACATTTCTGTGAAAGCTAAAAGCACGTCGGAGCCATGCTCGGTGTGAGCCACTTCAGGATGAAACTGCAAACCTAAAATTCTTGGACCACGAATCACTGCCGGATGATTTTCCGTTTCGCCCAGCAATTCAAATTCGGGAGGAAGCTTGGTCACAACATCCCCGTGACTCATCCAAACTTTTTGCTGAGCCGGGATTTTTCCCAAAGCTTTTTTGTAATTGATAAAATTAAAACCATATTCCCGATGGGCGCCTTTTTCAACTTGCCCACCAAGATCGTGACAAATCAACTGCATGCCATAACAAATTCCCAACAAGGGAGCGATCTCGACCAGCTCACGAATAGATCTTCGCGGAGAGCTAGCTTCATAAACAGAATTGGGACCACCACTGAGGACGATGCCGTAAGGATTCATTTTTTTGATTTGCTCTAAGGGCATCGAGTGAGGATGAACTTCTGAATAAAATCCGAGCTCGCGATACCGACGAGTGATCAACTGAGTAAGCTGAGACCCAAAATCTAAAATTAAAATTCCACGCTCTTTTTCGGCCATTTAAATTCTATTCCAATCGATAGTTAGGAGCTTCTTTAGTGATGCTCACATCATGCACATGGGATTCCCGCAAACCTTGAGGACTGATGCGCACAAACTTGGCTCGCTTTTGCAGCTCTTCAACATTTTTTGCGCCCAGATAACCCATTCCCGATTTTACACCACCGACCAACTGATAAATCACTCCGCTGGCGCTTCCCTTGTAAGGAACTTTTCCTTCAATGCCTTCAGGAACTAATTTATCTTCATCAACCACTTCGGCCTGACCATAACGATCCCGCGAGCCTTTGCTCATGGCTCCCAGTGAACCCATACCGCGATAAACTTTATAAGTTCGTCCTTGGTACAAAATCGTTTCGCCCGGAGACTCTTCAGTTCCCGCTAACAAATTGCCAATCATGACTGAGTTCGCCCCTAAGGCCAGGGCTTTTGTGATATCGCCCGAATATTTGATTCCACCATCTGCGATGATGGTTTTACCTTTGGCCTTCGCCGCTTTCGCGCACTCGACAACAGCGGAAATTTGCGGCATACCGACGCCCGCAATGACCCGCGTGGTGCAAATACTTCCAGGTCCAACCCCAACTTTAACCACATCGGCACCGGCATCAATTAGGGCTGTTGTTCCATCTGCAGTGACAACATTTCCAGCAACGATGATCACGTCTTTGTAGTTTTGCGAAATGTGTTTAACCATTTCGATAACATTTTTTGAATGACCATGAGCTGTATCGATACAAATCACATCCAGATGACAACTGACCAAAGCTTCGACTCGTTCCCGCGCATCGGGTCCAACCCCTAAGGCAGCTCCAACCAATAAACGACCGTGACTGTCTTTGGTCGCTTGCGGATAAGCTTGAGCTTTTTCAATGTCTTTAATAGTGATTAAACCTTTGAGTTTCCCTTTTTTATCAACCACCGGAAGTTTTTCAATGCGATGCTGTTGCAAAATTTTTCGGGCTTGTTCCAGCGTGGTGCCCTCTTCAGCAGTGATCAATTTTTCTTTGGTCATTAAATTTTTAATGGGCTGTTCAAGATGAGTTTCAAAACGCAAATCCCGATTTGTCAGAATTCCCACCAGTGTTCCTTGCACTGTGATAGGAACCCCGCTGATGGAATAGCGGCTCATCACATCGACGGCTTCACGCACATAATGATCCGGACCAAGAGTGATAGGATCTTGAATCATACCACTTTCATATTTTTTTACTTTTTCCACCTGAAGCATCTGTTGCTCGATAGACATATTTTTATGGATGACACCTAATCCCCCGTGTTGCGCCATAATGCGCGCAATTTTATTTTCCGTAACGGTGTCCATGGCCGAAGAAAGAATTGGCGTTGATAAATATTTATCGCGTGCAAAAAAGCTTTTTGGTGTTACTTCCGTCGGCGTAATATCGGAATACTGAGGAAGTAATAAAATGTCATCGAAGGTTAAGGCATAGGGAATTTCCATTAATTTTTTCCTTCTGTGTACCAGGTTTTATACTTCAGGTAATTGTCAGCGGATTGGGACAGAAACGCAATCTCTTCTGGCTTTAATTCCCGCACAATTTTTCCAGGGCGCCCAAGGATTAAAACACCGCTAGGAAATTTGGAGCCCTCTGTCAGTAAACTTCCTGCACCGACGATGCATTTGTCTCCGACCACAACTTCGTCCATCAACAAACTGCCCATGCCGATCAGGCATTCACGCCCAATGCTGCAACCGTGAAGCGTAACGTTGTGCCCAATGGTTACGCGATCACCAATGGTCACACCCACTTTATTTTGAGTGCCATGCAAGACAGTGCCGTCCTGAATATTGACCTCGTGGCCTAGGCGTAAAGGCATCACATCCCCACGCAAGGTGACATTGAACCACACCGAGCAACGATCGCCCAGCACCACATCGCCAATCACGCTGGCGTTTGGTGCAATAAAGCAATCCGCTCCGAGCTTGGGTGTAAATCCTCGGACTGAAAGAATTGAACTCATAAAAACCTCAATCAATGAAAGTGAGTGTTATGTTTCGTCAGAATTTTTTGGTTGCGAATTAAGCCCTCGGTCAAACCATCGATTTGAGCATTGAGCAGCTTACTTTGATTAATAAACTTTTCCGTCGCAAAAACGGGTACGCCTAAATGCAAACACAAGGACATAGCTTCATCAGCACGAATTTTAATCGAGTTTAATCGCGGCTCGCCATTCAGATAAATGCGCAAGTACTGATGCACCCCTTTTATCTCGACGAAAACAGCTTGCACCGGTTTGATCGCCAAAGATTCAAGTAAATACTGTGTAAAACGATGAGGACTTGCCGGAGAGCTTTGCCCTTGATGTTGCCCCAAAGTGATTCCAGCTTCTAAGGGGCTCAGTGCCACTGGAAGAGTGTGATTTTGTTCTTTATCTTTGAGAAGTAAAAAAGGTCGCGCGACATCTGTCGTTAGGGAAATTCCAAAAGGAAAAAATTGGATCAAATCTTTTTGATGAAAGATTTCTTCTTCCGAACTGTCCTTCGAAAAAAACAACTGGGATTTTAAAAGCGAATTCAAATCCGTGAAGTCACTCAATTCAGACCTCCAGCGAAAGTCGCGGGAACTTCACCCCGAAACACGGCTGGTGAAGCTTTGGTAATAGTCACAGGGACAGTGGATCCAACCCATTCTCGAGCACCCAAAAAGTGGACCAATTTGTTTTGGGTGCTTCTTCCTGTCAATTTGATCGTTGGCCCTTCCATCAAAGTGTCTGCTTTTTCAACCAACACCTTCAATGTTTGACCTTCATATCTTTTAACCAACTCGAAAGCGATTTCATCATGCATTTCAAAAAGACGATTCAAGCGTTCCGACTTAACACCTTCATCCACTTGATCTTCAAACTTCGCAGCCTTTGTGTTTGGCCGAGGTGAATATTTAAAAGCAAAGATGGTCTCGAAGCCGACTTCTTTCACAAGGCTCAGGGTGTCTTGGAAATCACTTTCAGTTTCACCGGGGAAACCCACGATGATGTCTGTCGAAAGCACAACATTCGGTATGGCTTTTTTAATCATCGCAATTTTTTCCAGGTACTGTTCCCGAGTATAACCGCGATTCATTCGCTCAAGAATATTTGAATTTCCACTCTGGAAAGGCAAATGAATGTACTCGCAAACTTTGGGCTGACTGGCGTACATCACATCGACAAGCTTTTGATCAAAATCTTTTGGATGTGAGGTCGTGAAGCGAATTCTTTCAATGCTGGTTTGCTGAGCCAGTTGCCGCATAAGATCGGCCAAATCAGCTCCACAATCACTTTCGTAGGAGTTTACATTTTGTCCAAGAAGTGTGACTTCTTTCACTCCACGTTTAATCAGAGTTTGCACATCCGACATAATGTGCTTAAGGGGTCTGCTTTTTTCGCGACCTCGAGTGTAAGGAACCACGCAAAAGGTGCAAAAATTATCGCAGCCCTTGGTGATGTTCACGAAAGTTGAAATCCCAGGATTTGTGACCAAGGTTTCAACATGGTAAGGCTGGCGATGTTCAAACTGAGCTCGCACAATTTTTTGTGACCGGCCTTCCGGAGGATTTTCTAAATCCATTAAAATTTGTGGCAAAGAATCAATGGTGTCGGTTCCAAAAACGAAATCAATAATGGGTTGGTTCTTGATCAGCTTTTCTTTTTCTTGCTGACCAACGCAGCCACCGACGCCAATTTTAAGATTGGGATTTTTTTCTTTAAGTTTTCGAAATGTGCCCACTTCGGAGTAAACTTTGTGCACGGGCTTTTCACGGATGGAACAAGAGTTAATAATAATTAAAGAAGCTTCTTCTGGGGTTTGAACCGGGCTGTAATCGGCCATCTCTAAAAGTGTAGCCATCCGGTCCGAATCATTGACATTCATCTGACAACCGTAGGTTGAAATGTAAAAGCCTTTTTCCCGTTGTGTCATAATCATTGATGGGTTATAGAGGGACCTCGTTTTGAAGTCAAATAAAGGAGTTAAAAGGAATGAAACCGCGATTAAGTTCGTCAAAAAAATGGACTGCCTTTCCTCCCGAATTTATCCAGCAAATTGAAACCGTATTCCGAGAAAATTTTTCGAAAGAGCTTCAAAAGGCTCAGCTGTTCGTTGAAGGACGAATCTACTCTCAGGAGATCTTAGTTCGCATTGGCTACCTTGAAACGGGGCGTCTTAAGCAGGCGAATTTCGAAGTCTCTGTCGAGTACTCTTCAAATAAAAGTGACGCCATTGAAAGAATCAATGATGCGGTGGACGCAGCCGCTAGCCTGATGGTCGAATACTTCGAAGGCGCTGACGAAGAAGGCCAAGAAGCTGATCTTCCTTTAATCTGGAAAGAAGTACCTTTTAACAATCGCAAATTGCACATTCAGTTTTCGACGGTGAACACAAACCTTGAAGCCCAAGCCGATGCTTTGCTGGGAATCAAAGACCCGAGCTTAGTTAAAGAAGAAGAAACCGAAGTTGAAGATGTCCTTGGCGAAGAAGAAGACGGCGAAGACCCTACACCCCGCATGTTTGGCGGTGGCAAAAAGAAAAAAGGCCAGTTACATTAAAGTTGTATGACTCAAAAAACGAATCTCACAGGCTATTATTACACCAAGATAGTAAAAAGCATTCGGTACCTCGAATTCACATATGAACGAGTAAAAACGCTATCAACAAACCCCACAGATCTTACAGATGAACAGTTGGAACTATGGGATAGTTTTGCAGTGAGATTTGCTAGGACATCGGATCTCTTTATGAGTAAATTTTTAAAGGCCTTGGTTAAGACTGATGATCCAGCATTTGATGGAACCTTCCGCGACATCCTTAATTATTCAGAAAAGCTCCGCGTTATAGAAAATATCCCCCACTGGCTCGAGATTCGAGAACTTCGGAATGTCACTGTTCATGAATACAGTGATCAGGATTTACATGAAATTTTCAAAAAATTAACTAAATTCACCCCCGAACTGCTTAAGCTTGAAAAAAAGTTGCAGCCCTTTGTTAAAGCAGAACTAAGATGAGATTAACTTCAAAAGAGCTTGAAAGTATAAAAAATATTGTTCGTGAAGAACTTAAGGCCCCCTATGAGCTTAAGCTTTTCGGCAGTCGTGTTGATGAAAACAAACGAGGTGGGGACATTGATCTTTTAATCATCTGTTCTTGCGAAAACTTTAACGACAACCGTGCTCGTAAATATGAAATACTAAATAAAATTTACGCATCGATCGGCGATCAAAAGATCGATATTCTATTTACAACAAAAGAAATTCTTGAAAAAGACGTGTTTCTTTCAAGTCTCAGAGGAATAAGTCTCGAAATAACTTAGGCCCTGTATACCGATGAATTCTAATATTTCGATTTAATCTGAGCAATGGCGAAGCTAAGAACGTAAGGCCATAGCTTTTCCAGCTCGTCGTTAAAAGAGCTATCGTGCTGCTTAATCGTCGTCAGTAATGCCTGCATCCACTTATCATAAAGATCGACTGGGATATTGAGATGTCGACGATCATGCTTTAATCCTAGCTCTTCAATCTTAGTTTCGCCGATTCGTGAGCCTTCGGCATACATGATTAAATACTCGACACCGTATCTTAGTGCTTTTCTTTGTTGCTCGAAATTTGTTTTCTGAAAATACCCGGGGACTCGCGAATCAACATTAAAGAAATTCTTATAAAATTTCTCGAAGAAATCTTTGTGTTCTAAGCAGCGGGCGTAGCTGAGTTTTATTTTCTCAACTTGTTTTGCACTCACCGGCTGCTCTTGGCTCACGGATTAATCCTTAACTGAAATTAAAACTCTTCCTCGTCAACTCCGGGGCTTTCATTCAAGCCGCGAACTTCATCGATGAATGACTGTGACTCTTCTTCAAAATCGTCACCATTTGCTGATTCATCAATTTCCAATTCTTGAATTGCAGATAGGAAATCTTTTGTCGTTCTTAAATCTCGACGAATCATTTCTAAGAATTTATCTGGGAAACGACCGGTGAGTTCTTCAACGTAACGTTCGAGTTTGCCATCGAGAAGAATTTTCTTACGAACCTGGATTTTCTTCCAGAAGAGCAGATAGTGATAACGACAATAAGCATCGACGGCGGAAATTTGATCACAGTCGCGAGCTCGACAGTAACGTCGACCTTCGGCATCCGTAAGAATAATTTCATCTTCTGTATTTTCTTTATTTTCTAATTCCCAAGCCGTTTCGTCTTCCGGTTCGTCGTCAGCTTCTTCAACGGCTTTTAATTCTTCTTCGTACTCGCCGATGTCTTCGATGCCTTCGACATCATCAGCCAAAAAATCGTCTTCAAGATCTCCGCCCTCTTTGGGTTTTTGGGCTTTGGCTGTTTTTGATTTCTTTCCAGTCGCCGCTTTCGCAGGCTTAGGAGTCGCAGGAATGGCACTACTTACCGGCTTGTCAGCCTTTTTCGCTGTTTCTTTTTCCGAAACTGCGGGGCTGACTTTTTTGTTTTTTTCTTCGTGCTTCTTCGGCGCCGTCGCCACCTTACTAGGTGCAGCAGACTTCTTCATTTTGGCCGCAGGCTTTGACGCAGCAGCTTTGGACGCGCCGCCGGATTTCTTCGGTTTCTTCGAAGTTTTGTTTTTTATTGAGGACTTAACGCTTTGCTTCTTAACTTTTTTGTTTGGCATAATAAGCGATTTGATCGTTTTTAAAATCATTGTCAATACTTTTTCTTAATACTTCAAAATGATAAGGCCTTCTTGACTGCGGGCTGTCACGCTGACTTTTTGAGACTCACCACGCAATCGACCTCGATACGACTTTTCCGAACCTCCCCGATTGGCTTTCAAATCTCCGGGAAGAAATAAATCTCCTTCAGCGCTTAACAAATTTAAATAAGCACCCGAAGCTTGGGGAACTTGGATCTGCATTTTTCCAGCATTGCTTTTTAAATTCACTTCCGAATCTTCCAACACACTCATGTTGATATTTCCGTCGCGCATTTGTCCGTCGACGCGGCCTTTAAATTTGCTGACGGTCCACAGACCTTTTTGATTTTCAACTTCGAGAACACCTTGGGACTGGGTCACTTTAATGCTTGCACTCTGCGAGTTGATTCTCCAATTGCCTTTATTTTTTTCTCCAACAAGCTGACCGGATTGAATTTGAATATCAGCATCGCCGCTGGTGTTCTTAACGGTGACCTGCCCTTGGGTTACTCTAGCCTTCAGTGATCCCTGGAGTTCATTGGCAATCAAATCTCCTTTTTGGAGAGTTAAATTCAGATCACGGCTTTGATTAGAGATCACTTTGCCATTGATGAGATGAACTTCGGCGTTGCTCTGCCACTGTGAAAAGTTAAGAACTCCATCCCGCGCATGAACTTCGACCGGTAAAGCTGGGCCACGAATATCGATGGCTTTTCTTTTGGCGCTTTTTTGCGTCAGAATGTTTTTCCAGTCTCGTTTCGAATCGTATTCATTCATTAATATAACAATTTGGTTTCCCCGTCGCTCGGCGCGGTAAGAGCCCGCGTTCGAATTATTATCGAGTCCGTAAATTTTTAGGGAATTTCCGCCCGTGCCTTTGCCAAAAGTGACTTGAAGATCAAGACCTTTAATCACGAGAACGTCGCCGGCAACTAAAGGCACATCGACCACTTGACCAGATTGTCCTTGTGCAATGAAGGGGCTATGGATGCTCAAAACAAATAAAAACAAAGCAAGTTTTTGGCTCACTGAATCCTCCTCATTTGACTCTGTACTTAAAAAGTAGAAGAGTGTCGGTCATTGTTCAACATCCAATTTCACATTGAGGAGAGATCATGGACCAAGTTGTCATTGTCAGCAGCGTAAGAACTCCTGTTGGGTCTTTTCAGGGCGCCTATTCCACAATACCAGCCCCCCGTTTGGGAGCTATTGCCATCAAAGAAGCTGTCGCTCGTGCGGGAGTTAAAGTGGGTGAAATTGATGAATGCATCATGGGGGAAGTGTTAACAGCTGGAGTGGGACAAGCTCCTGCGCGACAAGCTGCGATCTATGCGGGCCTGAACCATGGCACTCCTTGCATGACGATCAATAAAGTTTGCGGATCTGGACTGAAGGCTGTGATGCTGGCTTCAGATTCATTGCGATTAGGAAACTCAACGATTGTCGTTGCTGGTGGGCAAGAGAACATGACCTTGGCTCCGCATTTATTGGAAAATTCTCGCGCGGGTTATCGTATGGGTCCCGCTCCGATTGTGGATTCGATGATCAAAGATGGTCTCTGGGATCCTTACAATAATTTTCACATGGGAAGTGCGGCCGAACTTTGCGTGAAGGATTATAAATTCACTCGTGAGATGCAGGATGAATTCGCCGTTGAAAGTTATAAAAAAGCTCAAGCAGCGACACAAAAAGGTCTGTTCAAAAATGAAATGGCCGAAGTTGTTGTCGAAGGGAAAAAAGGCGCTGTCACTGTTTCCCAAGACGAAGAGCCCTTCAATACCAAATTCGAAAAGATCCCAACTTTAAAACCAGCTTTTGATAAAGCAGGAACCATCACTGCAGCGAATGCTTCAAAAATCAATGACGGGGCCGCGGCTCATATCTTGATGATGGAATCCAAAGCGAAAGCTTTGGGAATTAAACCTCTTGCGCGAATTGTTTCACAAGGCACTTTCGCTCATGATCCCAAGTATTTTACAACAGCTCCAGTTGGAGCGATCAAAAAAGCTTTGAGCCAGGCTAATCTTAAGTCGGGCGATATTGACCTTTGGGAAATCAACGAGGCCTTCGCTGTTGTGGCTCAAGTGGCCATGAAAGATCTCGAAATTCCTCTTGAGAAAGCGAATGTCCATGGTGGCGCTGTGGCTATTGGACACCCTATTGGTGCTTCGGGCGCGCGATTGCTCGCGACACTGGTGCACGCTCTTCACACTCACAACAAGCGCTATGGTCTAAC
>JAKFYD010000077.1 GCA_021731025.1 Pseudobdellovibrionaceae bacterium | reverse complement strand
AATCTGACAAGGAAATCAGGATCTTGTGATTTCAATTTCGCTCTCCCAAAAATAGCAGTTCTAAGTTTGGCCCTGGCAAAATGAAATTTTGAACTGGGCTTCACTGAAGCCATTCGTTCAAACTCACTTTTTGAATCACTCACTCGGCGGGCAAAGCGCAACGGAAGCCGATATTGTTGTTCGTGTTAGAGGGCGCATTATTCCAATTCGACGTCCAACGACCCACATTGCTACCATTATTCCAATTGCCCCCGGCAATAAGACCGCGCGAAGACCCAAGTCTTGCACCCCAGTCTGGCATTCAGATCTCTGACTCCTTAAATAAACCTAAATTCACTTTCAAAATTTCTCTTTTTAATGTCGTACTATTGGTACAAAATTTCACGTGACCAAGATATGAATTTAATGTCATCAAATAGGGATGCAATTCTCCACGATGTCTTTTCGGACGCTCTGAAGTTTTATCATCACTATGCAAAGCTTGAATTCGTGCCTTTTTTAGTTTTTTCTTCATGCGCCGAAAAAAAGCACCCCTTAATCTCATTTCACCTGGACGAATAAAAAAACCTAGGAATGCCATACCCTCACTGCATTTTGCGATTAATACCTTTTGCGGACTTAAAGTCAATTTCAACGATTCTGAAATAAATTCGTCGACCCTATCTCGAAGCATGTGCGCCTCTTCCAGCGAGTCAGCAATCATTACAAAGTCGTCCATGTACCGAATATATTTTTTCACGCGAAGCTTTCTTTTTACAAACTGGTCAAGTTCATTCAAATAGATATTTGCAAACAACTGACTGGTCAAATTGCCTATCGGGATTCCGTGGTTCGGGGCATTAGCAATCAACTTTTTCAAACACCGCAGAAGCTTTTCATCTAGGATCGTTTTAGAAATGATATTAACTAAAATTTCCCGGTCAATGCTTGGAAAAAACTTTTTTATATCACACTTTAAAAAGTATTTCTCTTGATTATTAGTTATCCATTTTTTCATGAGTAAAGCCGCCCGATTATTCCCACGTCCGGTTCTGCAAGCATAGCTATAGCTAGAAAATTGATCGTCAAAAATCGGTTCTAGTGTCTGATGAATCGAATGATGAACAACACGGTCTCTGAAACAGGCAGACTCAATAAGTCGTTTTTTGGGTTCAAGAACGTAGAAGCATCTGTAATTTCCAAACTCATAGGTTTCATCTATTAGTTCCTTAGAAATCTTAAGCAAGTTTTCTTCAAGGCTATGGTTAAACTGAATTATCGAGTACCGATAAAACTTACTTTTTGAGGCTTTGTAAAAGCAGCGTCGCAATCGTTTAAAATCAGAAATTTCATCAAAAAGATTATTAAACGTCTTTGGCATCGTGATTTATTTTTTCAACTATTTTAATCCATCCCGAAACCATTTTCCCGATCTCCACAAGATCAACCGACAGTTTTTCATATTGCCCTTCAGACGTAAAACCCATTCGGCGTCCAATCCTTAACAAATAACCAGTCATCTGAAATTGAATTCTAGCTCTAGATAGGTGTTGAGCGCGCTCTTTTTTTTCATAAGAACCCCAATAAATACTCTCTGTCCCTTCAAGAAAAAATTTTTCGGTTTTTTCTGCTAGAGTATATCGCTCAGACTTTGGATATTTTTTTAATACTGGCAACAATGACAAATTGAAAGCTTCAATTTTTTGCAAAATTTGTGGCCCTTGAGTTTTTGTCATACTTTTTCCCTTCAGAACTATTCTTTTCAGCTCTGCGAATTAACCCACCTAAGCCTGGAAGAATTGACTCTTCCACTTGTTTTTTGGCAATGTCCCAGGTTTAGTTGAAATTTAAAGGTTGAGTGGCTCAACCAATCTGTGTTTTCAATAAGTTATCACGCAAATTGAAACCAGAAAAAGAAAGGGCCACCCAAGTGAAAAAGACCGTACTGAAAGAAGTCAGAAAGATCAATCGCAAGAAACTCCAGCATGCCAAAAAATCAGATATTCTAGAAAATAAATTTGAAAATCTTGAAGGTCCCATCGAGACGCAGCATTTATTAATTTCAACCTTACTGCCACCAGCCGTGAAGGCGTTTATTGCCGAATGCGAAAGCGAGGTTGAAAAGCTCTGCGGTGACCGATACCGTCACGGCAAAACGAATCACCGATGGGGATCGCAAAAAGGGTCCATTATTTTGGGTAATCAGCATGTAGCTCTTGAGATTCCCCGAGTTCGTGGGAAAGATAAGAAAGAAATCCGTCTTCAGACCTACGAGGATTTTCAAGATCCAACACTTTTTGATCAAGCGGTGTTTACTGAAGGAATCAAAAAAGTTTCTCAGCGCGATTATCAAAAAGGTGTAAGTAAAATTGCAAATTCATTTGGCTTTGCAAAAAGTTCTATCTCAAGAAAGTGGATTAAGACAACCGCAAAGAAGATCGAAGATCTGCAAAAAAGATCACTGAAAGAAATGGACATCAGAGCGGTGTTTATTGATGGGAAAAGATTTTCAAAACACGGTGTGATTATCGCTCTTGGTGTGGCGGTGGATGGGAGAAAATTTGTTCTTGGAATTTATCAGGCTGACACCGAGAACTCGAGTTCATGCCTTGAGCTACTGCGTGATTTACAAAGCCGTGGCCTTACGGAAAGTGGGCTGTTGTTTGTTGTTGATGGTGGGTCTGGACTTAATAAAGCGTTGGAAGAAAAGTACCAAGTTCATGACAAGAAAAATCGTAAAGCCATTCGGATCCGCTGCTTCGTTCACAAGTGGCGTAACATTGAAAAAGCCCTTGGTGACGACGCACACAAGGCTACAGGCTTGTTCTGGGCTCTGCGGGACGCTAAAGATCTGGTAGAGGCAAAAGTTGTTTGCGATCGACTGGAAAGTATTCTCAGAGACCTTAACCTGTCAGCGCTGAATAGCTTTCTTGAAGCGAAAGAAGATCTTATGGCCGTTCACAGTTTGAAATTACCAAGAGACTTAAAAACATTTTTCTCAACGACAAATCCGATTGAATCACTAAACTCATTGATCGAAGAAGATATGCGTCGGGTGAAGAAGTGGAAGGACTCTGAACACTTTCAGAGATGGCTCGCGACGTATTGTTTGGCTTCAGAAAATAAAATGCGAAAAATACGTGGTTACCGAAATTTACCAGGTCTTTGGATTTTACTTCGAAGATTGACTGAACAAAATCTTGTTGACACAAATCAAGCAATCGAGGAAGTTGCGTGAAACAAATCGCCACTTAACTCGCGAATTTCAACTAAGCGAGGGGCAAGCCCCACTCTGTATGGTACGGGTAAAGTTGAGTCTATTCTTAATGGCAACGACGAGTCTGAACGACAAGCGTTCCAAAAAGAGCTTTCTTATCTGGAAAATTTAGTTAAAAAGTATGTGCATGCGACTTATGAAAATAAAACTCTTGGAACAACTCGCTGGTTAGGCAAAGGGCTAATTTACAGCCTTGTGCGTTTTTCACGAATTCAAAATCAGCAAAATGCGTTTGGTTCAGACACAGAAGGAAAGTTGGCTAGTCATCTTCGCGAAACATACGCTGAGAACTTAAATAACTATATCACAGCTAAAATCACAACCGTTGATGCTTACGGTAAGAAAGTCGTGATGAAAGTTGAAACTGGAAACGTACTCAACGAGGCCTCAAAAGACGGAAAAGAGTCTATTAAAAAAGCTTCAGCTATTTTTCCTAGATTTCTTAAAAATCCAAAAGCTTATATCCGAATGATTTTTAAAGGCATGTGGGTCTTTCCAGGGTTCTATTATTTAGCCTCGGATACAAAAGCAATTAAAGAAAAACTGGAAGCCGGAAAGCAACCAAGCTTTTCGGATCGCTTTAAACATGCATTTGATCAAACAAAGATGGCTCTAGCTAATAGTTATACAAGTGCAGCCTTGGCTGTCGTTAAGGAAGCCGAAGCCGTTCCTGGAAAACCTGAAACCAAAGTCGAAGCTGTAATGGCCGCAGAGTTTAGCCCCAATCAATCTGTGGGAGGAATCCGTTGGGTCGGGCTTGAAGGTTATGGTTTTCTAAACCCTGAACATGCCTCATTCGCAGCAACACAACTCGATACTAAGAAAATGCAAGAAAAAGCGAGAAAACAACTTACAGAACAAAAAGATCCTTACCTCTTGTGGGAAGGTGAGAATTATGTTTGGTCTGACAAACAAGAAAAATTTGTAAAGTCTGGCAATGGAAAATCGCAGATGACTATTGATGCAAATTATCTTGATGAACTTCTTAAATTATCACCTGCGCAATATGACAAAGCTTTTAAAGCAAATCTTGTAAAAATCTTGCAAGAAATGACTTATGGCAAAGAAGCTAAAGGATATTCTTATAATTATATTGATACGATCGATGCCTTTTACAGTGCCCTAGGTGCTCATGTAGTCCTTCATAAGGCTGGCGGAGTGAAGCCTTCCGTACCATCAAAATTTTCAGAAATTCATAAGTGGCTTCAAAAATTTGGCTCTAAAACTGTCAAGGATATTGATCTCGAAAAGCCTTATACCGCTCCTAACTTTGCCGCTGTCAATACGGATTTAGTTAAAAATTCTTCGATATTCTTTAAGGATGGTCTCACTCAAATTTTGCAAGATTATAAATCCAACGAGTTTGAAGAAAGACTTTTAAATTACGCCCCTAAACGTGAATCCTTCAGCCCACGTTTAGATCAAATACTAGCAAACTCAATGAATCAAAACTTCAGCATCCAAAATCCACAGGATCAATTCCCAAATCGGGCCGAGGCCTACACCGATATGTACCAATATGGCCAAACAGTGCGTAACCTGAAAGGTTCGAAACTGTTTTCTAAATTTTCTATGTACGCAACAAGCGGCGACCAGACCGCAGTAAAACAAACCCGAAATAACGATGCTTCGTCGTTGGTCGCAAAAAACAATGTGTCTGCAGAAAATTTAGAAATTAAAATGCAAGATGCAGCCTGGGCAAAAGATATGCGAGTCTTCTTATCCGACTACGGCTTTGATGACAAAGCGGAGGATGTCCGTTTAGAAATCAAGAAACATCCTGTTCATGAAAACCCTGAAGCACGTATTCAACAACTCGATAACATTCGAAATTTCGAAGGAAATATGAATACGGCACGCGAGTTAGCTATTCTGTTCTTCTCACGAACCAAAAATCGCCTAAGCAACAATACTCAACTTAATCTTATCAATGACCTAGTCGCCAAAGCACTAGCTTTGCAACCAAAGAGCGAAGATTTACTTTTGACTGCCGAGCAATTGGCAGAACTTGGGAAAATGCCAAAAGAAACCGAAGAGGATAAAGAGAAACTGCTAGAAGTTCGACGGCGTTATCTTGAACCGGCACTTAAGCGGTCCGTAGAAGAAACAACAAGAAAAATGACAGCAGAGTTCTTAGGAGTTATGTACGGCGACAATGTTAGCTACTATTTAGATCATGCCAATGATCGCTTAGATGAAAAAGATCATAAACGACTCCAAGCACGAACACAAATTCAGCGAGATGCAAAAGTTATTTTTGGTCTGATGGCTCAATATGTTGATCGGATGTATTTCGATACTCAGGCAGGCTCGACCCGATGGTTAGGACGAGCACTTACAACGATATTATGTCGTCTTGGTGAAAAGGCCGAGCGAAATGTCCACTACTTAAAAACAAAGCCAATGCTGAATTTGCAGAAGCATCTTCAGACTCGAAGCTTGGATTTGGAAATGTTCCTTGGAGATAAAGTCGTTACTCTGGGAGGTGACAATAAATTCAAAAAAATTAAAGTCAACCCCGGCACTGGTGCAGGCTATATGTCCAACAATGCCGAAGCGGGAGCTATTGCCTTCGGTTCGCAAGCTGGCGACAAGAAAAGAGCTAAAGAATTGGGTATGACTGGAACCTTGCTTGATTCACTTTCTTTTATTGATGAAGAAAAGATCATTGAAGAAGGCTTTACATCTTTTAAACGTTTTTGGAAAGCTTCCAATCGCGGAGGCTTTGGAAGCGTCCTTTTTGGAAAATCAAAAATCGGTAATTCGCACTATGGAGATGTAACTTTACTTGGCCCCAGTGAATTTAATTTTAAACCATTAAAAACGGACTCTAAGATACAAGTTGCGTATATTATTGATAACTTCCCTAATCCGGTTGCTGACAGCACTGAATCCATGGTTCGCCCCGGTGGAGTCAGATTTACTGGTCCCGAAACCTTCAATGATGCCGCTCATGATAGCCACATTACAATTTCCGTAGTGAATCACTCAAAACGAGGAAAAATACTCCTTGATCAAATTAATAAAAAATTAGCAGATGGCACATATTTAAAAGCCAAAGGCGAAATCGTGTTCCCTGCTCATAAAGTTGTTCTTGATGAAAAGGGGAATATTAAATACCCAGACAAAAAAGCCGACGGATCTTTTGTCGAACCTAGCAGCGGATGGCGTATTGATGAAGACCTTAATGAAGTTGTCGTCAAGAAACGTGAAATCGAAAGTCGAATCAATGCTGCACGATCTGAAGCGGAAAAGAATAAGCTTTACAGTGAGCTCTCTTACTGGTTGCAAGAACGAGCAACAAAACAACTTTATCGTATGATGTCCATAGGAACATTTTTTAAATGGGTTACTCCTCACGGAGCTTACTATGATTTCTCGACTTATTGCTCACAAATGCCGAACATCGCGTTCATGATTGCGAATAATCTTGAAATTGAAATCATACCTAGTGACAGCCCCGAGTTAAAAAAGAAACTCGCTCGACTTGGTAAATATGCCGAAGAAAATATCGGTACTGCAACAGGACTTAAAAAGGAATACTTACAAAACATTTTGGATTTCGGTTTAGTTGATACAGCACTTAAGTTAAGTAAGTTACCAATAGTCTATGCGCCTTCGAGCATGCTGTTACAACCTTATCATGATTCAAAAGACATTCACAGAGTCCAACTGGTTTCATCAGGGCTCGGGAATATTCTAAACACAACAAGCAATGAGGTTTTTGTTAGAAATCCAGTAGTGCTGGAAAAGCTAAATAGATTCCTGGTTTCTGAAAATCTTCAAGCTCTTAAAAAGATCGATCCTTTGGACCTTGTCGGCGTTACGGAACATTATTTACATAAACGTGATATGTTCAATGCCGACCGAGGGGTTAAGAACCTTCACGAGGCGATGAAATTGAAAGAAGACCAACGTAAAACGGTTGTGAAGAAAAAGTTTTGGGAAAGCTTCCGAGATAGATTCCGTAAAAATTCTTCTCAGAAAGCAAACTCCTGCCCCGCAGTTTTCAAAAAAGCAGGCTAATAACCAGTCTCTAAAAACAAAAAAGCCGTGGTTCAACCCCACGGCTTTTTTATTTCAAAAATTAAAGCGGATTATCAAAACATCGAATACTTCAAAAACCGACACTCAATATTTCCATTGAATACGAAATGCTTGCGTGTCGATTTCAATTTCATATCGCCAATCAAGTCGCGATTGCCCGATAGGATCCAGCAGTCCCAACCTTTAAACCGGTGTTTCAGCGTGTAACCCAAATCGCGATAGACATCGCGAAGATTATCTTCGTCACCAATACGCGCTCCATAAGGAGGATTCACAATCGCTAAACCTTTTTCTGCTGGTGGCGCCACCGTCGCAACGGGCTCACGTTTAAATTCGATCACGTGATCAACACCGGCATTGCTGGCATTTTCCTTAGCCATATTGATCGCACGACGATCAATATCAAAACCATAAAGTTTAAAATCAAGCTCTTGCTTTTCTTGATCCATAGCTTCGGTCACCAATTTTTCCCAAACTTCTTTTTCAAAGTTCAACCAGTTCATAAAGCCAAATCGTTTGCGATGAATGCCCGGTGCAATATTCAAAGCCATCATGGCGCCTTCAATTAAAAATGTTCCGGAACCACACATGAAATCCACCAGTGGAGTTTTTTGATCCCACTCGGAAAGCTTCAGTAAACCCGCAGCTAAATTTTCTTTCAGCGGAGCTTCCACGGCTTCTGTGCGGTAACCCCGTTGGAATAAACTTTCGCCCGAAGTGTCCAGCGCTAATGAAAACATATTCTTATAAGCTTTCACGTGAATGCGCAAAGCGGGTCGATTATTTTCCACGTCAGGGCGAACTCCAAATTTATCACGGAACTGGTCGACGATGGCATCTTTGATTTTCATTGCGACATAACGTTGGTCATTCATCATGCAATCTTTAACAGAAGCATCGATGCTGATGGATTGATTCGGCTTAATGTATTTTGTAAAATCATGACGAAGAACTTGATTGTAAAGTTCTTCAGGTTGATAAGCCGTAAAATCTAAAATCGGTTTTAAAATTCGGCTCGCCAATCGAGAATGCAGATTTGCTTTGTAACAACCTTCCCAGTTGCTTTCAAAAACAACTCCGCCTGGGTTGCGATCGACCGTCTGCAAACCAAGTTCTTGCAATTCTTTTTCAAGAGCTTCTAACATTCCTTTGGGGCACGAGGCATAAAATTGAGGCATAAGGGAGTCCTTTCAGTTGTGAGAACCCCCTCTTCGCCGTAAGGAGTTCTTTAGGTTTCGGTATACTTGGGACCACCGCCCCCTTCGGGCACAGTCCACTCAATATTCTCGAAGGGACATTTTATATCACAGGTCTTACAGTGAATACAATTAGTGTAGTTGATTTGTAGATCATACTCAGCCTTGTATTTTTTGGACGGCACCATCTCGTAAACACTGGCAGGGCAAAACAAATTGCAAGGGCTTTTATACTGAGGCTCACACACCGTTCGACAAATGTCGCCATCACGCAACAGCAAATGATTCGGCGAGTTTTCGTCATGCATTGTCCCCGTCAGATAAACACTCGACAATTTATCAAAAAACAAGACCCCGTCGGCCGGTGGCAATTGATTTTCTTTCAAAGAAAGCCCTTCGGGTCCCCACATCTCAACCACTTTTTCGGTGGTGTTGGCATCCTTGTGAACTTTCATACGATCAAAAAGCCCTCGCCCCCCCGTAATCTCTTGCAGAGCGATTAAGGGTAAAGACTCGACAAAACCCATACTCAAAGTCTGATGGAAATTGCGCACCCGATAGAGTTCTTTTTTCACATAGCTCGCTTCAATTTTCGTTTCGTAGGATTTTGTTACGGCTTCAGAAAAATCTTGAGACGCCAAGGCCTCGGCTGCGACTTCACCGGCAAGCATTCCCGACTTCATCGCCAAGTGAATTCCCTTCAGCTTTTGCACATCCACAAAGCTGGCACTATCTCCACAGACCATCCATCCATCGCCATAGAGTTTAGGGCGTGAATACCACCCGCCCGCAGGTAATGTTTTTCCTCCGTAAGCGATGACTTTTCCACCTTTGATCATATTGTAAATAAATGGGTGAGTTTTTAATTTTTGCAATTCGCGATGGGGATCCAGCAATGGATCTTTTGTATCCAAATAGGCAACTAAACCTAAAATAATTTTGTCACCAGGGATGGTGTAAATAAAAGTTCCACCGATGCTTTTCTTCAGTGGAAATCCCATGGTGTGGATCACTTGGCCAGGTTCCACTGTCCCCGCAGGCATCTGAATGATTTCTTTAACGCCCTCTTCAAAAACTTCCTCATTGCGACCCGCGCGAAGATTCAACTTGTGAGAAATACTTTTGAACAAAGAACCCCGAGTCCCATCACAAAAGACCACAAGCTTAGATTTCAAAATCAGACCGGGTTCAAAATTGGGTTTAGGCTTTCCCTCTTTGTCGCGTCCTTTATCACCGGTACGCACGCCAACAACTTTATTGCCTTCGTACAAAACCTCAACGGCAGCAAAGCCGGGAAAAATATTAATCCCTTTGGCTTCGCATTGGCTCGCTAACCAACGATTGAATTTCGAAAGTGAAATAATGTGTTTTCCCACATTGTGAAAGGGCGGCGGAGTGATTGGCAGTTTAAAAGAGGATTCGTCTCCTAAATAGTAGACCGCATCTTTCTTAACATCAGCATCGATCGGGCAACCTTGCTCTCGGTAATCAGGAATAAGTTCTTTTAATGCCGAAGGATTTAAAACGGCACCCGAAAAACTGTGAGCGCCAACTTCAGAACCTTTTTCCAAAACCACAATCATCGGATCCTGAATGGCAGATCCTTTTTTCTTTCCTGCAGCCACATCTTGATTATGAGTCTCAATTTGTTTGTGCAGTTGCAAAGCGCAGGATAAACCGGCAGCGCCTCCGCCAACGATAAGGACATCGACATCCATTGTTTCGCGAGTCACACCTTCAGGAAGTTGATCCAATTCCGCCATTCTGCTTCTCCTTAAAAATTAATCGTGTTCGGTTTCACGATCTTGAGATTCATCAACTGATGGATTTATTTTTCGAGTGGGTTTCGTCAACGCCGGTTGAACTTTCAATTCAGACTCGTCCTTACCACCGGGATAAATTCGACGTTTCGCTCGCTGAGCAATCTCTTCTTCGCGGGCGCTATCATATTTAATCGGTGCAGAGTCACGTTTTTGCGCCCAGGTAAATTTGCTCATTCCCGTCGCGGTAAAAACTAAAATAAATTTTAAAAGTAAAAGATTGTTCATTCTTTTATCAAAACGCAATTTTTAAAAATTGTCACCGAGAACCTAAAGACGGCGGTGATCTTTCATCGGAATTTGTCGCCGAACTTCAGCAATTCGCGCTAAGTTGAGGCTTAAAACCTCAACCGCCGGCGAATTTTCCATTTGAGTTATAATCTGTCCCCACGGATCAATAGCCATCGCATGACCATATGTTTCCCGCAAAAAGGGCCCCTTGACACTGTGATGAGCTCCCGACTGAGCGCTGGCCAAAACATAGGCCTGTGATTCAATGGCCCTGGCTCTTAACAAAGGTTCCCAATGACTTTGCCCCGTTTTAACCAGGAAGGCCGAGGGCACCAAGATCAAATCAACTTCATGAAGAGCATAAGTCCGATACAATTCGGAAAATCTCAGATCATAACAAATGCTCTGACCAATTTTCCAATCCTTCAGCTTAACAAGAGCTGGACCTGTCCCATAGTGAAAAACATCAGATTCCCGAATGGGCTTTTGTTCTTTGAGCTGAATATCAAAAAGGTGAATCTTCTGATAAGTCGGCTGCACGACGCCCTCGTCGGTGATAACAATGCTGCAATTGTATTTTCCATCAGGAAGTTCCGTTGGCACTGAACCTAAATGCAGAGAGCACTTTCGCTGACGAGCCTCATCCGCTAAACGTTGAAAAGCGGGATCGCTTAACTTTAAAAAAGGGATTTGCTCGCCCTCTTGCACCCGCATGTACAAACAATTTTCAGGGAACAAAACTAAATCAACCTCTGATTTTATTTGTCCAAGCAGACTTAACATTTGAGAAAGATTTTTTTCGACATCATCAACCGACGTCATTTGAGTCAAAGCGATGTTTAATGTCTCACTCATTGAGATGTGATACCTGACCGCTTTTCATTTCTTTGCACTTCCACCCAGCGTTCACTAGAGTTTCTCGTACTTGGTTCACAAAATTTCGGCAATTTTCAACACCTCGCTGAGAAGTTCCGATAGAACGGTCCTGCCCAAGTTTAGTGTAAATCGCCGTGCACTTTTGCGGAGTCGCTTCCACCCGCAAACTGCGAACAATTTTAAGATTTTTACAAAGAATAAAGTATTCTGAAGTGGTTGTTTCATCAGGAGCAGCTGGAGTTGCCGTTGCTGAAGGCGTTTCAGTTTTTTCTTGGGATTGAGCAGAAATTGAAAACAAGATGAGGAGTGGAAGAGAGAGAATGAAAACAAATTTCAAATCGATCTCCCTTCCTCTTTAGACCGCTTAAGCCGATTTAGATTTTGTGGCTTTCTTAGCAGTTTTCTTTTCTTTTTTGGGAGCCGTCTCAAGCAATTTCACATTGGAATAATCCAAGAAGCCTTCTTTTTTCAAAAGACCTTCTTTTTTATCGTAGTGAGTCTGCACGCGAATGCCTTCAACTTTGATCAGCATCTTAGTGGCGTTCACTTCCAACACTGTGCCTTTTTTTCCTTTTTCAGAACCCGTGATCACTTGAACTTGGGCTCCTTTTCTGATTTTCAATTTTTTCATAAAATTCCCCGGTCCTAGTGACTTTTCAATTTTCGTTTAATTCGGCGTTTAATATCCATGGCGCGTTTAGAAAGAACTTCATCATTTTGGTTGAGGATAAAATTATCCAATCCACCCATATGTTCCATATCACGAATCGTGCTTGTGGCCATATTCAGACGAACCATCTGATTCAAAACTTTGCTAAATATGCGTTTTTTTTGAACATTTGGCAATGCTATAGATTTTGTTTTAATATTTGAATGGCTCACCAAGTTTTTAACAACGGGGCCCTTGCCTGTTAATTCACAGCGACTCATGATTTTCTCCTGTCCTGAAGATCTTCTCGTATATGTAAAAAGACACTTGATGGCAACCCCTTTTTTTAGTAGAAGCTTTGTTTCGCACAAAAAGAGGAAAATATGAAAAAAATGGCAAAAAGCAAATACAGACAAGAATTCTCTGGTGATCATGTTTTTGATTACAAAGATCCTTCTTCTTTAATGAGATTCATCGGCGATGGTGGAAAAATCACTCCTTCTCGCATTTCTAAATTGAGTATTGCTCAACAAAAGCGAGTCACTGCTGCTGTTAAGAAATCTCGCAACTTGGCTCTATTGCCAACAGGAATGGACAGCTACGACACTTTCCACCGTGTTGAGCCTATCTCTCCAACTCCATTCGAAATTTAATTTTTTAAGATTTAAAACACCTTAATAAGGCTCATTGAGAAATCAGTGAGCCTTATTTTTTGATCTTAGAAAAAGACCACCAGCCAAAATCACAATCATTAAAATATAGCTGACAGCCGAGTAGTGATGAAAATCCCATGCTGGAATTCCAAAGAAAGTAAAGTTTCCAAAACTTTCATTCCAATAAAGAAGTCGCTTGTACAAAATAGGAATGACGAAAAGAAAAAGAAACTGAAAAATTCCTGCGAGCACAATCCATGAACGCTGCGGAGATTTCAACTCTTGCCATGCTAAGCCCAATGGAATGAACAGAAATCCTAATCCTGCAATCAGTACGACAACTCGACGATCAGGAATTATTTTAAAAAGTAAAATAACAATAAAAATCCATAGAACTAAAAACAGAACCTGCAAAATCGGTTTAATTTGTCTCATCTCCGAGAACTTAGACTAAAAGATTTAAAAAGGGAACTCGAGAACCGATAATAAATGCCTCATGGACTTCCCGAGTCGGCGATTCGTTTGCACTTTCCCCGTTCTAACAAAAGGGGAAATTATGCCAATGAATCCACAACTCCAAAAGAAACTTTTAAATCATCTGCCACAATTTGGTTTGAATCCAAAAGATTGGTGCCTGCAAAAAATCAATTGTCGAAATTATCTTCTGAAAAATCGCCATGACGAAGACCTTTGCTTATGGGGCGAGGTTCAAGAAGGAAATGCGGGGGATTGGCAAGATCTCCAGTGGCTCAGCGTCTAATTGTAATTTCGGCAGTTCAAAGAAAGCAGGCTCTTCTGAAAGACCTGCCTTTCGCCGATCACTTGAAGAGCCTTCGGTCTTAAGGCGTTTTCTTCGGGAGTCGCTGTTTCCGCCGAAGCTTTTGGTCCCGGTAAACTTTCCATAATCTGCGAGTGAAAATCAGCCCATTCTTCTTCTTCCATAGATTCTTTCAAAATATCTTTAATCGAGCAAAACGCATTGAGATCGGCTCGTGAAAACCAATTCTTAGTGTTGTCTTCCGGGGGTTGCTCACCCCACGCCAATTGAGTCATCAAGAACAAGCCCTCCTTCAAAGAAGACAGAACTCCCGGGGCTTCAATGACAGTGGCGTAGCATTCGGTCGTTTGGCGCTTGATCTCCCGAGATATATTTCTGAGCATATTAAAGTATTCGTAACAAGCTCCTCCACTATTCCCCTGTTTGCAAAGTCGACGACTGCCCAGAATCTGCGGAGGAAGTCGCCCTTTCTTTTTATCAATGCGTTCGGGGTAGAGCTCACCTTTAAGGGTCTCTTGAAAGGCATCCCTTTCCGTATCGCAAATCGACTGTGGAGGGTTGGAAAAGTAGATGACGGCAATGCCAATCGAAAGAATTGTGACTGCTAACAAAGGTTTAGGAATTTGTTTGATGAAGTTTTCCATGAGCTCATCATAGACCCGACCGGGGCTTGCCACAAATAATGTTTTGCGTTAGCTTGAGCAAGTTTGACAAAGGGCTGTGTTTTTCAATACATTCCATCCCTCAGTCAGTTTTCCAGCGTCGGGGAGTAGCGCAGTTTGGTAGCGCATCTGGTTTGGGACCAGAGGGTCGCAGGTTCAAATCCTGTCTCCCCGACCAATTTTCTAACCGGAAATTTGACGAGACCTAAAAACCCAAAAGAATCCCAGATCTTATTAAATCAACAAACAACCGGAATAACTTGAGCGACATTTCAAGAAATGTCGGGAAATTTCATTGGTAGGTAACTTTTTGGTAACTGCTTGGTAACTAAAAATCAGCGACCAATTTCACTCGTAGAAATCATAATGGCACGAATAACACCCCAAGAACGAAATACTTTCTTCTTGGGGGTAATTTCACTTTTTAAATAGAGGAGACCATTGTGGAGAAAATTATCAACGAAATGTTGGAGCTAATTGGAATCATCATATTAGGTGGGGCCATCGGGTTTACAAGCGCCAAAGGGCTACTAGCTTTTCACGACCAATTTCGAAAAGAAACCATCGAGGCTCTTAAACGACCCACGCCTTCGATGTATCGTTTTACAAAACGACTTACTGATCCCTCTCGGTAGACATTAAATTTTTAAGATTGAACCTTATATGAGACGACCACACCAAGGGCGGTGGCTTTCAAGGGAGCCCAGCCCTCAACCTGCTGAATGGCTTTGCTAGGAGGATCATTTAAGTTATCGTTTTGGCCTCAAGTAAGTTTTCGACTAGTTGCCTGTGCATCTTAATGCATTCAATTTTTGAAGGATACGTTATATAACATTACCTAATTCTAGTTTTAGCTTCGCAGTCTCTTGAATTTGAGCAGAATGCATCTTTAAAACAATCTGCTTAAAAGATTCTTCAGTCTGGGATTCAATTTCCCTAGTCGGATTTTTTTCTTCGTATAGGCACTCATTCCTAAATTTATTCCAATCGAAACTTCCACACACTTCATTAACTATTCCAGAAATGAATTTACTTATCTCTGAACTGATCAATTCTTTGGACGATTCGTCAAGGGTTTTAAAATCACCTATAAGTTTTTGTGAAACCTTAGGAATGTTATCCACTATGGATTTTCCAATCGTTGAAACCGACTTAGACAACTTAAGGAATTTTATTTTATGACTGAAGGATGATTTACTTCCCGGCGTTTTCATTTTAATTTTTTCTACTTCTTCTAAGGACGTTAAAAGCAAAAATAAAGAGCGTTTATATCTCCTGTGATTAAAAAGTATTTTGCTTTCCTCAAGCAAATTTTCTGCGTTGTTTTTAACCCTTAACAACCACTCTTGATCCACGACTAACCCCTAATAAAAATTTTAAAATCAATACGGTCTCTAAATTTTGATCCAAACCCGTTTTATTTTTTCAATGCCCGAGTCGCAATATAAGTTTTCATGTACTTATGAATCGGGCCGTTCGCTTCAGTCCAAGAATCTTCATAAAAACCTGTGATAATGAACCCGGCATCCACCTGACCACCTATCTGATCTTCTAAGGTGTGACCAAAAGCAAGAGGTTCGCCTTTATCCGTATATCTTTTCCGCTCTTCATCCGTAAGGCTTGTGAGATCTGAATACGGAATACTGTACTTTATTTGTAAAATGCCTTGAGCTTCTAACTCTGGATCTAAAGAAAATGAAACGGGATTACAAAATCCTGAAAGTAAAATACCGCCCCTTTTCAAAACACGATAAGCTTCGTTCCATACAGGCCTTACGGCAGGAATAAAACAATTTGAGACAGGATGGAATATTAAATCAAACGACTCATCCGGAAATTCAGATAAATTCCTCATATCGCCTTGAACCAGCTTGATCTGAAGAGCATCACGCTCTGCAACCATACGGTCTTGTGCAAGTTGTGCTGACGAGTTATCAAAAACTGTGACTTCAGCTCCTAGCGCCGCAAAGATCGGGCCCTGTTGGCCTCCAGCCGAGGCTAAAGCTAATAATTTTATTCCCTCGAGCGAGGGAAACCAATTTCGCGGCACTGGCTTTAGAGGAGTAAGAAGCACTTGCCAAGTTCCATTTTTCGCGTTTTTAATTTCTTCTGAAGTAACAGGCTTTGTCCACTCGTTGCCTTTAGCAACTTCGCGATCCCAGGCTTCTCGATTGTATTTTAATAAGTCCATGGCTCTCTGTACCTGAGTTGGTCAGCGACTTCAAAAAGAATTTACTTTGGATAAAAAAGTCGAAAGTAACAGTTAATGATTGATAGAATAAGCTGATTTTTCTACTATCAAGAATAGTATGGATACTCTTAGTCACATCTCATTATCAGTTTCAGATTTGAAAATTTCTTCAAAGTTTTATGACTCGGTTCTTAGTTGCATTGGCTTGAATAGAGTTTACTCAGGCCCGACGGCATCGGGATGGGGACCAACTGATACTGAAGAAAAATTTGCTATTAAAAAACGTGTAAATAAGGTTGCAACACCAAGCGCAGGCTTTCATCTCGCTTTTCATGCAAAAACCCGCGATGAAGTTCATACTTTTTATACCGCTGCTCTTGAAAGTGGCGGAAAAGATAATGGATCGCCGGGGCCGCGACCTAAATACGGTTCAGATTACTATGCAGCCTTTGTTATTGATCCTGACGGTTATGAATTAGAAGTGAAGCTCTATTCATCTAAGTAGCCGTTTTAATTAGAGACCGCTTTCTTTCAAGGGTTCTTAATTTCGCGTAAAAGGCGCAATGCTAAGCTAACGCATCTAATTCAGAAAGTTTGGGTTTAAAGCAATCGCAGAGATTTGATTTTACAGTGGTCTTTTGTAAATAAGTCATATTGACAGAAGTAACAGTTAATCGATAACTCTAGGCCTGGCGCATGCTGCCTGCCGCTTGCCCCGAAAAAAGGGATGGTGAAAGCATCGATTCAGAGGCTAAGGTTCATTAACCAAACTTAATTGGTGGACATGCCAGTAATGCAAGCTCTGACAAAACGTTCATCTTTGAAAGGTTGGTCTATGAAACAAATGCCTGATCCAAAATCAATGGCAAAATCACTTCGGTCCGAGCTTAGTTTAAGAAAAATTGAATTAACACACAGCGCAGCTCTTGAAATCGTTGCTCGGCAATTTGGGCTCAATGACTGGAACACGCTTTCGGCCAAAATGAGCTCTAAAAATGAACTAAACAACATAAAGTTTGATAGCTCATATCCTGTACTGCGAATCTTTGACGAGGCTAAAGCAAAAGAATATTACATCGACTTTTTAGGATTTCGTTTAGACTGGGAACATCGCTTTGGTGAGAATTACCCGCTTTACTGTCAGATTTCTCGGGGAGACCTTGTTCTTCATTTAAGCGAACATCATGGTGACTCAAGCCCTGGCTCAGTTGTGTTTGTCAGGGTTAAGGGTCTTCAGAAATTTCATGAAGAGCTCTTAAATAAAAATTACAAACATGCAAAACCGAGAATTATCGAGCAACCTTGGGGGGCTGAAATGAGAATTACAGATCCCTTTAATAATTCTCTTCGGTTCTGCGAGAATAAAGAATAGAGGTTTTCATGAAAGTTACCGTAGCCCTAGTAATTTTAGCTCTCCTTACAAGTAGTGCTAAAGCCAATCAAGAACCCTTCATGAGATACATGAAGATCACTGTGACCTTTCTTAACTTTGATACAGGAGAACGCTCAAATATCGGAACCACTTACGCAAGTTATGATTTAAGGATTAAAGACCATGAAATCGTCGCTAAAACCTTCGAAAAAGGTAAAGCACTTGAAACCCGCTTCCATTTACAAACGCCTGAATATCTCAACTTTGTAGCTAAAACAAATGATCCAAGCATTCCAGAAATGAGAGGTCGCTTTTTAAATTCAGACTATGAAGAATGCATCATGAATGCGGATTTTATCGAACAAAAACTCAGTGTAAACGGCATCCTTACAAAAATAGACCAATCACATGCCTTAAGTGTTAAAACAATGACAAACAGCTTAACCGGAAAAGTCGTTGGCATCGTGCAAGAGCAAGTGGAATTAATCAGCGAAGAGGCTTTTTTAACTGCTACAGTTCAAAAGTGAGTTGTATGAAACCCGTCTTTATCGTCATCGATATGTGCGAAGATTTTTTTACTGAAGGTCGCCTTCATGACCTTAAGAATTACCTTTCGGGTGCGATTAACGAACTTGCATCTCGTTTTAGAAAATCAGGCGCTTCGATCATATGGGTGCGCCAGGAATTTGAACCCGATCTTTCAGACGCGTTCTTAACTCAAAGGAAACAGGGAATTCTTATGACCATTAAAGGAACTCCCGGCGCGCAGCTTATTTCCGAACTTAAAGTTGTGAGCGAAGATATCGAGATCATAAAAAAAAGGTACAGCGCTTTCTTTGGTACAAATCTGGACTCGATTCTAAAAGATCTTAGTCCTACGCACTTGGTGTTTGCAGGCGTTAATACGCATGCCTGCATTAGAACCGCAGCTGTAGATGCGTTTCAACGCGATTACGAAGTCATTTTAGCCGATGAAGGTATTAACTCCTACGATATTGGTTTCCACGAAGATTCAAAGCGCTATCTCGAAGGACGCGTTGGAACTTTTTTATCGAATTCAGAGATCATTAAGAAATTCGGCATCTAAAACTACCTCTTCGGGCTTTTAAGTTCGCTCAAGTTACCCAACCTGGACAACTTCGCCTAGTTGTCTAGAGGTCTCCCCGACCAGATCAATTCCTAGAATTAATTAAATCCTATCTCTTTAAGAGGCTGTAAACAAAAGAGAACAAGTGGAATAAGTGGGCCGGAACAATCGAGTTATGACACTGATTTTCTAAACGAAATTTCACTAAGCATATCCACCATGCCGAGATGAAAAAATTTGACAGGTTTACTCCCGAAGTGTCTATTACTTTAAACTTATAAGGAAAAATATAAATGAAAAAGCTATTAATTTTTTTATCTTTAGTTTGCGACGTCGCACTAGCTAAACCATACAACTGCTCTGCAATAAGCTTCGGCGAAGCTCCTCAAAAACTATTGGCAGTATTCGATATTGAACCAAATGGCGGGAAGCCACAGGAGGTTGTTGTTAGCTCACCTGATACAGCTAAATTATGGTGCTATGGTCAGCAGACTTCTGATTCCATAAGATTAGTATGTGCTATTGGCGATTACTCAATTCAAAAAGTAGCTCCAACTGCATCCATTAGAGACGGCTCGGATCTTTTAAGGGCTTGTCCCTCGATCAGTTGAAATTGATCGAATGAGTGGCGATATTTTTCAAGCAACTTCCTCGATTGTTTGAGCTGTGTCAACGGGATTTTGTTCAGTGAGTTTTTTGAGTAAAACCCAAAGC
>JAKFYD010000060.1 GCA_021731025.1 Pseudobdellovibrionaceae bacterium | reverse complement strand
CAGCGCCAACACAGTTCACAGTGTTGGTAATAATTTGAGCAGAAGATTCAAAAATATTTCCCTGAATAAAAGTTACCAATTGAACCTCATTTTTTGGGTACATAGTACCATCCAGGATTGGCTTCCACAGGCAAAGTTATACCCGATTTTGCTAAAATGTCCATCACTTGATGTTTTGCTTTATTAGAAAAGCAAATAATTTCATAGACTTGTGAAAAATTTATTTTATCTGGTATAAGAATTTCGGCCTGCTTTTGACGCTTTTTCTCGATGTCACCAGCCCATTTAACATCATTTATAGCTTTGGGATTTAAGTTTATAAGATCTTGAATGTCTGTAAAAATGAAAAACTTTGTGGCATTGGAGCGTGCATTACCGTCACTGATAACTGCTCCTGGAGTCGCTAAAATATTAAGAGAGAAACGCAAATAAATTATTTCTTCATTTTTATCTTGATGGCTCATCAACATTGGGGACTTCCATCCGAAATATAGGGGCACATAATCGTGCAAACCTTTTCCAGTTACTGAAATTATCTTTTGCTCCCGATCTAACTGTATACCTGGGTCGGAGAGGTCGATGTATGGTTCTCTTTGGCTTTTCATATAACTGTGGGATCGAAGACCATTTGCTATAATCCCGTCCAAGTTGTGAATATGAGTAATATGAGAAGCTGGACCCAACTGAAATTGTTCTTTGATTTGTTTATACAGAGGTCTCGACATTATTTATGTTTATAACATTAATTTATGAAGAGAATACTTATAAAATTAGTTAATCAATTTTATTACAAGCTAAATTAAAGTTCTTCCGCGAAAACTTTTTCTGTAATCTTCCAAAACTTATCTTGTTTCCTGGCGATCACGAAGGAAGGCAAACGAAACAGCCCTTGATGCTTGATCGCATCTTGGGGTGTTTTTATTTCGATAGCGAGCTCGGGACGTTTCAAGTGGGAGCGAAGAAAATTGATATTGAATTTTTTGATGGAAGAAGGATGAGTAAAAAAATGCGCCTCGCTGACATACTGGGCATCAAAATCATAATATCTGATTTCCAAATAGGGGTTCGAGTTTCTATCGACACGCTCCTCAAAGGTGATTCGATCAGGTGTAAGGACATGAGCATTCTTAGAAAGTTTCGCTTGTTTTAATTTTGCGTCAGCATCAATTAAGGTTGCTTTGCATTTTTCACAAGCTCTTGCTGTAAGATCGTTTTCAGCTCCGCAACTGTGACAAAGTTTAAAGCGAAAACGAAATCCACAGGGGATAATTCGAAACGTTTTAGGGTCCTGAATAGCTCCTTTGCACTTTCTTCCGTAGTGCTCAATGACGTAACCATCATCGTCAACATATCCCCAAAAATCATTGTCAAAGTCACAGACAGGACAAGCGACTTTGACAGGAACAGTATCTTTTGCGGGACGTTTATCACTGATTTCCGGAGCAAAGATGTCGTGTCTCATGCCCGTGTAATCAAGAATGTAACAATCTTTTTTATCTTCGGAAAGCCGCAAACCGCGACCGACGATTTGCTGATAAAGACTGTTTGATTCTGTAGGGCGCATGATCGCAATCACATCAACATGAGGAGCATCAAAGCCTGTCGTCAGGACCGAAACATTGACTAAATACTTAAATTTCTTTTTTTTAAAATCTTCAATAATTTGATTTCGGTCTTTCATATCGTTATCACCGATAACTATTCGGGCATCCTGCGCCGGCAGATAGGACATAATCTCTTCTGCGTGTTTAACAGAACTGCTGAAGATCATTACTCCCTGCCGATGAAAGTGCTCGGTAATGTCGATAATATTTTTGACGATCAAAGGAGTTAATCGCTTTTGGCTTTTTAAAATTTCTTCCACTTCGGCGACGGTGTAGGCTCGATCATTGTCAGTGATCTCAGAAAAATCATAACTTGTGACGGGAATATCGATCTTCACCGGACTTGTTAAGTATTTATTTTTGATCATGTAAGACAGGGGCAACTCAAAAACACACTGTTTGAAAAATCTTTTTTTGTCGGTTTTGATTTCACCTGCAGAAGAATATTCATAAATCCAACCTAATCCCAAGCGGTAAGGTGTAGCCGTTAAGCCTAAAATACAAAGTTGAGGATTGCGCTCGAGAAGTTTTTTGATGACCTCTTGATATTGAGTTTCCCCTTCCTCGGCAACACGATGACATTCATCGATGACCAACAAAGAAAAGTTATTAAAAAAATCATCGGGTGCTCGTGCTACCGATTGCACGCTGCCAAAAATCGCTTTGTGATCCCAATCTTTGAGCCCGAGACCTGCAGAAAAAATTCCTGCGGGCAGGCCATAACTTTTGTATTTTTCATAGTTTTGTTCAACCAGCTCTTTGACATGAGCTAAAACTAACACTCGACCATTGGCAATACGAGCGAGCTCGGCGATAACCAAACTTTTACCAGCTCCCGTCGGCAGAACAATGACCGCAGGCTCACGTCGTTTTTGAAAAAACCGAATCGTGTTATTGACAGCCTGTTGTTGGTATTCGCGAAGCTTGTACATGGAATGATGCCTTATTCTGCTTTCCCTTTGGAAGTGTCCTGCCTTGACATCTTGTTACTTATATAAAAAAAGTCAAGATGGAGGGAATAGGATGAAATTTAGCTCACTTGAACTTCGGCAAGCAGAGGAAAGTGATCCGAAAATAATTTTGTCTGTTGAGTGATTAGGACCTGAGAAGACTGAACGAGCTCGCGTGGCCTGCACCAAAGACGATCCAAGTGAAAAACCGGTAAAGCTGTTGGAAAAGTTGCACCGGAAGGCACCGGATATAACAGCTTATTCAAGCGATAAAGTGCCGGTGAAAATTTTTGCCACTCGTTGATATCTCCTCCGACGACAAGAGGTATTTCACTTTTGTTCAACAACATAGAATTAAGTTTTACCAACTGATGATGGCGTTCGAAAAAACCTAATCCTTTGTGAGTATTCATAACATGAAGCTGGCCAACCGGAGTTTCGACAAAAGCTTCGATGATATTGCGAGGCTCGCGACCTCTGTAGCTCACATCAACGACTTGGCTTTTAGTGATAGGGAATCGGGAAAGAATCGCATTGCCATACCAACCTTCATTTTCAATTAAAGTCGAACCTTCAACTGAATATAAAAAATAATCATTACAAAGTTCAATTAATCCTTTGGAGGTACGACCTGGTTTCGTCCGTGTATCCATTTCTTGAATCAAGGCAATATCGACATTTTGGTTTCTAAGAAACTGCCCGATACGTTCATAATTGTGAATTCCATCACGCCCTCGGCCGCCACGTATATTATAAGTTACTATTTTAAACTTCATGCAGCGTCCTTCGCCGCCATCTTTTGGCAATCCAAATCGAAAAAATAACTAGGGCCAGCCAGCCAAGGACTCCGAGAATAAGATAATTTTTAGTCTGAGGATTTGGTTTTATAACTGATTGAACAAGGGCGTCCCCAAGGAAGCCTTTAACAACTGAGGCCGGCAGAAAGCCAAGAAAACTTCCAATAAGGAAATCTATAAAGCGAACAGAAGACATGCCCGCAGCCAAGTTGACCAAAGAGTAAGGCGCCAGCGGTAAAAAGCGTATCAGTGCGATTCCCCAAATTCCAGCTTCTTTCATACAATAATCAAGCTTTCGAATTCGTTCTCCCAGAACTCGTCGAAGTAATTTGAATCCTGCAAGATGACCAATACCGAACATGACGGCACCACTAGATAGTGCGCCGCCCATAGCGTACAAAGGTCCCCAAAAAGGTCCAAAGGCGGCGGCGGTTAGTAATGAAAGTATTGTCACTGGAAAAAGAACAAATCCACCGAGAATGTAAGATAAACAAACAATTGGAAACGCCCACTGTGATTGCCGAGAAGTATTTAAAAATAACTGAATATTTTCGGCACTTAACCACCGATGGCGCTGGTTAAGGAGAAAAGCGCTGATGAAAAGACCGAAAACAAAAAGCAAAGCTCCAACCAAAAATAAATTTTTTTTGGGATTTCGTAATGGCGCATTCGTTAGATGAGGACTCAGTGAAATGAGTGGCTCAGGGGGATCTGCAAACTTTTGTAAGAATTGAAAGCTCTTGTCGGTAAATTGGCTGTCGTCAATTTCTTGTAAATGATATTTCATGAAACGGATAGGTTTCAGCAAGTTCACAATGGGTTTATCCATAGAGAAAACTTTTTCAACTTCTTCAAGACTGCGGCCTGTATGTTCGGCAATGAGATCGTTGCGTGCTAGAACAATCTGTTGTTTCTTCTCGATACTATCGCCAATAAACGCAATATCGCATTCTGAGTCGAGCGACATTGAACGATTAGCGATGTTGGCCGAACCTACGACAAAGTACTTGTCATCAACGACCAAAATTTTTGAATGAATCCGTTTACAGGCAAGCTCGCCCCCAGAGTTTTGAATCTTTGTATAAACCATTTTTACACGATCAGACTCAACGCCTTCATAGAGGCAATTTTTAAAATCAATCCGTCCTGTCCATAAACCTTTATTTTCAAAAAGACCTTGAGGATTGTAGGAGCTAATTAATAAAACTTGAAGTTTTGTTTTTAACTTCAGTTGTTTATTCAAAGCTTGAGCGATCCCTGTGTGAGTTGCGAATTGATTTTCAATGTAGATAAAATTTTCTGCCTGAGAAATTAGATCCAAATACATATGATAAACTTCTTGAACGGCAGGGTGGTCTTCCATCCGAGGTAAAGTGCGCGCTATAGCGCATTCGATATCTTTAAAAAGCACAGGCCAATTTTTTGGCCAAGTTGGAACAACATCTAAATTGATTTTTGTTTGGTTTTGGACAGGAAGAGCAGGGTAGCCAGCGGCTCGACTCCAACGCCAGCGAACAAGTTCAGCCAGATGAGTGACGATGGGACCATCCATCATCACTTGCACATCATGGTAGGGTCCATAGGGGCCGGCCAAGTCGGTTCGTTCGGGTTCATAAAAGCGATGTTCACGTTCATCCCATCGCTGTCGCGCCAGATCCATTCCTCCGCTAAAGGCGAGCTCATCATCAATTAAAATAATCTTTTGATGTTGGCTTCCACCAACAGGAACCACATTATCCAGACAGATGTGAACATTCTCGGGAGTGTTAGCCGCCCAATTTCTTTCAGCCATAAGTTCACGGTCATCAATGAATGCGAGTGAAGAATCCCAACGTAATAGATAAATTTTGAGCTGGGGATTCTTCGCAGCTTTCCAAGCAAGAAGTTCTGATGCGATCGAAGGAATTTCGGTCGCTTTTTCATCTTCCCCTCGAAGAAGGCGTACTGTGCTGTCAAGTTCCCAACCCACAATAAAAATGCTGCGCTGTGCTTGGCAGATGGCCTTGTGAAGCGCACGGTAAAAATTAGCGCAATCAATTAGCGGCACAGCATGAGCCGCTCTCGTCAGCTGCCAACAATTCTTTTGAGTTTTGAAAATCGTTTTAGGTTCGATGGGAAAATTTCCTCTATATAGTAAATAAACAAAGGAAATTGCAAAATTCTGACCAGAAATTGGGAATTAAAAAATTATTTACCTGTATGGGTTGCATAAGGTTTTATTTCCATTTGAAATGAAATCCTGAAGGAGAATTTGATGAAATCTTTAATTTTTTCAGATGCAAATACCTATAAAAAATGACCACACCTCTGCTTCCCAAAGTTAAAGATCCCGAGCATTACAATCAGTTATTTTCCCAGGACTCACTTTGGGAACCTGCAGTCCATCATCTCATAAGATCTCGTGACCTCCAGGGCTCTCCAGTTAGAGGAATCAGAGGCAGTCATATTGTTTACCGTGTGGGTTCTGTCTGGATTAAACTCATGGCCCCCATTTTCGAAAAAGATATGGCCTTTGAAATTGCAGGGCTCGAGTGCATTCAGGATAAATTGGAAGTGCCAACGCCTAAAATATTATTCCAAGGTGAATTAGAAGGCTGGCGGTACATTATAGTATCTCATGTTGAGGGAGAGCGAATCGGTGATGTCTTTGATGACATAAAATTAGAAGACCAGCTCAGCCTTGCTGACCAGATTGCAAGCATTACAAAATCAATTCATCGTATAGAGGCGAATAAAGTGATTTCTGATCGTGGCGATTGGAATTCATTTATCCAAGCTCGATTGGCTGGGTTTTTAGAGTGCCATCAAAGCAAGAATCTTCATTCGAATTGGCTTAGTGAGATGCCTGATTTCATTAATCAATTTGATGAAACGGAATTTATGACGGATTCGCCAGTTTTTATTCATGCCGACCTCACCTGGGATCATTTCTTAGTTCAGAAAGTTCATGGAGGTTGGAAGCTAGCTGGAGTCATCGACTTTGCTGACTGCCGAATTGGACATCCTGAATACGAAATGATCACCACCGTGGTTTTTCTTTTCAAGAAGAACCCTGTTTTACTGAAGAAATATTTTGAAGTGATGGGTATTCCGAAAAAAGAAATGAATGATCGGCTTTCTGAAAAGCTATTGGCCTGGACCATTCTTCATACGTTCAGTAATTTAAACAATTATTTTTCGAAAGAGATGAGCCAAATGGTGAAACCTAACTATTCGGCGCTGGCAAAGTTAGTTTTTCCACTAAACTAGGATTGATTTACCCATACCACAATTTCCATTCACCCTTCATTTCGCGGTACAAAGCATTAGCTTCAACTTTTTTCCAAGCTCTTCTAAAAATCTCAGCTGATTCTGCTTTTTCGTTATCGACATCTCGAGCAAGAATCGATCTTCCATGACTTCCGCTTTGGCCCTTTTTATCAGCAGGGACAGGACCTAAGTATTTTTTTCCAGAACGATGATTGGCGTATCGCCGAGAGCGAGTGTAACCCATTTGCAGGAACTTTCTAGTCATGTCCATTCCCACAAAATCTAGCTCTTGGTGATACTGAAAAAACTTTTCCAACAAAGCGCGGGAGGATTGGTGCGCTACCGCAGGAGTTTTAAATCTCCATAGCGGTAGCAATTCCGATTTATAAGGTTCAACGAGCAATACACCTTGCTCTCCTAAACCAACTTGATAAAGCTCGGGGCGCTCTCTGAAATTTAATTTCTTAAAATTCAGAGAGTAATTTAAGCCTCTCATTGATTACATCCAAACAGTTCTATTCATTGAATCTATTGACCCTGATAGGCCTGCTTCAATGTTGCGATATCAAACTTTTTCATCGTGAACATTGCGTTCATGGCACGGCTAGCGCCTTCTTTATTAGTGCTGTCCAACATCTCTTGGAAAACAGCAGGCACAACTTGCCAAGCAAGGCCGAACTTATCTTGAAGCCAACCGCATTGAACTTCTTTGCCGCCTTGACCTGTCAACTTTTCCCAATAGTAGTCGATTTCTTTTTGAGTATCACAAGTGATCACTACAGAAATCGCTTCGTTAAATTTAAAATGAGGACCTCCGTTCAGCGCTTGAAATTGCATTCCATTCGCTTCAAAGTCGACAGTCATGACTGAACCTTCAGGGCGTTGATGAAATTCAAATCCTTCTTTTCCATAGCGACTGATCTTTCCGATTTTTCCGTCCTTAAAAATCGAAGTGTAAAACTTAGCGGCTTCTTCCGCTTCGTTATTAAACCACAGACAGATTGTAAATTTATGTGTGCTCATGCGATCTCCTTTTGTTGAGGGCTTTGTATTGTTTCAAAATAAATTTTTAACGGTTGATAAAGAGCTTGAAAGGCACGGGGGTCGTGCAGACCTTTCAATAAGCCATAAAATCCTTCGTGGCTCATAACCACAAAGTGAGCGACCTGTCTTGGATCCACATTTTGTCGCAATAATCCGGACTTCTTCGCCCGACGCAAATGGGTTTCCATTCCATCGATCCAAAGATTCAGTGCCGCCTGCAAACGCTTACGAAAACCTGCATCAAGGGGAGCCATTTCTTGCACCAAATTATTCAGAGGGCAACCCCACTTTAAATTTTCGGCAGAGGATTCACCAATGACCTTTTTCATTTGTTTTAAAATTCCTTTGAGAGGATTTTCATAATCTTCCAAGGGTTTAATCCAGCGATCAATAATCATTGGAGAAATAACTTCTTCGACTAAGGCATAACCAAGATCCAGTTTGGTTGGAAAGTGGTGGTAAAAAGCCCCTTTAGTGAGACTGGTCTTCTTGACGATGTCATCGACGCTTACGCCCTGAAATCCACGAGTGAAAACTTCCATGAATGCGACGCTTAGGATCTCTTGCCGCGACTTTTCTAAATTTCTTGTCTTCTTTTGAGCCATACTTCAGCCTTTACTTAGTAACATACTAAGTGGTATGTTATGTTTTGTAAAGAAAAGATTTTATGATAGAAATGTTAAAGGAGTAAAAAGGCCACGATACGCGTTGAATTTCCCCTCGTGCAGATCAGTAGTAAGGGCCTCATCTAGACTTTAATTAAGAGGCAAGTCTCCACTCGAGTGGTCTACCAATTGCAAAAAGCATTTGTAGACTTACTTCAACGAAGTTTGGAGGTTCCATCATGTCAATCCAATTGCCGATTTTACCTTACTCCTTGGACGCACTAGAGCCGCAAATTTCTCGAGAAGCTCTGGAAGTGCATTATAAAAAACATCACCAAAATTACGTCGATACTCTCAATGAGCTCATACGAGGGACGTCCCTAGAAGACAAAAGTTTAGAAGAGATCATGTTTTTAAGTTTTGAAAGGAAACAAAAAATCCATAACAACGCCTGCCAAGTTTGGAATCATACATTTTTTTGGAATTGCCTGATCCCCTCAGGACATGAGCCTTCGAAGAATCTGACCGAAGTTATTGAAGAAAATTTTGGAACTGTTGAAGATTTAAAGAATGAATTTGCGACCGCGGCTAAGGCGCTTTTTGGTTCAGGGTGGGTATGGCTCGTTAAAGACAAGTGGGGAAAGTTGAAAGTCAGATCACTTGGAAATGCCGGAAATCCTCTGGTGGATTTGGGAGAGATACCTCTCTTAACCTGTGATGTGTGGGAACATGCTTATTATCTGGATTACAAAAATGAACGCGCCAAATTTCTCGAGAACTTTTGGGAAATCGTTAACTGGGAATTTGTTGAAGACAATCTCAAAAAAGAAAACAGAAGAATGGCACCACAAATATTTCAGCCAAAATCTAGGGCTTCTGTTCCAAATGAATACCGAATGTAAGACAATTGCTAATGCAGTAACTGAGTCATCACCACATTCGTGGAATTCTCGATCTCTTCCCGAGTAGCATCTCGTGCTGCCAGAGTTTCGATTTCGAAAACTAAATCTTGTCCCGCTAAAGGATGGTTGCCATCCAGGCTTACAAACTCAGCGTGAAGTTCTAAAATGCGATAAGAGCGTTGAACTCCAGTTTTGCTAACGATGTTCAGAGATTCACCTTTTTTAATGGTGTTTGGAAGCTTCTTACGTGGAAATAAAATAACTTTTTTAGGATCGTAGAGTCCGTAGGCTTCTTCAGCAAAAAGTTCGATGCTGCGTTTTTCGCCTTTTTTTAAATTCTGTAACTTTTTGGTTAGACCTGAAAGTGTGCCTGCTTGTTCGCCCTGGATTGCTGTAAGGACATCACGATTAAAGGTTGAACTGATCAGTTGGCCGGCTTTATTTTTGAGAACACAATTGAACGAAACGACTTGTATAGGCATAGAGTTCCTTTTTGGGGAAAATAAAAACCGATCCTTTCGGATCGGTTTCTAAAAATTAATCTTTTAATCAATGCTTAGTAGCGACTGCGAGTATTATCGCGCGGAGCTTGTGGCTTCGCTTCGCTCACGTTGATAGCGCGGCCATCAAGTTGAGTTCCATTCAATCGGCTAATTGAAGCTTCTGCTTCAGAAGAAGAAGACATTTCAACAAAAGCAAAACCTTTGCTGCGACCAGAGTCGCGATCCATGATTACTTTTGCAGTTTCAACAGTTCCACACTGAGAAAATGCATCAACCAATGATTGATCTGTTGCAGAATAGGGAAGATTACCGACGTATAATTTTTTACTCATTATGACCTCCTGAAGGCTTGAGCGCTTACTTTGGAGGATATGAACACTATGAACATGAACTCTGAAGCTAGCAATTGTTATTACCATAGCACGATTTCCGACGATTCCCTAAGGGATATTTAGCAAATCTACTGGCCACTACATTAAATCTTTAACTCATATATTAACCAATACAAATCAGAGACATACACGACCGCGACAAAAGGACTTGAATTTTAATCTCAACTCTTGTCTAATGGTGTTCTGGGCTTCTAAACCCAGGCTCTATGAGAATATAAGTCACTTCTAAATATCAATTAGAAAATATTTTGAAACTGCGCCGCAGGCGGGAGTGATTTATGTCGATCATATTTAAGGGCACTGGCTTTCAGTGGCCTCAAGGCCAAGTTGTATTTGAAAATCTGAATTTTACATTGCAGAAAAATATCTATGGTTTTGTTGGACCCAATGGAATGGGAAAAACCACTTTATCCCGATTGATTTGTGGTGAACTAGAACCCACCTCAGGCTCAATTCAAGCCGAGAATGAAAGCATAGCTTATTTTAAGCAAAGCGAAGTAAGGGCTGAAATGCCAATCGCAGAATATTTGTCAGACGTTTTAGCTGAATCCGAAGCGATGGTTCTCCTGGGTGATTTAGGTTTAGAAGAAATCTGCACATCTTTAAGCGGAGGCGAATGGACACGCGTGCGCCTCAGCAAAGTTCTTGGACTAAATCCTACATTCCTCATTTTAGATGAACCCAGCAATCACTTGGATCGCCACGGAAGAATGGCCGTAAAGGAATTTCTGAAAGCTTTCCAGGGTGGAATTCTCTTGATTTCCCATGATCGTGAGCTTCTTCAGTTGAGTCATAAAGTCTTGGAAGCCAGTGAGCAGGGTTTATCCCTCTATGGTGATGGTTGGTTGAGCTATATTCAGGAACGAGAAAACGAAAGACAAAGGCTGCAAAATAATTTGGACTTAGCCAAGAGAAAGCGCCAGGAAAACATTAAGGAACGGCAAAAGAAGATTGACCGACAAGAAAAGCGACGAAGGCAGGGGCAAAAAAATATTTTTAAAATGGGCTTACCAAAAATTTTAATCGGAGCGCGAAAGCGAAGAGCTCAGGTGACACTCGGAAAAATTGATAAATCGACCACGGAAGATGTGAATCGGGCTGTCGCTGAAGCTTGGGATGCTTATCAACATCTAAAAATAGATCCAATTATGTATGCTCGCTTACCAAAGGTGGACCTGGCAGACAGTAAAATGGTTTTGGAAGCAGAAAATTTTAATTTCAGGTTTTCGGAATCACAAAAAAATCTGTGGAAAGAAAATCTTAACTTTCACTTTCGAGGGAGTGTGCGTGTTGGAATCCGCGGTTTAAATGGTTCAGGCAAATCAACTTTACTCAATTTATGTCGTGGGCTTCAACAAGGCGGACTCCGTGCAGGAAAATTAAATTTAGGTTCGATATCAAACGTCTTTATTGATCAAGAGTATTCCCAAATGCGGATTAACGAGAGTGTTCTTGAAAATGTAAGGTGGAATTCAAACTTAGAGGTATCAGAGTTAAGAAATCACTTAGCTATGTTTCTTTTCAAAGGCGACAAAGTTCATCAAAACTTTGTAGAACTCAGTGGAGGTGAGCGGCTTCGTGCTGCCCTGGCACACGGTCTTTTGTCGACTCCACCGGCGCAGGCCCTGTTTTTAGATGAACCCACCAACAATTTGGATATGGACAATATTGAATTTATTGAAGATCTCCTTCGGCAGTACAAAGGGTCCTTGTTTGTAGTCTCGCACGATGAGAAGTTTTTGGAAAATTTAAATTTATCAAAAGAGATTTTTTTAAGTTAAGTTTTGCGCGGTGCAAGGGCTACTAAGTGCTCTCCTTTTTTTATTTATATGATAGAGATTAAGGTGAACTTGGTTTGCAGGAGTATGAATTGAACCACTTACCACCGATGATTGTTGATCTTGCATTTATTCTTGGGGCTGCTGCGGTAAGCACTTTGATTTTTAGTAAACTTCGTCAACCCGTCGTCCTTGGGTATTTAATTGCTGGTTTTGTCGTGGGTCCCCATTTTCCGCTATGGCCAACAGTGATTGATAAAGAGGGCGTCGCCATTTGGGCCGAGATCGGCGTTATTTTTCTGTTGTTTGGTCTTGGACTTGAATTCAGTTTTAAAAAATTAGCTAAGGTTGGCAAAAGCGCATTTATCGCTGCGACTTTTGAAATTATCACGATGAGCGCCGTCGGTTATCTTTTCGGTCGTGCCCTAGGATGGAAGACCATGGATAGCATTTATTTGGGCGCAATCCTTTCAATGTCTTCAACGACGATTATCATTCGCGCCTTTGATGAGGCTGGCTTAAAACGCAAAGTGTTCGCTAGTCTTGTTTTTGGCATTCTGATCGTTGAAGATCTGATGGCGATTTTAATCATGGTTATTCTTTCTGCTTTAAGTGTACCGGGTTCATTTTCGGGATCCAATTTAGCTTTTTTATCTGCACGTCTTGTTTTCTTTTTATTGATCTGGTTCTTAGTTGGAATCTATGTGGTTCCGTCACTTTTAAAGCGAGTCCGCAACCTTTTGAGCAACGAGATTATGCTCATCATCTCTATTAGTCTTTGTTTTATGATGGTTGTCTTAGCGACAACAGCTAATTTTTCTGCGGCCTTGGGCGCTTTCATTATGGGTTCCATTTTGGCTGAAACCCAAGAAGGCGAACGCATTGAACATCTGATGTCTTCAGTCAAAGATCTTTTTGCGGCTGTGTTTTTCGTTTCTGTGGGAATGATGATTGATCCACAAATTCTGCAAAAACATTTCGGTATTGTTGTTATGATTACTGTGCTCACGATCGTCGGCAAACTTTTGGGATCAGGATTTGGCGCTGTACTTTCAGGGCGAAGCCTTAAACACTCGACCCAAGCTGGAATGAGTTTGGCGCAAATCGGTGAATTCTCGTTTATCATTGCCAGTCTTGGCGTGAGCTTAAATGTCGTCAGTGATTTCCTTTATCCTATAGTGATCGCTGTTTCGGCCGTGACGACCTTTACGACTCCTTACATGATTCGATACTCAGGGCCGATTTATTATTGGCTCGAAGCCCGAATTCCTAAAAAGCTTTTAGATCGTCTTGAGCAGTATGAACAAGCGATGTTAACAAATGGAAAAGGGAAGCTTTTAGGTTTGTTGTGGAAAACTTATGGATTACTTATTTTATTAAATTCTGTTGTCGTTTTAGCTCTTGGCCTGGCTGCATCGAAATTGGTCTTACCGATGTTATTGTTAACTTTCAGTGACGGACCTACAGTAAGATTTATTGCGTGTGTTGCAACGCTTATAGTCTGCTCGCCATTTTTATACGGCATCGTGCTAAAGGTTCCTCGAAAATTTCCAACAGAGGAAGCACTCACTTTGCTGCGTTTAAGTCGTCTTCAATTTGGTATCGTAATTTTGAAAGCAATTCTAGGTTTAGCTTTGGTCGCAGTTGTTATTAACCAGTTCGCGACGACAAGACTTTTACCTTTGGTTGTGTTGGCAATGACGCCTATTCTGATTTTAATTTTTAGAAAATCGATCGGACGGTTTTATTCCAATGTTGAAAGCCGGTTTTTAAAAAATCTTAACGCTAAGGAGCTGGCTGAATTTGAATCTTTGGCTCAGCTGCCTCAGTTAGCACCCTGGAATGCCAGCCTTGTTCAAGTCGTCGTAGCGCCCAATGCGCGTATTGCTGGACAAACTCTTGAGGAATGTAAATTTCGAACAGTAACTGGAGCAACGGTGGCCATGATTGATCGCGGGCGACGTAGAATCTTTGCTCCGAGTCGGGCAGAGCGAGTTCTTCCCAATGACGAATTTTTTCTGATTGGGACCGAAGATCAAATTGTAGCCGCGCAAAAACTCATACAGACAGAAGAAGTGAACGATCAACCGGCTCACGATGAGATGTATAACTTGGAATCTTTCGTCATTGAAGAAGGTTCCCGGTACGAAAACAAGACCATTAAAGAAATTGGGCTGGGGGAAGAGTTTGGTGGCCTTATTGTTGGCATTGAGCGTGACGGTGAAAGGATCCTTAATCCTGAAAGTGCAGTCGAGCTTAAAGCCAGAGATTTAGTTTGGGTCTTTGGTCATAGAACTAAGATTCGCGAACTCAAAAAAGCAGGACAAAGTATTTCTAAAAACAATATTGTCGCTGAAACCACTTCGTGACAGTCCACTACATCCAACGAGCATCTTTTTCATAAGTTAGAACGAAAGCGTATCGTGTGGTAAGGGGGCTTGTCGAGACAAATTGACATTAGAAATAATGAAACCGCTTTCGGGAATTGCCGGCAATCGAGAGAAATTAATACTGAGGTTTTGTTTAGGTAAGTCGTATTTTATGTCTTTAATAAAAAAATCTCCAGCCACGCCCATCAGCGCGATGGCTATGTGCTCACCAGGACAACGGTGATTTGTAAAGTGGTCTCCACCACCTTGTGGAATAAAATTAAAAGGCGTTACTTTTTGGGTCACAAAGCGTTCGGGAAAAAATTCGTCAGGGTTGGTCCATTCACGGGAATCATGATTTGTGCCGTACAAATCTAAAATTAGTTGCTGACCATTAAGAATTTTATATCCATGGAATTCAAAATCAGTTCGTGCTTTAGCTACAGAGGACGGAAAGAAAGGATAAAACCTTCGAACTTCCTGAATAAAACAAAATCGGAAGCTGGGATCAATCAGAAATTTTTCTTGATATTGGGGGTTTGATGTCAAAGCATGAAGCGTGAAAATAATAAAAACCGAAACGGCAACAGTGGGTCTCAAAATATTAATGAGCTCGATGGCTGCTTTTTTGGAAGAGAGAAGCTGTCGATTTTCATCCTTAAATTTTGAAAATATATCGGCAATGCTATTTTGCGAAAACAGTGCTTTTCCCTGACGGTGATTTTCAATAAGTTCTGAGATCCAAATTTCGGTACGTTGACGGGCAAAGCGAGATCGTAAATGCCCCATGAGAGAAGGCGCCACGGAATTAAACATTGCCGTTAGATCTTCTGTTCGCGATTGGAAATCCTGTTCTTCAAGGGGAACGCCAGTCCAAGAACAGACGGCCTGTGTGAGAATCCGCTGCATCTCCTTATAAACAATTACTTGATTTTCCTGGGCCCATTTTGTTGAAGATTTCTTTAACTCGTCTTTAAAGTATTTTGTAAGTTTATTAATCTGTTCCTGGGTCATAAACGACATGAATAGTTCTTTACGAATTTTATGTGCTTCATCATCCATTCCCTGAATGGCACCTTTACTTAATAATGTGGCATTAATAGGTTCCGGAGCTGCTCCTTTACGCGTCGTAAATTCTGAATTATAAAACAAATTTGCAGCTTCGGGTCCTGTCATGCAGATTGTCGATTTGCCAAAAATCCTTGTTCTAAAACAATTGGTTTTAAGGTTGCGACAGATTTTAGAAATGAATAAGTAAGGGTCTCGGATCATTTGAAGCGTATTATCCAGTCCTGGCGTGCGCGGCATCGTTTTCATATTTACGAAATATTGCAATTAGTGAACCATAATTTTTATAAACTAGATCCTTTTACGCTGTAAAAAGATCTCAGTTTGACTTTGTGATGAAAGCCTTAGATTTTAAGAGTATTACACTTTGCTAAAGGAATAAAAAATGAAGAAGTTACTTTTAACTTTGCCTGGTTACACTGTCACTATGAAATTTAAGTGCCAGTAATTGTGAAAAAGATTGAGTATTATTTTTCGACTTATGATCAATATCACAGCACTTCGGGAAACAAAGTGACGCATTACGTGGGAATCCCGCTGATTGTCTTTAGCACCTTCGGACTTCTTACTCAAATTAAGGTGATGGAAAATTTTGATCTTGCTGCAATAGTATGGCTGTTGAGCTCACTTTTTTACATCCGATTGGATTGGAAGAGGGGAGTTCCCTTTTCTCTGCTCACCTTTATTTTTTATTGGTGTTCGCTTGGGGTCGGCACTGAACTTCACTGGGGAGTATTTATCTTTGGTTGGATTCTTCAAGGTGTTGGACATTATGTTTACGAAAAAAAATCGCCAGCTTTCTTAACAAATCTAAGTCATATATTGATTGGGCCATTTTGGATTTTTTGTCGATTCTGGCGAACTACCGCTAAAAGACCTTAAACTAAGGCCTTATCTGATGTTTAAAGAAAATTCCATCATCTCCAAATTCTGATGAAATAAATTCTGAAGTGCTGATGATATCGGCTACGTGCAGAGAGTGATCAAGAAAGGATGAGGCAGTTTCAGAAGAGTACTTGCTATAATCAAAATCTTTAAATTCAGGTGCGGCCACACGCAATTGATAGATAAGGGTGTTAGCAGGAATTTTCGCAAAATCTTCTCTGACATCATGTTCATTTGAAACAAATTTTAATTCCGGAGCTGGAACGAAAAAGAGCTGTCTTGGTGCCACAGTTTCCTTGGGGCTTTCGCCAAGAGAATTCCAACTTGCCATGTCTTCGGTCAGCAATTCTTCGGGATGGTTAGAAACTCGACTGAAGACGAAGTGAACAAGTTTTTGCCCATAGCCCGTTCCAATAGGAACAATATTCGACATTGGGTATTTAAAAAAGTTGTAATCTTTATTTTGTCCTTCTAGTGAAACTAAGGCAGAGGTATTAGCGCTAGGAACACCATCTCTTAGAATTTTTAAGGCTAAACCCGGAGCTACAGCACGGCTCTCACCTGGTGCGTAAGTTAAAGAAAGTCGTAACAGACCACATTTTGCGCCTTGGAAAATTCCAGTGTAAGAATTATTTCTTGGAACTATTGCAACTTTTGCTATCGACCCGCGTCCGTGCAAATATTTTTTCCAACCTGCAGGAGAAAAGTCAGAGAGGACACCAGCTTTTGTTTTAAGGTGTTGCTTACTCATTGCCATTAATTGTAAGGGGCCAAAATCTCTAAATGGGGGAAGTATTTTGTGAACTGATGTTCGGATTTCTTCCCATAATATATCCTGCTTTTTACAACCTTTTAAAGTTTCATAATTTTCCGGGATTGATAAAGATGAAGGAGATCGTAAATTTCGAGGCTCGATAAAAGAATCAGCAAAAACATAAGTTAAAACTGCGGCGAGCACGACCCCACCTACGGCAATAGAAAAAATCGACTTCATGTTCATGATCTCCTCATTCTGTTTTACACTACCATTGCTTGAAGTGTTTAACCTTATTCTTCAGTGGTCTGGGCTTAAGCTTCTGGACTTTGGATGATCTCACCTTAGTCGGGTACAAGACATTTATTTAGAGGCTAAATAATAAATTATTTATAGTTTTCAGAACAGGCCTTTTGCTCACAAGAGAATTCTTCTAGAGTGAGACTATAAACCAAACTAAAAATGTAAAAGGAGTTTACATGAGTCAGAGGAGAATCCTCACCACGGGTTTGATTGTCATCAGCCAGATTATTTCATCATGTTCACATAAACCATCTATGACATCGAACGCGGCAGCGCCTAATGCAAACCATGAAGAAATGCGAACTCCGAACTCAGAAGCAAATTCAGAGGAAAGTCCATGGTCTACTTGGTCGAGCAGGAAGACAACATTCGGGACATTGCTCGCACTGAAAGAGGTTCGCGATAATATGTTTCGTATGGGTTTGCACGATCCCCACGTTAATTATTCAGGTTATGATCCTGTAAGTTGTACTGATGCTGATAAATACTTTAGAAGTGCTGATGGAACCTGTAATGACTTAGGCAACCCTCATGTGGGTGCAGCTAACGTTGCATTTGGTAGAAACGTAAATCCAATTTTTATCGATAAAAATGCTGCCGAAAAGCTGATGACACCGAATCCAGCCTTGGTGTCAAAAGAGTTTTTCACTCGCGATGAATTTAAACCGGTGCCATTTTTGAATATGTTAGCGGCTGTGTGGATCCAGTTTATGAATCATGATTGGCTGACCCATGGTCGAAATAAAGAGGAAAATCCACATCGTGTTCGTGTTGAGGATGGTCCAGACAAAGTTGTTGAACAAACTAAAGATAATCCAACAAATCGTAATCAGTACGATCAAAAGTTCGGAAAAGTTTCGTTGAATGAAGTGACTCATTGGTGGGATGGCTCACAGATTTACGGAAGTAGCCAAAAGGATCAAAATCTGATTCGTTCTGGTAAGGCTGAGGTTCGTTCTGGCACTGAAGGTCTTCTGCTTACGGAACAATTTAAAAGCGGCAAAGAACTTTTGCCTAAGGCAGCTAATTTCAATCCAAGGGATAACAAACAAAATCAAGGTTATGAAGTTACAGGCTTTAGAGACAACTGGTGGCTAGGCCTTAGTATGCTTCACACTCTGTTTGTTAAGGAACACAATGCCATTGCTAAGGAGCTCTTAAAAAAACATGTGACCCGAGATCATAGTGGCAATCGTTGGATCTGGGAAAATGGTTCAGAAAGAGTCTATTTGGATGATCGACAGCTTGATGAAAAAATCTTTCAAACAGCAAGATTAATTAATGCCGCGGTTATGGCAAAAATTCATACGGTTGAGTGGACACCAGCGATACTACCCAATCCTACTTTAAGAACAGCCATGTACATCAATTGGTATGGTGGTATAAATCCGCAAACTTTGTTTAACGGCCAAGGACCACTATCCAGAGCAGTACGACACGTTAGCAATCGAGCTGACTGGTTTAAGATCACACAAACGGGCTATTTAATTGGCGGGATTGTTGGCGATAAAACGAATAACCACGGAACTCCTTACAGCATTACGGAAGAGTTCACGTCGGTGTATCGGTTACATTCGCTGTTACCAGAAAAATTACATATCAAAACTTTGCAACAAAAGGACCTCGTTAAACCGATTTCTTTTGCTGATACAAGAAATGATAGAAGTTATGCCTTGATGGAAAAGTATGATCTCAAAGATCTTTACTATTCTTTTGGAACGCAAAATCCCGGCCAGCTGGTTTTGAACAATTATCCTAAGTTCATGCAAAATCTTGAAATTCCAGGGCACGGAACAATGGATTTAGGTATGGTCGATATTATCCGAGATCGTGAACGTGGGCCATGTCCCAGGTTTAGTTGAAATTTAAAGGTTGAGTGGCTCAACCAATCTGTGTTTTCAATAAGTTATCGAAGCTAATTGAACCAGAGAAAAGAAAGGGCCACCCAGGTGAAAAAGACCGTACTGAAAGAAGTCCGAAAGATCAACCGCAAGAAACTCTTGCATGCAAAAAAGTCAGATATTCTTGCGAATAAGTTTGAAAATCTCGAAGGTCCCATCGAGACGCAGCATTTATTAATTTCAACATTACTGCCACCGGCTGTGAAAGCGTTCATTGCTGAATGCGAAGTTGAGGTGGAAAAGCTCTGCGGTGACCGATACCGTCACGGTAAAACGAATCATCGATGGGGATCGCAAAGGGGGTCCATTATTTTGGGTAATCAAAATGTAGCTCTCGAAGTTCCCAGGGTCCGAGGCAAAGACGGAAAGGAGCTGCGTTTACAAACGTACGAAGATTTTCAAGATCCAAGGCTTTTTGATCAAGCGGTGTTTACAGAAGGAATTAAGAAAGTTTCTCAGCGAGATTATGAAAAAGGCGTAAGTAAAATTGCAAATTCATTTGGTTTTAAAAAAAGTTCTGTCTCTCGAAAATGGATTAAATCCACTGCGAAGAAGATTGAAGATTTGCAAAAGAGATCCTTGAAAGAAATGGATATCCGAGCAGTATTTATCGATGGGAAAAGGTTTTCAAAGCATGGTGTGATTATCGCTCTTGGTGTGGCTAGTGATGGAAAGAAGTATGTGCTTGGCATTTATCAAGCTGAGACTGAGAACTCGAAATCTTGCCTTGAATTACTAAACGATCTTGAATCCCGAGGTCTTCCCGCAGAGGGACTTTTGTTCGTG
>JAKFYD010000075.1 GCA_021731025.1 Pseudobdellovibrionaceae bacterium | reverse complement strand
AACATGGAATATTTTAAACTCAAAATCATGCAAAAAGTTGGCTACCTCAACAGCAAATTTGCACTGAAATGGATGTATGAAACCAAAACCTTTTAAACCCCTATCCCCACAAAAAGAAGAAAGAGCGTGTCTCATTACTAAACAATCTACAACTGTCTAACAAATAACAGTTGGCTCAATCTAAATGGCCTCAGCTCCATCTCAACGCACTTAATAGCAATTAAATTAGTATAAACCTTGCTTATAGATAAAATTGTAAACTTTGGCTGAAGTTGATTCAGTCATTATTCTTTTGAGGTGGAACCATGGAGATAGCTCCTAAAATCAAGGTTGGAATCAGTCTATTGTGCTTGGCAATTCTAGCCATAGGCTGCGAGTCTAAGTTTTCTGAATCGTCGCCGTCTTCGGTCGAAATCAAAGGCAAAACATTAAAAGAAAGACTCGCCGAAAAGGACAAAATTGATTCTCGCATTGATGAAGTTCAACGGGGCGCTGAAAAAGTAAAAACAATCATAGAGATGTTCAAAAAGATACAACCTGCTGATAATCACCAAGTTGTAGATGCCAGTGGAAAAATTCTTGCTGCAGAAACTTATGTGAATGGAAATTTGATGTCACAAAAGGAATTCGAAGAGCTTTTCGGCACTAAAAATCCTGCGGGATCTGTTCAAAATAACACTCTTGTTCAGTCATTGAATTAATTGAGATTGAAGTTCAGAGACAAATAGTCTGATTTGTCTCTGAACCAGAAAGCTACTTGATCTATTGCTGTGTATTTGTATTATGTTGAACACTGGAGAAGACATGAAAAAAATCTTATTATTATTATCCTTAGGGCTCACTGGTTCTTTTTCTTATGCAGACTCATTAAGCAACAGTCATTGGACTCTTAAGAGTATTCAATGCAAAGACAGTCCATCCTCAAAGCTTCCATCTAAAACTAGATATGATCTGCACTTTTTATCAGAATCGAAAGTCGAAATAGCAATTTTACGTCTTTCGGATTGGGTTGCGGTCCGAGGACAGTATGTCTTAACTGACTCAACTCAACTTTGTTTAAATATGAAGGAGACTATATTGTCAGGAAACCCGACTGAATCTGATGCAAGCACATGGTGTGTTGATTATAAAAAGACACTAAATTCATTAAGTCTTACCTGGGTTGTAACTGCGCCAAACGGTGGAGACTGCGCTCAAAATATTCCTGTAACAGCAACTTTTGAGGCTATGTAGGCACTAGAGTTTCGGCTTTGATTTCCAAATTTCACTTCAACCACGGAGCTAAAATTATCACTCCCAAAGTGGCAACAGCGTCTTCACTAAAGTCACTTTGGGATTTTGCCATTCGGTCATCAAAGGAGTCACTCGCACTCCTTTTTTTATGGCTTCTCTCAGTAATCGCCCATATTCAGGATCAATGTCATCCGCAGGGGCAAAAGTTTTAACGTCATTTCTTTGAATCACAAAAACCAGTTCGGCGGAATGGCCTTCATCAATCATGCGCATGAGTTCTCGCAAATGCTTTTGTCCCCGTTCCGTCACGGCGTCGGGAAACATCGCTACGGCATCTTCAGCCAAGGTGACATTCTTCACTTCGATGAAATGTTTTTTTTCGCCCGCACGAACCATGAAGTCGAATCTTGTTTCAGGAGTAATTTTAAATTCGGGTTTCACCTCATCCCAGCTCTCCCAGTGGGGAAGATGCTTGGCCGAAAGGGCTTCCTTCACCAAGGCATTGGGCCAGGAGGTATTGATCCCGACCCAGGAACCGCTGGGTGCTTGGATCATTTCTAAGCTGTATTTAAGTTTGCGATTGGGATCGTCACTAACGCTGAAAAGGCAGGGCTGGCCAGCCTGACTGCAGGACTTTAAGCTTCCTGTGTTGGCTACGTGGGCGGTGATCACACTCCCTTCCCACTCGATATCGGCAAAGAAACGTTTGTAACGTTTTAAAAAAACACCCTGATGAATTTTTTTTTCGATTTCCATGCTTTCCTCTAGCTTTGAGAGGTTGATTTTCCAAGAAGTTCAAGGATAATAATGCTTTGCATAATGAGGTGCTTACAACAGCTGCTCGGCATAGAACTGCAGCTCTGTTTTACAAGGGAATTATATGTCCAAAACTTCGCCTGTTCGTAAACCCTCTTGGCTTAAGGTGCGTGCACCTTCCGGAGATAATTACACTCGCATCAAAGATATGTTGGGTGAACTGAAGCTTGCGACGGTTTGCCAAGAAGCCAAATGCCCTAACATGGGCGAATGCTGGAGCGGCGGCACCGCCACTTTTATGCTGATGGGTGAAGTCTGCACTCGCGGTTGTCGCTTCTGCCATATTAAAACGGGAAACCCTAAGGGCGCCATCGACGAGTTTGAACCGGAAAAGGTCGCTTACTCGATTTCAAAAATGGGCCTCGAGTACGTGGTTATCACCAGCGTGAATCGTGACGATCTTCCCGATCAAGGCTCTAATCATTTTGCGCGAACCATTTCCACCATTAAAAAATTGGACCCCAAATTGATCGTGGAAATTTTGACTCCTGACTTTAAGGGCGATCGCCAATTGATTGCTCACTTGGTCGGTTCAAAACCTGATGTTTTTGCTCACAACATTGAAACCGTGGAAAGACTGACTCCGGGAGTTCGCGATCCTCGAGCAAAATATCGTCAGTCTTTGGATGTTTTGAAAATGGTGAAAGAAATTGATCCCACTCGATACACAAAATCTTCCATCATGTTGGGCTTGGGTGAAACAGATGAAGAAATTCTGCAAGCCCTCAAAGATCTGCGTGAAGTTCAATGCGATATCGTTACCTTTGGACAATATTTGCAACCGACGCCTCGACATTTGAAAGTGATTGAATACGTCACTCCCGAAAAATTTGCAGAATGGCAGAAGATTGCCGAAGACATGGGATTTCTTTACGTTGCATCAGGACCCTTAGTGCGAAGCTCTTACCGTGCGGGTGAGTTTTTCATGAAAGGTGTTATTGAAAAAAATCGTCTCAATCAAGATCAGAACAACAAGGAGGACGCGTGGCCACAGATGTAAAACTTCCAGAATTGGGTGAAGGGGTCAGCGAAGGTGAATTGATCAAATGGCTCGTCAAATCAGGTGATAGCATTAAAGCCGATCAACCTATTGCTGAAATCATGACTGACAAAGCGACGGTTGAAGTTCCTTCTCCTGTTGCAGGCGTTGTGAAAGATTTAAAATTCAAAGCTGGCGATGTGATCAAAGTGGAATCTGTGATGCTGACTTTAGATGGAGCCGGCGCAACAGCTTCAGTGAAACCTGCGACTTCCACGCCTGCTCCTAGCGCACCAGCAAAATCTACGGACACCATGTCCGTAAACTCTGGCAATGGTTCTGGAAAAACTTCTGAAGTGAAATTGCCTGAGCTTGGTGAAGGAGTCGCTGAAGGTGAATTGATCAAGTGGTTAGTGAAACCCGGCGACAGCATTAAGGCCGATCAATCCATTGTTGAAATTATGACGGACAAAGCGACGGTTGAAGTTCCTTCTCCTGTCGCTGGTACTGTTAAAGAATTAAAGTTCAAAGCCGGTGATGTTGTGAAAGTGGAATCAGTTTTGTTAACGTTAACTGGCGGCGGCGGATCTACTGCCACCGTGGCAGTAACACCAACGAATGGCACGACAAAAAGCCAAGCTCCAGCCAACCCTCCTCGGGAAGCAGCGATGTCTATGTCCTCATCAACAAATTCTGAAGCTGGCTTTTATCCACCGGTGGCAGAGTCTCGAGTGTTGGCGACTCCAGCGACACGTCGTATGGCTCGCGAAATGGGCGTCGACATCAATGCGCTTTCTGGAAGTGGCTTAGCTGGCCGAGTGACCCGTGACGATGTGCTCGGTGCGAAATCGTCGGGCTCATTGGGTAACGGTGCGGGTGCGACTCGTGCGGGTTCGCCTCAGATGGCTCTCAAAATTCCTCAATCAACTTATCAAGGACCTGCTGGCGCTGCTGAAGAGCGCGTGGCTATTCGCGGAATTCGCAAAAAGATTGCCGAGAACATGCAAATGGCCAAAGCCATTATTCCTCACTTCACTTTGATGGATGAAGCTGATGTGACAGAGCTCGTGCAAATGCGTGAGTCCCTGAAAGAAGTCGCAGAGAAAGCGGGAACAAAAATCACTTATTTGCCTTTCGCTATGAAAGCGCTGATTGCAACCATTCGTGATTTCCCTATGTTCAATGCCAGCATTGATGATACGGCTCAAGAAATCGTCTATAAAAAATATTTCAATATTGGTTTTGCCGCTGACACTCCAAATGGTTTGGTTGTTCCGGTTGTAAAAAACGCGGATCAAAAAAGCATTTTGGAAATCAGTCGAGAAATTTTGGATCTTTCCAAGCGGGCTCGTGATGGAAAACTGAAAGCCGAAGAAATGAAAGGCGCTACCATCACCATCACGAACATTGGATCTGTGGGTGGAACTTACGCGACTCCGATCATTAATCATCCTGAAGTCGCGATCTTGGGCATGTACAAAATTTCTGATAAGCCCGTTATTCAAAATGGCGAACTGTCTGTGATCAAAGTTATGAATTACACCATTACGGCAGATCACCGTTTGATCGATGGCGCGGTGGCTGCAAACTTCTTGAAAGCCTTCTTGGGTCGAATCCAAAAACCTGGTCACTTGATGCTCGAGTTAAGATAGGAGAAAACGATGGCGCAAAATTTTGATGTTGTAGTGATTGGTGCAGGTCCCGGTGGTTATGTGGCGGCGATTCGCGCGGCTCAGCTGGGATTTAAAACAGCAATCGTTGAACGCGAATTTTTAGGTGGAGTTTGCTTGAACGTGGGATGCATTCCCTCGAAGGCGATGATCACTGCGGCTCACTGGTTGCACAAAGCTCAGCACGACTTTCCCACCATGGGTTTTAATATTAAATCAGGAATTGATATCGACTTTAAAAAACTTTTGTCTTGGAAAAATTCGGTCTGCGATAAAATGAGCGGCGGAGTGAATCAATTATTGAAAGGCAATCAAGTTACTATTTTAAAAGGCGAAGCTCAGTTTAAAAATTCCAAAGAAATTTCTGTGACTGGAACAGGTGTGAGCGAAACTGTCACTGCGAAATTTTTTGTGATTGCTACGGGTTCTCGTCCCATCGAAATTCCTGGATTCAAGTTCGATGAAAAAGATATTTTATCTTCGACTGGTGCTTTGGCTTTGGATCATGCTCCGAAACGTGTGGCTGTGATCGGTGGCGGTTACATTGGTTTGGAAATTTCTTCTTACTTAAGAAAATTTGGAACTGAAGTGACCGTGATTGAAGCTCAATCGCAATTGCTCGCGGGAGTTGTTGATCCCGAGTGCGCTCAGGTTGTTACTAAAAAATTAGAAAAGAGCGGCGTCAAGATCATGTACGGCGCTAAAGCGAAGTCACAGAAAAAAGCCAGTGGTGGTTATGAAGTGGCTGTTGATTTAAATGGTCGCGATGAAGTTTTGAAGGCCGATAAGATTTTAGTCACCGTTGGCCGTCGACCTAACAGCGATCAAGCTAATCTAAAAGCTGCAGGAATCCAGATCGATGAACGCGGTTTCGTGAAGGTCGATGCTCAACGCCGTACGAACGTTCCCCACATTTTTGCTATCGGTGATATTTGTGGACAACCGATGTTGGCTCATAAAGCCAGCTACGAAGGAGTTCTTGTTGCCGAAGTGATGAAGGGGCAAAATCGTGCCTACGATGTCAAAACTGTACCTGCGGTGGTTTTCACTGATCCTGAAATTGCTTCAGCCGGTTGGACTGAAGCGGAAGCAAAAGCCAAAGGTCACACGGAATTAAAAGTTGGAAAATTTCCTTTTGCAGCGAACGGTCGCGCCGTTTCGATGCAAGAAACTGATGGTTTTGTAAAAATGATTGCGGACTCAAAGACCGGCGTTTTATTAGGCGTTCACATTGTCGGACCCGAAGCCAGCAACTTGATTTCGGAAGCAGCCCTAGCGATCGAAATGGGCGCGCGAATCGAAGATCTCGCCTTGACCATTCATCCTCACCCAACTTTAGGCGAAACGATGATGGAAGCTGCGGAAGCGACTTTGGGTCATGCCATACATATTATTCAGCGACCACTGAGCCGAGCTAACAAATCAGCCCATCCATGAATGATCTTAAACTCAGCACCTCAGGAATTCATTTTGAAGACTGGGGGCTGATTGATTACCAAAAATCTTTGATGGACCAACTGGAGCTTTTACAAAAAGTTTCTGAGGGCGCAGCAATGCCCACCGTGGTTTTTTGTTCTCATCCCCCCATAGTGACTTTAGGACGAGCAACACAAGCGGGAGATGTTTTTGGTTGGAAAGGCGCAACCTTAGAAGTCTCTCGAGGAGGCCGCGCCACCTACCATGGTCCCAGCCAAATTGTGATGTACGCCATTATTGATTTGAATCAACCCCATCCACGCAGAGGCTCGCGGGAAATCGTCGGTTTTTTGCGGGATTTCGAATTGTGCATTGTTGAAGCTCTGAAAGATTTCGGCATTGAAGCTCAGGGAAAATCTTTGTTCAAACACAGTGAAGCCCAAGCCACTGAAGAAACCGGAGTCTGGGTCGATCGCCAAAAAATCGCGTCCTTAGGAATTGCGGTGAAAAAGTGGATCACTTATCACGGAGCCGCATTGAATTTGGAAAATGATCTCAAGGCCTTTCAAGGACTAAAGCCTTGCGGATTAGATTCACAAACCATGACCAGCGTCGAGAAAATTTTAGGTCGGCCAGTTCCCCGTGATGATATGATGGACTCTCTGAGAGATAAAGTTTTAAAATATCTTTAATATGAAAACATTAATATTTTTATTTTTGAGTTTACCATTTTTGGCTTTGGCCGAAAATTCTTTTAAATACAGTTACAATACTAAGTTCTATGAGATTGTTTCCGTTAGTAATGGCCAATATGAGCTCTGGGAAATAGATAAATCAACTTTACAGCGTAAACGTCAATTCAATGATAAGGGTAACGTTAGATACACAAAAGATAAACTGGTAGGTATTTATGATCTCGAGTCGAATCAAACACCTTATTTTGATTTTCAAACAGATATAAACTCTCCCACAGAAATTTCAAAGAAAGATTTTACAAGTAGGCTAGATGAAATTGCCGGTAAAGGCGCGACGAAACTACCAGCCTTTACTGGCACAAATACCGATTGTGACCAAATTAAAGAATGCCAAGGTGAGACTGGACAAAATGCCTATAGCTGTCTTTACAACCAAATAAAAATCGGTAAAGAGCGTTACAGCAAAACCGAATGCAAGAATGTCATTAGTGTGATCGGTCAAAAATCTTTTGCACCTTTGATACACAACTGTAACCAAGAAGCAGTTAAATATTGTGGGTATAGAATATCATACGATATGTATGAATGCCTTTCAGAAAAGAAAAATCTGGGCATTATACCTAACGATTGCAAAGGGGCGATAGACCAATCACGAAGCATTCTCGAGCGTATGAGTAATCTTAGTTTCCCAACTGAAGTCGCACAAAAGCCTACCTATGGATTTGGTGCAAAACCAATGAAAACAGGATTTTCCCCTTCAGGGTCAGGGATTCAAATTAAAAAACCAAAATCAGGGATTAGATAATTTAGAAGATTATCTCTAAACAACCAATACAAGTTTACCCGTTGACTGCCCTGACTCGATCATCTGATGAGCTTTAGCAACATCTTCAAACGCAAACTCGGTCGTCTTGGGCGCAAGAATTTTTCCTTCCTCATACCACTTAATAAGTTGATGAATGCATTCAGAAAAAAGTTCCGTGTGCTCAAACAAAAAAGAAAGATTAAACCCGATGACACCTTTATTTTCTGAAATGAGTTTTATTGGGTTAATGTAAAAGTTCTTTAAAAGTTTAAATCCCGTAACGAGATAATTAATTTTACCACCCTTTTTGGGAAGCAAGGTATGCGATCCATAAACCATTAACTTTCCCATTGGTTTTAAATGATGAAAACCCTTTCGAAAAGTTTCTGGGCCATTCGCATCCAGGATAAGATCAAGTCCATCCGGAGTTAATTTTTTGATTTCGCCCCACAAGTCCTGCGAGCTTTTATCAATGACATGATCGGCACCCAGCGATTTAACAAAATTAACTTTGTGGCTGCTTCCAACCACGGCATAAACTTTGTGATTTTTCACCTTCGCCAATTGAACCAGACAGGAACCTACTCCCCCACCCGCGGAATGAACAAGAATATGTGCTTTTTCGGGCAAAATGAGATGATGGAAGAGTGCATGGTAAGCTGTCATATAGGCCGCAGTAAATCCTGCAGCCTCTGAAAAAGATAATTTTTGTGGCTTTATAAAAAGTTGGTACTCGGGAACTTTCACGTGAGTCGCATAAGCATCAAACCGAGTTAACCCAAAGACCTCGTCATTTTTTTTAAATTTATTCGATTTACTTTCGACGACAATCCCAGAAAATTCAAAGCCTGGGGTGATGGGCCAGCCTACAAATTTTTTCGCAGACTCATACACTCCCCACCGAACACAGCAATCCGCATAATTAATACCGATGGCTTTGGTTTTGATCAGCACTTCCCCCTGAGAAAGGGAAGGCAAAGGGTGTTGTTCAATTTTAAGTTTGTCATATCCCCCGGCAGAATGAATCACGATTTTTTTCATTGAGTTTTGTTCAGACATTTTTTCCCCACCCATTATTTAAAACATTTCACAACCATCCCGAGTTTAGGCAGGCAACCTCCGCAACCGGCGCCAGCACCTGTGCAGCTCTTAATTTCTTCAAGAGTTTTTCCGGCTTCAACCAAGAGTCTTATTTGTCCCGTCGTCACCCGTTTACAAACACAGATGAGCTCTTCGTCTTTCAATTTCTCTTTCATTTCCTTTTTATTGTCATTACTTTTATTCGTTGCCGCATTCGAGAAGAAGGCTTCGACGATTATTTGGGACTCTGGAACACCTATTTTCTTAAGGTTTGCCAGGGTATCTTGAATCATATCGGGACTTCCAACAATATAGTATTTGGCGTCGGCAGGGGCCGACTGAACTGTTTGGCTAAGCATCTGTTCATCGATCCGGCCTTTACGCCCGGTCCAATCAGCACCAGGTTTCGTTAAAGTTTGCTGTAAATTAAATTGTTGCATGCTTTGGGCATGTTCATTGATTTCACTCTCGAATGGAATTTCATCTCTGTTACCGTAAAGAAGCCACATCGGAGTTTTCATTTTCATGTCATTAACGAACTGAATAGCGCTTCTAAAAGGAGTAATTCCAATACCTGCCGCAATCATCACCATTGGCGCATTGAAATCGAAAGCCAGTTTATGCTTTTGAACTTTAAGATAGATTCTATCTCCAGCTTTTAATCTAAAAAAATTCTTCTTGAAATCACTGTTCGATGTTCTGACTGCAAATTCTAAATAATTCTGGCGGGGCGAATTTGCAACCGACAAGACCCGAGAATCAAATTGTGAATCAACTTCGATACCAAGGCTTACTGAACTTCCAGCCTCGACAACAAGCCCTGGGGGTTTTTCAACGCGAACCAAAGCAAAATTTTCCGAAACTTTTCTAAACTCGAGAACTTGCGCTTCTTTCCCTTTACTTGGTGCAATGTTAATCAGTTCTGGAGCCGCATTTGTTTTATTCGATTTTTGCGAATTTACTTCGCCAGAGTCAGAACCAGTTTTGCCATCACTCTTAAGATTTTTATTTATTTCATATCTGTTATTGCGAAGTTGGTGTTCTCGCAATTGATCATACAAAATTCGAGGTAAGTATCTCGCAATCACTTTATCTTCAATGTAACTTGGGAAATAATCTCTGTACTTTTTATTCTTTACAAACAAGGCCATTTGGCTGTTCATAATCAAAGTCCCTGGGGATTCTGGGGTTAGCGCTTCGTGAAATCCCGAGAACTCTTGCTGAACTATCCGCTCAATGATTGCTTTATGGGTTTCAGCAAAGCTAAGCCTTTTCAGAGTTTCTTGCGCTTCACTGGGCTTCCACCATGCTAATTTGTAACGACGTTGTTTATAGCTCTCTCTTGTATTTTCGATTTCAAGTTTATCCGCTTCAGAGAGGCCGCTTTGTCCCAACTGAGGTAAATCAGATGGTGAATCGAAATATTTCTGCAACACATGATGAGGCAAAGTGCGAAGGTATTTCCGCATTTTAGCTTCAACAATTAAATGAGTCAGAACCATTTTAATCATAGCCATCTTGTTTGACTGTAAACTCTGGGTGTCTGTTCTTTTGCCATCATGTTTTTTTCTAATTTCCAGACTATTGTTGATGATTCCCATAAAACGTTTCCAAGGACGGAAACCATAGATGTAAGTGTAAGCTGAACTCATGATAGTGAGATGCTTAACTTCGTCTCGTAAGATATTTCTCATGGCCTCTCGCAAGTATCCTGTCGAGTGAACCATTAAAAAAGTATAAGCTGATGTTGCATTCCACTCGTAAGTCTGCCGTTCAGCCAAGTGTTTCATCGCGGATTTTTCGTCACGAGCATTGCTATCAGCAACATTAGCATTATCCAGACTCGGCATTTCACCCGTAATTCGATGGACGATTTGCGCTAGGAAGCCAGCATGTCTTTCTTCTTCAGCGCACCAAGCGCTTTCACAGGCGCGTATATTTTTCTCTTGAGAATATTTCTGCTGACTTACATCTTTTCCCATAAATCGACCAATTTTAGGAAATAGATTCGAAAGTGATTCACCGGTGGTGTAAGAATAGGGAATCGTTGGTGCTTCCACTTCCATGGCAAATCTTGCTACTTGCGCATAGACTTCGGGATCGATCCCCACAATTTCTTCTTTTTTGACTTTAGAAATATCAAAATTTTTCCAAGTTCGTCGACTGAAATGAGAATCCTTTAAATCGTGATGAAATCCGCGAAAAGCATCAAGCTGTTCATCGAGCTCGCTGGTTGTCATGGCTTCATCAAGTTCGGCTCTGAGTTGTCTATAGGTTCTGATGATTTCTTGAACCTGGTTCAGTTTATTTTTAGCCTTTGACGGTAACTCTAAAATACGCTTAAGAAAACTTTTGCTTTCCACATCTTTCGCGTTAATGAATTCTAATTTTTCTCCGGCGACTTCGGTAGCCATTTCATTCAAATTTTTGCTGAGCTCTTCAGCCTGAACTTCACTGGTCTTTCCGTTAGAATCTGTTGAAAGTATTTCAGCCATAGTTACTTCAGCTGAGTTCTTCTTAAAGACGTCGTTACATTGCTGTGATGAATTCGACGTTAGTGAAAACGCAAATACTGAAAAAAATGCTAAGAAATAGGATGTTTTCATATACTAATGAGATATCCACGTTCCATACCTCATAACCTATGGATAAATTTGATCTCATGTGGGGATTCAGACGTATCTGCAAAGATTGTTATGAGGTTGTAAAATACTTAGACACATCACTGTCTCAATTTGAAATGGCATGGTCATAATGCGATCTTGATTATCAAGGACTAAAGCCTTGCGGATGAGATTCACAAACCATGACCAGCGTCGAGAAAGTTTTAGGTCGACCAGTTCCTTGTGCTGATATGATGGACTCACTGAGAGATAAAGTTTTAAAATATCTCTAATATGAAAAAAATCATCTTATTATTTATTCTGTCTCCACTTTTGGCTTTTGCCGAAGGTTCTTTTCTCTACATTCACGACGATAAAGTTTATAAAATTGTCAGCCTTGGCGACAATGAGTTTAGACTTTATGGTATGGACCAGTCTGGAAAAGAAGAGCGCCGGTTATTCAGCGACGGAAAAACTGGGGCTTATTCGAAAGAAAGATTACTTGCGATGTATAAAGAGGCATCCGGAAAATCTTCCTACTATAAATTTGGAACCGAAACTCCAGAAGTTCTTTCAGAGAAAAATTTCGAAAAAAATATAGAATCGATTGCTCTGAAAGATTCCGGCCCGAAATTACCAGGAAATGCAGAAGAGAACGACACGTCTTGTAATCAAATCGCAGCCTGCAAAGATCGTGGTGGTTTAGATGCCTACACTTGTCTTTACAGAGAATTGAAAAAAAGAGAAAATGACAACGAGGTCAACTGCAAGAATCGCATTCAGTCTCTGAGCAAAGTCTATTTTAAGCAGATCACTTCTCATTGTAATCAAGAAGCAATTGCGCTCTGTAACGGTAAGCAGACCTATGATCTGTATCAATGTTTATGGCCGATAAAAAATCAGACTAATGTTCCTAATATCTGCAAAAATGCTGTTAGCAAGACACAGGCAAACCTTGATCGCTTAACTGCCGTTAATTTTCCCTACAAGCAAGCTGCACAAGTTGACTATGGAAAATTTAAAGCTCGTCCTATCAAAACGGGCTTCTCTCCCGCAAGTTCGGATCTTCGAAGATCAGCCTTTCCTAGAAACGGAATTAAATAGTTACTGAATTTATTTTTGGACAACATCAGCCACCATGATGGTGGCTTCGCCCTTGACGCAAATATCGCCATTGCTTTTCTTCGCCAAGGTTTCAACGTTGGCAAGCCCACGTTCCACACGCATATTTGTAACATGCAGCTCAATAGTAATTTCATCATCGATGTAAACAGGGTTGGTGAACTTCATGGATTGCGCCAAATAAATTCCGCCTTCACCCATAGTTTCATTCAGCGCCCTTGAAAAAAGAGCGCCCACAATCATACCGTGAGCGATTCTTCGACCAAAACGAGTTTTGTTAGCATACTCATCATCGAGATGAATGGGATTAAAATCTCCGCACATTTCGGCAAATTGACGAACCATTTTATCGGTCACTTTAACCGTCATAGATGATTTAAATCCCTTATGTATTTTCACCTTCATAACAGAAACCTTTACAATATATTCGCGGCGAGCTCGGCCAATTCCGACCTTTCCCCTTTGCTCAAAGTCACATGCCCTGAAATAGGATGTCCCTTGAATCTTTCTACGGCATAAGTCAATCCACTGTTTGCCGAGTCCACATAGGGATTATCGATTTGGTAAACGTCACCGGTCAGAACGATTTTTGTTCCACGACCTGCGCGAGTCACAATCGTCTTAATTTCATGCGGAGTTAGATTTTGAGCCTCGTCCACAATTAAGTATTGTTTAGGTATGCTGCGACCACGAATATATGTCAATGGCTCGATGTTCAACATGCCCTGATTGATTAATTCTTGAGCTCTTCCATTGGCCTTTTTATCAGCTCCCATCAGAAACTCAACATTGTCAAAAATAGGCTGCATCCATGGATTTAATTTTTGCTCGATGTCACCCGGAAGATAGCCGATATCTCGTCCCATAGGGAAAATAGGCCTTGAAACCAGCAATCGCTGATACTGCCCTTCATCCAAAGTTTTGTGCAGACCAGCCGCGATGGCCAGCAATGTTTTCCCCGTTCCTGCTTTACCCACTAAGGAAACGAAAAGAACTTCGTCATTCAGTAGACTATCTAAAGCAAAAGATTGTTCGACATTGCGAGCGTTAATTCCCCAGATGCTGTCCGTAGGGCTGATCAAAGGAATAATAGCCTTTTCTTTAAAACTGTATCGGCCAATCGCCGAGTGATTTGGGTTTGAAGCGTCCTTCATCACCAAATACTGATTCGGAATCAATTTTAACTCTCCGGGATCGTATTTTTTATCTCGGTAGAAAGCATCAATTTTCTCTGGAGGAATTTCAATCTCTAAGTAACCTTCATAAAGATCTTCTTGCTGAAGAGTTCCCGGCTCAAAATCCTTTGCCGTGATTCCATAGACGTCAGCTTTAATGCGAAGGTTGATATCTTTAGTGATCAGCTCGACCTTGATGCGCGGATGTTGTTTCTGCAAAGCCAAAGCAGTCATTAAGATTCGATTATCTGCTTTGATCTGATCGAGCTCAGTCGGAATCCCCGCATACATCATGTCGGAGGTCACGTACACAACGGTTTCACTGTTGTCCAAAGGCACGCCATGGGCCAGTGAACCCTTAGATCTCATCACATCAATGAAGCGGCTGAACTGACGAGCATTCCGGCCGTTTTCACCTTGGTCTCTTTTAAATTTATCGATCTCTTCAATCACCGATATGGGAATATAAACATCAGCATCGCCAAATTTAAGAATGGCTAAAGCATCAAACAAGATGACGTTGGTATCGACGACAATTTTAGGTTTTTTGTTCTGGTTATTCGCGGGAGAATTGTTTTTACTCAACTGAGTGCCTCACTTGTTGAACGGTAAATCACTGAAACTCAGTTCTTATTCGACAATAGACCCGGGCCTTTGTCCATGCCCAAGCCTTAGATTTTTTGAAAAAATTAGGATTTATAAAAACGCGGATTAAGAGATGTTGGAAACTTGGATGTCCCCATCGTCAGTCTTTAAGCTCGCACTGACTGTTTCGATGAAGCGAACAAAATGATGAAGCGCAACATCGTTCACTGTGCCTTTAACGAAATTGGCTCCATGACGGATAATGCCCTCGATATCAAAAACTCGGGAATTAGTGACTTTCATGACAAAAGGAAAATAAGTTTTGTGATTCAAGTAAACTCTCATGGCAATTTCTTCACCTTCAGTGAAGCCACCCTGAGCCAGCTCAACGTCAAATGAAATCCCATTTTCCGAGATATCATAAAGAGTGACTTTCAATAAGCCGCGTTCAGGCAACACAGCAAACGCGCCAATAAATTCTGTGAGAATTGTACGTTTTACCTGGCGACGCTCACGTGACAAAATAGCCTGCCGCGCCTCTGTCATATCTAGGATAGGCGCTTTACCGCCAAGCCCTTGATTTGAGTTGTTTTTAAGACCATTTAAACGCTCTGTTATATCCAGAACTTTCCCCATATTGCCCCCGAACCACATTGTAACATTCTTCGGACTATTTTGATCCAACTTGAGTAGAAAACGTGGAAAATCAGCAAAAAGTGTTTTAGCTTGAGACATGGTGCCGGTGATTCGAAGTCTCTTCATCAGTTTAAGCCTTCATATCCTCCTGAGCTGGCTGTTGCTCCAGGTGCCAGAGACCTGGACGAGCCTATCCCCAGTTAATACCTCTTCCGTCGAAGTTGAAATTCTGAATCGGCCTCCGGCAAAGGATGAACGACAAGTTGTGCGTGAAACAACAATTCCTGAAGCGCAAAAATCTTTGGATCAAAGCTTAGCGCGATTTTTGTCGGCCAAACGGGAACGAGTCATTTTGGAAACTCAGGCCAAAAATTCAGGCATGACGAAAAATCGCAGTCAAAATAATTTTGAAACATCAAAAAAATACACAGAGACGGGAAAAGATTTTACGGGTTACAAACCCGTCGATTTTTCCAAAGCTCTTCGGGATAAAGGTGAATCCACTGTGGGCGAAGCCCTACCCACAGATCTGGCGGTAGGATCTTTTACAGCATTAAACACAGATCAGTATCAGTTTTATTCTTTCTATTCCCGCATTGAAGAATTGATTCGCTTTCGTTGGGAAACAAAAGTTCGCGATGCTTTAGATATCTTTGATCGGCGCCGACTTTTGGGTCGCATCGGCGATAAGAATTGGACCACCCAGGCCGTGTTCCTTTTAGATCGCCATGGAAAATTACAAAAAATTTTAGTGATGAAAGAATCTGGAATTACCTCTTTTGATCAAGCGGCGATTTCTTCTTTTCAGGAAGTTATGCTTTTCCCAAATCCCCCAAAAGAGATGGTCGAGGGCGATGGTTTTATTCGCCTGAAGTACAGTTTTACTGTGCACATTAATCCCAACGTCATGGCCACTCGCTAAAGTCCAGTCCAGCTTCACTGTAGAAGCTTCTCGCTTTAAAGACTCGAAACAAAATTTTTGTTAAACTTTACTCTATGCAGACGAAAAAATTTAACCACCAAATGCATTTTTTATTTTTACTTTTAGCTTTGTGGGTCGCCCCTCATGCCCACGCTCTTTTCACCGAAGTTTCGGTTTCCTACATGCAAAAGAAAACATCCTTCGATGCTTATAATTACTATTCCTCCGAGTCGACCACGGGTTCAGTGTCATTTTATTTTCTCGAAAGATTAGCTCTCGAAATGAGTTACACGGATGGTACTAGTGTTCGAGAAGAAAAAGTGGGCACTAATCGCCAAACGACTCTCCAAAAAACTCAAGTGATCGGATCGGATCTGATTTGGGTTCTTGCCGATCGCAAGGCTGTTTTCCAACCTTACCTAAAAGGTGGGGCCGCGCAAATCACCCGTAAGCAAACGATTAAAATCGATGATGCTCTTGTTGAGACCTTGGCTCCTGACGTGGCCATTGCACCCAGCTATGGCTTGGGCTGTCGTTTTGCTATCACTGAAACCTTTGGTTTGAAATTAAGTTACGACATTTGGAAAACACCCATCGGCAATGGCGCCACCACGGATGACAATGCCATTAAAGCTGGCCTGTCATGGATCTTTTAAAAAAAGTTGTTCTTGCAGTTTGCACCCTCTTTTCTTTCGGCTGCCAAATGGGGTATCTGTTTAAAAGCGCTTACAATCAAGTCGCCTTGTTGAATGCCCGCGTTCCCATTGAAAAAGCTTTGCAAGACCCTTCCTTAACCGCAGATGAGAAAGCCAAACTAGAACTCACTTTGAATGTGCGAAAATTTGCAGCCCAGGAACTGGGACTGAACGTTGATAAAAATTATTCCACCTATGTCAAATTAGATCGCCCCTTTGTCAGTTACGCCATCAGTGCTTCACCGAAATGGAGACTGGAAACCTATCGTTGGTCCTTTCCCATCGTCGGCAAAGTTCCCTACAAAGCTTACTTTAAAGAAGCTGATGCGCTGGAAGAGGAAGCTGATCTAAAAAAACTTGGTCTCGACACTTATGTTCGTGGAGTTACCGCCTACAGCACTCTCGGCTGGTTCAATGATCCCCTGCTATCGTCAATGTTACGAGGAAAAGAAGCTTACTTAGTGAACACCATTATCCACGAATCTGTCCACGCCACTTTGTTTATTAAAAGCGAAGCCGACTTCAACGAGCGCCTAGCTACTTTTTTAGGAAACAAAGGAATGGAAATTTATTATCGCAAGCTCGAAGGTGTCGACTCGGCCACTTTGAAATCCGTGGTGCAAGATTCTGCTGACGATCAGGTTTTTTCGAAATTCATCACGACTGAGATCAAAGAACTTGAGCAATGGTATTTGCAATTGCCAAAGGAACAACAGACTGAAGAAGTTCGTCAGCAGAGAATTTCGCAGATTCAGAAGAATTTTATTTCACAGGTGCTACCCAAATTAAAATCCCGCTCGATGGAAGGCTTTGCAAAGGCCCAACTGAACAACGCTCGACTGGTTGTTTACAAAACTTACATGCAGGATTTAAAAGACTTCGAGAAATTGTATGAGCTCGTAGGAAATAATTTTGTTGAGTTCATGAAGGTGTGTCGAAGTCTGGAGAGGCATAAAAATCCGAGTGAAGGCTTAAAAGAATTAATTGCACTTCACTCGGCTCGGTAGATTCGTCTTGTACTATTTAACATCGAAATACGTAGATATAGTCAGTTCAGTCGGAAAGCTTTCAGCATCACAAAGGTTTCTTTTTTCATTCCAAGATTTACAAGTTTCAGCACTAAAAGCTTGTGAAATTTTCTGCGCTGAAGGTAGAGCAGCTAGTTCATTAGCTATCTCGCAGGTCTGTTTAGACAAATTAATTTCTGTAACTAAAAAAGGTTTATCAATTTTAAATCCATTAAGTAATGCATATGTAATGTTTCTAGGTTGCGATGTTGTAGAGGATTTGAAAAGTTGCATCATTTGATCAAATTCAAATTTCCAGCAATTTTTACATGAGTTGGAAATAACCTCTAATGTTTGCTCGAGATCCTTTTTCTCAATCTTTAGAATATTCATATCGCATTTATTTACGAAATATTGCGCTAGATTTTTTACCGTCTGAGGAAGGTCTCTTAAAATTTGAGAAACATTGATAGCCGTTTCCCAGTAACCAAACTGGTTATCCCTTAATAAATCTTGGACGTCATGCTCACTATAAGTTGTAGTAGGTTGCCGCTTACGCTTATCAAATGCAAAAAGCCCTGCAACCGTTTGCCTTACATGATCATGAATTTGCGCTTTTGTTAGCGAGAGATTAAAAGCATCGTTTCTTGCTCTTAAGATGTAGAGAAGAATTTCATGCATGATAAGTTTGGATTTGGAACTTAGTTTAAAAGTAGGTCGATTAAGGATTTGCATATCAATATAAACATTCTTACCGACTTGATAAGCCACTTGATTTGAATCCACCAAAAATCCAATCTGATGGCCAATGTTAGGTAAATCATGTTCAATAAGTATCCAGTTTAAACTCAGTGCGACTTTTTTCACTCGGGCAGCAAATCGAGGAGAAACCGATTGTAGTGTCTCAAAAGCTTTGGAGTAATCTCCAAATCCCGGCAGGTCTGCGAGCTCAGTGTAAGAATCATCCAATAAAGTATCACCTATTGCATTACCACCACCACCACCGACAGTTCCTTCTACAATAGTATTTTCAGCGATCTTTTCTTTAGCCAAAGCTTGTTGGCTTATGAGGGCTGAGACCATCAGTGAACTCATAATGACATTCAATACACATTTTCCTAAAGACTTCATAAAAGGCTCCTTGTTAGTTGTTGTTTCAAATCTGAAGCCATGTTAGACGCGTTGCATTCTAAAATAAATATAATATGTGCAAATTTGAACATATGAAAATTGGCATTATTGCTAATTTTATAAATATTTGTTATTATTAATAAATGTCCATATTTACCTACGACAGCTACAAGAAATGGCTAAATGATCTGCTCTACAGCATGCCCAAACAAGGCCGAGGGCAGCTTAAACGGATCGCAGATCATTTAGGCATTAGCCCCACAATCGTCACTCAGGTTTTTAATGGCGATCGCGAGTTAACCCCCGAGCAAGCTTTGCTTCTCGCGGACTACCTTGCTCTTTCAAAGTTCGAATCACGCTATTTAATTACCTTGGTCAATTATGCGCGCGCAGGAACTCATCTTTACAAAAAAAGTTTGCACGAGGAAATTTTAGAGTTGCGTGCGCAATCTCAAGAGATTCGTCATCGCGTGCAACAGACCACCGTGCTCAGTGAAGAAGCAAAGACAACTCTTTATTCAAATTGGTATTACCTTGCGATTTGGAGCCTCACCGCAATCCCTGGCTTTGATCATCTCGATATCTTGAGCGAACGCTTACACATTCCTAAAAAGAAAGCCCGCGAAGCTATTGATTTTTTATTAAAGCATTCTTTAGTCATCGAAGATGAATCTGGAAAATTAAAAATCGGTCCGACCTTAATTCACTTAGAGGCCAGCTCTTCGCAGGTGATTCGTCATCACCAAAATTGGCGGTTACAAGCCTTTCGCAAATACGAAGAAGCGCGGACTCAAGATACTTTCTATACTGCACCGGTCACTCTATCTGAAAAGGATGCGGCACTGTTGAAAGAAAAAATTTTGAAATTCATTTCGCAAACAGTGAATCACATTAAAGATTCACCGTCGGAAAAACTTTATTGTCTTTGTGTAGACTGGTTCGAAGTTTAATCTATTTCTCGTCTAGATTAACAGATTTCAAGTGATTTGAAACACAACCGCCGTATCCATTGTTCGCCATCATCGACTGGCTAGAATGCATAACTTCATAGGGATAAACGATATCACTCATTCCATCAGAGCCTTTGTTATTTAAAGTCAGGGTCTGTAAAACTTTACCATCTTTAGCAACAAGTTCAAAAACACCTGCTGATTTTATTTGGAATGAAACATTTTTGACGACTTTAGTTTTTCCTTCTGTATCTTTAGAAGTTAAAGCTGATCTAGCCCCGATTTGGTGGACACGGAATTATGTGGTATAAGCCCCATGGGCAAAAAAGGAAGACCACATGAGTAAGAAAAGATACGCGACCGAATTTAAGATTCAAGCTTTAGAGCTAGCCAA
>JAKFYD010000040.1 GCA_021731025.1 Pseudobdellovibrionaceae bacterium | reverse complement strand
GGTTCGGTGAGCTCTCGTCATACTCTTGAGGTTTAACAGAGGATGTACTCATCATGTCTTGGATCAACTCAACGTTGGGTTGAGATTTATCCATGTTACAAGAAAACAGCACTGACGAAATTAAAGCTATAGAAAGAGCGGGAATGATTTTTAAATTTTTCATTTCAATACTCCGTTACCTTTTTGACTTCAACGGCTCCCAATTCGCGAAATAGACTTTCAATTTTTGAAGCATTATAACCGGTATCGTTTTCAGGCACAAAAATCGCGAATTTATGCGAAGTGAGATCAGGATCAATCACAGGAGGATCAAGGCGAGGGATTCCACAAGCGTAAAAAAGAGCTCCCACCGAAGACAAGGCTGCAAATAAAATTGTTAACTCGAAAATGATCGGAATAAATGCGGGTAAAGAAAAATAAGGTTTACCACCGACATTCAGAGGCCAATCCACGGCAGATGTCCACCACGTCAACAAGAAGCCCGAAACTAATCCCGTCATTCCCGCCGTAAAAGTTACGTAGGGAATCCATGAGCGCTTAATATCACAAGCTTCTTCCATCCCATGAATAGGGTAAGGAGAAATCGCATCAAATTTGGTAAATCCCGCGGATCGAGTTTTCCTTGCCGCTTCAAGAATGCTTTTTTCATCAAGAAAAATACCGGCAATACCGCCTATACTGCGTGCCATTAGTGGCCTCCCTTTTTATCATCGCGTCCAACATCTAAGACGGGTTTAATCTCTGCAATCGAAACTGCAGGAACAAGTCGGAGGTACAAAAGAAATAAGGTTAAAAACATTCCAAAACTTCCTGCCAGAACACCAGCGTCCCAGAAAGTCCAAGCGTAATTTCCCCAACTGGAAGGCAAGAAGTCATTGTGAAGTGAAGTTACGGTGATCACAAAACGCTCGAACCACATTCCGATGTTCACAAAAATAGAAACAATGAACATTAATGGAATACTTCGTCGGGCCCACTTGAACCAAAATATTTGAGGGATAATAACGTTACACGTAACCATCATCCAGTAAGACCAAGCGTAATCACCTGATGTTCCTGTAATTCCCGCACGGTTCATGAAGACATAACGCTCGTAAGGATTGCCCGAGTACCAAGCCACAAAAAATTCTGAAGCGTAGGCATAACCCACCATCATCCCCGTGGTCATGATGATTTTATTCATGACTTCCATGTGATCAATGGTGATGTAGTTTTTAAATTGAGGAAATCCGATACGAACTAAAGTCATCAAAGTGATCACCATGGCAAAACCAGAAAAAATCGCTCCGGCAACGAAGTAAGGAGGGAAAATCGTTGTGTGCCATCCCGGTAAATTGGCGACCGCGAAGTCGAAACTCACGATGGTGTGAACCGAAAGAACTAGTGGAGTCGATAATCCCGCGAGCAATAAATACAGCATTTCGTAGTGAGACCAATTTCTTGCTGTCCCCTTCCAACCTAAAGAAAGCGCGCCGTAAATCGTTCGACGAATTTTATTTTTCGCACGATCTTTGATCGTTGCAAAGTCAGGCACCAAACCGATGTACCAGAAAACCATGGATACCGTGGCGTAAGTTGAAACCGCGAAAACGTCCCATAACAGTGGACTACGGAAATTCACCCACAGTGGTCCCCGTTGATTCGGATAAGGGAAAAGCCAAAAGTCCAACCAAGGTCGACCGGTGTGAAGCAAAGGAAATAAACCAGCTGTCATCACCGCAAAAACCGTCATGGCTTCCGCAGTTCTCGCAACCGATGTTCTCCACTTCTGACGAAACAAAAATAGAATCGCAGAGATCAAAGTTCCAGCATGACCGATACCGATCCAGAAAACGAAAGTCACAATCATCGTTCCCCAAGCGACTGGATGATTAACCCCGATCATCCCCATCCCGTTCGCAATGATCATTCCTAAGACAAAGATGTAAAATAAGAGCAAGGTCTTTGCTCCCAAGAATAAAGCCACCCAGCCTTTCGAAGGAAAGCTTTCAACAGGGGCGCAAATATCTTCGGTAATCTCTTTGAGATTTTTATCTCCAAGAACAAGTTGATTGCGCTTAATCATGAGTGACCACCTTTTGAATCATGAGCTGCGGGTGCTGATTCGCCGTTGTTCCTGATTTTTGCCATGTATCTCACGGCTGGAGCCGCGTTCCACTCTTCAAGAAGAGCGTAAGATCTGTCGTGTTTGAATAATTTTGCAACTTGGCTTTCAGGATTGTTCATATCACCGAAAATAATGGCGTCTGTAGGACAAGCCGTTTGACAGGCGGTCTTAATTTCTCCGTCTTTCAAAGGACGCTCTTCCAAGCGAGCCACATTCTTACCTTCTTTAATTCTTTGAACACAGAAGGTGCACTTTTCCATAACCCCACGGGCCCGAACAGTGACATCAGGGTTCAAAGCCAAATGAAGTGGCTTTTCAACTTTCTTCGCGTAGTTGAACCAATTGAAACGTCGCACTTTGTAAGGACAGTTATTCGCACAGTAACGAGTCCCAACACAACGATTGTAAACCATGGCGTTCAAACCATCATCCGTGTGAACCGTAGCTAATACAGGACAGACTGTTTCACAGGGAGCATTGTCACAATGTTGACACATCAAAGGTTGATAAAGGGATAATGGATTTTCAGGAGTTCCACTGTAATAGCGATCAATACGCAACCAATGCATTTCACGCCCTTGGATCACATATTTTTTTCCGACAACAGGAATATTATTTTCAGACTGACAAGCCACCACACAAGCTGAACAACCTGTGCAAGTATTTAAGTCGACGGCCATCCCCCACTTGTTTCCATGGTAAGCATGTCCAGACCAAATACTCCAAGAATGATGTCGATGAACGATATGTTCTTTTTTCTTTTCGTAATCTTTAAGTGTAGCTTCGACGACAATTTGTCGTCCTTCCATCGAGTGATGCTGCTGAGTTTGCGCCAGCTTGTATGTTTTGCTTAAAACAGAAACTTGCACCGGTTGCCCCGAGTAAACTAAATTTCCTTGGTTAACTGAAGCCAGTTCGTAAGCATTTTTACCAATATCATTTCCAACGCGACCCACACGAGTGCGACCGTAACCGATGGCGACAGCAAAAACTTCATCGTGCAATCCCGGTTGAATGTGCACAGGCAATTCAAGTTTCTTTTCACCAACGCTCAGTTGAACCACGCTGCCGACTTTTAATTTTAATTTTTCGGCTGTGGCCAAGGAAACTGAAGCATAATTGTCCCAGCAAATTTTTGTCACGGGATCAGGCAATTCGTGCAACCAAGCAATGTTATTTAAACTTCCATCGCCCAACTGAATTGTTGGATACAGAACAAGTTCATAACCCGTTTGTTCTTTCGATTTTTTAACTTGAGCTAAAGATTCAGAGCGGAACGAGCGGCCGGCTGAGTTTACAGTTTCACCCACATAGCCGTCTTGCAGTGCTTTATCCCAGAAGGCTTCAAAACTTTGGCCACGACCATGCTTAGGAAAAATTTCTTCTTTCCAAAAGTTTTTCAAGTAATCAAAGAAAGTTTCGTAAGCCAATAAACGTTTTGGACCTTTATTAGCCAAATACGCCCAAGTCATCAGTGACAATTGAAAAGATCTTGTATCATACATGGGTCGCAAAGTGGGTTGTTGCAGGCCAAAAACTCCGGCAACCACTTCCGCATCAGACCAACCTTCCATCGGATGATTGTCTGGGGCCACAAAGTGAGAAACTGCAGCCACTTCATCTTCGCGATCCGAAGTTGTCACAACCATCTCAACTTTTTTCAAAGCTTCGGCAAAACCCGCCTGAGAAGTCAATGCGTACAGCGGGTTCGTTCGATGAAGGATCAGGGTTTTAACTTTTCCCTGCTGCATGCTTTTAACTAAATTAAGAAGTTCTTTATTGGAAGCTTTCAAAGCTGTATTTCCACTTCGAGCTTCGATGGTTTTTCCATCATTTTCCAAAAGTGAATTCAAAAAGTTCACAGCAATTTGCAATTCAACTGCGTCTGTTGTCAGAGTTGGCAATCCGCCCGCCACCACTAAACCTTGGCCGCGATTTTCCCACAGGTCAGAAGCAATTCTTTTAAAAAGAGCTTCTTCAATTCCCAATCGCTTCGCCGTATTTTCATAAGCGGCAAGATGAGATTTCACGCTGGCATTGCCCGCAAAATTTGATTTTCCGGAAGCAACAACGATTTCGTAAGCTAAGCCCATGACAACGTCGATTTGCTGACTGGGTTTAATTCGGCAGCGAATATCGGCATTTCCACCCGTCAAACTGTAATTGGAATCAAACATCACCAAACGTGACATTTTGCTGCTGTCTTTGCGTGTTTTTGAAAATTGTTTTGAAAATGCCGCTGGCGCGATCCAAGTTCCTAGGAAATCAGCATCAATAGAGACAATCATTCTCGCAAGGTCAAAACGATAACCCGGAACGACGTCATCTCCATAGCTGGCTTTTTGACCTTCACGAATTTCTTCGTGAGCCAAAGGTTCCCATACAATATGATCCGCATTGAAAGCCTGACAAAATTCACTGACAACGGAACGTGTCGCCGGAGAAGCTAAAGCGCCTGTCAAAACAACAACAGAACCTTTTTGCAATTGGTCCGAAACTTTTTTATCTAAATCATCCCAGCTCGTTCCAACTGTATCTTTGTTCGATCGTTTTTCATTGAAAAGATTTTTTCGTGGAGAGGTTAAACGATCTGGATCATACAGACCTAACAAGGAGGCCTGGGCCCGAGCTGTCGTTCCCCCTTGGTTAATAAGATGATTCGGGTGACCTTCGATTTTTAAAGGACGCCCCTCACGAGTTTTAACCAAAACACCAATCGCTTCAGAGCCATCAAAGTAAGTTGTCGTGTAAAAATTGGGAACGCCGAAGACAACTTCTTCAGGCTGTTTATTGTAGGGAACAATTTTTTCAACAGGACGGCGAATACATCCCGCCGTCGCCATTGCTAAGCTTGCGCCCATTAATTTTAAAAACTCGCGACGGGCCCAACCTCCCTCAGCTGAATTTTCATCGTCCTCTTTTAAAGGAGACGACATGAATTCCGTTTCAGCCAATTTCATGAATTCGGGATCTTGCTGATATTGTTCGAGGCTCAACCAGTATTTGTTGTCGCGCTCAATCTGAGGGCGAGCTGCTTTTTTCGCCGCAAGTTCTTGGTCATCGTGACTGTGATCGTGATGTGAAGTGATGTCTGACATAGTTAATTCCTTAGTAATGACAAGTCGTGCAGTTCAAAGGAGCATTATTTTCGGGTTGGCGATGACAATTCACACACCAGCCCATGGACAGATCGGCCTGCTGAGTGACTCGAGACATAGTTTCGACAGCCCCGTGACATGTTTGGCAGTTCACACCTTTCTTCAAGTGAGCTCCATGATTGAAGCGAACATGATCGGGAAGCATATGAACTTTAACCCACTCGACGGATTTTCCACTGTCGTAGGCATCACGCATTTTCTGAATGTGCGGAGAATCTGTTTTCACTTGCATATGGCAATTCATGCAAGTCGACAAAGCGGGAATATTCGAGTGAGTCGATCTCTCGACCTGGTTATGACAATATTGACATTGAATATTGTGCTTACCCACATGCACCGAGTGATCAAAGGGAATGGGTTGCTCGGGAGAGTAGCCCTTGTTATATCCCCAACCTGGTTGAAATTTACATCCAGAAATGAAGACAGAGAAAGCCGCGAAGAGAACGATGGAAATCAGTCCTCCAAAAAAACGAACGTGCCTTTGCTGCATACGATGACCTGTTATTTCGTGTTGTAGTTTCGGTAGCCAATATTTCTATTTTCAAACTTATTTAAAATCCAGTTGGTGCTGCCGGCAAGATCTTTTTTCTTGAATTCATACCGGAAGTTAGGCCTTTGCACGGGATTGTCGAAGAACCGCAACATAGATAATGGCTAAAAAATGAGCGATCACAAAACCGGAAACATACTCGACCCCACCGGCACCAAAGCCATACGAGTGAAGACCTGCACCGAGAACGAAGTTCACTCCATACCAAGCCATAATAACGAGAGAAAAAGTCATAATACCCGAAACGACCATACCAAAATCTCTGATCCAACCGACGAGTCGTCCGTGCAGCACCGCGATGTAACCCAACAAGGCAATCAAGGCCCAAGTCTCTTTTGGATCCCATCCCCAAAAGCGACCCCAAGAATAGTCAGCCCAAATTCCACCCAAAATAATTCCCGGAGCTAAAAACACAACACCGATTTGCATGGATCGATAAACAGCCATCACGAGCTCTTTGATTTTTGCCTTATTTTTTTCTTCACCCTGCAAAAAATAAAAGAGACCGATATCTCCTAAAATAAAAGCTAAAGTAAAAGCCGCATAACTAATAGTGATCGTCATCACGTGAACAATCAGCCAATAATTACTTCGCAAAACGGGCTCAAGAGGCTGCAATGAAGGATCAAGAATGATGGGCGCGCTATCTGCGACAACCATTCCGATGAATCCCGCCAAAGTTCCAGCCAGCAAGGTAAACCGAAATTTGTAGATCATCTCGAGGATGGACGAAAAAACCACAGCTCCCCAAGCCATCCACACCACAGTTTCGTACATATTAGAAACTGGTGGTCTTCCCGTCAGGTAGACCCGCAAAGCAAAACCGTAGGTGTGCAAGAAAAAACCGATGGCCACTAAAGCCCAAGCCCCCTTCATCCAAGAATTTTTTTTGAAAACCCACAGGATAAGGATAAAAGCGGCGGCGATGAAATAGAAAATGTAAGCCCAACGGAAAGGATGAAAAAGATTGTAGTGAAGCTCCATTTGAATTTTATCTTCATTTGCATAGACCTGAGGGTTCTGCTGACGGGCCACTTCTTGGAATTGCTTCACGGATTGATCCAGGGCCTGAGCTTTTTCTGAAAGTCCACTTCCCGATTGAGATTCAGCGATGGCCGCAATGTAAGAAATAAATTTTCCACTCATATCCATAAAGGCTTTTTGAGGTTCGCCCTCGAGCTCGGCCACGGATTTCCAATTTTCACTTCCAGGAATTGGCACGACTTTCATCAAACGTCCCGTCGCCATTTCGGTAAAAACAAAGTACTGATTTTCTAATCTTTGCAGAGCTTGAAAATAGGGAGTTAATTTTTCCTTACTTTCGCGCTTTTCCCGAAGCTCTTGTCGTAGCAAAGTGAATTTTTCGTTGCCAAAGACTTCACTGCCCTTAAAACGTTTTCGATTTGAATCTAGACCAAGCGCTTTCAACACTTCGTGATTGCGCACTTCAAACAATTCTTTGTTTTCCCAAGCCGTGGGTGAAAGCATCCAAGTTAAAATAATTTCGTGAGCCTTTCGACCTTCAAAACTTCCCTTTCCGTAGACGATCTCCAACATTTCTCGAGAGAATGTATCAAAGGGTTTAATTCTTCCGTCGGCTTGAATAGGCAAAGCACGAAGAGTCTCACCTTCTTTTAAAGTGACTGCCGATGACAAAGAACCAAAGAAAAAAGTTTGCACGAAAAAAAGCAGAACGGATAAAAAATTTAAGCGTTTCATAAACTCCTTAAGGGGGCGATTTTTTCTTAAACATGACCTTACGAAAAAAGAACAGTAAAATAATTCCAATACACATAATCAATGAACCCAAATATTTAAGCCATCGACCCGGGTCATAATTGACAGAAAAAATACTGGCAATGGGACGACCATCCACTCCATCTTGAAAACTGGACTGATAAACTGTAAGTCCATTGTTTTTGAGAGGTTCATTCATCGAAATTTCGGCTTCACCTAATCCAGGAACGTGAACCCGACTCTTGTAAGCGGCCGCACGCATGGTTCCTTGGTAACGATCAATGATAAATTCACGAAGATAAATAGGAAAACCCATATCAATTCTGCGGTTCGCGTAGCTCACGTAATAAACGGCGTTGTCGGTGAAGAGCTTCATGGTGTCGTTCAACAACAGCCATTGTTTTCTACCGGCAAAATCAACCTCGACGGCCTCGACGGTCAAAGGAGTTGGTGTCTCGCGAATTTTTACGTCCCACTCTTCTCGAGCTAAAGGATAGAAACGGAGAATTTTTACTTCCAGCCCCATCCATCCGGTCGGAAAAGAATCACCTTCATTGATGACCCCCTCTTTCATGGGATCAACATTGGATTTGCCAAAAACCGTGTACTTGATTTTCCACGAATTGGTTTTTTCATCTTTATAGGGACTGAGGAAAATTTCATTTTGAGCTTTACCCAGTTTAGGCGCGGTTCCCAAGTGAATTTGCGCGGGACCAAAATCATGGGTCACCACGGAGCTAGGGCTTCTTTGGACTAACCATTCAATCACGTTCACGCGGTCATTGCTGATTTGAAATCGCAAGCCCGAGCCCCATCGGGGATTTGTCTCTGGCATCACTTTACGTTGGGGATGGACGTAAGGTTTGTAATCGGTCACTTTGATTTTAACGTTATCACCCGGAACTTCAAAGGGATTATCGCGGGGAGGATGTTTAAAAAAATCAACTTCGCGCTCGAAAATTTTCGTGAATTGCAAACCATCAAAGGAGGTGTAAACAACTAAATCCGTTTCCGAGGTCGTCACAAAACGATTTTCTTCGCCGATGCCCACCCTGACGCTGCCATCAATTCCAAAAAACATCGTTATTAAAGCACCAGATAAAATAAATAAAATTCCGATATGAGCAAAGACAAAGGACGAATGATGTTTTTTCCATGGCCAACGGTCCACCATGACGGCGATCAAACTGAGGGCGAGCATGCCCATGATCAGAAACATCCAAAAACTTTGATAGACTAATTTTCGAGCGGCCGTAGCATCGTACTTGGCTTCAACGAAAGTCCCGACGGCAGTTATGATGGCGATCAAAGCAATAATAATGACCGCTAATTTAATGGAAGCTAAATTTTTAATGATTTTCCGAAATGTTGATTTCTTATCGGCGCTCAAACCAACTCCATTTTTAATTTAAATAATCTCTAGAAGCTATCAGAAGTCAGGACGACAAACAATCGCTCAAAAAATTAAATGAAACTTTGCTTAAAGGCGAGATAAGTTTTGTAGGATTCGCGCAAGAGCTTTGTTGATTTTTTGCGCGACTTCATCGGCGGCAAGATCTTTCAGCTTTTTGCTCGTCTCGTCCATGTAAAGATCGCGATTTAATTCAACTTGCAGAACTTCACGGCCTAAAGCTGGGTTTCCATACTGCTCAGTGACACGGCCTCCCAGGTACGGCCAATTGTAAGCCGCCTTCAAGCCAGCACGAAGGTAAGAGGTCAAAACAAGATCCACATAATTTTCAGAAGCGCAACGCCCTGAACCATCACTGACAACCACATCAGCGCGGCGTTGCCCAGGATCGCGATGCATTTTTGTTCCCACCGAAGGCATGCTGTGGGCATCCAAGTGAAAAGTTTTTTTGTAGCCCTGAGCTTTAAAGTCGTCGTAAATTTTTTTAATGGATTGGTGAAAGGGTTCGTAAATGAGCTGCCTCAATTTTGTGTGCGTTGCCAGGTCGATCGGCTCTTTCATCAAAGTGTGATTGTAAGTGGTCACTTGCCAGTGAAATCCCCGATTGTGCACGCCCGCAGCATTCTGACTTCCCTGAACCGTAGTCACATCAACATCTTCAGGGACGCGGTTCAAATCAACGGCATAGCGATGCCATTCCGTCTTTACGAAAGGAATATTTAATTTTTTAAGGCTGGGCTCGTAAAGGCGATCCACGTAGCGATCCACATCACACATCAGAATTTCTTCTGGCAGTGATTTCAACCAGGGCGCTTGATCAGGAATTTTTTCTCCCGAGTGCGGGATTGTGACCAAAAAGGCGGGATTATTTGTTCCCATCGTTCATTTCCTTTAAATCCATGCATTGACGAATCTCAAAAGCTTGACCAGAATTAATCACGGAAGTGGTCCAAAATCAAAGGGGCTTAATGTCAAAAGCTAAAATCTACACCAGATTCGGCGATCAAGGAAAAACTCGTTTGGTCGACAGTGGACGCGTTGATAAATTTGATCCTCGCGTGGATGCTTATGGTGACGTTGATGAACTCAATAGCTTTTTGGGTTTGGCCTTAAGCCAATTGGAATCTTCACCTGGCTTTACTGATTTCATTTCGACTCTTCAAAAAATTCAAAATCATCTCTTTCGAGTTGGCAGTCTCTTGGCTTGCGCCGAGAGTGAAGTTAAAAAAAGCCTTCCTCCTGTCGAACAGTCTCACGTGCAATTTTTAGAGAATCAAATCGATCAGCTCAGTGAATCTTTGCCTGAGCTTAAAAATTTTATTCTTCCTGGTGGCTCTACGGCAGCTTCTCAACTTCATGTTGCGCGGACGGTTTGTCGGCGTGCCGAGAGAAAGACCACTCTTATTTTTCAACAGGACTCTTCACTGTCTTCCGTTTTAATTTATTTGAATCGTTTGAGTGATTTTTTATTTGTAGCCGCTCGTTGGGTTAATCACCAAGACGGGCGCACGGAGCTGGCTTGGGATAAAAATTTATGAAGTTAGATATCGCCCAAGCGCAAGATCACACCGAGCTCAAAGAGTTTTTTAAAAGTTTTCCTTCATCAGGCAATATTGATCTGAAAACGGATCGGCCCCGCGATTTTTTTATGAGATACGCCATCGAATCCGATCAGTATATCACTTACGCTCTTCGCGATGAAAAAACGTCCTCGATCGAGGGAGCCGCTTCCTTTGTGATCAAAAATCTTTGGGTGAACCAAGAAGAAACGACAGTGGCTTTCGCCCGGGATTTACGGATTTCTCAGAATCGTAAAGCCATTTTGTCTTGGGGACAGCACGCTCTACCCATCATGAACGAAATTGAAAAAACGATGAACGCTAAAATATTTTTTAGCGTTTTGAACATGAATGAGATTCAAGCGCTGAATGCCTTCTTACATCCGCGGGATCAGCGACGGGAGTTACCCCGATATTATTTGTATCGAAGATTCCATATGGTTTCACTTCACGGCCGATTCCCTTGGTGCATCAATCCCCTGCCCCGACTTAAAATTCGTCGCGCTTCAACTCGCACCTGGGATGCCTTAGTTCAGTACGTGGTGAAAAAATCTCGAGAGAAAAATTTATCCAGCACATGGACCGCCGAAAAATTTGCAGAAAAAGTCGAGCGCTGGCGCGGTTTGGATCTGAGTGATTTTCTGGTCGCCATGGATAGCAACGAAAATATTGTCGGCTGCGTGGCGCCCTGGTCATCGGGTGGCATCGAAGAATTTATTCCAATGAGTTACAGCTTGCGGGCTCATAACTTTCGTCAGTTTTTGAAGTTTGGTCGGTGGCTGGGTTGGACTCGAACTTTGACGAAGCCTTTTTCTCGACTGAAAGTTGAAGCTCCATTGAACTTTCGTTACTTGTGCTTTTTGTATGCTGATAACGAAGATATTTTTGAAAGCTTGCTGCATGCGGCTTTTGATGAGGCCCGCGAGAATGAGTTTCTTGTTTATTTGCAGATGCGCTCGGATTTAACTTTGCGACGACCACTGGATTGGGTTTCTGCGCAGTCACCTTATGGATTGTACGCGATGATTCCGCCCGATCGGGATCCTCCAGAGTTTTTGCATCCTCGCAATGATCAGCCGGTGGAGTTGGAGCCGTTCTTTGTGGTTTGAGGGTTAAGTTAGAGCAGATGAATTAAAGCCGATGTTAAAGTGAATTTATTACTAACCTACTCATGACTTAGTTGTCGCCGTTTCTTTGATATGCTACGAAACGAGCGAACCGGTCTTTAATTGAGGAAATCGAAATGAAAATCATAACGTTGGGATTAGTTTTACTAGGCTCCGTCTTCGCAAATGCGGGAACACTGACTTTAACTTGGGATTTTCCAGCTCTTTATATGCAAGATCCGGCAATCGCTGCTGATCCTACCATTTTATCATTTAAAGCCTTCTCTAAAACAGGGAATGCCAGTTATGTTTATTCAAGTCCAATATGGACAGGACCAAATCCGCCAGCAAAGATCTCTGGCCTTCAAAGTGGTAAAAGCTACTGCTTTGTTGTCCGTTCCCACAAGTCAAACAACAATTTGGATAGCGCTGATTCGAACGAAGCTTGTGGCAAGGTTCCAAAACTCACTCCACCCAGTGGCTTCAAACTTGTTGATTTTGAAGCCGAGCTCTATTTGGGCAATGGACTTATACATTTTTTAGGTTATTACTCGAATTCTGAATCCGGCGAAAAAATATGGATGGAAACAACCGAAAAGTTTTCTGAACTGTAAAAATTAATATCACTATTGGAGACCGAAAATGAAAAAAAATAAATTAGCTCAAGACCTCAAAAAAATTGCAGCCCTGACTTCCGCACTCTTTTTTCTGGGCTGCCAGACAATGAATCAAAAAGATAAAATGGCAACGCAGCCTACAGCATCTGCTGAAAAATCCAATGAAACTGTTCAACAGCAAAAAATGCCGGAAACGCAAAAACTGAAGTGGGATATGCATCCTGATCAAGATGGGACCGTGGTCGGTTATCGTATTTATCTTAAAGGCAAAAAAGCAAAAAAGGGGACACTTCTGATTGATCTGAAGGATCCAACTGCCACCGAACTTCCTTTGACCTACCTAGGACAAATCAACGAAGAAAAGGCCAATTACTTGTATTTAACCGTTTACGATCATAAGAACATCGAATCTAAGCCTTCAGAAATAATCTGTGTGGGCAAAAAGTGCCCTCAACCTAAGGCCGAGACTCAGCAAAAATAAATAAAGCCTTCCTGAGGGCATGTTGAAATAACTAATGAAGGGCAATAGCGGTTCTACGCGTGAAGATAAAAAACATTTATGAGTCATTATATTCGTAAAGTTACATTCATTGACTGGGTAAGCCTTTCATTTCTAATTCATGCCTCGGGCTTTTTTATTTTTCTAGGAGGCTTTAATCCTTCGGGAATATCTTCGTCACGTCACGGTTTAATTCACCCAGGTCAGTCCAAATACACGGTAGAAATTGTTTTTAACCAGTCGGAATCGAAGGGTGTTTCCTACGAAAATCTTCTGCTGAAGAACAAATTAAGCGATACATTTCATCAGTTGAAACAGGAAAGTCTGAGTCTGGCGGGAAGTCATTCGTTCATCTATAGCAATCACAATACCCTTGAGTCAGAATCTTCTCCTTTATCGCTTCTGCTCGCCAATGACAAACAAAACAGAGAAAATTCCACAGCCAGTCACAAAGCAAAAGACATCCCTCAGTTGGTTTCAGCAATTAAACAATCACCGACAATAACGAAATTTGGTCGCGGCGGTCTCCCGTCCCGGCCGGTTTCAAAACCCCAAGTTTTTAGAACGGTTCCTTCTTCCGTCTCGAATCCCCTATCCACTGTGTCTACTGAAGATAAAACTCCGGAAAAAGAGAATATAGAGAAAGTTGAAAAATCGGAAACTCACATTTGCACACAATCGAAAGTGCTTTTGGGAAGCGGAGTTTCATTTAAAGGGGATGTTGAGTCTGCCCAATACAAATGGAGCCTGCTTGCAAAACCTTCGAAAAGCCAAGCCGATTTAACAGATCCCTACAAAAAAGGGGCTTCAATAGTTCCCGATGTCGAGGGCATTTACATGTTGAAGCTTGAAGTTTTTCGTCAGGCTGAACTTGTGTACACCTATAATTTAAGCCTAAAAGCCGAAAATTTAAACGCGACAGCCCAATGGGAGCCTGTCGAAAATGCCGTGGGATACAATATCTACCTTAAAGCCTCTAACGACCCGGGAGAGGGAGAGAAGATTTTTATTCCCAAGCCAAAGACCAATTCCTATCTGTTGAAAACCTTAAAGAAAAATGAAAATTATAAGATATCGATCTCGGCCCTTGTTCAGACGGACGAGATATCTATCGAAGAGTCTCCTGCGGTCGATCTTGAGAAAACCACTTGTCACGATTATCCGCTGGAGCAAGCATTTTGATCTTTTTAAAATATGTAATTTTTACCACAACGTAGCGATGGCACTAAGGGAATTTGTTATTTTTTAGAAACATGTTAGTTAGCCTTCTACACGGAGATACTACCAATGATTAAATTACTCTTGGCCATTTTTTTGTGCAAACTGTACGCAGGATCAACCACTATTACCTATGATGATGTAGGTAATAAATATTTATCAGTTACGACTTATAAGCTGTTCGCCAGAAAAGACAAAGAGACATACGACTACAATAAGCCGAAATGGACTGGCGTAGGGACTGTTGTTAATAAGACTAATACCATTCGCACCAACGGCTATCAAAGCAACCAAACCTACTGCTTTGTTATTCGAGCCCATTACACCACAAACAACTTAGACAGTCCGAACTCCAACGAGATGTGTGTGAAAATTCCTAAGTTGACTCCGCCCAGTGGGTTTAAGTTGGTGGATTTCGACACACGAATTGATTGGAACAAAAAAACGACCAGCATTGTTGCCTTGTATGTGAATGTCGACAGTGGGGAAACTTTTACAGAAGAAACTCAGGAAGAATTACACGAAATTTAAAACTTATTTACAACCGCGACCCCAGCAAATTAAGGGACTGGGCTCAGACTCGTCCCCGGCATTGTAAGTTGTTATATAAAGGTAATTAGCATCATCTTTATTTAAATTGACCTGCAAATCTTTGACATCAATGGATGTCGCCGCTGAATCGCTCAGTTGAGCGGCCATCTGTATATTTGATTGTTGATTCACTCGTACATAAATTTTAAATCCACTGAGATCCTCGGTGCCTGCAAGAGGGTGAGTGTTCCAAACCAATTTCGTTCCATCGGGATTGCTCGAGGCTGCGGAATCGTCAAGCATTCCAAGTGAACTCATGTTCAGGGTTTGGAATCCTTTCCCACAGTTTTGATAGGGGATAAGTAATAATAACAGAAGAGAAAATAAAAATGCTTTTTTAACATTCTTGTTTCGATAATGATTTGATGGCGGATGTGATTGCATGTTTTTATTCTATATGAGGGCCGTAAAGATCTCGATAGGTATCGTATTTAAGCTTAAAAACTGTCCCAAAATGGAGCACAGAAATCTTGTCGGACCTGGACTCTTCGCCCAGATCAAATTTAATTTATCGTGGGCTCATAAGGGACTAAAAATAGCTCTATACTATCGCCCGGGGATGGTTACTTGAAGGCAGATACTAACTTCTGATTGTGATTCCACATACTGAGGTATTTTGCTGTTTAAATATCGATTGGGTCAAAATAAGAGCTAAGTAAAATTGAAGCCCAAAATAGCTAAATCATTTTGACAGGAATAAGGGTGAACTTCAATCTTCGTCCGCTTCTAGCCAGTGAAGCAATCTTTTTCGGTACTCATTATTATTTCGATACAAAAAATTAGCGCTTAGGTATTAGAACATCGAAATCGTTTTTCTCAAGATTAAAACCTTTTGCTATTCGGTCAAGAACTCCAGACTCCCAAATAAACTCTCTGACAACCAAAGAAAGCATTTCTCCTTGATTAAAATATTTCTGTAGAGCTTTTTGTTGTTCCTGCATAAGTTTCTCTTTTGCTTGGCTATCGCCATGAAATAATGGATCTGAACTCCAATCGTACAGAAGCATCTTTACAGCCTGGTTGCCATTCGAATTAAGTCTTAAGCTCGCATATTTAAAGAATCTTCGTATAGGCCCACCGAGCACCGCACGTAAATACCCAGGCGTTCTTTTAAACAATTCTCTGTATGAATGCTTATACCAAGTTCCTTCTAGAGTTTCCTCTATCTTAGCGATGTTATCTAATCGAACTCCTCGACTTGTCATCCAGTTTGAAATTTCTTCCGGCGAAAATCCGTACCGTTGAGATTTCATGCCCGTCTGGATACTCGAGAGAATTTTTTTGTGAAGGTCCAAATTATCGTTAGCGGATAGAGCTCGGTATTCTAACCCATACATATTTGCTTGATCGTAAACATCAGCACCACGAAACCCAACCCAACCCATTTTATAGTCGCTGCCAATTTGTTCGTGTTCTCCGAACCCGCGAAAAAAATAGTGGAAAATGCCGCTCAGAAAAGATGGGGTTATTGAATCAAAATACGTAACTCTCACTTTTTGAGAAGCTGAATATTGTTCATTTGCCGAAATAGAACCGAGGTTCCCTATCGTAACAATTTCAGCAAGTAAGTTGGCCCTTCGAAAATATTCAGCTAATACAAGGCTTGTTTGTACGGGCGCCTTTTCAAGAGCCTCAAGAGGTATCGGAGCCACAATGTGTTCGTGAAGGTGAGTTTTCCCAGCACCTATACCAACTTGAAAGTTCCACGCGCTTTCAATTAAGTTACCGGCCTCGATTTCAGAACTTCGTAAGTGCAATTCAACTCCCGAAAAATCCTTAGCAGATTCTGGTCCCCTGTACTCGACGCGGCCAAAAAAATTGGAGATATCAATATCATATTCACCCGCATTGTATTTCTGACCCAAAAAAACTGTTTCCTGTTCAAATTTGACGTGAATTATGGGTTTCACTTTAACATTGGGTACTTTGCGATCATCGAAAAAGCTTGATTTTTTCTTCGCCGAAATATCTCTTAATAGCGCTAATTTTGTTGGATCATTTAATAAGTCCCATTCAATCATTTTTGGATCTTTACCGGGATGATTGGCTTGGGACCATTTCAGATAAAACTCGGGTAAATTGTTGTTGGGAAATAATCCGCCCACTTTTCCATCGATCGTCGTGAGAATGTTAAGAACTTCATTTGTAACGCTCATCTCAAGCTCGACAGCAGCGCCCCCTGGCCTTTGAAATACAGAAGAACAAGTAAAGGCCCTTGCTCCGAACGAAGCAAAGAATATGAAGAGCGCGATTAAGATCGAGAAAGCATGCCTTTGGGTATTCACCTGTCAAACTCCTATACAGTGAGTTCCACTGAATAAGAATCCAGCGGCAAACTGACAATACAGTGATTGGATACTTCTAAAAGCAGGCCAGTTGAGGATATTTAAGGCTCATTCGTCTGCCTCAAGCCAGCGAAGAAATTTTTTTCGATACTCATTATTATTTCGGTACAGAAAATCGGTGTGCACCCCTCCAGAAATTAACCAAAACTCTTTAGGATTCGGCAGATTTTCAAAGATTCGCTTTCCATGTTGAACATCAATCGTGCTGTCCTTTTCACCATGAACTACAAGAAATTTTTTCGCTTTCAATCTGGAAAGATCATTGAGAGGGCTTTGCGAGTTATCTGCGATCATCCAGGCCACAGGTTGGAATAACCAAAAAAGCCATGAATTTGAAACGACAGTTCGAGCAACAGAGCGATAAGAAGCAAAGCTCGAATCAATAACCAAAGCTTCTGGAACAAAATCTTTTTCTTCAGCCAGAGTTTTCAAGCAAACAGCGCCGCCAAGACTTTGGCAGAAAACAATCAGTGGAAGATTCCCACGCTCTTTTCTTTTGGCATTAGCCCAAGCTAAAGCTGAGTGACCATCAAGAACAAGCCCCTTCGGCGAAGGCTTTCCTTCGGAAAAACCATAACCTCGATAATCAAAAATAAAATAATCATAACCTTCTCGGGGTACAAACCACAAAAACCCAAAATGAGTCGAAAGATTCTGAGCATTCCCATGAAAGTGAATGATGAATCCCTTGGGAGTTTTTGCTGCAGTTTTAAAATACCATCCTTCTAATTCGGTGCCATCACCTGATTTGAATTTCACAATTTCCGGCGATGGATCCAGCTTCTGGGGGTCAACATAATATTGTTTTTGAGTTGGATAGTAGTAAACGCTCGAGCACGAGCAAAGGAAAAGAAGAATAAAGACTGAAGAGAGAAAGCGCATATTAAAAATAATAATAAACTGATCCCAAATATTCATTAGTTTTTAATTCTTCACGGTATCCTGCTTCAAAAGACCAATTTATGTGCGGAGCCCAGCGCATTCGAGCCGACAAATGTGTCACAGGATTATCAAAACCAAGAATCCATTGCTTACTGAGCTCAGTCAGAAAAATAAGCTTCGGATTAAAAACACTTCTTACTCCTAGCAAGGGGCCAGCTTCAGCCGTCCATTTGTGTTTATTGAAATTGGGTGAGGTGCGAAAATCAGAAAGAGCCATGAAATAAAAGGATGTCTTTTTAAAACCTAAAAAAGTTAAGCCGGCTCCAGCTTCGCCCATGCCTGCAAGGCAATTTTGGCAGCGATCATCATTGACTCTTTCAACAGAGAAACGGCCCTTCCAGCTTAAGGGAGTTTTGAAGGCCGTAACAGGTTGGAGCGATTCCACGCTCATAAAATCAAATTGACGAAGATTAAAATCGCTTTTGTTGTAAGAACCGTCCATTGTAAATTTGAAAAATTCGATTTTGGCAAATCCAGGATATCCATCCTGTGGATCTAAAAAATCATGAAGAGCAAAACGATGAGAAATCTCAAAACGTGAATTGGAATCGGTTGAATGCAAGTGAGTGAAGGAAGTCCGACTTGAACCATGAGAAAGATGCGGTTGATCGCTGTCATCGGGAACGATCTGGATTTCTTCGGTCATGGGCAAACGGCTTCGTTGAATCAACAAATTTTCTTTTTTAGATTTAGTTTCCGGGTCATGGTGTACAAGCTCTGAGAAAAACTCCGAATCAAAATGATCTATCGCCGCATCCAAAATTTCAGCCTTGCGATCTTCTGAGATCTCTTTCGGAATCTTTTGCAGGTCGAAGTCCTTGACGATCTCTTTATAAATTTTCATTTCGTTGGGATCTTTTAATTTTTTCAACCGGGCATTCAATTGGCGATTCAGAGAAGGACGAAAAACAATATTTCTTAATAGTCCCTCTGTTGCAGCAACGGTCTTTATTGTATCTGTAGGTATAACCCAATAACTTGTGCGCTCAAGAAGATTAAGTCGAGGAGCCGCCACATCCAGAAGCGAGAGCATGTGATAAGAACAGTTCTCTGAAAAAAAATAATAATCAAAATGCGTAAATCCCATCTCCCAAAGGTGAGCCACAAGCATCTGCATCTCTTGCGAAGAAAGATTTAAATTGTATTCCCACAAATCTCGAGAGTCGAAATCGCTGTATTCACGGACTTTATAAAAATAAGGCATAGCTGCAAAAGTGCCTGGAAAAACTCCGACCATTCCAAATAATGCATACATAAGGGGATTTGATGTTGTGGGATTTGCAGCATAATTAACACCTAAATCGAGCAAAGGACTGGAGGCCTTTCCATTAACAGTTTTTTTATTTAGGCGCATCAGTGAGTGACCAAAAGTCGAAGAAGGGTTTCCAACATTAAAGGAAGCAAAGACCAAGGTGACAGAATCTGTTTGGGCTCGGGCTTTAAATTTTTCAAATTCGGCACAAGGCTGATGAGAAACATCTTGCTCAAAAAGACCGAGCTGTTGGGAAAGCCAAAGCCATCGAGCCGGAAATTGACAGCGAACCGTTTGCTCAGGCTGATCTGGTCCTAAATTTCTTTTTTTATCACTGAAAAATCCTTTTATGGTCTCTAAAAGCTCAGCCTCAGGATTTTTTTTTCCATCTTTAGAAACAAAAAAAAGTGGGCCATCAGATTCGCTGATGTAGTTACCGAAAATATTTTTTTTATAATGGACCAAATTAAGCCAAGGTTTAGCTTGGTAAAGTTTTTGGCTTATCGCTTTTTGCAAAGCTATATCGAGCTTTGACGTCCCTTGCGCAAATGAGTTAGCGCATGCACCAACGAGAAATAAAAAAAACAGGATTCTAAACATAGAATCCTGTATCGTTTTGTCCTATTAATGACAACTTGAAAAAATTTATACTTCGTTGCAGCCAGCAGTGGGTGCTGAACGTAAAACTTTCTTAATTGTTGCTGTCATATCTGCAGCCGATTTTTGCGTCGAAATTTCTTCAGAAGAACTATGAAGAGCTTTTGTTGCAACTTGTGAGTTAGCACAAGAAAGCAAGCTGTTCAAAGTGGCTACTGTTTCTCCGTTTCCTCGAGAGATATCGTTATTTAAAGCGATTTGATTCGCTTCAACGAAAGCTTCCAAAGCTGCATTGCGACTGCCGCCATCGCAGTTCGAAGTCCCCGAGCTGATACCAAAAGTTTGGTTGCCTGAAGTCCCGTTGGTAGTTCCAGCAAATACTTGCGTAAAACCAGGTTCGCTACCAAGTACATTATTACCTAATCCACAACCTGCTTGCCCAATTTTTGCTTGAGATTGCAAAGCAACAAAACCTAAAACAACAAATAATAAATATTTCATATTCATAATCTCCTCGATTACCCAGCGATATTGCAGCTAGATTTTAGCTGTTCATTGTGATTGATAACTTGAATTAAGCTTCTTACGTTGTTGTAGGCGTTTTGATCTACAAAAACTTTTTCGTAATTAGCTTTAACATTTGTGTTGAATACGGCTTGGTCAGAACATTTCAAAATGTTCGCTAATCCAACCAATGTCTCGCCCTGACCACGAGCTGCTTCTTTCATAACAACTTCTCGGTTGTCTTCCAAATAAACTGCGGCTTGCATACCAGCTTCGGCGATATCACAGTTCAAAGTTCCAAAGGTAATACCAAAACTTTGGTTACCTGAAGATCCGTTGAAAGTGGCGGCAATAACTTGAACCATTCCATTTTTTGGTCCAAACATCACGGGCTTGTCCCACCTAGTCGTTAGGGTTTGAAAGTCGGGTTCCCCAGGATAAGATCCTGGAACGACAAAATTCTCTCCAAAAACGGAGAAAGGAACCCAGATGAAGAAAACCAATATTACGAATGTA
>JAKFYD010000045.1 GCA_021731025.1 Pseudobdellovibrionaceae bacterium | reverse complement strand
GAAGGAACTAAATAATCTCGCGCCCCTTCTGGAGTGCTTTTGTAAAGAATAGGAGTTTCCACTTCCATAAAACCATTGTCCGATAAAAACTGTCGCACCAATTGAGCTACGCGATGACGCATTTTCAAATTTTCTTGCAGTCGTGGCGAACGCAGATCCAAGTAGCGATATTTCAAACGCAAAACTTCATTAACATTTTCATCGTCACTACGGAAAGGAGGTGTTGCCGATTCATTGAGAATTTCACAGCGAATAGCTTCAAGCTCAACCTCCCCTGTTTTTAACTTTGCGTTTTTCATTCCTTCAGGGCGGGCACGAACGATAGCTTCAACGGCGAGGACGTACTCATTTCGCAGATCTTTACTGCTCGTCGTGAGTTCATTTTTGGGATCAAGAACAACTTGAACTAAGCCTTCACGATCACGCAAATCGATAAAAACTAAACTGCCATGATCCCTTCGTGTATCAACCCATCCCATCACAACAACTTTTTGCCCAATAAGTTGCTTATTTATTTGGCCACACAGGTGAGTGCGCTTCAGTTTTCTGACGAAAGGTTCTAATTGAGAGCTTGAGTTCATGACTTGCCTTTAGTTAAATGAGTTCAACATTTTTAGTATATTCCATTTGTGACACGGTGGGAATCCGCAGTCAAAATTGTATTTTTAATATATCTTATCAAGGACAATAATGGAATTTATTGTCCTTGTGTAAACTTACTGCCGAATGGGGGAACCATGCCAAAATTCACTGTTGATCATCAGACGTCATACGCCGCGCCGCAAGCTTATCAAAAAATGAAAGAAGTTCTGGGCAGTGGAGAAATGAATAAATTCGATTCAAAGATCAAATGTGACTTCAACGATCAAAACCAAACTTGTCAGGTCAATGGCTCTCAATTCAAGGCCGAGCTGCAAGTTAAACCAGCAGGCGAAGGCTCCCAGGTGAGCATTACCGTCGACCTCCCCTTCCTTCTTTCTCCTTTTAAGGGAAAAGTTCAGGAAGGTCTTACTAAAATGCTTAATAAACATTTGGCTTAAAGGTATGGCAAAGAAGGTAAGCAAGAAGGATGCTCAAAAGCCATCCACTAAGAGCGCGAAAAATTCACACAAGCCAGCTAAAAGCTCGGCCAAAACAGTGATTGCTGAAATCGTTGATGGCGATGTTGACGAAAAATCCCAGTGGCCTGAAGTCGAAGCCGAAAAGGCTTACACGGCTGAACCGGGCTATGACGAGGACATCAGCGATTCCGACTTGGACGAAGCTGTAGAGGTGTCTCGCCTTCCGCAGACGGCTTCACGAGAAGTTGTCAGTACCGATCCCCTGACGACTTATTTAAATGAGATTCGCAAGTTTCCGGTTTTGACGAAACAAGAAGAATTGGAAATTGCAAAAAAGTACTATGAAACCAAAGACCCCAAGGCTGCAGAAATGTTAGTGCGATCCAATCTTCGTTTTGTCGTCAAGATCGCCGCCGAGTACTCGAAATTTGGGGCAAAGATGATTGATCTGATCCAAGAAGGAAACGTGGGTCTGATGCAGGCCGTGCGTGAATTCAATCCTTATAAAGGAGCGCGAGTTATCACTTACGCTGTTTGGTGGATTCGCGGTTATATTCAGGAATATTTAATGCGACAGTATTCCATGGTCCGCATTGGCACGACTCAAAATCAAAGAAAATTATTTTATCAACTTCAGAAAGAAAAAAAAGCTCTCGAGCTTTTAGGCCGAGATGATGGCTTAGCTTTGATCAGCACTCGCCTAGGCATTCCTGAAGAGGAGGTTCAGATCATGGCCCAACGGATGTCTGGACGAGATGTCAGTTTAGATCGCCCCGTTGGAAATGATTCCCAAAGCAGTCTTTTGGATTTGCAAACAGCGGCAACAACGGAAAATTTAGATGATCAATTGGCAAAGCAAGAGCAATTGCAAATCCTTAAGGAAAAGATTGAAGAAATTCGTCCCCAGCTTTCGGAGCGAGAGAAAATAATCTTAGACGAAAGAATTCTGAATGATGAGCCCTTGACCCTGCAAGAGATTGGGGAAAAGTACGGGATTACTCGTGAAGCTGTTAGACAAATGGAAACTCGAGTCTTAAAAAAGATCCGCGATCGCATGGGCGTTCAATAAGAGGAAACAATGGCTTCCAATTTTTTCGAAGAAATGAATTTTCCTGCGCTGAATACGACTAACTTTGACCAAGAAATTTTAGTGAACTCCACGCCTTTAACTTGTGTCTTTTTTTGGGGTCATCAATGTCCCAATTGCGATGTTGCTAAAAGTAGTCTTCTTGAAGAAAAATCTCGAGTCCAGCAATGGCCCATACGGTGGTTTCATGTCAATGCCTATGAAGAAAGTGACCTTTCCACAAGATTTGGTTTATATGGCATCCCCGTCTTTATTTTTTTTCGCGGTGGAAAAAATTTAGGGAGAGTGACTTCTTTTCCCGGATTTGAGGAGTTCGAAAAGGTTATTCAGAAACTTCTGAAATCCTAGTGTCTACCCTAAGCCGTCCACATATATTTTTTAAAAATCATTGTCGTAAAGATTAGTATAAAAGGGCCAATGAACAGGCCAGAAAATCCAAACAAGAAAAGAGAACCAATTAAGGCAAAAAAGCTGAGGATGGGATTAATCGGTGAATCCTCGCCTGAAACCAGCAGGGGCCGAAGAATATTATCCACCAGACTTGCAGCTACGCAAAACAAAGCCATAATCATAGCGCTGCTGTGGCTCATCACCGTTGCTGCATACAAAGTGCAAAATACAGCTACTGGCAGAACCCCGACTACAGGGAGCATTGAAGAAATAAAGGCAGCCACAAAAACCAAAGGCCAAATTTTTATTCCGATCAGTGTTGCCCCCAAAGTCAATAGCACGGCTTGGGCTAAGGCTGTAAAAATAGTCGTAACGACGGCGTTGAAACCACTGCGATTAGCGGCATCGATTAAAAATTTCAAAGTGCCATCATTAACTTCCAAATTGAGAAGAAAGTTATAAGTTTTTTTGGTCTCCATATTTCTAACAAGAAAGATCAACATGAAGATAAAGAAAGCGATTTGCAAAAAATGATTGGGAATTTCAAGGAGCCATCCTAAAATCCAAGAAAACGAAGAATCAATAACTCGACCTGCTGATTCTGACATCTTCATCTCGACAAATTTTGAACCATCCAAAGGCAGTAGAATTGCCGACACTGTTTCTTTTAAAAAATTAACACTGGGTAATAAGAGAGCCGAAACCCTTGCTTTAATTTCTGCGAATGAGGCCGCATCGGCAACGACATCGCGAACCTCGTACAGACATTGGCACAAGGAAACGAAAAGGCTTACAAAGACAATACTCAAAAATCCTGCAGATCCAATCAGAAGGTTCTGTCGAGCTTTTGTCATGCTTTTAATTTTTTCACGGGCCTCAAGAATGGCCAAGGCAAAGATGAAAGCTAAAATTCCCGCTTTGGCGAAAGGAAGAAATAGAAGTAAAACGGCTAAACAAGAAATTAAAAATACAAATCGTTTGATATTAATAAAGTTAGACCCAAAAGAAATACTTCCTTTGGGTCTAAATTCGGCATCATATTCCTTGATCATTTTGATTTCAGAAAATTTTGCCATAAAATCATTTCCTAACTGTTACAATTCAAGTGGGAATGATACGCTCGCGATGAAACCTTTCGCTTCTGGATTCACATTAGTGAATGAAGTGCTGCCTGTGAAAAAGCTTGATCCTGCTGATGCGTCAACTTTTCCGTATTTGTACTGTTGATACTCGAGGTTAAGGCTGACTGAAGAAACCCGGAATCCAACACCGGCGCGATAGCCAGTAGCCTCTTTCAACTTAGTATCGAAACTGCCGCTTCTTTCAGGATCAATTTCGCCACCCATGATGTAGCCAGCCCAAATTCTTAGACCCATATCAGGCATTTGCATACCAACAACAGGACCCCAGTTAATTTCAGTAGCTTTCGCATCGTAAGTTACTGAAGAGTCTTTGAATTGAGGCATAGAGTAGCGTGCATCAAATCCTAAGAAGAAAGCTTCGTTAAGGTGGAAGCCTAAACGTGCTCCAAGACCAAAACCTTCGATTGATCCAGTGGAATCAGATGTAAACACTGGCCAATTTGTTCGAGTATCCGTTTTTTGATAAGTGATAGCCGGCTCGACAAAAAGCCCGCCATCAGCAGCACTTGCAACAGTTGTCATAGCCGTGCACAGGCTGAATACTGTGCAGAGAACTTTTAATTGAACTTTATTTTTTTTCATAGTGGTTTTCCTTTACGAAAGTGTCATTAATCAACTTTATTTTTAACTTCTTTTGCTTTTGTTTCTACTTTATCGCCGAGATTTTTGGCTTTGCTTTTCATCCTTTTCCCAGCGCATTCCATTTTTCCGTTCACCATTTCGCAAGCTTTATCTTTAGCTGCACGGACTCCGCTTTTAGCATCATCAGCTGTTTCATTGACGGCAGTTCCCATCTTTTCAGTTGTTGTCTCTTCAGCGAAGGCTCCGCTGCTGATATTAACAGCAGCAGCTAAAATTGCGATTTTAATAAATTTATTCATGACACTTCCTTCTTTTAAAAAAATTAAGTTATTAGGGTAGATGTTTTTGATTTCTTCCGCCGATGACCATCGCACCAAGGAAAGAAATGGCTGCCAAGATAAGGAAAGCAACTAATAAAGTTTTTCCAATATCCATTGAAACACCAGCGATACCGTTAGCGCCCAATAAGAAAGCTACGATCGCCAAAACAAAGAAAGCTATTGCTGCTCGAATCATATAAATCCTCCTACATAATGATTAACGTTTGGTTTGAGTACACAAACCCTTAAAGCAATCTGGATGCCCACAAAAAAATTTATCAATTCAATCTAATAAGGCTCTAAAAAACAAATGTACTTTTTGTGAACATCCTATTGTGTATATTTTGAACCTATGTTATGGCTTGGGGGAATCTTTAAACCATGGGGAAGAAAATGGCTGAATTTGCAAAAAAACAACATGTCGTCGTTGTGGATGATGATCTTGATACTCAAGATCTGATCTCGGCTTACTTTAAGCCTCGAGGTTTTATTGTCACTTGCTTTGCTGACGCAGAGACAGCGATGAAAGCAAGTCTGACGAAAGGTCAAACCTGGGATGTGCTTTTAACTGATCTTCGTTTACCCAAAATGTCTGGGGTCGAGTTCACGATTAAAATGAAAAGCACTTTACCGAACTTACCTATAATCCTAATCACAACTTCAAAGTCTGCCGAAGTCGCTGTTGAAGCTATTCAAAAAGGGGCCTACGATTTTATCGTCAAACCCATCCACTTCCCGCAATTGCAAATTTCTGTTGAAAGAGCTCTTCATTTGAAAGCTCTGCACGGTGATATTAATGAGCTTCGCGAACGAGTTAAATCGGCCTCGACGAATCAGACAAAAATTATTGGTCGCAGTCCCAAATTCCTAAAAGCATTGGATATCGCCCAACGAGTAGCCTCGAGCACAGCGAATATTTTTATTTCTGGAGAAAGTGGAACTGGGAAAGAAATTTTTGCTAAGTTTATTCACCGTGAAAGCAAACACAGCAAAGGACCTTTCGTCGCTATCAACTGCTCAGCAATTCCCGAGAATCTGCTTGAATCGGAGCTCTTTGGTCATGCGAAAGGCGCCTTTACAGGAGCTCAAGATAAAAAAATTGGTCTTTTTGAAGAAGCTGAAAACGGCACCTTATTTCTTGATGAAGTTGGTGATTTAAGTCTTCCGCTGCAGGCAAAACTTTTACGAGTTCTGCAAGAGAAAAAAATCAAGCGCGTTGGTGAAAATCAATATCGATCTATTAATTGTCGAATTATTTCGGCCACTCATAAAGAGTTGGTTGGAGAAATCAAGGAAGGACGCTTTCGGGAAGATCTGTTCTTCCGTTTGAACGTCATTCCGATTCACATTCCGCCTTTGCGCGAGCGCCCTGAAGATCTTTTACCTTTGGCAGAGTCTTTCTTGCGTAAACTGGCTTTAGAAAATGGATCTCCCGCTAGATCTTTTTCGAAAGAAGCCATTAAGTTTATCATGGAAAATCCATGGCGTGGTAATGTGCGTGAATTAGAAAATACCGTCGAACGCGCTGTTGTCCTTTCGACAACGCCGGAAATTTCGTTGGAAAATATCATTCCTTTATCCACTGGATTGGAAGACACAGTTCAACAGAGTAAAGATCTCAGCGTGAATAACTTTACCGTCAATTACAACAGCCAGTTGCCAACATTGGATGAAGTTATTCATAAATATGTTCAGTTTGCCGTTGATAAAAATAACGGCGCTCGCGACAAAACGGCCAAGGAAATTGGTATTGATCGAAAGACTCTTTACAAGAAGTTAAAGATTGAGCACAGCGAGGCTCTTCAGCAGTAGCCTTTATTCTTTGTCTTAAAAATATTGAAGCAAAAAAGGAAACTGGTGAGCCTTGCGGCTCACCAGTCATATGGGTGGGATGTTATTCTACTTTTACAAGAATAACTGAGTGTGAGGCTTTACTTGGATATTGAGAGTTATCCGCTGTGGTGGGCAGGCCAGCGGCAACTAATGCATTTTTCAATCGGTTATCAGTGCTATTGAACCATTTAGAAATCGTATTCGGCTGTTCAGCCATATTGTAAGTGTCAACATCGACACTTTTTACCGACTTAACGTAATTTTCAACAGCACGGTTTCTTTTTTGTGCTAAATCAATTTGTGCCTTAGGAAGTTTCTGAGTATTTTTCGCAGGGTATTCATAGTCTGACCATGAAAGAACCATAACCTCGTCGATTTTTCCTGTCGTACCTGCGTCTTGAACAATGCGATTCAATGAAGCTTTTGCGGGCTCAGTGAGCTCTGCGCTTCCGGGCTTAAATGTAATTTCAGTGAACTTGTGAGCCTCTGCTTCAGTAGCGGCCCTCTGAGTGATTGCTCGACTTTCAGCTTGTTCTGCAGCTGATTTTTGAGACGTAGTTCCATCGGCATTTGTTCTTGGAGTTGAACTGCAGCCTAAGGTTAAAAGCACGGATAAAGTGGTTATTAAAGACAGTCGTTGAATCATTCAGTATCTCCTTTTTGGAAGGTCTAGAGGCAAGAGAAATGCCAACCTTCAAAAATGATTAAGCCAATAAAAAGTGAACTTTTTTTACAAATACAGAAGAAAGCGGGCCTTTTAATGGACGATTTGGGTAATTTTTGTACACCTTCCTGTTTTTATTTTAAAAAAATTTATCTGGCCTTCTAGACATTGACTGCGGATTGAGGGCGTGGTGATTGCATACACTAACAGCAGTGGCTGTATAGGGTCGTATGCAAATAAAGAATGAAATAAAAAAACTCCTTTTCCAAAATATTTTTCTTCCCCTGAGCTTGGGGATAGTTTCTGCCGCATTTATTTTGGGTATGTTATTTAAGGTTAATCAAACAACAAACCTGGTCCAACATACAGATACGGTCATTCAGAAATTAACTCTGCTCCAAAAACAGATTTCTGATGCTCAGGTTGGAGCGCGGGGCTACATCCTTTCAGGCAACGCTACCCTTCGTGAACCTTTTGATAAGTCACTTTCTTTAATCAATGTGTACATTATCGAGTTAGAAAGCATGCTCGCTGAAAATAATCTTCAAAGTAAACGCATCAGCGAATTAGATCCATTGATTCGGGAATGGTTTGTTTATATTGAAGGCGTTCTCGAAAACTATAAAAATTCAAGAAATAGCACCTTGGCCGGCGCAGCCCTGGTTCAAGGCGAAAGAAAAGTCATCGAGATTCGAAATCGCTTACAAGAACTCTTAGACGAAGAAACTCGACTTAAAATTATTCGCAATGACGAACAACAGTACTTTTTTAGGTATTCAGCGATTCTTTTTCTACCACTGCTTTTATTAGTTAGTTTGCTGATCTCTTTTCGGGGCCGAGCTTCCCTTTTGTACGTTTCTAAAAGTTATGAAAATAAATTAATTGAAAATCAGCGTCAGTTGATTTTGTTAGAAACCGATCATTGGTTGAGCGCCAAGGAGTCTGAGCTTTCGAACAGTCTGGTTAATAGTGATTCCCTTACGGCCTTATCCAATGAAGTTATTTTGTTTTTTATTGAAAACTTTGGCGCTCTGGCCGGCGTTCTCTATGTCAAAAAAAATCAAAAGACCGAAATTTTTGAAAGAATATCTTCGATCGGTCTGAATGAAAGTAAAGAAAGTGTCGATCGTTTTTCTCCAAGCAATACTCTGCTAGCGAAAGTCATTCTGACTCAAAATGCAGAACTCTTCACCGAGTTCCCCGAAAGTGTTTGGAACTTGAAGTCTGGTTTAGGTACTCACAGACCCCGTTACGTTTTCGCAGCACCCGTCACCTACCTGAAGAAGTGTGTTGCGGTTTTGGAAATCAGCTTTAATCAAGAACCTGATAAACGCCTCATCGAATTTATCAACCAAACCTCAGAAAAAATTGGCAGCTTGGTCAGCAATCAAATCGCCAATGATTTGTTGCAAGATCTTATTGAAGACGTTCAGCAAAAATCAGAAGAGCTTCAGTCTCAACAAGAAGAGCTGCGGGTTTCCAATGAAGAGCTTGAAGAGCGAGCTCAATTGCTCAGGGAATCACAAAATCGTTTGCAATTGCAGAACAATGAACTGGAAGAATCTAACAAGTTATTACAACAGCAGGCCTGCGATCTTGAAGAGCAAAAAGCAAAAATCGATCAAAGAAATCAAGAGCTCATTCAAACTCGCAACGAGATCAGTCGTAAGACCATGGAACTCGAGAGAATCAGCCAGTACAAATCCCAGTTCTTAGCTAATATGTCTCATGAACTTAGAACGCCTCTCAACAGCACTATGATCTTGGCGCAGCTCTTGTCCGACAATAAGGAAAAAAACCTAACGCCAAAACAAATTGAATTTTCAAAACAAATTTTGAAATCGGGGCAAGATTTATTAGCTCTGATTAATGATATTTTAGACTTATCTAAGGTTGAATCGGGAATGCTGGATCTGAATATCACTTCATTCCCTTTAGCTGATTTAGTACATGCTCTACAGACATCCTTTCAGATTGTGGCCGATTCCAAAGGCATCCAGTTTGAAATCCACAATTACGCACGACCAAAAATGCTCAAGTCCGATCGTCTGCGTTTGCAACAAGTGCTTGGCAATTTAATTTCGAATGCACTCAAGTTCACGACCAAAGGAAAAGTGACTCTCGAAATTACTGATAATCCAAAGCGCGCCGAGCGGGTACTTTTTTCGGTTAAGGATACGGGGATTGGGATTCCTAAAAATAAACAACGACTTATTTTCGAACCTTTCAAGCAGGCTGACGAATCAACTTCCAGAAAATTTGGCGGCACTGGTTTAGGTCTGTCCATTTCCAAACAACTCAGTGATCTTCTGGGAGGTACAATCACTCTTGAGTCTGAAGTAGATCAGGGCAGCACTTTCACTTTGGATTTACCAATAAACCAAGAGGATGGAGCCTCAACTTATCCTTCGAGAGGTTTAGCTTCCCATGCTTCCTCAAGCCATGAGCCTTTAACTGCCTTAAGGCAAACAACGGAAATAACACCAGAAATCCACGAAGAGTCTTCATGGCCTTTCTTTCTAGAAGATGATCGAGAATCAACTTCCAATAAAGCAAAAATATTAGTGATCGAAGATGATCGAGTTTTTGCTACAGTTTTAAGAGACCATATTCGCGAAAAAGGTTTTAACTGTATTGCAACAGACCGCGCTCAAGATGGTCTTGCTTTAGCCATTTCACAAAAGCCTTTAGCTATCGTCCTAGACATCAATTTACCTGACTACAGCGGTCTTTATGTTTTGGAACAGCTCAAGGCAAATCTATCGACCCGCCATATTCCGGTTCATATGTTCTCGGCTGAAGATTTTTCTTTGCACGCTCTGAAATTGGGCGCCGCTAAGTTTCATTTGAAACCAGTAACAACATCGAAGCTCAAAGAGTTTATCGATAATTTTAAAGCAAATACTCAACAAACAAAAAAATTGCTTCTGATCGAAGATGATGAAAATCAAGCGATGGCTTTGAAAGAACTTTTGGCTGCACCCCAATTGGAAATTGAAATTGCTAAAACTGGTAAAGCGGCGAAAGATATTATCTCTTCCGGTGTTTTCTTAGACTGTATTATCTTAGATTTAAAATTACCTGATATGTCTGGAGTCGAACTTCTTCGTGGCTTAAGTGAAGAAGGTCTACTACATAATGGACCTCCCATTATTATTCACACGGGAGCAGACCTGAGTCGAGCCGAAGAAAATGAATTGAGCAAGTTCACTCGCTCTATTGTGATCAAGGGAAATAGTTCCCAAGAGAGATTGCTTGATGAAGTTTCTATTTTCCTTCATCAATCTGTCGATCAAATGCCAGAACAGCGATTGAAAATTCTAGAAAAGGTGACATCGAGATCCAATATTCTTAAAGGTCAAAAAATACTGCTTGTCGATGATGACCTCAGGAATGTGTTCGCTTTGACGGCGGCCCTCGAGCAAAAAGGAGCTAATATTGAAATGGCTCAGAATGGCCTCGAGGCCGTGCAAAAATTAAAGAAAGATCCTAACTATGACATTGTCTTGATGGACATTATGATGCCGGTTATGGACGGCTACGAAGCCATTCAAAAAATTCGTGATGATCTTAAAATGGTCCAGCTCCCTATTATTGCGTTAACTGCTAAAGCTATGAAAAATGATCGCGAGTTATGCATTAAATCAGGAGCCAACGATTATCTTTCCAAACCCATTGATGTGCAGAAATTGACATCTCTCATACGGGTTTGGACAACGCAACTGACATGAAACATGAGAAAATTTTCGGATGAAGAATTCAAAAGCTTTGTACATCATTTACTTACTGAGCATTCCCATGACTTTACAAACTATACTCAAGACTCGCTTAAGCGCCGGTTGGAGTTTGCCTTGATCAATATGGAAATAGAGTCATTACCAACATTAAATGAGAATTTGCTCAAGAAGCCGTCGGCTTTAAACCAACTCATTCAATATCTGACAGTTTCTACAACCGAGATGTTTCGTGATCCAAAATTTTTTATCACTTTCCGCGAAAAGATTGTGCCTGTTCTTAAGACCTATCCCTACCCTAAAATTTGGATTGCTGGCTGTAGCACCGGCGAAGAGATTTTAAGTTATTGTATTCTGCTTCATGAAGCAGGACTTCTTGAGAGAACTTCTATTTACGCCACCGATATAAATAATATCAGCCTGCAAGCCGCAAAGAATGGGATCTACAAACTTTCAAAGATGAAAGCTAATTCTCAGAATTACATTCAAGCAGAAGGAACAGCAGCACTGAGCGATTATTATAATGCTGAATATGATTTCGCAATTTTTAACAAAAATCTTTTAAAAAATGTTACATTTTCGAATCACTGTTTGGCCACTGATTATTCATTTTCAGAGTTTCAAATGATATCCTGTCGCAATGTGCTTATTTATTTTAACCGAGAATTACAGAATAGAGCCGTTGGCCTATTTCACGAAAGTCTTGTCGATCTAGGGTTTTTGGCTTTAGGGGGCCGAGAGGACATTCGATTTACTGAGTTTGCAAATCGATTCGAAATTTATGAAGAACAAAACTTTTTCAGAAAAAATTTTCGCAAGAAGGGTTAAAGGATTTAGCTATGCCTTTTAAAATATTAATAGTTGATGATAAGCCCGAAAACATATTTGCATTGGCAGAATCTCTCAGTGATATCGATGCCGAATTTGCTTTCGCAAACTCTGGCGAGGAGGCCCTGAAAATTTTGGCCCAGGAACAGGATTTTGGGCTGGCCTTAATTGATGTGCAAATGCCTGACATGACCGGATTTGACCTTGCCCGATACATGCGAGGAGTAGAAAAAACAAAGTACATTCCAATCATTTTCGTTACGGCAAATCCTCACTCGAGCGACGTTGAATTTGCGGGCTACCATATGGGCGCCGTGGATTTTATTTTTAAGCCCATCAATATCAACATGTTAAAATCAAAAATTGCGGTCTTTAAAAACCTTCATGAAAAACAAATGATTTTGGACCAGAAGGTCCAAGAGCTTGAATCCGCAAAAAAAGAGCTGGAAATTTCTCGGGAAAAAGCAATTGAATCTGATCATACAAAATCGACTTTTCTGGCGAACATGAGTCACGAAATACGCACTCCGATGACCGCATTAATTGGCTTTGCGGAACTTTTAAGAGCTGACGATTTGAGTGACCACTTAAGAAAAGAATATGTCGATGTTATTATAAGAAACGGTCAGAACCTGATCGAGTTAGTTAACGAAGTCTTGGATTTATCCAAAATCGAAGCTGGTCAACTAAATCTGGATACAACGTCGACCCAAATTTTAACGATTATCGAAGACAACATTAAATTGCTCCAACCCCTTGCCGAAAAAAACAGAGTGCGTCTGCATTTGAAAATAGACGATCAAGTTCCTTCCCATATTTTGACAGACCCGCTGCGTTTTCGGCAAATCATCACCAATTTAATTTCTAATGCAATTAAGTTCTCTGCTGATGGAGAAGTTTTTGTCGAAGTGACTTCAGAAAAAGATTCCAAAAATCAGAGTATGATCAAAGTTTCCGTGCGCGATACCGGTATTGGTATTGCCCACGAAAAGCAGCAGCTTTTGTTTAAACCTTTCGTTCAGTTGAACTCGAATACTTCTGATGTCGTTATGGGAACTGGCTTAGGCCTGTGTTTATCAAAAATGTTAGCCATGCTATTAGGTGGGGATCTTTGCTTAGAAAAAAGCGCTCCGGGAAAAGGCAGTGTCTTCAGTTTGAACATTCCGTCGGATGAAGTTCCAGCCCATAATCAGCACCAAGCTCTAAGTTTCAATAGTCTTGATGACCTTAAAATGGATTCATTAAAAGATCTCGATTTATTGGTTGCTGACGACTCTTTGGATAATCAAATGCTCATAAAAACCGTATTGGGTCAGTATGGTGCTAATATTTTCCTTACCGGAAGCGGGGAAGAAGCTGTTGATGTTGCCTTGAAGAATGATATCGATGTTGTTCTTATGGATTATAAAATGCCCGGATTAGATGGGTTTGGCGCTACTCAACAATTGCGCTCACAGGGATTTAAGCATCCTATCATTTTGCTAACGGCTAATGCAATGAGGGGTGAAAAGGAAAAAGCGATCGCTATCGGAGCCGATGCCTATGTTTCAAAACCTATTGATTGGAATGTCCTTATCCGTCAGATTTTAACTTTAACTTGTTAAAAAAAGAGGGCTATAAATAGCCTTCAACATACCAAGAGTCTGTTCTAAAAACTTAATAAATATTTTTTTGCTCCATGCCATTAATCATCGACATATTCGAGTGAGTTCGGGGTGTACGAAAGCCGCTAAAAAATCCCTTCATAAACTCAGAACTTATATTCTTGACTGTCAAATGACTCACATCAAGTTGTGGATTCATAACCAGCTCGGGCTGCTCTTCCTTCTCGTGAAAGAGTTTGTAGAGACCCAAACAACAAATAGCGGCAATGGTGCCGAAAGCGATGATTTGATAAACATAGCCATTTTCATATTGGTTAAGCCAAGTCTGAATGGCCTGTCCAAACTGAACGACGGAAAAAATGATAACGGCAACTAAAATCAAACCTGCCATTATTTTATAACCAATATTGGAAACTTCTTTGGAAATGACCTTTTGAACAGTTTCAGCAAAGTTTTCCTGAGGTCCAGCGTGTTTCTTTCTTACGTTTAAAAAAGATGAAGCAAGAAATAATAATAGTTGTCTTAAAATCATAGTTTCCTCGAAGAAAACTTGCAGGCCCATCAGGACCTACAAGTCTTATTAATAAATTTAAAATTTATAACCTGTAATTTAATTAGTCGCGACTGCGGCAAGCCATTGTGAACAAGCTACCTACAAGGATGCCCGCGCCAGCAGCGATGGCTACACTTTTCATTGGGTTTGTGTGAACATAATCACGGCTTACTTTTACATACTCAGTTGCAGAGTTTGCAATTGTTGAAGCCCATTCACCAATACGTTCACCAGCTTGATTTGACATTTTTTCAAGTTGACGTTCAGCGCCTTGGCCTTTGCTTCTTACATCGTGAGCTACACTGTTCGCTTTATTCATTGTTTCGTTCCCTAAATTTGCCATCTTCTTCTCCTTATTGTTGTGGGTGGTTAACTTGCAAAATTCAAAGATAAATAGTTAAACAAATCTTTTTTATTCAGAAGCTTAACCAGTTTAAAATTTTTCAATTCATAATTCTTTTTAAGACTAATTTCCGTCCCCGACATGAGAACTGCCGGAATAGAGCGGGCAAATCGACCAGATTCGACGATGAGTGGATCCATATCAGCATACTCATCTGCTTTTGAAAGCACGCTAGAGCCATCTAGTCCTGGCATTTTTTGATCGATGAAAACAAGATCATAGGGGGAATCACTGAGAGCAAGCAAAGCTTCGTAAACGTCGCAAACGACATCACAAACAGAATGTCCTTTGGATTCAACGACATATTTAATAGATTGGGCTGTGTCTCTATCATCATCAATAACAAGGACGCGACGAGCGAGCTTTGTTAAAGCGCGAAAGTCAGAATCTTTTTTAACCCGTTTTGATTTACGAGCCGTCTGTTTTTTCGAGTTAAAATATTTTTTAATTTCAAAAGCCATGATGTTACCTCGTCCCGTTTTCTAAATTAAAAACAATTGCTACTTGCAAAGAGCAATCCCTAGGCCCGAAGTGAACTGAAATATACGAGGTAATCAGAAAATTTTTCCTAAAAAATGTGTATTAATGGTACTTTTTGGGCATAATTTGAACGTGCTCGCGGCGCGAGTAAAAATGCTGTTGCTCTCAATAAATTAGTATGCAAACTGAAAACCTTAAAGTAAAACTGAGGTTGGTAAATTCATTCCTCAAGAAGGGGCTAAGACATATGTTTTCTCTTCCTAGTGAAATGGTTGAAGTTTATTTACAACGAAGAATAAAAGACCTCGAATGTTTACAAAATAGTTTGAGAGAAAACTCTGTCGAAGAGTTTAATCGCATCGGCCACCAACTTGTTGGCAATGCAAAAAACTTTGGCTTTGATAGTTTAGAGCCTTTAGCTCACCGAATGGAAAAATTAAAATCTTCAGAATTATCAAGCTCAGGCCCAGAGCTAGTCAGAGAATTTTCAACATGGCTCGACGAACAACTCAAAAACAAACAAAGAGGAAGCTCAGAAACTCTTTCTGAACTCTGATCCCTACTCTAAATATCTTAAATAACTAAATACGAAAGCCTATGTAGTTTAATTTAAAGCTTCCTAAAAGGCTAAAGATCAAGGCCGCACGACGACACGTTTCGAAACTCTTCTAATAAGCCTGCGACCGAGGCGCGCGGGAGGAAGGCGCGGAGGCGTACGTCAGTACGCCGCACAAGCCGACCGACCAAGCAACGAAGGGCCCAGGTTTATTAGAAAGTTTCGAGATTTAAACCATTTCGATTTCGCTGCTGCCGAGTACACTTGCCAATTTTGCTCTTAAACGCTGAACAGCTTGAGCATGAAGTTGTGAAACGCGGCTTTCAGTGACCCGCAAAACTTGCCCAATTTCTTTTAAATTTAAATCTTCGTAGTAATATAAAGAAAGAACTAATCTTTGTCTTTCGGGAAGATCTTCAATGGCTTGGGCAATCACGTCTTTGACGGTTTTTAAACTGAGTTGATTGTAAGGATTATTGATTTTAGCGCCTTCAAGCAAATTTAAAATGGATTTCTTATCCACGTTACTGAAAGTTTGTGCATCATCAATTGAGAGTAAACTGACCGGGCGAACTTGATTTACCAATTCATGGAATTCTTCAAGACTCACATTCAGTGCCTTCGCAACTTCTTCATCGGTAGGGGCACGGCCCAATTCGGATTCAAGGTGCACCATGGTTTTATCCAGCAGTTTAGCTTTGTCACGGATAGAGCGAGGCACCCAGTCTTGCGCGCGGAGTTCATCAAGGATGGCGCCGCGAATACGAAATTCCGCATAGGTTTTAAATTTGTTATCTCGAGTGGGATCATATTTATCAATGGCGTCCATCAATCCGATGACTCCGGCAGAAATTAAATCATCAAGTTCAATGTTGGAAGGTAAACGCATCGCAATTTTTTGCGCAACGAATTTAATAAGAGGAGCGTACTCTTTAATAAGACTGTCTTTTTGATTCTGATTGAGCTTCTTTGGATCTTCTTTGTATTTTCTTAGCAAAGCCGAATTCTTAACCATATGCCCCCACCCATTTCATCCTACCAAATGCCACTCACTGCTGAAAGTCCAAAACAACTAAGCCACACCGACGACCTGTTCCCAAAAGATCGATCGTCCAGGACCGCGACCATTTTGGTGTTTCCGTGAATCAAGATCTTCTGCCATTTGTTGGATTCCCAAAGATGATAAGCTACGGGGATCCTGCTTCAAAATGAGACGTGTTGATTGGTTAGCAAGCCGAAGAGCCTGGTCTTGAGGAATTGTTGCTAAAAAGTTCAGGCCCACATCTAAAAATTGGTGAACTACGCTTTCAAAACGCACAAAAAGATTAAGGCCTTCCTGTGGACTTCGCACTTGATTGCAAATGATTGAAAATTTCTTCCGTTTGTATTTTTGATTCATCAATTTAATCAGAGCATAAGAATCCGCAAAGCTGGCCGGGTCTGGAGTGATGATCACACACACTTCATCAGCTGCTGCATTAAGATAGAGGACATTCTCTGAAATCCCTGGAGATGTGTCCATGATGATCCAATCGTAGGAACTCGAGATTGAATTTAAGCCATCAATTAAAGATCTTCGTTCAAAAAAGCTCAGCGATTGCAAGTCGGCTAGACCATGCCCACCCGAAATTAAAGAAATGTTTTTATGCACTTCGCAAACGATCTCGCTGATAGGGGCTTCCTCTTGAAGCACATTCATTAGAGTTTTTCTGAGTTTTGTGCCAAAAAATAAATCCACATTGGCCATTCCCAGATCACCGTCAAAAATCAAAACACTTTGGCCTTTCATTGCTAAGGCTAAGGCCAGATTAGCGGTCAGTGTCGTTTTACCAACGCCACCTTTTCCCGAGGTTATACTGATTGTTTTACTGGTCTTCATCGACTTTCCCCTACAGCAATGTTCATTCTTTTCATTTCGTTATTCCGAGTAATTTTAAAAATAAGGTCCAAAAGTCTTTCCTTTGTTGCATATTCAAAGTCTTCGGGCAGACGCGGGCCTACACCAAAACTGTGCAGGGGTAGTCTTTGTCTCAGCATCAATGAATAAATATTCCCAAATTGAGCGCTTTGATCGATCGAATTGAAAATAAGATCGTTAATCCCAAAAGCTTTGTATCTGGTTGTGATCTCGTTGAGATCTTCAAATTTACTTAAGGAAGAGAGCACGAGATGTTTAGTGATATCCTTTAAACTTGCTGGAACAAGAGCTTCCAAAATTTCGCTCTCTTCATGACGGCGTAAACTGAAACCTGGGAAATCAACAAACACATGATCGATCTGATCAAAATATTTTCTTAACTTTACCCAGTCTTCGGGTTGCCGAATGATCGCAAAGGGAATATTTAAAATCTGTGCAAAAATTCGCAATTGATCTGCAGCGCCGACCTTTTGAGTGTCAGTCGTAATTAAAGCGACCTTTTTATTGTCGTTCACAACCATGTGACTGGCCATTTTCACCAGATTGGAAGTCTTTCCACTTCCCGACGGACCAAAAAAGAAATGGAATTTTGATTTTACTTGCTGATCAACAACAAGAGTTCGCTCCATCATTTTACGGGCGGCTAAGCCTTCAAGAAGAGATTTATTTTTAAGATGATGAGCTGGAGTTTCATTTTGCAGGGACTTCAGAAAATCAATAATTTCTTCTTCTTCAACACCCTCGGCTTTAAGCTTGTCGTAAAGAAAACTGACTTCATAATTCAAACCAATGGAAGCTCCAGGATGTTGCCCCGCAAATGTTTGTGGGACATTTTGAAATTGATTGATCATGTGTTTCAAGCTGGAAATTTCATTTTTTAAACTTAAAATTTCTTGATTTTGTCCTTGCGAAGTTTCAATCAAAGTTTGATTTGCCAAGTTGACTGAAGCTACAGACGGGCTTCCTAAATTCATCGCCTGCCAAGCCCTTTGAGCTGCGTCCTTGATTCTGACTCGCGCCGTAGTTTCCCGATTTGTGGTAACAGCTATCGAAGGAGCAGCAGCCATAGCGGCGCTTCCCTCTTCATCGATATCAATGTACTTCTGAGTTGTTAAGGGACGGGCTTTTTGTTTTTGAGTGTGATTCTGCACAACCTGCTCGATAAGGGCGCGTTGAGCCCGAGCTGAACTTTTATCAAAGCGTTCGCGATCTTGATCACGCAATTTGGATTGAGTAAATCGACGCTTCTGTAAACTTTCTTCAGAAATTGCTGCGGTAATTTCTACGCTGCCTTCACCCACCAGACCAAAACTGCGGTGATTGTCTCGAGCAGAAAGTATGATGGCCTCTGGTCCCAATTGGGTCTTCACCATTTCCAAAGCTTCCTTCATCGTGCGAGCTTCAAATTTTTTAACTTGCATGATTTAACTCCACCGTAGCGACAGATTTGATATGAGCGTCTGTCGTTAATTCATTATGGGAAAGGACAGTTAATTGCGGAATAAACCGCGATGTTAATTTATAGATATGACGTCGCGAAGTCGGACTGGTTAAAAGAAGCGGTTGCCCTGCAATTTCAGGATGTCCTTCCACCGCGTGAGCAATCTGATTGATCAGTTGATGAGCTGAATTAGGATCCATCACCAACTGCACACCCTGCTCTGTTTGCAATAAAGAATTCGAAATCATTTCTTCCACCATCGGATGTAAAGTCATGACCGGAATATCTCCCTGATCTGTGGTGTATTTTGCCGTGATCGATCGAGATAAAGATTTTCTTACAGCTTCCGTGAGCACTTCAATATCTTTGGTTCGACCCGCTTCATCCGCGAGAGTTTCAAAGATGGTCAGCAAATCCCGAATTGAAATGTGTTCTTTAAGCAAGTTTTGTAGAACCCGCACAACAGAGCCCAGGGGCAATGGATCTGGGATAAGCTCTTCAATAACTTTAGGATGAGTTTTCTTAAAGTTTTCAATAAGCGATGAAACTTCTTGTCGCCCCAAAAGTTCGTGAGCGTGGGTACGAATAATTTCAGTTAAGTGAGTTGCCATAACCGTTGGTAGATCCACAACGGTGTAGCCCGCCATTTCCGCTTCTTCTTTGCGATGAGATGAAATCCAAAGTGCATCCAAACCAAAAGCGGGTTCACGTGTTGGAATTCCCTCAACACGAGCGCTGACATTTCCAGGATCCATAGCTAATAAATAATCGGGTCGCAATGTTCCACCGCCCACGCGATTCCCCTTGATCATCAAACGATATTCCCCGGGAGCTAACTGCAAATTGTCACGGATGTGAATGCTAGGAACAATGATCCCTAAATCCAAAGCAAATTGTTTTCGAATGCTGACAATACGTTCGAGCAAATCTCCACTTTGTTCTGATTCGACGACATTGATTAATCCGTAGCCCACTTCCAGTTCAACCATATCCAAGGGCAAAAGATTCTCGACGTTTTCTTTTTTAGGTGTCGCTGCCACAGCATCAGCCTTCTTTTTCTCGGCGAGGACTTCTTCATTTTTATATTTACCGATCATCCACCCGATGAATGCCATGACTCCTGCCATAGACATAAAAGGAGCTGTTGGCAATCCCGGCACTATAGCCAAAAGTCCCAAAACGGATGCAGAAATATAAATTGCACGAGGGCTAATCAATAACTGCCCAGCGACTTCAGCTCCCATATTCTCTTCATTGGATGAACTTCGAGTAACGATGATACCCGCTGCAGTTGAAATGATCAGAGCAGGAATTTGTGAAAGTAAGCCGTCACCGATCGTCAACATGGTGTAGTACTTTGCAGCTGTCGAGATATCGAGGCCCTTTTGGATAACCCCAATCATCAAACCACCAAGGATATTGATGACAGTGATAATGATACCCGCGATAGCGTCACCACGAACAAACTTGCTGGCACCGTCCATGGCTCCATAGAAATCGGCTTCTTGCTCGATTTCTTTACGTCGTCGTCGAGCTTCATTCTCATTGATAAGGCCCGCGTTAAGATCAGCATCAATAGACATTTGTTTACCAGGCATGGCATCCAAAGTGAAACGGGCAGCGACCTCGGCCACACGACCAGAACCCTTGGTGATAACGATAAAGTTAATCACGATCAAAATGATAAAAACCACAAACCCAATAACGTAGTTATTACCAACGACAAAATTACCGAAAGCTTTGATCACGTCACCCGCAGCCTGCGGCCCCTCATGACCGTGAGTTAACACAAGCCGGGTCGTCGCTACGTTCAAAGACAATCTATATAAAGTTGTTAAAAGCAAGAGCGATGGGAAGGACTTGAAATCAAGAGCGCGTTTTGTGTAAATGGAAACCAATAAGATAAGTAAGCTGAGCGCTAAAGAGAAAGTTAAAGCTATATCCAACAGCACCGGTGGCAGTGGAACGATCATAACAGCTAAAACGCCAAGCAAGCCGAAAGCAATCAGCAGATCGGTGTTCTTCGTGTATTTTTCAAATCGTTTGAAGAATTGAAAAACTTGTTCCATCACTTACGCACCTTTCTTTTCAATTTATAAACATAAGAAAGTACTTCGGCGACCGCGATGAATAGTTCGCGGGGAATAACTTGACCAATTTTTAGTGTTTTAAAAATGGTTCGAGCTAAAGGCTTATTTTCTATCACAGGGATATTGTGTTCACGGGCAATGGCTTTAATTTTTTCTGCAATAAGATCGGCACCTTTAGCAACCACCTGAGGAGCTGGAAGATTTTGATCGTATTTGAGAACCACGGCAA
>JAKFYD010000079.1 GCA_021731025.1 Pseudobdellovibrionaceae bacterium | reverse complement strand
AGAATTAAAACTTTGCTCACGCTGAGAGACAAGATTAAGAATATCAACAAGGCACCAGCCTACGGCAAAGGAACTAAAACTCCTGGAGTCTTTTCCATCTCGAGCATTTTCAAATAAAGTAAGAGCCGCTTCTCCGAAATACTTCCGACATATTTCATCGATCGCCTCTGAAAGTGAAATCCTTTTCACAAATAAATTCCAGCAAAAATATCCTAGGAATTCAAGAAACGTTGTGTAAACTAATTTAAATTTATAACCACTGAATGGTTACATGCTAAATTTTGATTTGAAGCGGGCTATCTGTGCCGAGATATTTCTAGACTAAAAGTTTAATGCGATAAGGCAGTTTGTAAAAATCAGATCTTGTCGATTCTATTATGAATGATATAGTAGATGAATGTTGGATTTACGGAAAACATTAATACAGGCTCATGAAATTTTGAAAAAGAACAACATCGATCATGCACTGATCGGCGGTTTCGCATTAGCAGTGCACGGGTTACATAGAGCTACTATGGATATCGACTTTTTGGCTGACGGCTCTAAAAAAGACCACATCAAGAACCTTCTCCAGGCAACGGGCTTTAAACTGAAATTCGAGTCCAATGAAGTACTGCAATTTGACGGTGCTGGGTTTCTAGATATTTTACTAGCGAACCGTCCTTTAAGTTTGGAAATGTTGAGACAAGCGATAAAAGATTCTGCGTTGGGAGTGCATGTTTTGCGTGCTGAAGATCTGATAGGTTTGAAAATTCAAGCTTATAAAAATGATCCATCACGTGAACTGCAGGATAAGGCCGATATTCAAAGGCTATTAAAAATAAAAAATTTAGAAATGAGTCTGATCAAAAAGTACGCCGATGTCTTTGGCGAATGGCAAATGATTGAAGAATTAAAAAGGAAAGCCTAATGACTTTAGAAGAATACCTTCAGTTCCTCGAGGAGTATTGGAAGCTTTTCGAGCCACCGACTTCACGCCCTCCGCCGAAAGAGTATAAACTTGTTTTGCTTTGATCGATTAAATAACCTCATCGATTTTGGTTCTCCCGTCGCATAAGTTCAATCGTTGAGTTTATCCATCGATAGTAGTGTGAAATAGATAAAATTCGGCCTCTCGTTTTCAAACACTCTTCATTTTTTTTGATGCCTAAAGCTCTAGTTCCTACTACGGCCCAGAAATATTTAACTATATAGCTATTAATACCGACTAAATAGTCTTCATTGTTGACAGTGACGATATTTGGCCCACCACTATCACCTTTGCACAGATGCAGACCTGCTTGGTCATCATCGAATTGAGGCTCCAAAATTGCGCTTTGTTTTGCTTCTAAGAATGGATTGGTATTGACGACTTTGAAAAGACCCGCGCTTATTTGAGTTGCATCAAATTCATTTTTAGAATGAGTTCCGCCAAAGCTAAGAACGGACATCTCTTCAGGAAGCTTAAAGTTTGATAATTTAAGGGGATGACTCTGAATATTTTTATCATCGACTTTATCGATCAATATTAGGGCAAGATCAGTTCCAAGGTTTGGATCTAAGAGCGCACCCATCATTTTGATATCTCGAACTCTGAAACTTTTTTCTAATGAGTGGATATAAACTTCTTGTGGTATTAACCTAACACAATGTTTCGCAGTAATGACGATGTCCTGTTCAAAAAGAATTCCCTTACAATAGGCATCCTTCCCGAATTCTCCAACAGTAACAATTCGAGGATGAAAAACTGGAGCGCCATTGAAAATTCCAATCGCCGAGGTAGAATAAAACCAAGTCATTAAAGTTAGGATAAAAGTTAAACACTTAAACATCTCGTACCTCGTGCTTTAATGTATATGCAATCATGCCAAGGCGTTTTTGACGGTAAAAAGTGAATAAGTATTAATGAACTCTCTTTAATTTTTAAAAATTCACCACTAAATTGGGGGTCTTAGAGTGGCTAAAATTTCGACATTGCAACTACTCTAATACGTAACTTTTAATCTCAATCAATCTCATGAAACCGGCAAAAAGCCATCTTCCCCGATAGCACAAAACTGCGTGTCTGCTCGGCCAAGCGATGGTGCGAGGATTCGTAGCCCAAAGTGCAGCGCTCGCCAACTGAATCGAAGTGAGTGCACTCGTCGCAGGACCACCGATGCTCATAGCGAAGATAATCAGCGGCGCTGACGTAGTCCTTTTTTATAGACGCATTGATTCGCGGTGGAGTCCTGTTCTTGACATTATTCATTCAGGACTCATTCTTAGCTTAAGGAGCCTTCATGAGCAATGACATTGAGAAAATGACCCGTAAAAGCCAGGAAGCTATGCAATCGGCGGTAAAAATCGCTGAAGAGCGCCGCCATCCCACCGTGGAGCCCGAGCATCTTTTCTTAGGCTTACTCCAACAGTCCGAAGGCCTTGTTCCTAGGGTTATTGAAAAAGCTCAGTACTCCATAAAGACTTTCACTGACGAGTTGAATGCAAAACTCAGTCGCTTCTCTGAAGTTAGCGGTTCTTCCAAAGTGATGGCTGGCCAGCGCTTGCAAAAACTTTTTCAAGTTGCGGAGACAGAATCACGGCTAATGGGTGACGCTTACATTTCGACCGAGCACTTTCTGATTGCTGCTCTCAAAATGGGTGATTCCGAGCTGAACTCGGTCTTTAAAAAAACGGGACTGAAATTAGACCCCATCCTAAAAGCCATCACTGAAATTCGCGGTTCACATAAAGTTACCGACGAGGATCCTGAAAATAAATTCGAAGTTCTCAGAAAATACGCGCGGGACCTTACGGCCTTGGCTGCCGAAGGAAAATTGGATCCTGTTGTTGGACGTGATGAAGAAATCCGCCGTGTTGTTCAAGTTCTCAGCCGTCGTACAAAAAATAATCCCGTTTTAATCGGTGAACCTGGTGTGGGTAAGACCGCCATTGCCGAAGGCCTAGCTTTACGAATCATTAAACAAGATGTTCCCGAGAATATTATCGGTAAAAAACTGATGTCCCTTGATTTGGGATCTTTGATCGCTGGTGCGAAGTATCGCGGTGAATTTGAAGATCGTTTAAAAGCGGTGATTAAAGAAGTCACTTCCAGCGACGGGCAGATCATTCTCTTTATCGACGAAATTCACACTCTCGTTGGTGCCGGAAAAGGGGAAGGCGCCATGGATGCAGGGCAACTTCTTAAGCCAGCCTTAGCCCGCGGAGAACTTCGCTGCATCGGTGCAACTACGCTCGATGAGTACCGAAAATACATTGAAAAAGATGCAGCCTTAGAGAGACGTTTCCAAACTGTGTTAGTGGATGAACCCAATGTTGAAGACGCCATCACCATCATGCGTGGGCTCAAAGAAAAATATGAAGTTCACCACGGTGTGCGCATCACCGATGCGGCCCTTGTCTCTGCGGTTAAACTTTCTCACCGTTATATCACCTCACGTTTTCTTCCCGATAAGGCGATCGATCTGATTGACGAGGCCGCCAGTCGCATGAGCATTGAAATCCGCAGTGTCCCTGAAGAGATTGATGAGATCGAAAGAAAGCTCATGCAGTTACGTATTGAAAAAGAAGCACTCAAAAAAGAAAAGGAAGAGTCTGCAAAAGATCGGCTTAAAAATATCGAGGAAGAACTCAAAGCCTTGAATGCGCAAAATCAACAACTCAGAGAGCAGTGGGAATTTGAAAAGGGCGGTATCGTCCAAATTAAAAAAGTAAAAGAAGATATTGAGTCCGCTCGTCACGAGATTGAAAAAGCAGAACGTCAGGGAGATTTAGGAAAGGCCGCCGAGCTTAAATATGGAACTTTGCCTGAACTTGAAAAAAAACTAAAAGCTTTCGAAGAAAAAGCCAAAGCGCAAAGCCATTCTGAAAATAAATTATTGAAAGAAGAAGTGGGCCCTGAAGACGTTGCTGAAGTTGTTGCTAAGTGGACCGGAATCCCCGTATCTAAAATGCTTGAAAGCGAATCTCAAAAATTATTGCATATGGAAAAATCCATGTCCAAGCGAGTGGTTGGCCAAGATCAAGCTTTGCAAGTGGTTGCCGATGCAGTTCGCAGGGCACGTGCAGAGATTTCTGATCCCCATCGGCCGATTGGAAGTTTTTTATTCTTAGGGCCAACAGGTGTCGGTAAAACTGAAACTGTGAAAGCCCTGGCTGAATTTTTATTCGATGATGAACAAGCCATAGTCCGCGTTGATATGAGCGAGTACATGGAAAAACACTCAGTGTCGCGTTTGGTGGGAGCACCTCCAGGATATGTGGGCTACGAAGAGGGTGGGCAAATCACTGAAGCTGTACGTCGAAAGCCTTACAGTGTCGTGTTGCTTGATGAAATTGAAAAAGCTCATCCCGATGTGTTCAACATTTTATTGCAGGTCTTAGATGAAGGACGCTTAACTGATGGCCAAGGTCGCACGGTTGATTTTAAAAACACGGTTGTGATCATGACTTCGAATTTAGGATCGTCAGCGATGATTGATCCCAACTTATCGGAAAAACAAAAGCAGGATGCGGTTCAAGATGCTCTTAGAAAAAATTTCCGCCCCGAATTTCTCAATCGAGTCGATGAAGTGGTCATGTTTAATTCTTTAGGCGAAGACCAAATTCGCGGCATCGTTCAAGCCCAACTGCACATTGTAACCGAGCGTTTGAAAAGTAAAAAGATTCAGATCGAGTTTTCACCGGCTGTTTACAAAGCCTTGGCCGCAAAAGGTTACGATCCTATCTATGGTGCACGGCCTTTGAAGCGAGTGATTCAAACCGATCTTTTGAATCCTTTATCGAAAGAAATGATTGCAGGAAACTTTCGTCCTGGAGATTTTGTGAAAGTCGATTCGAATAAAAACCAAATTGTATTTAGTAAAAATTAGGTCGCGTCCTTTTCTTCCATTTTTAATTTAAAAGTTGCGACCAAAAAATCCCCAAAATTCCACGCCGAGTTTTACTTCGCTTTTTTAAAATTAATTAATTCATCTTGATCGCAGTTTGCTAATTTTGAACGCATTTTTTTACCTTGGCTTTGTCTTTGCAATCGAGACTTACATATATATTTTCATATGATGTGAGTCTCAAGGAGGGGGCCGTGAAAGAATTAAAAATAGTTATCTTTTTTACTTTGTTCTCAGTTGCAGCTATGACTTCAGGATACTGGATGTGGCTTGTTCTCATGATTTTCCCACTATCTCTAGTGGTGATTGCCCCAGCAGTAGTTATCTTTAATACAATTAAATCTTTATTTTTTAAATCCCACCAACCCCATAGAAAAGTCCAAGCAAAGGTTTATCCCATCGCTGATTCTCGGGGAGCGATTGAGGCTGACCTGACTTTTTTACCTATAAACTTTTAAACCCCGATTCCCGCCCCTCCCAACGAAAAGGCTACGGTGAACCCGTAGCCTTCATCTTTTTGGGGACCTGCTTCCAGCCCTTCATTAATAAAATCTTCATTTTCAAGTTCATATCCTTTAAACTTTTTCTCTGGCTAAGGAGAAAATGAATGAAATTATTTTCGCGATTATTATGTGTTGGACTTTTGTCTGTAGCAACGGTGAGTTGGGGGCGATCATCAAGCGGTGGTTCTAATGTGACTTACGACCTCAGTGCTTCATTCGGTACCTACAATGAAAAAAGCTATAACGAAGTCACACTGGGATTAAACTGGTTCGTGGCCGATTGGTTGAACTGGAGAAATTCCCTTTTTTCCCGCTTTGGTTCCGGTCTTGATACTGTCAGTGGTTTGGATTCATCAGCACGTTTTCAAGGAGGCCTAGAAACTGATGGTGGAAGTTTTGGTCTGCATGCCTTCGCGGGACCAGGGGTGCGTTTAGCAAGTCAGAACTACAATGCTGTTTTTGGTGAAGCGGGTTTGATTTTTAAACTGGGTGGTCTGCGCATCGGTGGTGGTATTAAAAGTTTATACTATTTGGCCGATCGAAAGGATTCGACGACAAATCTTGTTCTTCCAAAAAATGACAATCAAGTTTTTATTATTCTCTCGGGCTCGGGCAGTCTTTGAAGTCTGCTTGTAATCCGCTTCCAGAGCGGACTTCCAGACCATAGTCCTTAAGAAAATTTAAAAGAATCGTTCAGCCTTTTGACAATTGTCACTTTTTTTTTAGTTTTTAATTTCTCGAGAGTAAAGTGATATTGAAAGCTTAGCCTGTCTCAGCTTAGGTCGGTTTTAAAAAAAATAAACAATCTCAACGGTTTCTCTCCTGCTAGGTCCTGCGAAAATTTTTATTGAGCTCCCGAAATTCCAGGCCGAAGTCATGGCAGCTTTGAAGGAGGAACTCATGAACACGTTTGTTGGACGTATTATCAAAGTCGCGCTAATTGTATCCAGTGCTGGACTTTTAATGGGGAATGAATCTTGTGGTAAAAAACCAGCCCCAGAGCCTCGAGCTCTCAAGAAAATTATCGAAGTTGGTCGGATTGCTTCGCAGCCGGTAATACTTCCCGATGGAAATACTTTTGATTTTCAGTTCGTTGTGAATCAACAGATTTACAATGTGCTTTATGAAAGTAAAGCCTTTGCCTTCCGCTACGAAGGGCCAGTCATAGGTTTAGGAATGGCGAACGATGGCTCCGTGATGGGGAAATTGAATTTAAGCAAAGCCAGTTCTGACTTTTACGAGCGCACTATGGGAAAACCCAGTGATCAAATTACCTTTCCTTCGAAGGAAGCTTATTGTTTGTTTAACAAACCTCAAGCGCGAATCAATGGATCGGTGAATTCTTTCGAACTTCTCGGTGGCGGAGGACTTGGTCTTGGTTTTAATAACCTCGGTCCGCTAAGTGGTGGGGGTATTAACGCTGATTTTAAATTCGACACTTATCAGTTGGAACTGCAACTGACCGCTTGGTCTCCGATGAAGAACTCACCGTTGGCTTCGGTGGTGCAAAAAAGTAATAAGACAGACCAGGCAGGTTCTTTTAAGCTGAACTTTGGCTTATTTTCCGGAGGGCCTAGCTACTATTACAAAACACCGATGGCAACGGTGACACGTAAAGCTCTCGATGGAGCGGTAAATTCACTTAAGGAGCAACTCAAAGCTCAAGAATGGTTTTCTCGAGTGTTGGATTACAGTGAGTCCGATTCAGAAAACGGCATGGTGACCATCATTGGTGGGACCAACGTGGGAATGAAAATCGGTGACCAATTGGCTGTGTACAATGAAATCACTTATTGGCAAGGCGAGCCCTGCAATTCTCCGATCCTTTATGACGGTGGAGTGCTCGGAAAACCCATCGGTATCGTTGAAATCAATGGGGTTTCACCAGAGATATCTTCAGGAAACCTGATTGAGGTTTATGAAGACTTTAATACGAAATTCATTCGCGGAGCTAAAGTCATGGTTCAAAAGCTGAAAACTGACGATCCAGCTCCCGCAAAAAAGTAATTTTTAGCACCATCTTCGCAAGTCTGCCGCAAAGCCTGAAAATGCTTTGCGGCATCGGCTTGACAGCCCCCTCTGCTGCTAGACATCAAGGCCCATTCCAAGGTATTTCCTGTCCATGTTTTCAGGTCTTATCGAATCCGTCCAAAAAATCGAAAACGTCATTCTTGGTGAGCAAAGCCTCAGCTTCTGGATAGTGCGTCCTGCCGAGTTCAATGATTTAAAAATCGGGGATAGCATTTCTGTCGACGGCGCTTGTTTAACACTTGAAGAGTTCACGTCGACCCAAATGAAATTCACAGTCGGCGCCGAAAGCCTGAAAATTTTATTTTCTGAAAAAGATCTTACGAAATTAGAAAAAAAATTAACGGGGAAATTGGTTAATCTGGAAAGATCTCTCAAGTGGGGCGATCGTGTCCATGGTCATTTTGTCTCAGGACATGTCGAGGCCTTAGGAAGCGTAATCCAATCCCAAGCTCAAGGTGATTCGTGGATTCTCGAGGTGGATTGCCCTGCAGATTTAAAAGCTTCTATTCTGAAAAAAGGGAGTATCGCTTTACAAGGCGTTAGTCTTACCGTGAACGAATTTAAAGATTCGAAAGTCCAAGTTTGTCTTATTCCTGAAACAATCCGTAAAACCAACTTAGCTTCTTTGCAGCCTGGGGATCCAATTCATATCGAAACTGATTTGAATGTAAAATCCTTTCTGAAGATTTTAGAGAATGAAGAACTCATCAAAAAAATTTCTGCTCAAGTGCAGAAACAGGCCGGAGGCTCTTATGAAGTCGCAACTTAACTCGATTCCTGAATTGCTCGAGGAAGTCAAACAGGGTCGCATGGTTATTTTGATTGATGACGAAGACCGTGAAAACGAAGGTGATCTGGTTCTTCCCGCTGATTTTGTTTCGCCAACGACAATTAACTTTATGGCTTCGCAAGCCCGAGGACTGATTTGCCTTTCATTGACAGCCCAACAGGTGGATCGACTTCAGCTTCCTCAAATGGTTCGCGAAGATATGAATTACTCGCCCAACAAAACGGCTTTCACTGTCAGCATCGAAGCTTCCAGCGGAGTCAGTACCGGAATTTCTGCGGCTGATCGTGCTCACACGATTCGTGTTGCCGCAAACTCCTCAGCCATCCCCACTGATATCACCAGCCCAGGCCATATTTTTCCGATACGGGCTCAAGCGGGCGGAGTTCTCAAGCGCGCGGGTCACACCGAAGGCAGCATCGATTTGTGCCGTTTGGCTGGACTTAATCCGGCAGCGGTTATTTGTGAAGTGATGAATGAAGATGGAAGCATGGCTCGTGTACCCGAGCTCATGGACTTTGCGAAAAAACATAAACTTAAAATTGGTTCCATTGTTGATCTCATCAGGTACCGATTGCAGAATGAAACTCTCGTCGAGGAAGGGGAAAGCGTTCAACTGCCACCCCAGTTTGGGAACAATTGGAAGCTGCGCACTTTTCACAGCCATGTTGATGGCTACGAACATCTCGTCTTCCAAAAAGGAGAAATCCATTCTGAAAAGCCCGTGATGACTCGAGTGCATGTGGAAGATTCCGTAAAAGATATTTTTCAATTTTTGAAGACCGGTGAAAATCATTTGGTTCAAGCTCTTCAGCAATTGAACAAAGAGCCCGAGGGTGTTTTGATTTTTCTTCGTCGCACGGTTCGTCCTTCCATATTGCCTGACGTAAAAGCCTTGCAAGCACTCAATGAAGAGCAGTGGGCCAGTGGAAAATACATGGATGAAAAAGATTACGGTATTGGCGCCCAAATTTTAAACCTTCTCGGAGTTCGACAAATTCGTTTGCTCAGCAGTCGCCCCGAACGCCGTGTTGGGCTTAAAGCCTTTGGTTTAGAAATTGTTGAAATTGTCCCATTTGAGTTTTTGCATTTTGATCAAGGAGAACCTCGTGAAAAAAAAGAAGTTGAAAGTGGGCGTAGTGACCGCCCGGTTCAATAGTGAAATTACCGAAAAACTCGAAGAGGGCGCTTTATCTCTTCTAGAAGAAAATGATGTTGAGATATTGAATGTCAAAGTTCCTGGCGCGGTTGAAATTCCTTTAGCTTGCCAAAGTTTATTGGATGCGGGTTGCGATGGAGTTGTAGCTTTGGGTGCAGTGATCCGCGGAGAAACTTCTCACTACGACTACGTTTGCAACAGTGTCGAGCGCGGCGTAACCCAGCTCATGTTAGAATACAAAAAACCCATTGGCTTCGGAGTATTGACCACAGAGAATGATGAACAAGCTTTGGATCGTTCGGGTGGTCGTCATGGAAATAAAGGAGCCGAAGCGGCTCAGGTCACTTTGGAAATGATCGGCTTAACCAAGGATTTGAAAAAAATTTCGTCTCAAAAGAAAAAGAAGTAGATGGTCGATTTCAGCGATTTTCTTCCACAACCAAAAAACATCGAGTTCAAAAAGCGACGAAAAGAAATGTTCATCGTTTTTCTGGTCTCGTTCTTGTTTGTCTTCCTGACGTGGTTCGAGATTCGACTTTTTGCCACCAGCCAACAGCTTCCCATCATGCACAGTATCTTTTTCTTCGGACTGGTGAATTTTAATATCGTTTTGTTACTGCTTCTTTTATTTTTAATTTTCCGTAACGTAGTGAAAGTTTTTGTTGAACGCCGAGGGCGAATTTTCGGAAGCAGTCTGAAGGGCAAACTGATTGCAGCTTTCGTCACTTTCAGTACGGTGCCAACAATTTTGATGTTCGTCATTTCAGTTTTCTACATCAATTCCAGCTTTGATAAATGGTTCAGTGTGAAGATGGTGGGCGTTTTAAAAAGTTCTTTGGAAGTGCAAAATGCCTATTACTTTAATGCGAAGAAAAAAAATTATCATTTTGCTCACGAGGTCGCGACGGCGGTTCGCAACCTGCAGTCTTCGTCGGCGATTCAAAGGAAGTTACAATCTCTACGACAAGAATTTTCTTTGGACGTGGTCGAATACTATCCTTCTTTGTTTGGCCGACGCCTTGTCGAAACTTCAAAGGATGAAAACATTGGCGAAGTTCCCGCGGTTTCTTTAGAGTTTTTGCAAAAGGGAATTAAATCGCAGATTGAAACCAGTACCATTTATCAGTACGGGGACGGCAACTTGATCCGGGTCATTGTGCCGGTGAAAGAAGGCCAAGAAAAAGGGGCCATCGTTGTTTCTAGCTTTGTCCCTCTCAGTTTAACCTCGCGGATGAACGATGTCTCGGCGGCTTATGAAGAGTTCCGTGATATTAATCCTCTCGAATACCCTTTGAAATCGATTTATTTGATTATTTTGTTCATGATGACTTTGGTTATCTTGTTGGCAGCAACATGGTTTGGTTTCCATTTGGCCAAACAGCTTTCTATTCCTTTGTTTCAGTTAGGTCGTGCCACCCAACGTGTGGCGGGCGGGGACTACACTCCCTTGGAAGTCACCTCAGGCAGCGAAGAAATCTCTTCTCTTATTTCCAGTTTTAATCAGATGACCAAAAATTTAGATCATTCTGAAAAGGAAGTTCGGGCTGCTAATTCGAATTTGCAAGAAACTTTAAAGTACATCGAAGTGGTCTTAAAGAACGTCAGCGCTGGGGTTATCTCTGTGGACAGCCATGGAAAAATCACCACCATCAATCGTCATGCGGGCGAGCTCTTGGGAATTGATCCGCAAAAATACATTGGTCGTTCGGTGCGCGAAATTCTGACTTTGGAATATTTTCGAACCTTCGCTGAACTTTTAAAAACCATGCAGCAACATAAAATCGAAAGTTTACAGCGCGAATTCAAAGTTGAAATTCGCGGCCAAACAATTCCTTTGTTGATGAACCTTTCTTTATTGAAGGACGACAATGGCCAAGAGATCGGTAAAGTTTTGGTGTTTGACGACATGACCGCTATCGTGAGTGCTCAGCGGTCAGCCGCATGGACTGAAGTGGCGCGACGAATTGCCCACGAAATTAAAAATCCACTGACGCCAATTAAACTTTCTGCTGAAAGATTGCATCGAAAATTCTCGGCCCAAATTTCTGATCCGGCCTTTCAAGAGTGCACAACGACCATCATCAGACAAGTTGACGACATGAAAAATCTTGTGAACGAGTTCAGCCAATTTGCTCGTTTGCCCCAGTCACGACCGGTGAATGGCTCCATCCATGATACGATTCAACAGTCTCTCAGTTTGTACCGACAAGCTCACAGCCAAGTTGATTTCCAACTCAATTTAGACGATAAAGTTCCCGAATTTAAATTTGACCCAGATCAACTGAAACGAGTTTTCTCGAATCTCATTGATAATTCAGTGGCAGCTTGTCTGAATCAGACAAGTCATCCTCCACAAATCACCATCACTACAAAGTATGATGCGGAATTAAAGACCTTACGAGTTATTGTCGCGGATAACGGACCCGGCATTCCTTCAGCAGATCGCCAGCGAGTTTTCGAACCTTACTACAGCACCAAGGAATCAGGCACTGGCTTAGGTCTTGCGATTGTAAAAAGAATTATAGAGGATCACAACGGTTTCATACGTGTAATGCCCAACGAGAGTCGCGGCACGCGAATGGTGATTGAGTTACCGATCACCGAAGCGAACACATGGAAGCCCGCTCAAACCTCCTAAAGAAAAAGGATTGAAGCATGACAAAAATTTTAATCATCGATGACGAAGCTGCTATTCGTGATGTGATGGCCGCATCTCTACGAGACGAAGGCTACCATGTTCAGGTCGCCCATGACGGAGAGTCTGGTTTAGCTCAGCTGCGAGAATTTCAGCCCCAAATTGTTTTTTTGGACATCTGGATGCCAGGGGCATTGGATGGCATCGAAGTTCTCAATCGGGCCCGCCCCGAATTTCCTCAAACAGAATTCGTGATGATCTCTGGGCACGGAACCATCGAGACCGCCGTAAAGGCCACCAAACTTGGGGCTTGGGACTTTATTGAAAAACCGCTATCGATGGACAAAATCTTTATCGTCATTGCTAATATTCTATCTTTCCTCCAAGAGAGAAACGAAAAATCGGCTTTATTGAATAAACTTCGCAAAAGCATCGCACTGATTGGTGAAACCCAAGGAGTTGTTCAGGTAAAGCAACTCATCTCTCGGGTTGCTCCGACACAATCTTGGTTATTGATTACGGGTGAGCATGGCTCTGGTAAAGAACTGTGCGCGCAAAATATTCATTATCTTAGCCCTCGCGCCAGTCGTCCTTTTGTTGATATTAATTGTGCAGCCATTGCTGAAGATCTTTTGGATGCGGAACTTTTTGGAATCGAAAAGGGCGCACTGCCCGGAGTTGATAAAACTCGCAAAGGAAAAATTGAACTCGCTGATGGGGGCACGCTCTACATTGAAGAAATCACCGAGATGAATCCCCAAGTTCAGCAAAAACTTTTCCGATTTCTCCAAGAAAAGAAATTTGTGAAAGTAGGCGGAAAGCAAACGATCGAAGCCGACGTGCGCGTGATTGCTTCAACTCCTCGAAATATCGAACAAGCTTTAAAAGAAAACAAATTCCGTGAAGACTTGTACCATCGTATGAATGTCAGCCCTTTTCACGTGCCTGATTTAAAATCACGCAAAGATGATATTCCCACTTTGATCTCTTATTTCGGCGATATGTTTTCTCGGGACAGCGGGGAAGTGAAAAAAGTTTTCTCCGAAAAAGCCATTCAAGATATGAAACAGCATTCATGGCCAGGCAACATTCGCGAACTCAAAAACTTTATCGAGCGAGTTTATATTTTAACTCCAGGTGAATTTGTCGATGTCCATGATCTGCGCTTCGCGGGTCTCGGAGAAAACTCCAGTTCATCCCAAAATCTGGACGAGATCGCGAATTTCCGCGATGCTCGGGCTAAATTTGAAAAAGATTATTTGATTCAGAAAATTCAGGAAAACAGCGGCAATATTTCTCGCACAGCCGAAATGATTGGACTTGAAAGAAGTTATTTGCATCGTAAGATTAAAGCTTACGGAATTGACGTGAACTAGGGTGCTGCCTAACAGGAGAATGCAATTATGAAATGGTCAAAAAATTATATCTACACTCTGAAAGAAGCTCCTACTGATGCGGAAATTCCCAGTCACAAACTGATGATTCGTGCGGGCTTCATGAAAAAGTTAGCTCCCGGTTTGTACACCTACGGAAACTTAGCCTTGCGTGCGATTCGAAAATTCGAAGCCATCATTCGTGACGAGCTAAACAAGCGGGGCTGCACAGAAATTTTAATGCCCATGGTCCATCCCCGCGAACTTTGGGAAGAGACCAATCGCTGGAAAGAAATGGGCGCTGGCCTTTTGAAATTCCAAAATCGCAATGAGCATTGGTTTTGTTTAGGCGCGACCCACGAAGAAGCGGTAACTGATTACATCCGCAATGATTTAAAATCTTACAAAGATTTACCAAAAAATCTTTATCAAATTCAAACCAAGTACCGTGATGAAATCCGTCCTCGCTTCGGTTTAATGAGAGGCCGCGAATTCTCGATGAAGGATGCTTACAGCTTCGATATCAATCAAGAGGGCGCCCTTAAGTCTTACGATCTCATGTACGATGCTTATCGCTCAATCTTTGATCGACTGGGTTTAAACTATCGCATCGTAAAAGCCGACGCCGGAAATATCGGGGGCAGTCAAACTCATGAATTTCAACTTCTTGCGGACGCAGGTGAGGACGCATTGCTTGTCAGTGACACCACTGAATTCGCAGCAAACATCGAAGTGTGTCCCGCCATCGATGCGACACCTCATGTTTCTAACGAAGCCGAAAAGCCCATGGAAAAGTTTGCGACTCCAGGTCAGAAAACCATCGCAGATCTTTCCAAGTTTACGGGTCAGTCTGAAAATGAATTAGTAAAAACTTTATTTTACAGCGCCAATGAAGGAATGGATCCCAAAGATAAATCGCTGAAAGCTTTCGCCGTACTTTTGCGGGGCAGTGATGAAGTAAATCCCGTCAAAGTTAAAAACCTATTGGGACTTTCGAATCCTCCGACAATGTTGACAGATCAAGAGGTCCTTGAAGTCAGCGGATCCCTACCAGGGTCTTGCGGCCCCGTTGGCTTAAAAATTCCTGTTTACATGGACAACGGAGTCGCCGGTTTAAAAAATTACATCGTCGGTGCAAACGCGGAAGGGTTCCACTTAAAAAACGTCAACCACGGTCGCGAATATCAACCCACCAAAACCGCAGATCTACGTATGGCTCGCGCCGGAGACAAATGTCCTGACAGCTCAGGAAAATTGGTGGCCTATCGAGGAATCGAAGTGGGTCACGTATTTTATCTCGGCAAAAAATACTCTGAAAAAATGAAAGCGACTTTCCTAGATCAAAACGGAAAAGCCCAAAATTTCGAGATGGGCTGCTACGGAATCGGCGTCACGCGAACTGTGCAAGCCGCCATCGAGCAATCCCATGATGCCGATGGAATCATTTGGCCAAGAGCCATTGCTCCTTACCAAGTTCACATTTGCGCCTTGGATCCCAAAGATTCTGCAGTGATGAGTTTAGCCGAATCTCTCGAGCGGGAACTGGAATCCCAATGCGTGGATGTCTTGATTGACGATCGCGACGAACGCCCCGGAGTCAAATTCAAAGACGCAGACCTGCTAGGCTTTCCCGTACGTATCGTGATCGGCAAAAAAGGTTTAGACGCCGGCGAAGTCGAAGTCGTCGAACGAAAAACGAAACAAGTGGTGAAACTAAAACCAGCTGAGGTTCATGGCCAAGTCATGAAGTTTTTGGAGCCAGGCTCCTAGATGGCGAAGATCTATTTAACGGGCACAAGAGAAATCAAAAATCTCTTGATAAGAGCTCTTGAAAAAACAGAGCTCAAAGGAAAACGGGTCTTAGATTTTCCAGCAGGCTCTGGATTTTCAGCCAATTATCTTTTAGAGCAAGGCGCGCAGGTGACGGCTTGGGATGCCTTCCCTGAGTTTTTTAAGTCAGAGAAGTTAAGCTGTAGCTATGCGGACCTTGCAAAAGAATTTCCTTCTGGCGTGGAACAATTTGATATTTGTTTATTTCAAGAGGGGATAGAGCATCTTTCCGATCAGTTGCTCGCTTTGAAGGAATTCAACCGCGTTCTTAAAAATGATGGAACCTTATTCGTTACGACACCAAATTACTCAAACATCAGAAGCCGGCTAGCCTATTTATTTTTCGAAAGCGAAACGCCAAAGATAATGCCACCGAATGAGTTGGATTCATTGTGGTATGGTGCTGATGACAAAGTTTATTACGGACATATATTTTCGATAGGAATTATGAAGCTGCGGATGCTGGCGAGTCTTGCTGGTTTTGAAGTAGCGAAAGTTCACCCGAGCAGAGTAAATAATTCTTCAGTCATTTGGGGCTTGTTTGCTTTTCCATTTATACTTTTAAAATCTTTTACGAATTATTTGAAAAACTCGCAGAAGCGCAAAGAAAATAAAGAGCTCTATTGGAAATTGTTTTGTCTGAATATGAATCCCACGGTGTTGTTCGGTGGGCATTTGATCGTTGAGTTGAAGAAGAAGTCGACGGACGTGAAGTTTAGAGAGAGTAAGATCGAAGCGACATAGGCCCGCAAGAATTTGCGGGCGTGAACAATTGCCATAGTTTTTAAATTTTGTTTAAAACTTCAGTTAGTAAAAGTTTAATGTCTTGCATTTCAAGATAAGCATTTTGTGCGTTTCCAGGTCCAACACGACGAATAGAAATCTTCGGAAGAGGCATTGGATGATTTTGGCCTGGAGAAAGTATTTTGCGAAAATTCTCTAAACTCATCATATCTTGTCCATTGAACGCCTGATTCATTTGATCGAAAGAGGGAGTTTGTGAACAAAATGTCATCAAGTTACTGGCCTTAAGCACTACACCTAGAGTTGCCCAAAGTTGCTCGGGAGACGAGTAAGAAATTCCAGCTTCGCCCATAATATTCATACCTCTTTGGAGTAAATCATTGGTTTGGGCCATCGTAAGCGTAATGAGAGCACAAGTTGCTTGCGGCTGAAGTTTGAAAGAGTTTTCTGAAATACTTGCCGTTGATAATGTGTCTTCCAATTTCGATTTGAAATTACTAATAAGGCCAGGAACTTTTCTGTAGATATCATTTGTTAAACTACCTTTAACCATAAACTGAAGTGTAGTTGCTTCTTGCTCAGTTGCACCTATCTTATCTGAAAGGTGGATTTTGGCAGTGTGGGATAACTCATGGACCATTAGCGCTAATAATTCATTTTGAATTGAATCACCATTTAGGCGCGCTGCAAGTTTTTTCAAATTAAAACAAAGTTTTGGGAAATGCTCTACGCTTGCTTCTACCTCGAGCCCTTCAGAGTTAAAGCAAGGTTGATTTAAAATAGAATCAACATCAGCCTCTTTTAGAGATTGATAAATTGTTTTTTCGCCTTTAAAAATTTTTCTTTCAACTGTTGTTAGAAGTTGAACAGATCTTGGGTCGGAATTTGTAGTGTAACCTCCTGTGGCCATTGAAAGCGAAAACTCGATTCCCCGTAAAATATAAAGAAGTGGAAGTTTCGATTTTTTAATGTACTGTTTAATTTCTTCTTGGCTTACACTTACTGATCCAAGAGAGTTTCCACCACCAGTTCCGCCTCCGCCTGCAAAAGATTGAGCAGCTCCAAATTGGATGGCAACCGACAAAAATATCGACAATAATGATCTGTTAAATCCCAATAGGTTCTTCATAAAATCTCCATAATTTTCATTAGCCTTGAAGTGCAATTAACACGACAAGGGGTTAGTGAATTTCCGTCGAAGTCAGGCCATCACCTCAGTGTCGGTAATTCGTTGTTTTAAAGAGTTATAAGCTAGTTAACGCACCACGTCTATATATTTATTATGAACAAATATCCAATTTGGATATAATAAATAAACATGAAAAACAGACCAGTCTACACCTTCAATTCCTATAAGCCCTTAATGTCTCACATGCTTTTGGACCCTTCGCAAAGAGGCCAGCTTTCTCGAGCAGCAGAGTTCCTCAACTGCCAGCGCTCCTATCTTTCGCGGGTCATTAGCGACAAAGAAAATCTCACGCCCGATCAAGCCTACATGATCTGCCAATTTTGGAAACTCACCTCAGATGAGCGGGAATATTTCACAAGCTTGGTGGATTACGAGCGCGCCGGCCAGCCCGAGTACCGAAATTTTTTAAAAGCCAAAATTACCGAGATGAAAAAAAAGTATGAGTCCATCCAAGAACGCACTCAGCGACAATCTTACGTGACCGAAAATTTAGAGATTCAGTATTTCTCCAGCTGGGTATCTTGCGCTCTTCAGTTTTTAACAATGATACCGGCCCTACAAACCGTGCAAGCTTTGGCCGAGAGATTGAATTTGAAACAAGACATCGTCAAACAATATCTCCAACAACTTCAACAACGCGATTTGGTCGAACTCAAAAACGGGAAGTGGATCAACAAATCCAGCAACTTTCATTTACCCAAAGAGTCACCCCTTGTTTTATTCCACCACCAGAACTGGCGCAACCGCGCGATACTGGACGCACAGAACCCACAATCAGATCACGTGCACTTCACCGGCGTGTACACCCTAAGTCTTAATGACTACCACCGAGTCAAAGAAATGCTTCTCAGCTTTATTGCCGAAGCCAATCTCATTGTTGGCCCGTCCGCATGCGAAGAGGGAGTTGCAATAACCTGCGATTTGTTTAGAATTTAAAAGTGGCCAATGACAACAAGTCAGGAAAAAACTGATGCGATGCTGCTGCTTATTAATAATTTGTTTATGGAGTCTACAGGTTGTCGCCCAAGACATCAGGACTTCCGTAGATTTTTCGAAGTACACTCAGCTGCATATCCAGCGCGTTCAAAGATTAGGACTGGAACTTAAAAAGCAGTACCCGAACCACTTTGGTGACCTCGATGATAAAATTCTGCAAAGGTTTTTAAACCTTCATGATCAATCGAAACTGAAGCCAGAAATTTTGAAAGATCTTTCCCAGTTTTACGGACGTTCGATGGATTCTTTGACGAGCACGGAAAAAATTCATTTCACTCGATTGAAGGACGCCCTGAATAAGCAAGATTTTGAAATCAGATTAAACTTTTTGAAACAGAACGGCTTAATGGGCGCCGAAGGAAAAATTTCTATCCGTGGACGAAAAATTCTCTACCTTGAAAAGGTCGCCGACTTAGTTGACCGAGGGAGCTCCTTCGGCAGTCCAATAGAGTTTGGTAGGCCAATGAATCCAGCGAGCTCCTATTTAAAATCACCAATCTCCAAAAAAATGGCCCAAGCTTTAGAGTCCATGTATCCCAAACTGACTGAAGGTATGAAATACAAAGAGACCTTCATGCAATTGGGATCAAAAACATTGAAAGTCGCAGGTAAGGCCGCATTGACCGCAGGTAAAATTCTAGCGGCGCCCTTAGCAATTTTCGGCGAGCTCGCTGATCCTTCCGAATCTATTGCCGCTGACGAAGAAGAATTTAAAATCTTTTATAAAAAACATCCCGAGTTTACTCCGCTTGAGTCCACAACCTCAAAGAGCACAAAGTAAAATCATAAATTTATTCTTTTTAATCAGAAAATAAGCTATGAAGCACGCATGACTTCTCTTCAACGTCTTCTTCATTACTCGCGCCAACATCGTGCCGATTACATCTGGGGAACTCTTTTTTCGATACTGAACAAATTTTTCGACGTCGCTCCCGAAATTCTCATCGGTATTGTCATCGACGTGGTCGTCAGCAAAAAAGAATCCTTCGTCGCACGACTCGGCTACACTGACCCCAAAGATCAAATTGTTTTCCTAGCGGTACTCACCTTAATCATCTGGGTCTGCGAGTCCATCTTCGAATACCTTTATCTCCTGCGATGGAAAAATTTAGCGCAGAAAATCCAGCACGAGGCCCGACGAGATGTTTACCGTCATCTGCAAAATCTCGATCTGGAATATTTTGAAGATAAAAACTCCGGCGCCCTGGTTTCTATTCTCAATGATGACGTCAACCAACTCGAGCGTTTCCTGAACAACGGAGCCAACTCGCTCATTCAAGTCATCACCGCAGTAATTTTAATCGGTAGCGTTTTCTTTTACTTATCACCAACGATTGCAGTGCTGTCCTTTTTGCCCATGCCCTTTATCTTTTTCGGCGCGGTTTATTTTCAAAAAAAATCCGAGCCTCTCTATGCCAATGTTCGCTCGAAAGTTTCGGATCTGGCCAGTCACTTAACCGCAAACATTTCTGGAGTCGCCACCATCAAAGCTTTCTCCCGAGAAGATCGCGAGCTTCAGAAATTAGAAACCCTCAGTTCAAATTATCAACAAGCCAACGAAGAAGCCATTCGAGTCAGCTCGGCCTTCATTCCCGTCATACGCATGGGAATCTTAGCTGGATTTATTTGCGCCTTAGTGATCGGCGGTTTTAAAACCCTCAGTGGAGAATTGAATGTCGGTCTCTATGGAGTTCTTATCTTCCTAACCCAGCGTCTGTTGTGGCCCATGACGGGACTAGCAGAGACTATCGATCTCTATCAAAGAGCCATGGCTTCGGTCGATCGCATCCTCGATGTGCTCGAGACCTCAGTCCAAGTCAAAAGCCACTCAAAAGCCATCAAAAATTTTCCAGCCAAGTCTGACATAAAATTTGATCAAGTGAGTTTTTCTTATCGCAACGGCTTCAAAGCACTTCATAACTTGGACGTGATAATTCCCTTGGGAAAAACCACAGCCTTCGTTGGCCCAACAGGTTCAGGAAAATCAACTCTAGTAAAAATTCTGATGCGTTTCTATGACCCCACAGAGGGCCAAGTCCTCCTCGGCCAACAAAACATTCGCGATCTCGATCTTAAAATTTACCGCGAACAAATCGGCTGGGTCAGCCAAGACGTAACGCTGTTTGATGGAAGTATCTTCGACAATATCTCTTTCGGTAAACCCGAAGCCAGCATGGAAAAAATTCTCGGCGCCGCGAAATCCGCCGAAGCCCACGAATTCATTCTCCAGCTTCCCAACGGTTACAAAACCCTAGTCGGCGAACGAGGCCAAAAACTTTCCGGAGGCCAAAAACAACGCCTAGCCCTAGCCCGCGCCATCCTAAAAAATCCAACAATACTAATTCTGGACGAAGCCACTTCAGCCATAGACAACGAAACCGAATCTCTAATCCAAAAATCTCTAGTGAAGGTCACCAAAGACCGCACCACCGTAGTGATCGCGCACCGATTGTCAACCATAGTCAACGCAGATATAATTTACGTCATCGACAACGGCCAAGTCGTCGAACAAGGCACCCACGACTCACTAGTAAAGAAAATGGGCACCTACTCCACACTGTGGAATTACCAAGTGAATCAACAACAGCTACAGTAATCAGTGAATTAAATAGCCAAAAAAAACTCATTTAAACTTGATGTAAAATCTGCCTGACATTTCGCACCTGCTGCTAAAATTTTCAAAGAAACCAAATTATTCTGGTTTAGATTTGATTCGCCATAAGGGATATGGAATTGAGTCCTCCACTCAAAAGGGGGTTTTAATGAAAAAGTTATTATTTATCGCATGGTCTTTGGTATTGTTAGCAGGGAACGTATTCGCTGATCCTAAAGAGACAAAAGAAACTAAAGAAGTTAAGTCTGAAACTAAGGATATTAAGGAAACAAAAGAGTCTGCAGCTTTGAACTGTGGAACAACAGGTGTTGGTGGAAATTAATACTATCCTAAAAGTAGAGTTATGAAAAAATTAAGGCGAATTGCTTTATTAACTTTTTTGGCTCTACTTTTAGTTTTGATAATATTCTATATAAATAATATGAATAAAACATCCTGTTAAAGTTATATATCCTGTTCATTTACTAAAGCATGATCAAAGCCTGCTAGATCCGGGTTTGTCCCGATTGCCGTTAGAGTTTGGCCGGGTTAGGTCATTGTTTAAGCTGCCTGTTTGCTAGAGTCAAATTCATTTCCATTCAACTTGTTGATCAATATTTTCATCTGCTCCTTTCCGCCTC
>JAKFYD010000058.1 GCA_021731025.1 Pseudobdellovibrionaceae bacterium | reverse complement strand
CCCTCTGATTGAACAGTACTTTTTGTATTTAAAAAGTTTCTTTCAAGGAAATTTAGGATTTTCCTATTTCCAATCTGAAATCAGTGTCGGGCAAATTATTTTTCAGGCTTTCTCTCGAACTTTGGGGCTGAATTTATTGGCCCTGAGCTTTGTCTTAGTATTTTCTTTTTTAGTCGCTTGGATCGCCGTGAAGTTTCGTGATCAAACGTGGACTAAATATTTTAACCAAGTCATTATTTTTATGGGGTCTTTGCCGGCGCTTTTTTGGGGACCAACTTTAATCTATTTGTTTTGCTTTTACTGGGATATTTTCCCTGTGGCTTTTCTGAATGAACCTGTCAGTTACGTTTTGCCTTTGCTCACTTTAAGTCTGCGACCACTTTCTCAGTTGAGTCGATTGATTAAAAATTCGTGGCTAGAGTCTTTGCGTGAAGATTTCATTCGCACCGCCAAGGCCAAGGGGCTTGGTTGGGATCGCATTTTGTGGGTCCATGCCATTCGCTTTTCTGTCAGCCCTTTGGTGTCCTGGTTGCCTTCCTTAGTGATCAGCATTTTTGCGGGCTCTGTCTTTATTGAATTGCTTTTTTCGATTCCGGGTTTGGGTTTTACCTTTGTCGATGCTCTTAATCAGCGGGATTATCCTGTGGCCTTGGGTGCAACAGTTTTTTATGGTTCCATCACCATTTTCACCAGCTGGTTGGCCGAAGTGATTCGTCTCAGTTTAGACCCGCGAGAAGTGAAATGAATTTTAAAAAGCTCGCTTGGTTTTATTTTGCAGTCTTATTTTTGTTTTTAGCCGTTGGAGCCGGCAAGGCTTTTTCTTTTTACAATGAATTGCATTCTGATCAGGTTTTACTTTCACCCGGTCAATTTTTTTGGATGGGCACAGACTCTTTGGGACGGGATTTGTGGTCGCGCTTGATCGTCGGTGGATCTATTTCGATAGCTTTAACTGTGATCGCAACGGTTGGGGCATTACTGATGGGTGTGACGATCGGCACGTTGTTGGGTTCAAGCTCGAACAAGGTGGATCGGTGGGGATTGAGTTTGGTCAATATCTTCCAATCAATTCCGTCTTTTATTTTTGCTTCCGTATTATGTCTGGGACTGCAAAATGCTTTTCGCACTTTAGATCCTGTCCCCAATTCCGTACTGTCATTAATTCTTTGTTTAGTTTGCACTCATTGGGTGGGGACGGCCCGTTTAGTGCGAGCGGAAGTCAAAAGAATGCGAGCCGAAGGTTTTGTCATGGCATCCATCAGCTTGGGAGCCAGTCCCGTGCAAATATGGAAAGCTCATCTGTGGCTCTACATAAAGCGAAAGCTGTTTTTACTCTTTGGATTCCTGTTCCCTTCGGTTTTATTTTACGAAAGTTTTTTAAGCTTCGTGGGCTTTGGTTTACAAGCTCCACTGACAAGCTGGGGTCTATTGATCCAAGAAGGCTGGAGAAATTTAGGGGCTTATCCTCATCTCACGTTTATCCCAATGTTCTTTGTCGTCAGCACCGTGTGGGCCGTGAATACGGTGTTTGAGGTTTCTAGGGAAGAAGTTGAATGAAAGTTCCTGGACCCTTACTTTTTTTCATTTCCTTCCCTGAAAGAATTAAATTCTAACTGATTTTGTGACTTCCTTGTGAGGCAGTGTTAATCCGGCCTCAACTCAATAAGGAGAACCCCCATGAACCGTTTTATGTCTATAATCTCTTCCCTCGTTTTATCTCTTTTAGCTTCTTCAACTTTAGCTGGCGAAATCAATATGCACACCAAACTGACTGTTCGTGCAGCCATAGCTGTTGATGCCCAGTTTCGAGTCGCTTATCTGAACAAAGATTTACCTTGGGGTACGCGAGTGTACTTGCAATACGGCTTTGAACAAGGCGAGTTCCAAAATGGGAAATTAGTGACTAATGCTCGTTGGCTTTACACTTCAGAACTTGAATTAAAACCGACAGCTGCTTATGTATGGCAAGGTGATTTGACTCGAGAACTCTTTACCCGCGGATCATCAAGACAACTTTCCGCTCTGCAGTTTGTTTTTAAAATCGTTCTTCCCAATGGCCAAATGACTTATGATAAAGGATCTAACGGGACATTGTCTTACTACCAAGGAAATGTACCTTACGTGAATTCAGGTTGCGATTCATTTCAATATGCTGGTTGCTCAGTGCTGGTGCAAAAGATCAATTAGGGGGAATCCACCCACCAAAAGCATCCTCTAACACCTGAGCCAATCCTAAGGTCAAATGATCATTCAAGGGGCTCGCGACCAGCTGCACTCCCAAAGGAAGGCCTTGCTGATTTAAGCCTGTAGGAACCGCGGTCGCGGGAACTTGCAAGGCATTAAAGATCCCCGCATAAACAAAATCAAATGGAGTCATGCACACATGGCGGTGATCCGGCGCTACTCGAGAATGAGGTGGTAAAATCAAAACCCCATCATTGCCCAAAATATCGTTAAATTTTTTCTTGGCCTCATCAAGCTCTTTTGAAAATCCTTTTTTTGCTACGGCCAAGCGGGACATGGCTCTTTCCAAGACCACGGCACCCAATGCCGGAAAGGTATGACGAGCTTGTCCCTGAATCATATTGATAAATTCTTTAGTAAGATTTAATCCCTGAGTCCCACTGAGTTTTCCCTCGAAGGTTTTGCTGCTGTCACCAGTTAAAGCCGATCCCCACAGTTTCAGGGCGTTTGAAAAGAACTTGGCATCGAAATCAATCAAAGTGGCGCCCAACTTCTCTAAGTGTTTTCCCGACTTGATAACAGACTCTTGCAATTCGACATCAACTCGACGAGTGAAATTGATGCTGGGATTAGGACAGACAAAAACTTTCAATCCCTTCAGCGAAGTCCGTGGTTGTTGCAGCCAATCTTTTTTTGTCACTTCTTTATCCCACGGATCGGGTTGAGCATAAAGTCGTAACAAAAAATCCAAATCCTTCGCTTTACGAGTCATAAGACCCATGGTCGTTAGAGGATAATTTTCCCTAGGCATGCGGCTTAATGATTCGGGAGTGTGAGGAAAATGTCCCGTGAAGGGAATTGTTTTATTCGTTGGTTTGTGACCGAAAACTCCGCAGAAAAAAGCGGGAATTCGTACACTGCCACCAACATCACTGCCCAAGCCAAAGACCGAACAGCCCGAACCAATCAAAGCACCTTCGCCACCGGTGCTGCCGCCCGCAGTTTTTTTATAATTGTAGGGATTGCTCGTTGTTCCATAAATGGAGTTGCTGGTCTCGAACCAAAAACCCAGTTCGGGAACATTCGATGTTCCTAACAGGATAGCCCCTTGATCCAGTGTTCTTTGCACCACGGGAGCGGTGTATTCAGGACGATGCTCTCGGTGGTGAACATTGCCTGCTGTGTGAAGAAAACCTTCAATGGCAATCATTTCCTTAACCGTAAAGGGAACTCCATAAAGTTTTTGTTTTTCGGCCAGGGAAGGATCTTTTTTTAAATCTTCAGTTTTCTTTTTAGCCTCGGCCAAAGCTTGATCAAAATTATCTTCAACCATGGCATTGATTTTTGGATTTATTTTTTTGGTGCGCTCGATGTAGGCTTCGGTAATCTCCACGGGAGAGTATTTTTTTTCGCGGACTTTTTGGGCGAGCTCTAAGGCCCCCAGACGCAGAATTTCATCCATAAATTCTCTCCTGATTTTGTCGGACTGAAGGCTTAGACGTTAAAACGGAAAAATAAAACATCTCCATCTTTAACAACGTACTCTTTGCCTTCCAGTCGGTATTTACCAGCCTCTTTGACGGCTTGTTCGGTTTTCAAGTTAAACAGATCTTCACAATGATAAGTTTCAGCGCGAATAAATCCTTTTTCGAAATCCGTGTGAATCACGCCGGCCGCTTGAGGAGCCTTAGTGCCCTTGCGAATAGTCCATGCTCGCACTTCTTTTTCTCCGGCCGTGAAGTATGTTTGTAAACCCAATAGTCCGTAGGCTTCGCGAATCAAGCGATTCAGGCCAGGTTCTTCAGCTCCCATCGAACTTAAAAATTCTTTGCGTTCTTCCAGAGGTAATTGAGCAATTTCAGCTTCCATCGCCGAACAAACCATGATGGTTTTATTTTCTTCTTCTTGAGCCCGCTTTTCAACAGCGCGAACCCAATCATTTCCTCCTGCAGAAAAATCAGCATCAGAAACATTGCAAACATACAAAACAGGTTTTGCAGTTAACAAATGCAGATCCCGATAGATCAAAGATTCATTTTCTTCAACCTGCACCGAGCGCGCGGGCAGACCTTTGCTTAAAGCGACATGCACTTTTTTAACGACATCATATTCCGCTTTTAATTTTTTATCCGCGGTGTTCTTTGCGGTTTTCTCAATTTTCTGCAATCGCTTTTCAATGCTGTCCAAATCAGCCAGCATCAATTCGGTATTGATAATTTCCATATCCCGCAGAGGATCAACATTGCCAGCAACGTGAATGATATTTGGATCATCGAAACAACGAACAACGTGAACAATCGCATCTGTCGAGCGAATATGACTTAAAAATTGATTTCCTAAACCCTCGCCCTGACTGGCGCCTTTGACGATTCCTGCGATGTCCACGAACTCCATGGCCGTTGGAATTACGGATTGGGGTTTTATAAATTGAGTGATTTGATCGAGGCGGGGATCAGGCACAGTCACAACGCCCACGTTAGGATCAATCGTACAAAAAGGATAATTGGCAGCTTCCGCTTTTGCTGAAGTTAAAGCATTAAACAGAGTACTTTTGCCAACGTTGGGTAGTCCAACAATTCCCACTTGCAATGCCATTTTGATCTCCCGATTTAAAAATAAATTAAATTCAACCTATCTTATGTGTTGAATTTGGTCGAGGCTTTTTGAACGCCGTCAAAAATCACGCTTTCCACAGCATCAAAGGCTTTTTGAAAGAAATCTGGAAGCTGATCCATCTCTTCCGCAGTGAATTTTTGCAGGACATAGTCAGCCACATTCATCGAGGGGTGGGGCGGGCGACCGACTCCCAACCGAAGACGAATGTAATCCATGGTGCCCAATTTTTCCGTGATATCACGAATCCCATTGTGGCCACCATGCCCACGATTTTTTTGAATCTTCAACTGACCAAAACTTTGATCAATCTCGTCGTGAAGAACAATTAAATTTTCTAAGGGAATTTTGTAGAAGTTCATCAAAGCCTGAACGGACTCCCCAGAGCGATTCATGTAAGTTTGAGGTTGTGCCATTAGCACATCAACATCATCCATCTTCATTTTCCAGGTAAAAGCTTTATGCTCTTGCTTCGCCGAAGGAGCCTGAACAGAGCGAAGAAAAGTATCCATGGCCATAAAACCAATATTATGTCGGGTTATTTTATATTCATTGCCGGGATTTCCCAAGCCTACGACAAGCCACATTGTATTTCTCCTTTGTGCCCCGGTGTTGACCAAGTCCTTTTTTCTTACTCACAAGTTCTGCAGGTTATAACCTTCAAAACTTGTGAGGACTTAGAAAGTGCCTCAGCAACTCATACCTTAGAAAAAGGTAAAATAGATCGGCTCGGGTGAAAGCGCAAAAAAAAAGCGACCTGGTGAGGTCGCTTTTAAAAGTAAATTTAATAAGAAAATTATTTCTTTTTGTCGGCTGCTGGCGCTGCTTTGGCGTCTTTCGCCGGAGCTGCTGCGCCTGCTGCTGGAGCCGCTGCCGCACCCGCCGCAGGAGCTGCCGCTGCTGCTGGATCGACGGCTGCTGGAGTTGCAGCTTCCTCAACAAACAGATTCACAACCGCAACAGTCAGTTCAGGGCTTGAAATAACTTTTACGTTTGCAGGAACTTGAAGATCAGAAACGTGCATCGCATCGCCCACACCCAAGTGAGAAATATCAGTAGTCACATTTTCTGGAATTTCTGTCGGCAAACATTCAACTTCGATCTGACGATTAACGATGTTCAATTGACCACCTTCAGCCAAACCAATCGGCTTACCTTCCAGTTTCAACTCAACGAAAACGCGAACAGTTTTGCTAAGATCTAAAGCGTAAAAATCAACGTGTTGAGGGCGACGAGACAAAGGATGTACGTCGACGTCTTTCATCAAGACAACTTTGCCGTTGGCGCCTTTATCAGAACTTTTCAAATTGAAAAGAGCATTCTCGAAGTTACGAGTGTTGTAACGAACAATATCACCTTCGTAGACATAAACATTCGAGTTTTCGCCAGTGCCATAAACGATGGCAGGAATTTTTCGGTCATTGCGAAGAGCGCGACTGTTATGTTTTCCAGTGGTTCTTGGTTCAACTGTTAAATCAATTCTGCTTTTCATAAAAAATCCTTTAGCTAAGTTTATTCTTTAAAAATATTCTGTTTTGTTTCTATCAATCGAACAAAGAGCTGACCGAGTCGTTTCCATGAATTCGTTTGATAGCTTCCGCCAGCACAGGGGCAACAGACACGATCTCAATCTTTCCACAGGCTTGGCCCAATTCAGAAAGGGGTACGGTGTCAGTCACCAAAACGCGTTCGATAGAGCTTTCCTTCAATCGACTGATTGCAGGACCCGACAGTACCGGATGCGTCGCGACGGCGAAGACTCTTTTTGCACCATTTTTAATAAGACTGTCAACAGCTTGTGTAAGAGTTCCTGCCGTATCGATCATATCGTCAATAATTACGGCTGTTTTGTCTTTTACATCCCCGATTAAATGCAGGGCTTTGGCCTCATTGGGGCCGCTTCGGCGTTTATCGATAATGGCGATGGAAGATTCAATTCTTTTGGCGAAGGCCCGACAGCGTTCGACCCCCCCAGCATCGGGGCTCACAGCAACGAAATCACTGCCAAATCCGTATTTTTCCCGCCAAGTGCGGGCCAAAGTGGGAATGGCAAAAAGATGATCCACGGGAACATTGAAAAATCCTTGAATTTGGGCGGCGTGAAGGTCGACGGCGACCACTCGGTCGGCCCCGGCGGTGGTCAAAAGATCAGCCATGCACTTTGCAGAAATAGGAGCTCGGGGCGCAACTTTTCGATCCTGGCGAGCATAGCCATAATAAGGAATAACAGCGGTGATGTGTGCGGCAGAGGCGCGACGGAAGGCATCCAGCAAAATAAATGTTTCCATGTAATTTTGGTTCACCGGGGGGCAAGTGCTTTGGATTAAGAAAACGTTTTGTCCCCGCACACTCTCGTGGATTTCGACTTGAATTTCCCCGTCGGCAAAGTGACTGACAGAGCTTGAACCCAATTTGATTCCCGCAATTTCAGCAACCTGACGGGCTAAAGCAGGGTTCGAATTGCCCGTAAAAATTTTGAGCTTTGACATGGGGAAACTCTCCGTGGGTTGGTCGAAAGAATTACCAAACGCACTTCAAGTTGTCAGCTACTTCATCGTAATATTTTTAGGAATTGCTTAAAGGCTTCGGCCCGATGTGAGCGCTGAATTTTATACCCAGGGCCAAGCTCCGATAAGGTTTGGGTTTGGCCTTCGGGAATGAAAACAGGATCATAACCGAAGCCCAATTGGCCCAGGGGTTTGCTGGCGATATGACCTTTCATAATGCCTTCAAACACATGCTCTTCCCCCGTCGGAGTGTAGACCACTAAAGCACATTTAAATTGAGCGTTACGATTGGACATGGGCTTAAGAGTCATCATTTTTAAAAGCTTAGCGACGTTTTCACTGTCTGAAGCTTTAGGCCCGGCGTAGCGAGCCGAGTGAATTCCAGGAAGACCTCCCAAGCCTTCAACCTCTAAACCGGAGTCCTCGCCAAAAACCCAATGTGAATTTTTAACTGATCTTAAGGTTCGAGCTTTAGTGCGGGCATTGTCTAAAAAAGTTTTTCCATCTTCGGGGCGGGGAGTGAAGGCCGAGATTTCACCTTGAGTGTGAAGTTTAAATTCGGGGAACTCCTTCAAGAGCAATTCAAATTCGCGAATTTTACCTTTGTTTCCTGTGGCGGCCCAAATTTCCAATTTCTATCTCCGTCTTATTTTTTAAGTGGAAAAATATTTCCTATCACTTCAGCTTGGGTTTGAAAAAGTTGTTCGCAACCCACGCGCGCTAAATCCATCATTTGAAATAAATGATCTTTGTGAAAAGGAATGCCTTCGGCTGTTCCTTGGACTTCGACAAAAGTGCCTTCATTGGTCATAACAAAGTTCATGTCAGTGCCGATGCTCGAATCTTCATCGTAATCTAAGTCCAAAAGCATATCATCGCCCTGCAGACCAACGCTGATCGCTGAAACATATCTTAATACGGGAATGGTTTTAATTTCTGCAACGTCATGCAATTTTTTAAGAGCTAAAACCAAAGCAACAAATCCACCCGTCACAGCCGCTGTGCGAGTTCCACCATCGGCATTAATGACATCACAATCGATAATGATTTGTCGTTCCCCTAAACCCGCTAAATTAACGGAAGCTCGCAAGCTGCGGCCAATCAAACGCGAGATCTCGTGAACGCGGCCGCCGGTGCTGGCTTTTTCTCGTTTGATGCGCTGGTGAGTCGAGCGCGGAAGCATGCCGTATTCGGCGGTGACCCAGCCTTGTCCTGTGCCTAACAACCACGAAGGCGCTTTGGCTTCGTAACTGGCGGTGCAGATCAGCCGTGTTTTCCCGAATTCCACCAAGGCAGAGCCTTCGGCAGATTCAGAAACATGGGGAGTAATTTTAACTTTTCTTAATTGATTTTTTTGTCGACCATCATTTCGCATGCGCCGACCTTAGCATATTTATGCGATGAAGCCATACAAAATTGTTTGATCGACTCGGCCATTTTTTCAGCTAAAGTTTTTTGGTAAGTGGGATTCTGTAACTGCAGATACTCTTTGGCGTGAGACAGAAAGCCCACCTCAATCAACACTGAAGGCATTTTGGTCTTTGAAATGACATAAAAGGGGCCTTGTTTAATATGACCTGATAAATTGTTGGCTAAGATTCGTGAAACTTTCAGACTGGTGTGAAAGCGGTTCTGGCTTTTTAGGTCATTCAGAATTTCATCCACTTCAACTTTTTTGGAAGGGTATTCATTTTCTTTGATCACAGTTTCTGAAATGGTTTGCTTCCAGGGCTCTTGAATAAAGAATTCGAGCCCGCGAGCCCGAGTATCTAGGGCGGCATTGGCATGCAGACTGATAAACAGATCCGTCTCGGCCTTTTCGGCCCGGCGAACTCGCTCGCCTAAACTGAGGTTGCGATCATTTTCGCGAGTTAAAGAAACTTCCATTTGGTGATTTTTTTCTAGAATATTTTTTAACAGTTGAGCTATTTGTAAAACAATTTTCGACTCTTGAGCCGAACCGTAAACGGCGCCACGATCGGCACCGCCGTGACCTGGATCGATCATTATTTTTAAGCTGCTGTTTCCAACTGAGGAATAAGAACTCAATAGAAAAATAATTCCGAAGGCGATGATCTTTGGCATTTCTTTAGTTTAAGTAAATATCTGAAAAAGGGAAAAAAAAAGCGACCAAGCTGGGGGGGGAACACTTGGCCGCCATGGGGGGTACTTACTCCTAGAGCAAGGGTGAGGCCAGCCTGCAGTCTTGGTTTTAGGGACTCAGTTTCAAATTAAGGGGTTTTCGAATCACAAGGGGTGTTGAAGCTTTCGACAGCGCCGACAAACGTCGTAAGCGTCGCAGAATGAAACAAAAAATTGAGGAGGTTTCGATTGAGCCTAAAGTCTCTGGCTTAAGGGCCAGGGTTTTTGAAAAACTCTTATTCCTTGAGGCCAATCTCTTGGTAAACTTTAGGTTTCCAACTAAGGAGTTTACATGGGACCGCACCGATTATTTTATTTTTTTGTATTGGCACTTTTATTAATTGCTCATGGCTCGCCGGCGCTTGCCGTTGATCGCTCCCAAGTTGAAGCCGAAGAAGCCAACACCGATGCCGAGGCTGCAAAAGCTGAAGCCTCTGAAGCTAAGAAACGATCCGAGGAAGAAAAAGCTAAAAGTGAAAGAATGCGGGCTGAATCTCGAGCGGCTATAGAAAAAGCTAAAAATCTCGAGCAGCAAGCAGTCAAAGAAAAAGCGGAATCAGAACGAGCTTCAGCGCAAATGAAAGCCGAGCAAGCGGAAGCTGAAAAGCAAACGCAAATGGCGATGCAACAGCAAAAACAAGCTGAACAGCGAATGAAGGAATATCGAGATAAAACTAAAAAAGCGACTGACGAGAAAAACGCTTCGGTTGACCGAAAAAAAGAATCTGAAAAAAATATGCAAAAGGCCGTCGATCAAATGAAAGAGGCCGAAAAGGAAATGAAGCGGGCTCAGGACGAGACTGAAAAATCTCTGAAAGACTCTGAAAAATCGAAACTTGAAGAAAGACAAACTGAACAGAAGTTAGCTCAAGCTAAATTGTCAGCGCAAAAGGCCATGGCCGAAGCGAAATCCGCACAGGCAAAGCTAGCCAACGACACGACAAGATTGAAATCGGAAAAAGCTCGTGTCGAGAATGAACTTGAAAAGTTGAAAGCCCAAGAAAAGCAGAATCAAGCTGAATTGCAAAAGGCTCAAGAAGAATTCAAAAAAGCGGAGCAAGCTCATAAAGACGGTAAAGAAAGTTTAGAAAAAGCAAAACGCTCTGTGGAAGATTTGCGTAAAGAAGTCGATAAGAACTCAAAAAAATCTCAGGAAGCTCAGCGGGAACTTGAACGCACAAAAGCCAATCAAGCCAAAGACATTGCGCAAATCACTTTGGAAACAAACAAGCTGAAAAAACAATTGGCCGAGTATGAAGACACGGCTCGTAAAGCCGATGCTGAAACTCAAAGATTGAAACAAGAGGCCGAAAAAGCCAAAGCCGAGCGAGAGATGATTCAAAAATTTATTGAAGAGTCGAAATCCAAGGCCGATGCTTCAACTTTGCGAATGGACGTAGCCAAAAGCGAAGCGGAAACTGAAAAAATAAAATTAGATACCGAAAAGATGCGAGCTGACACGGCCGGATTAAATTTAAAGGACATGGGCCGCAAAGAGCCCACCGCAAAAGCTAAAAAGAAAAAATAAAAGAGATTGCCCAAGGTTTCATTAAAATCTATGTTTTAAGAAATTAAAGCGAGGTTTTAATGAAACATTTCCTTATTAGTTTCACAGTTTTTTTCACAATGGCCTGTGCTTCGGCCGCTTCTTGGCAAGGACGTGTTTTTCGCGTCAAGGACTCTCAGGAATTATCCTTTCCCCAATTTGTTGATGAAGTTTCGCAAAATACTTTGATTGTTCTGGGCGAAAACCACAGCACCATTGAAGTCCAAAACATGCAGGCTCAAGTGATTCAAGCGGTGGTGAAGAAAACCGAAAGCGAAGGGCGCTTTAGTTTATCTTGGGAATTTTTTTCGATTAAAGATCAAAGTTCTATCAACGAAAATTATGATTTGTTAAAAACAGGCCGAATGAGCACTGAAAGTTTTATTGAAAAATCGGTCGGCGGAGCCTTTTATAAAACTTACGTTCCTGTTATTGATGCGGTTAAAAGTTTGAATGGAGATTTGGTCGCGATCAATTTGACTCGGGAAGAAAAGCGTCCTGTGACCCGAGGAGGAATCGAAGCTGCGGATCCTACTTTAGTTCCTGCAAATTACGAAATCGGCGGTCCTAATTATTTTAAGCGTTTTAAAGAACAGATGCAGGGCCATAGCAATGAAGATGAAATCCGCCGATTCTTCGATGCTCAATGTTTAACTGATGATGTGATGGCTTTCCAAACTTTGAAAAATTTAAACCCCAATAAAACTTTCGTGATCGCAGGTCACTTTCATACGGATTATCAAGATGGAATGGTCCATCGCCTGAGCGTTCGCGCACCCACCTTAAACAAAGTGAATGTCCGCATTGCTGATGCTTCTGAATACAACGAAAGCGAATTGTTGGCGATGTTGACTGATCCCAACTACGGAAAGGTGGCAGATTATGTTATCTTCGTTAAAGAGCCGGTAAACAAAAACTAATTTATAGCGGCCTGAGTTTGTGATTCTTCAGGCCGGTGCAGATAGACTGTTTGGGTCGGGTAAGCGAACTCAACGCCCATTTTTTTAGCGAGCTTCAAAATATCGCAAAAGATCACTTCCTGGCGTTTGAGCTCTTCGTTGCCGTCATTCACTGTTAAGTTGAAATTAACTAGAACATCCAAGCTGGAAGCATTGTAATTGGTAAAATGCACAGTGACAGAATCGCGGACAATTTTTTCGTCTTGCAAGATGAGATAGCGAACTCCTTCGCAAAATTGCAAAATCTTTTCTGCAGGAGTGTCGTAGTGCAATCCTAAAACTTGACGAATGCGACGGTAAGGACGAAGGCCCATATTGTCGATCTTTTCTTTCGCCACCACAGAGTTGGGTAAAGTCACCAAGGAATTGTAAAGGGTGCGAATGCGAGTCGAGCGAAAACCAATCTCTTCGACAGTGCCTTCGCAATCAGCAATGCGAACGTGATCCCCAACTTTAAAAGGGTTGTCGAATAATATGGTGATGGATCCGAACAAATTGGAAACAGTGTCTTGGGCCGCCAAAGCCAAGGCCAAACCCCCAAGTCCAAGACCCGCCAACAGGGAAACCACATTGAAACCAAAATTCTGCAGGCTGATCAAAACTCCAAGAACAATAGAAAGTATTTTCAGAGTCTTCGTCGCGAAAGGAGCCAGCTGATCATCGAGAGTGGTTTCTGTTTTCGCAGCCCAGTCCTTGAACATAAAGCCAAGAGCATCGATGGAAATGTAAATCAGTTGAATAATGTTAAAGCTTAACCAAACTTGTAAACCCAGAATCAGATACTTTTCAAAAGTGAGAGGCAAATCAATGGCATGCACAACCGAAATTCCCAGCATGCACCATAAAATTTCCGTCGCTGACTTCTCAGTTTTAAGATCCCGCCAATAAACCCAAAAACTTTTTGCATCCTTGGAGGGAACACTGGCTTTTATTTTTCGCAAAAATAAATTTAAAAACTTGCGAATAAAAAAGCTAGCCAGCAAAAATCCAAGCAGAACAATCCATTTCCATAAACTGATACCAAAGGCCGTTTTGTCGACGAACTCACCCATATTTAAAGAAGCTCCTACTTTAATTTTGTAAAAAAGTTCCTGAGTAAACGAGAGCTAAAATAATTCCACCCAAAGCAATGCGGTAATAACCAAAGATTTTAAATCCATGCTGAGACACCCAGGTGATAAAACCTTTCACAGCAATCAAGGCGACAATGAAAGATATCACTGAGCCAAACAGAATGATTTGGATTTGATCGCTGGTGATTGTCGGGGCAATTTTTAACATTTTATATCCTGTGGCGGCCAACATTGTGGGTACAGCTAAAAAGAAAGAAAATTCGGCGGCCTCTTTTTGCGAAAGGCCTAAGCCCAAGCCGCCCAGGATTGTCGCGCCCGAGCGAGAGACTCCAGGAATTAAGGCTAGAGATTGAAAAACCCCTAAGGCCAGGCACTGCTTCCACGAGAGCTCACTGATTTTTTTTCCTTCACTCAACTGACGAGCAAATTTTTTATCTGACCAAATTAAAATGATTCCGCCAATGACCAGCGCCCAAGCGACGATTTGCACGCTTCCCATCCAGAGATCGACATTTTTTTTCAAAAGAAATCCGATCGCTCCAGTTGGTAAAAAGGCGATCAGAATTTTTTTGTAGAAGTCGACACTCCAACGGAAATTTTTTCGATACAAAACAACGACGGAAAGAATGGCTCCCAGTTGGATGATAACTTCAAAGTTTTTGACGAAGGGATTTTCTTCATTGCCAAAGAAAGCTGAAAACAAAACCATGTGTCCCGTTGAGGAGATCGGTAAAAATTCAGTGATCCCCTCGATAAGACTAAGTAAAAAAGCATCCCAAAAATTCATGTGCAGACATTGTCAGGAACTTCGCAGGGCTTTTCAAAGTTTAGCTTTTAGCGTCATGAAATCGGAGCCAAAAGGTCACTGAAGCTTTGGCCCCCGGCTTGCTTTTAAGAGTTTCGAGTTTGAACACAAGTGACAAATTAACCATAAGGGGGATTCGTGAAAGTTTTTAAAACACTAACTGTATTGTTGGCTCTGGTAGGGGCTTCATTATCTGCTGAAGCTCAATTGGCTCGCGGCATGAGATTAGGTACACCAGAATATGGTGGGACTGGTTGTCCTGCGGGAACTGCCAGCGTTAATCTTAGTCCCGATGAAGACGCGATCAGCGTTCTGTTTGACCAATTTACAGTTGAAGCTGGCAGTACTGGAAGAAGAACAGACCGTAAAGCCTGTTTACTGAGTGTGCCAGTGCAAGTGCCACAAGGTTACAGCATTGGTGTGATTCAGGTCGATTACCGCGGTTTCAATAGCATTCCTAATTACGGAGCGATGACTCGTATAAATACTGAGTATTTTTGGGCTGGAATTCGTGGGCCAATTTTCTCACGAGTCTTCAATGGACCAAACAATCAAGATTTCACTTTAACGAATGGAATCATGACTCAAAATACGGTGTGGACCCCTTGCGGAGCTAGCGTGAATTTGCGAATCAACACTTCAATTATGGCTCAATCCAACAACCGTATGGAACAAACCATGATGGGTGTGGATTCAGCAGACATCAGCAGCGGACTGGTCTACCACGTTCAATGGAGACGTTGCGGATTTTAATCTAACAACAAGTCGAAAAATGAAAACCTCTGCGCTAAGGCGTGGAGGTTTTTTTTTGTTCAGCAATTTTTCGCAGCAGTGAACGTCTTAAAAAAATTCCTTCAAAAACTAAATACACGATGAAGGAAAGTGTAAGGCCAAGGCCTTTTAACAGAGCCCACTGAGTGGTCGTCCATTCAAAGGCTGCCCAAGTGGCAAGCCCAGCGTGAAGCAGAAAAAAAATTCCGGTGCGAAAAGTGAGACCCTTTAGACCAACTTTAAGTTCTTCGGGTAACATAACTCCTTGAGCCTCGGCCAAAGTGGCTAATATAGGCCGTTTTAAAATCAGAGATCCCCAAAGAATCAGGGCCATGATGGACTCCATCAGAGCGGGTTGAAGTTTGAACCAAATTCCATCAGCGGTCCAAAGGGAAATCAAACCAAAGCCAACCAATAAGCCATTTCCAATCCAAGTGATCTTGTTTACTTTTTTGTGAACAATTTTTTCGTAAAGAACTTCGCCAACACCAAAAGTTAAACCTGCAATCAAGCCGGCCATGGTGCCATATTGATCTTCGATAACCGTAAATAAAATAATGGGTAGTAATCCGCCAAAAAAAAGAGACCAAGGCGATGTTTTTTTTATTGGCGCCGGAGGCTGCACTTAAACCTCGAAGTCGACGGCTTCGCCTGTCGAGGGCCGAAGGATTTCTCCGTCTCTCATGGCAATTTGGCCTTTCAGCAGAGTCATCACGGGCCAACCTTTGATTTTCATTCCATCAAAGGGAGTCCATCCACATTTGCTCGCCATCCACTGATTGGTGATAGTGTTTTCTTTTTTAAGATCGACCACAGTAAAGTCGGCATCGAAGCCGATGGCGATGCGACCTTTATTTTTAATTCCAAAAGTTTTTCTTTGGTTTTCAGTGGTCAGCTGAACGAATCTTTCCAAGCTCAGCCGACCTTGATTCACATGATTCAACATCAGGGGAACTAAAGTTTGTGTGCCCGGCATTCCCGAAGGGGAATTGGGATACTCACGATTTTTTTCTTCGCGAGTATGAGGAGCATGATCAGATCCTAAGACGTCAACAGTTTCATCATTGATGGCTTGCCACAATCTTTCCTGATGGCGCTTTTCACGGATCGGGGGATTTTGTTGAGCAAAAGTTCCCAGGCGTTCGTAGCATTCCGGTGCTGATAAAGTCAGATGTTGGGGCAGCACTTCCACGGTGGCGATATCTTTTTGATCTTTTAGGAAATCCATTTCTTCGGCGCTGGTCACATGCAGCACATGCACAGGTCTTCCGGTCTTGCGAGCCAGAGACACTAATCTTTTTGTCGATTTCAAAGCTGTTTCGACATCTCGCCATACATGGTGATCAGCGACGTTCTTACTAGCAACAGCGATGGATTTTCTTTCGCGCAATCGAAATTCATCTTCGCTGTGAACAATCACGCGACGTTTTCCCGAGCGCAAAATTTTCTCGAGGGTTTCATCGTCTTCCACAAGCAAAGTTCCTGTTGAGCTTCCCATGAAAATTTTTGTGCCCGAGCAATGAGGCATGCGTTCAAGCTCCGCAATCAAGTGGGCGTTTTCAGTGCTAGCTCCGATAAAAAAAGCATAATGAGTGTGACAGCGACCTTGAGCGCGATGCAGTTTATCTTCGAATAATTCTTTTGTCGTTGTTGAAGGCGCGGTGTTTGGCATTTCAAAGACTGCGGTGACTCCGCCAAGCAGCGCTCCACGAGTTCCCGATTCCAAATCTTCTTTATGGGTCAAACCAGGTTCACGAAAGTGCACCTGGGAATCAATAATCCCAGGAAGAAGATGAAGTCCTTCTAAGGAAAGAGTTTGTTTCGCTGGACCCTGAAGTCGAGGCGAGATATCCACAATTTTGCCATTTTTAATTCCTACATCGAGCTTTTCGATTCGGTGACTAAATTTGCGGGATGGGTCATAAACAAGAGTTTGGGCGTTTGTCAGAATTAAATCTAAATCCATGAAAAATTCTTATCATGAACGAACCCTTTGGTCCAGTTCGTGTTCTTGACGAGCCTCGTTCTTATAAGGAGAATCTAAAGGAGTGAATATAGAGAAGTTTTTAGGATTTTGGAGTGCGCATAACACTCATATCATTGAATTATTGATAGCAGCCGTTCTGCTATCTATCATCTATTTGGCTTTTCGTACTTTCTTCGGAGAGAATTCAGAGACGGGAAATACTTCGACAACTTCGCGAATGAATCCCGATGATCTTCAAAGAACTTTGCAAAAAATTATTGAATCTCAGTCGAATCCTGCGGGAGCCTCTTCAACTTCTGCAGGAATTGCTGCGGGTGCAAGTGCAAATGCAGGAGCGGGCGCTGTTGCAGCGACCGGTGCTGACCCGGCACAACTTGAAAAATTAAAAACAGAAATTCAAGAGCGTGAAAAAACCATTCAAGCTTTGAAAGACCAAATGCAGCAGCTGGGTGCGAATCAAGGAGCTGCTGCAGCAGCGGCCAGTAAAGAATTGGAATCTAAGCTCAAAGATCTTGAAGCTCGCTTAGCCGAATACGAAATCATCAGTGAAGATATTGCTGACATCACTTTTTATAAAGAAGAAAACACTCGCCTGCAAAAAGAACTCGCCAGCGCGAAATCAGGAGGAGGTTCTTCCCCGGCGGCAGCGGTTCCACCTGCAGCAGCCCCGGCGTCTGCGCCACCAGCAGCACCGGCTGCGGCTCCCGCAACGGCAGCACCTGTGGCACCTGAGCCTGTGATTGCCGCCGCGCCACCTGCTGCAGAGCTAATTCCTGAAGCACTGGCTGCTGTCATCGAAGAACCGGTAGCACCTCCAGCAGTTGAAGTTGCAGCCGCGCCAGCGCCCGAAGCACCCGCAACGGCAGCACCTGTGGCAACTGAACCTGCAGCTCCCGCTGCAGCAGCCACTGAGCCAGCGCCCGCAGCAGGATCTGCCGTTCCTGACCTAGGCCCAATCGATGATGACTTGATGAAAGAATTTGCGTCGGCAGTAGAAGAACAAAAGGTCGCAGCGGCGGCAGCGAAACAAGCAACCGGAACTAAAAATGGCAAACCTGGTGATAAAAATTTAATGGGCGAATTTGAAAATTTCATGAAAAAAGGATGATCCATGAAAATATTAATTTTTTTGGGCTTAATGGTTACATCATCAGCTTTTGCAGCAGTGCCTCAGGTCACTGTTGAAGAGCTTCTCACTTTGCCTGAAGCGAATCGCAAAATCATAGCAGGTATGCAGCCGAAGAATTTTTATAGCAAAGTGGTCGATGTTGCTTTTGATGTCCAAAAGCCCATGTCACTGCGTTGGAAAGCTTTAATGCTGGCTTCGGACTTAGGAAAAAAATCAGCTTATCAAGATTTGTTAAAAGCCTCTCGCAGTAAAGAATGGTTTATGCGAAATGCCGCTCTGGTCGCACTGAAAGACCAGGACGATGAGCTCTCTTTTCAAGTGGCTAAAAAATTAATTCAGGATCGCGCTTTAGTCGTTCGTTCAGCAGCCGTGGAAGTTGTTGCTCAATCTAGTGATGCTGGTGCTCGCACTTTGCTTTGGGAAGAGCTTAACAAAAAGTACAATTTTAAAAACACTTCCTCTTTGTGGATACGATCACAAATTGCTGAAGCTTTAGCGAATCGTCCCGATACCCTAGAGAAAAATAAGTTTATGGCCTTACTTTCTGATAAAGATTCAAAGGTGCATCCCGCTGCCGTCGTGGCCCTGGAAAAAATGACTGGAAAAGTTTTAGGAAGTAAAAGCGACCCGACCAGCAAAAAAGTCGCTCTGTGGAAAAAGGAAATGAGCTTTTAATTTCTAGAGTCTTCGTTGCTCACTTTTTTCAAAGCTTCAGCGATCAAGAGCTCACGTTCGAATCGATAGAATAAAACTTTTTCTTCTAAACCGTCAGAGGATATAATCTCTGGCTCTGAAAAAAAATCACGGAGAACTTCAATTCTTTTTTCAATGGTCACGCGGGTCGAGTCGCGATTTTCAGTTCGCCCCTTGGCGAAACTCACAATCAATTTATACCTTAACCCCGCAGAAGGCTTGCGATCCGTTTCCGGGGGCAACCAACCATCAACGCCTTTGATGTATTCCGTTTCTAAATAACCGGTCTCTTGGTTCTCATTGGCAATCGTATAGCGAATCACGGTGTGGGCAGCTCGCCAAACTTGATCAAAATTGGTGTAGAAAACTCGTTGCGGGGTTACTTGTCGAGACCCTAAACTTCTCTTTGTTTGGGGTTCAAGTGAGGCGCAAGAGCAAAGACCCATAAATGTTAAAAGTAAACCAATCTTAAAAATCAACTGAGCTCCGTGTAACATGCGTTGTTCTTTCGATCATTATTGGACCCATCTCCAGTTTCTGACCTGTTTCATTGCCAAGATAAGTCACTTCAAGACGGCGCTGAGCCCGGTTCGAGGAAACAGGAAATTTCGGCAGTTTAATGGTATCGACCCATTCATCAGCAAACACTTCCCATTCACGGGATAAGATCACCTGCATTTCGCCGATCTCACTGCGCAGAGTCCCCGTGGATGAAAGAACGGCATAAGTTCCCACTTCATTCAGTTTAGGAATTTGCCCTGTAGGTCGACCTAACAGGAATTCATCAGGAGTAATCACTTTGGGATTTTCAATTAAGGGAATCATCGAGAACAAAGAATTTGAAGTCGCTGGAACAACAGTGGCGCTCAACCGACTGGAGTTGGTCGAAGTAAACTCGTTTTTGTTTTTCAAAATTCCAATTACGTAAGCATTTCCGCTGGGAGCAAGTTTTAACTTCTGTTGCTGACTGGGCTCGACTTTTTTAATGTCCGTTGGGAACCACGAACCATTGTCTTCAGCAGCGCCAATGGCTAAAAAAGTTTCTTGGCTTTTGAAAAAGGGAGCGATGATTTGCACTTGTCCTGTAAAATTTATGGCCTTCGTGTTGAGGTTCGCCAGCGTTCTTTCTTGAGTGACATTGATTTCTTGAAGTACGCCACCAAAAAGATCGAAGCGATTGATCAGATCAGCGTAACTTTTATCTCCGCTGCGAAGTTCATCAACGACGGCTTTGAAGGGAAAATGCCCTCGCAGTGCAAGGATGCGTTTATTTCCTGGGGATAGGGTGCGAATGCGATAAGAGGGTTTTGCCAGTGTTAATGGCAAAACGTAGGATTCTTTTTGTCGGGGAATAGAGAGGTTACCGGGAATATTTAAATCAAAGCCAATCACCGACATGACGTCTGAAAGGGGACTGATGATTTTGTTAATGTCGAAAGTCAGAATGTCTTCTCTGGTCATGCTTTCAGCCACCAGACCAAAATCGAGTTGATCATCATAGTTTTTGATATCGTGCCCTAAAGTCTCACCAGAAATTTCGTATTGAGGAAAGCCCTGTTTTTTCTTTAAGCGAAAGGACATTCCTTCGGGCTTATGGGAAAGGTAAGTGACGCGGATGTAGTTCGGAAGATCAACGGTCACCGAGAGGGGAGTGGTCCATTCGCTAGGAAGTAAGAGCATTCCCTTCGCATCAGTTTTGAGTAAATTATTTTGAAAGGGACCATTCAGCTCATTGCCGAAAAGCACGCTGACATTGGCTAAGGGGCGACTCTGCTCATCAACAACCACGATCGTACCTGCTTGGGCTAAACCGTTGATGTAAGAGTCAGAATAAACCAGTTCTTTAGGTTTCGGTTGATTGGGTTTATCTTTGTCACCACAGGCTGTAAAAAATAAGGATAATACCAATAGCGCCGAAAATGAAATTTTCATGGTCCCCTCGTCTACTTCTATTGGAATTTTATCGGGCTTTACAGTCAACAGAAAGGCCGGATTAATGCTTAAAATTAAGGCGATTTCACAGAAGCGTTGACAATTTTTCGGGGTCTCTGTAGATCAATTCTTCGACCTCAGGTTATTGCAAAGTGAAAAAGCCCTTTGGCTGCTTGAGGTTAGCTTTAGTCTCGTCGGTATGGTGGGGTAGCTCAGCTGGTTAGAGCAACGGAATCATAATCCGTAGGTCGGCGGTTCAAGTCCGCCCCTCACTACCAAATTTCATGTTACCTGAACCACCGAACTCAAAATTACGATCCTGAACCCCACGCGACCGTCGGCAGAACGCCAAGACTTTGTCTTGGGGACCATTTTCTCCTGAAGCGACCTCGCAGATCCTATTCTTATGGTCGTCAAATGTTGTCCAAAACGTGATATGTATTTCTGTTTTCGTTACTAAAATCTCTTTGATCGTTCGACGAAGTAGACGCTTACGTACTTGTGCTGACGCTTTTGGCCATCCTTGAAGACACCAGCGAACCTGATTTTCGATAAATAGCGCCTGATCCTTGTAGATTTGCGGGTCACTCGATTTCGGATCGAGCTGAGAAAGCCTTAACTCCAAACTTTGTTTTTCTTCAGCCAAACGATTTAGTTCATCGCTCACAAGCTTTAATGCTTGATCGTTCAGTTGCATTTTTGCTTGGTTGATCCATAAAGAATTGATTCGTTCTCCAATTGTCTTCAATTCACTTTGAATTCGATTCGTTTCGGAAATTTCATTCCGACCATTTTCTTCGGCCTGTCGTTTTAGAATACCTTCAAGATTCGAAAAGTATCGCTCGTTCTTCAAAGCCTTCTTAAGTTCAGTAAAAACTTTATTTTCAAGCTCGTCTGCACTTAATCGTGGCCGGACAACTTGAAGACCTTTGGGCTTATTCACATAGTGATAGTACCGATAGACCGTTCCACTGCGACTATGACCTGCTTGTCCAACAAGACGTAGTCCCGTTTCTGCGCAAGTAAGTAATCCCGTGAGAAGAAAAACTCGCTGTACACTTTTACTTAACCGAGTTCGTTCCTGCAGGGCAGATTCGTCGAGAAGTTTTTGAGCATCATAAAAAATATTTTCAGAAACAATTGAAGACCACATGGCTTTGACAATCTGATATTTTTGCCAAGGCTTTAAGTGAGATGGATCTTTGTGTTGATAGACTTTATTGACTTCGCGATACCCGATATAGGCCACATTTTGCAAAAGTGTTCCTAGCGACTGAACGGTCCAATCATGACGGTCCTTTTGCTTTTGTTTTTTAGAAGTTCGCTTTGGAAAAATACGTTCAGAGTGGAGCCGCTTTAAAGTTTTCGCACGAGTGCCTTCTTCTAAGAAAATATTAAAGATTTGGCGAACGATTGCCGCTTCACTTTCATTGATATTTAAAAGACCGGGCTTTTCGGTAACTTTATCAAAGCCAAGCGGAGCGGGACCTCCGTTGACAAGTCCACGTAAGGCGCGCGAGTGAACATTTATCGAGACTCGCTCTGATGTCTGCTCTCGCTCGAATTGTCCCAAAGCAATAATAATATAGACCATCATTCGACCAATGGGTGTACTTGTATCAAACTGTTCTTTCATTGAAAGATAGCTTGCGTGATATTTTTCAAGCTCATGGATCAGATTACAGAAATCAAGCAAGTTCCTAGAGAGCCTTGTAAGGTCGCTCACAAGAATCAGATTCACTTTTCCTTTGCGAACATCCGACATGATCTTTTGATACATTGGACGATTGACTGTTCCTGCTGAAACACCCTCTTCGACGTAGACTTCAATGATCTCGCCCCAGCCAGGTGTTTGGCGATTTTTGTAGTCGACAAATTCTTTGATTCGGTGCTTTTGAGACTCAAGTGATCCTTCGTAAACAGCGGCTTGGTCTTCTGTTGAAACCCTGATGTAAGCTCCAATTTTAAGCGACTTCATTTTGAATCTCCCTCTTCTTCGAAGTGCGTCCACGCTTTTGGCCAAGCAGTATCAGTTGGCTAAGAATTTCTTGGACTTGCATTTTTCGCATCATTCCCTCGGGCGTGTTATCTTTCTCAAAAATTATTTTCACAACTAGGTCCTTTGCTTTAGCGTATTCACTTGAAGAGTCGTTTTTAGGCTCTTCAGGCATCGTTAGCTTTTCTGGTTGGCTTCAGCTTGTTTGAATGATGTGTTTTAAGTGCATCACGCAACTCTAAGCTCTTTTTCTCGGGCCAATCATCAAAGATGTGCATGAGGGCCCTAATCAATGAGCCTGGGGTTCTAAAGCCACTCTCAAAATGAGTGACCGATAGGTAGCTCGATAGCCCCAGTATTTCGGCTAATTCTTTTTGCGTGAGACCTAATCTATCGCGTATCTCACGAAATTTCTTTGGCTTCACGTAATCTCCTGATTGAGGCCGACCTTATCTGTGATAATATCAGCTGGCAAAGTCTTTTTTGAACGCTTCGCGCTGGATTGCGGGTGTTGAGTCATAAATTCATCGTAGAGAATCTCTTTTAATGCTTCAGAAAGAAACCCGGTCTCTTTTGCTTTTCTTAACTTTGCTTCGATCGCGAGAATAGGGTCGAAAAATTTCTTTCTCAGATCCTGAATGTCAGACTCTTTGCAGGCTAAGGCAAATCGTAAAATCATCTGACTTGCGACGTCTTGCTTTGTCACTCGACCTGAATCAAATCCTTCGCTGATCCGATTATACATTTCAATCAAAGCTCGATCCGCCTCTTTCGTAATCGCAATTTTTGACATCATCTCTTCGTTCTTTGTTTTTACCTCATTGTTTTCTTCCTTCATATTTCACCTCCATTGTTAATTTTTTCTTTTCCCCATCCAGCCCCATGCCCCGGTTCCTGACCACCTTCAACCAACATCGTTGGGTGGGGGTGGTCAGGAAAAATCG
>JAKFYD010000032.1 GCA_021731025.1 Pseudobdellovibrionaceae bacterium | reverse complement strand
AACCCCTGATACACTAAATTTCTTCCTAGCGCTGATATTTCGACTGAAAATGTGCTCTCGGGAAAAGCAAGAATCAAAGATCCTAAGACAGCACAAAAAAAACCAAAAGGAAGAAATAGAAAACTCTTTGGAGGTTGGATTTTTCGTTCTAAAAATCGACGACTGATAAAATACATTAAAAATAAAATCTGCAACAAAGCTAGCGCGAAATTGAAATGAATTTGGCTTGTAAAAATCGAAACGACTTGTATCCAAAATAAAGAAAGGCCAATAATCAGCTCAAATGGTTTGGCGGCGCTAGCTTGAAGCATTTTTGGAACGGCCGTCATCAAAAATCCATTGATGTAAGCAAATAGAAAGCCCATGATCATCAAAAACCCATGAGACCGCAACGGATAAACTTGAATCCACCCAAGTGCGAACAAAATCCAAACACCAACACCCAAAACTGAAATCAGAAGACCAGAAAGAAAAAAGATCTGATAAGGCTCTATTTGAATTTTATTCTTCACAAATTGCACCTTTTTAGTTTTCTTTCAGAAAATCGACAATCCTTCCAGGTTGCAAAATTTCAATATGATGATCTTCCGTTGTAATAATCCCTTGATGAGACCAATCACTCATAATTCGAATTATGGACTCGACCGTAGATCCTAATGAATCCGCGATTTCTTTACGCGTCAGCGGAATTGGCAAAATGGTTTCGCTTTGAGAAGAATATTTTTCCAAGAGTTGCAAAAGTAGAAATGCGACTTTTTGAGAAAGTGGTCCTTTATTTAAAAGTTTCTGTTCTTGCAAAAGAGACATGCGGCCAAAGAGAAGACTTTGAATTTTAGAGACGACTTGAGCGTTCTGTCCCCAGCAATCGGTATAAGTTTTTCGAGGAATTTCTAAAACCAAAGAAGGTCCCATTGAAACGGCTGTAACAGGGTAAACAGGCTTCGGTTGCGACATAATCAATGCTGCAAGTACATCTCCGGGACTGGAGAAGTGCATGATAACATCCTCACCTTTCGATGTTGAGCGAACAAGCTTGTAGGCTCCCCTAAGAACCAAAGAAAACGAACGAGCTTCTTGACCGATCTGATACAAAGTTTCTCGATGTTTAGTAGCTTTCATCTTTGAATCCCTAAAGAGCTCCAACACTTGTTTTCTTTGGAGGCCCTCGAAGACAGGAAAGCTTTCGATCTCTGGGAGAAAAGTCTCGATTTGAACAGCCGCACTTTCAGACATCAGATAAATCCTTTCTTCAGCTACTTAAAACAGAATAGCAAAGTAAAAAGATCTTTTCAAAATTCATCTGACCGATGCAACTAATCAACTGGCCATCATATCCAGCTAGAGGCGGTTTTGTGACAAAATGTCTCAACTTCAGATCTTCTTCGATTCATGACCGGGATCATAATGGCTTTTTTCTTGTCGTGAGAAACTGAACTATGAAAACCGCGCGAAAATAGAAAATATTAAAAAGGGGCAGCCAGTGACCATGTATGTTCCGGCTTTTAAGGACCAACATCAAAAAATTCAAGAATCCATCAAGGCTGTTATTGAGAACTGGCAATCAGGATTAATTCCAGAAACAATCATTCAGTTAAAAATTCTACAAGCCTTTCTGCGTGACCATCACGAGATTGAGCAAACACTTTTGTTTCAGCCTCTTTCTGGTCGTCCGAAAATGAATCAAGGTGGGCCGTTTTGCTCTTACTTTTTCGAATCCTTTATGGCCAATCGACCCTGCGTTATCTCTGAAACTATGATTTCTAAACTGCGAGGACAAAAAGTACATTCCGTAATTCCGCCATCATCGCAAAAATTTTTTGAAGCACAGGATTTACTGACAATTCCGATTGAGGAACATATTGCCTGTGAATTTCTCTGTGAAAATCTGATCCCCGTCCTTAATGATTATAAAATAGAGAGTGCTGCTGCTGTGACCGACGTAATGGATTATTTGAAAAATCTCATCTCCACCAATCATCTTAAAGAAGAAACCTGCCTTTGGATCGCAGCGGCAGCGGCTATGGAGGCCACTGAATACGCAAAGCTTTCCGCCCTTCACTCAGCATAAAAAAAATTCTTGAAAAGGCCGCCGCCATAGATCAACTGGCTCCCAACAAACAAAGCGCGCACATTCCCAAGGTCGCACCCATAATGCCTGTGCCTGCAAATGCGACTAAAGCAATCCCTACGGCAAAAGAAGCGGTAATATTTTTTGCTAATTTCATTTGATCCTCCTAAAATGGAGCTTAGGCCTTTTCACCGGCCAACGTGATGATGTAGATCATGTCCCGTTGATTTCGATCGTGATAAAAGATGATCTAGATCATGCTTCGAAGGATGAAAATGCCACGATTTATGGAAAGCTTCCAATGAAGTGAGGAGTCAGTGATAATGGATAAAAAGCCTTCAACTGTGAACGGCGCAGATCAAACCCTTGGTCGTTGCGACTCCAATGACATTGCTTTGAAAAGTCTTTTTTTGGGTCCACAGTCTGAAAATTCAGATTGGTTTTTATCAAAAATCAATGAAGTGCTTCAACACACGTTTGATTGGCGAAGATCATGTTTTCCAATGGATGGCATGGCTATTTCTCATGTCGATCGAAAGGATCCCAATTTTAAAACGATGCGAATCCGCCTCGCCGAATCCTTGCAAAGTCTTTTGAGTTCATTAGAAAACGAAACGCCAAAGTTCACGCCTCGATATATTGGCCATATGGTCTCTGAGATTTCCCTTCCATCCCTGCTCGCTGAATTTGCAATGCTCTTACACAATCCAAACAACGCCAGTCGTGAAGCTTCTAAAGTCGGATTAACGATTGAAAGAGAAGCCATTCAGGCGCTGGCACAAATGATTGGATTTAATTCGACTGAAGCTCGTGGGCACTTCACTTCTGGCGGGACCATCGCTAACTTCGAAGCCGTGTGGCGAGCTCTTTATCAATTTGATCGCCGCTGTTCAACCGCGCTTGTCGATATCAAAAACAAAAGGTCAAAACCCGAAGATTTTTTTAAGCTCTGTCACAGTCCAGCGCCGAGAACTCAACGAACCGATTCGGAATTGGACCTTGAAAGCCATTCTCTTCTTGAACAGGGTCCATGGGACTTGGAAGCTGACGAAATTCTTGGGACTAAATTTCGCGGACCAATTATTTTAGTTCCAAACAACAAGCATTACTCGTGGCCTAAGGCTGCTGCAGTTTTTGGCCTGGGATCTCGTTCGCTTTGGCCTGTAGCGCTTGATGAAGATGGAAGATTGAGTTTAACAGACTTGCAAAGCAAAATCGAAAAGGCTCGACTTGAAAATCGGCCTATTCTTGCTGTGGTTTCTGTAGCGGGAACCACTGAACTTGGTGAGGTCGATGATGTTGGAAAAGTTCAAGATTTGCTTGATTGTTATTTGAAAGAAGGAATTCACATCTGGCATCACGTTGATGCTGCCTACGGCGGATTCTTATGTTCTCTTCAACATCCCTATCACTCCTTAACTTCTCGAACTATGACGGCTTTATCGGCGATCTCAAGAGCGGACTCGGTGACACTTGATCCTCATAAATTGGGCTATGTTCCCTATGCTTGTGGTGCGATTCTCTGCCGAAATCAAAGTTTGTATCAGTGCCATCGGGTCATGGCGCCCTATTTACAAGAGAACCAGGAATCCCGGGTTGATTGGGCGACCACCCTTGAAGGGTCTCGTTCCGCGGCAGGGGCCGCAGCCGTTTGGTTAACGGCAAAAACCATTCCTTTCTCAGCAGAGGGATTTGGCCGAATTATCCAAAAGACGATCGATGCAAAAGAGGTTTTTGCACAAACCCTCCAAAGCGTGTCGGAAATTCGCATCGTCTCGCCAAGCGATACAAATATTTTATGCTTTGCCATTGCGGATTCAAATGATTCGATTGCTGGTCTTAATGAAAAAACAAAAAGGCTCTTCGAATTCATCGAAAAAGGGCCCAATTTCTGCGTGAGCCGTACATTACTTAGTCGGCAATGCTACAGCAAAATGATTCAACGTTTATGTGCTGAATGGAACATTGCGGATAATGAAGAATCCGATCTGTTTGTTATTCGATTGGTTCTAATGAATCCATTTATCGCATCTAAAGAAATGAACATTCACTTCCAAACGGAATTCAAGTTTGCCGTCGAATCTTTCCTGAAGACAGGTGCTAAGGTAACTGAGCATGATTAAGGATATTTTAATAAGATATCTTTCGCCCGCAATGATGTATATGAGGAGAAATCACAACATGTATTAGATCACACATTTGCCAAAAAGAAGTTAATTTGTAGTTTAGCGAAGACGATCGCAATTGTAATCTGCAATTGCCAGAGTCACAAAAGTTCACTTAAGATCGTAGACACTCGCATGAGTGTGTGAGAAAGAAATTGCAGTGTTTATATTTTATCATGAAGGAGATTTGAAGAAATGCTTTCGAAATCAGCTGCCAAAAAGTTCTTCTTAATTGGAACATTTGTGTGCAGCACCACTTTTCTGGTGCTCACATTTGATACCATTCGCAAAGTGCCTGCTCAGACAAATGAACAAAATTTGACAGCACAAGTGATTCATGGAAAAAACCTTTGGGACAAGAATAACTGTATGGGCTGTCATACGATTTTAGGTGAAGGAGCCTATTATGCTCCAGAGCTGACCAAAGTTTATGATCGAAGAGGACCCGCCTTCATCAAGCAAATGATAAAAGATCCTCAGGCCATGTATCCCAATGAACGCCGAATGCAGCAGTATGAATTTACTGACGAAGAACTTGATGCACTGGTTGCTTTCTTTAAATGGATTGGAGAAATGGACCTCAATGGTTGGCCTCCAAAGCCTGATCTCAATCAAATGGCGGTTCAAAGTGAAAAGTCTGAAACTGGCGGAGCTCTGGCGAAAGAATTAAACCGACCTAAAATCTACAATCAGATGTGTATTGCTTGTCATTCTTTGCAAGGCCAGGGTGGAACCGTCGGACCTGCGCTTGATGGGATCGGCGATCGCAAAAACTATGATGACCTCGTTGCTTGGCTGAAAGATCCTCAAGCTGTCAAGCCTGGCGCTCTCATGCCAAAATTACCAATGTCTGAAACAGACATCAGCGAATTAGCCGCCTTCTTATCTAAAGTTACAGCCAGTGGAGGCAAACGATGAAATACCAGTCTCAACGTGTCGCTTATTATTTCTTCGCGCTCAGTATGCTATTGTTTAGTTTACAAATTGTTTACGGATTTATCATGGCGTTTGCTCATGCCGGATACGACGTCTTGCACGACTGGTTCCCCTTTCACACGGCACGGACCAGTCATCAAAATTTGTTAGTTATGTGGATGCTTTCTGGATTCATGGGGTCAGCTTATTACATCATTCCCGAGGAGAGCGAACGAGAATTGGTTTCTGTTAAGCTTGCCTATGTTCAGTTGATATCATTCGCTTTAGTGGGAGTTTCGGCTTTGATAGGTTTTCACTTCAACTGGTGGGAAGGACGAAAATTTCTTGAGATCCCTCGACCACTTGATTATTTGGTCGTCATTAATGTTTTGCTTTTTATTTATTTAATTGGAGCGACAATTTGGAAAGGCAAAAGACATACAACAACCGCCATTGTGCTTTTCTTTGCATTGTTGTGCGCGGCCTTGCTCTACTTGCCGGGAATGATCCATTCCGACAATCAAACAATGGATTCATACTGGCGTTGGTGGGTTGTTCACCTCTGGGTTGAAGGCGTCTGGGAACTGATCATGGGTGCAATTCTTTCTTATCTTCTGATCAAACTGACTGGCGTCGACCGCGAGGTCATTGAAAAATGGCTTTACATTATCGTCGGCTTTACTTTTCTCTCTGGAGTTTTAGGTACAGGTCACCATTATTACTTCATAGGAACTCCATCCTATTGGCTGTGGATTGGTGGCGTGTTCAGTGCCCTTGAACCCTTGGCTTTCTTAGGTATGGCTGTTTACGCTATTGCAATGGCTAAGAAAGGCGGTCGCAATCATCCCAACAAAATTGCGCTAACGTGGACCGTGGGTTGTTCAATCATGTCCTTTGTCGGAGCTGGGTTTCTTGGCTTTGCCCACACTTGGCCACAGGTGAACAAATGGACTCATGGAACGCTGGTCACAGCAATGCATGGTCACCTTGCCTTTTGGGGCGCCTATGCCATGTTAATTCTTGCAATTATTGCTTATACACTCCCATTGCTCACCGGAAGGAAGCTCTATAATTCTTTTTCATCAGTCTACGCATTCTGGGCGTCGAACATTGGAATGGTTTCGATGACCGTTGCTTTTGGAATTGCTGGAGTAACTCAAGTGTATCTTGAACGTAAATCAGGAATGGATTTCTTGGCTGTTCAAAAAGAAATCGAAGTTCATTTTTATGGACTGATTTTAGCAGCCACGTTTTTCACCACAGGAGTGATCGCATTCATTTATACTTTTATTAAATCGGGCCTCCCAAGAGGAGAATTGAACTCGAGTGAATAAATTATTCTATCATCCAATTAAACATGAAATGGAAGTTTTCAAACACGCTTACAAGAATAAACTTCCATTGATGCTAAAAGGACCCACGGGTTGCGGAAAATCTCGCTATGTGGAAGTGATGGCCCAAGAACTTGGACGTCCGCTTGTCACAGTGTCATGTCATGATGATACTTCAGCAACCGATTTGCTTGGACGGTACCTCATTAAAGGGGGAGACACTGTTTGGGAAGACGGACCTCTCACACGAGCGGTTCGAAGCGGAGCAATTCTGTATCTCGATGAAATTGCTGAAGCTCGTGAAGACGTGGTGGTTGTCCTTCACCCCTTAACTGACCACCGACGACAGGTCTTCATTGATCGGCGAAATGAATCCATCGCAGCACCTCCCGAATTCATGCTTGTGATTAGTTTTAATCCGGGGTACCAGCGGGGACTCAAACAATTGAAACCTTCGACTCGACAGCGATTTGTTGGGCTTAGCTTTGCTTATCCTGCAGAAGCTGTTGAAACAAAAATCGTTCAGACCGAGACAGGTCTTGATGCAGGAATTGCCCGTAAGCTTGTGATTTTTGCAAATAAAGTCCGTGGGCTTCACGAGCTCGGGTTGGCAGAGTCAGTTTCAACAAGACTTCTCGTCGATGCCGGCAAGTTGATCGCCGGTGGTTTAGACACAAGAATTGCTGCTGAGGTCGCAATTGTAGAACCTTTAAGCGACGACCTGACAATCACTAAAAGCTTAACGGATCTGTCGTCACTTCTTCTATGAGCTGGGATGAAAAACTCTTTCGATGGAGCTTAAAGCTTTATGAAAAAATTGTCTCTAAGGGCGATGAATTGGAAAGAGAATCGCAAGGACGTGTTGACCTCGAAGACCTTGCTCCGCGCCTCAAGATTATTGCAAGTGCACTTATCGAAGAAACAATCGAGATCAAAGAGGCTGAAAGCGTGGGTGGGCTTTACGGTTCGACACTTCTTTTACCATCAAGTCTAAATATCGCCTCGCGTATCGAGCTCAATGTTCAAGCTTACATTTTTCGAGTCGTTTATTCCGCAGTAGCTCGAACACAAAAGTTTATTTTGCCAGAAAAATTCCAAGACTCATTGGAAAACCAACTTTTCTGTAGTGTTTTGGTGGCGCCAAAAATTTTACGCGAAGTTGAGCAACAATATCCAGTGATGATGGCTCCATTTCGAGAACTTAGTTTTCTTGAGATCAATCGCCGAAACAAGTCACCGATCGTGACTTCGACTCGAGCCGGAGCATTTGACTTCTTAGTTCAATCCATCTTCACAAAGCTTCCCCTGACGAACTCCTGGTTGGATCAAGCTGTGGAATGGATGCATGGGAATGAGACTGATACCTCTCATGTGGCGAAGAAACTTTTTCCCAAGTTTTTGGCATTAAAGGGAGATGAAGAAATTAAGTTTCCTTTGTTTTTAAGTCTTCTCTATGATTCACTGATCAGCCAAAAACAAAGCATCAAGACTCCGGCGGAAACGCCAATCGCCAAAGGGAGTCTTGCGTCCGGCACCGAAAGAAAAGCCAAAGCTCGAGAAAAGATTAAAGAAATCAAATTTTCCGAAAATAAAGAAGGCGAAAATCCAATTGTTCACGCCTTCGAAAAGCTGAAAAGTGCGGCAGATTATACCGGTGGACGCAAATCCCTTGATGGAAGCGACGAATTGGAAGAGCACCTTGAAGCCTTGGAAGAACTTGACCTTCGCAATGTGATCAGAACGCACGATCGGACGGATTCAGTCTTCAAAGCCGACGTCATGCTTGAATCGACGGTTGCGGACTTAGAGGAAACTGACGAAGAACAGGTGGCTGAATTCAGTTACGATGAATGGGACGAAGCCAAACGCTGTTACAAAAGGGATTGGTGTAAAGTTTTTTCCAGCCCAGCTATTGAATACTTAACCCTGGACAAAGCGCAGGAATATATTCAACAGGTTGCTTTGAAAAATCAGCGCCAAGTTCGAGAGCTTCGCCAAATGTTCGATCAGATTAAGTCTGAACGTCGATGGCGCAATCGACAAATTGATGGCCCAGAAATTGATCTCGACGCTGTTGTGGACCGCTACGCAACCGTTCGAAGTGGCAGCACACCCAAAGACAAACTTTATCTTTCGCGCCGTCGGGTCGAAAAAGACTATGCGACGCTCATTCTTCTTGATTCTAGTCTTTCGACAGATTCGTGGATTGAAAATAGACGTGTGATGGATATCTTAAAAGAATCGATGTTGATTGTGAGTGAAGTTATTCCTCCTCAACACATCGGCATTGGAGCTTTCTATAGTAACACCAGGAAAGACTGCCGATACATTGATGTGAAAAAATTTGACGAGGCTTGGGCCTTAGGAAAGCATCGCTTGGTAGGACTTAAACCGACGGGCTACACCCGAATAGGGCCTGCTCTCAGGCATGCAACCTATCTTCTATCAAAAGTACCTGCCCGTAAAAAATTGCTTCTCTTAATCAGTGACGGAAAACCGACTGACTTTGATAAATACGAAGGGAAATATGGAATCGGAGATATTCGTCAGGCGATTCGTGAAGCAAGTGCAGAAAACGTAACAACAAGAGCTTTAGCCATTGATGTCAACGCCAAGCTTTATTTACCACAAATGTTTGGTGCTGGAAATTTTCAAATCTTGCCACATCCTGGACTGCTTTCAAAAAGTCTGGCGGAAGTTTTCAGTTGGTTGATGGTTTAATTTTTCGGTATCCGATCCAGGCAAATAAAAACGATGCGCCTGAGATTGTTAGAAAGATTCCACAAAGAATTCGAAGTAACAAAATTTTTTGGACCGAAGGCGTAACTCCTTCCATCACAAAACTCAAGTGATGTGAAAATAACGACAGAGCCATTGACAGGCCTGCAAAGAGAAACACAAGACCTAAGACTGCGATCCAAGCAAGAATCTTCATAAGGCCGTTTTTATCATGGCTGTTTCCATAGGCCAAGCAATATTGGTTTGCTTCGAGTCCATCAACTTTGACAATTTAGGAACAGCCCAACGAGTTGCCGCAATTTAAACAGCGGTAACAACTTCCGTTTCGAATTGTCACGTGCCCACAGGTATTACACATAGGTGCATCTCCCTGCATTGCGGAAAGCTGTAAATTGAGTGGATCCTCTGTATTCGCGGGAGACGCTGTTTGCCTTTCTTTCAAACCTGGCTGCTTCATTGCTATGGCCAAGTCTTTTGGATTTGGTTTCACATGAACGAAATCAACTCTTCCTAAATATTCCATCCCAAGGACTCGAAAAATATAATCAATTAAACTCGTAGCGGTTTTGATATTGGGATGGTCCACCAGACCTTGAGGTTCAAATTTTGTAAAAGTGAATTTCTCGACATAATCTTCGAGCGGTGCTCCATATTGAAGTCCCATCGAAACAGATATGGCAAAACAGTTCAAAAGGCTTCGCAACGTTGCGCCTTCCTTATGGACATCAATAAAAATTTCGCCGATTGTTCCATCTTCGTATTCTCCTGTTCTTACGAAAACTTGGTGGCCAGCGACTCGGGAAGCGACAGTAAGCCCTCTTCGTTTCTGCGGAAGTTTCCGTTTTTTTCGCGGAAGCTCAGTCTCGGTATCGCTCGCTTTCATGACGGGTTTCTGGTCTTTCGTTCCAGAGCTCGAAAGCACCTGACTGACTTTGGATCCGTCTCGATAAACCGCAACAGCTTTCAAACCCAGTCTCCATGCCATTTCATAAATCTGGGCTATGTCTTCGACGCTCGCTTCGTTCGGTAAGTTGACCGTTTTCGAAATTGCTCCACTTAAAAAAGGTTGAACGGCAGCCATCATTTTCAAATGTGAATGACCAGAGAGAAATCGGACTCCCTTCGAGCCGCACTTACTCGCACAATCAAAAATAGGAAGATGCTCAAGCTTGAGATCAGGAGCCCCTTCTAATGTTAGACGCCCACAAGCAACCTCTGAAGCAGCTTGAATTTCGGTCTTGGTAAAACCTATCCTTTCGAGAATAGACTGATTTCCTTCGGCCAGACCAAGCCTCTGCAAGGTTTCATTTGTCAAAATCCGATTAGACACTGCTGAATTTAAATCGTAAGCACTAGGAAGAGCCGCCTCAATGCGATCAATGTCTGCGCCTGTGAATCCATGCTTTTGCAAAATCTCTCGGTTGATAAAAGGGGTTGAGACTAAGTTCAGTGTCCCAACGGCATACTGAATGATTCTACTTATTTCGGAATCACTATAACCCAATTGCATCAAAGCCTTCGGGACGGATTGATTGACAATTTTGAAGTATCCACCTCCAGCCAGCTTTTTAAATTTTACGAGAGCAAAATCAGGTTCGATTCCTGTTGTATCACAGTCCATAAGCAGACCAATTGTACCTGTCGGTGCAAGGACAGTCATTTGGGCATTTCGAAACCCATTTCGTTTCCCTTGGATCAAGACGTCATCCCAAACTTTTTCTATTGATTGAAACATCTCTTCAGGTAAAAATTCTTTCGCTAATTCATCGACAGCTGATCGGTGCTTCTTCATCACTTGCATCATTGGTTCTGCGTTTTGAAGAAAGCCTTCGAAAGCCCCCTTCGTTTTCGAAAGCTCGCTGCTGACAAGACAGGCTTCGCCGTGCATGAAAGCGGTAATGCCTCCTGCCCATGATCTTCCCTCATCGGAATCATAAGGAATGCCCTTCATCATAAGAAGTGTTCCAAGGTTTGCGTAACCCAATCCCAAGGGACGAAACCGATGAGAATTCAATGCAATTTTTTCCGTTGGGTAACTTGAGAAATCCACCAAGATGTCTTGAGCTATCAAAAATATTCTTATTGCCGATTTCATTGCCGGTAAATCGATCGTGCCGTCCTGCTTAAGAAACTTCACAAGATTCAATGATGAAAGATTGCAAGCCGAATCATCAATAAACATATACTCTGAACATGGATTAGAGCTGTTAATTCGGCCGCTTTCAGGGCAGGTGTGCCATTTCTGTATTGTTGAATCAAATTGGACGCCTGGATCGGCGCAATCCCATGCCGCTCTGGCAATCTTTTTCCACAAGTCGCGTGCTTTCAATGTTGAAACTATGTGACCATCGGTTCGCGCTTTAGTTAACCAGTCACCATCTTCAAGCACCGCTTTCATAAATTCATCAGGAATACGAACAGAGTTATTTGAGTTTTGACCACTGACGGTCCTGTAAGCCTCGCCATTAAAATCATTCGAGTACCCAGCTTCAACTAAAGCCAGAACTTTCTTTTCTTCTCTGGATTTCCATGTGATGAAATCCTCGATTTCAGGATGATCAAGATCTAAACAAACCATTTTAGCTGCTCTTCGAGTCGTTCCGCCAGATTTTGTAGCGCCTGCGCTGCGATCGAGAACCTCGAGAAAGCTCATCAACCCAGACGATGTTCCTCCTCCAGAAAGCTTTTCGGTTTTGCCTCGAACTCTTGAAAAGTTAGAACCTGAGCCCGAACCAAATCGAAAGATTCTTGCTTCGTTCTTTACTAAGTCAAAAATACTCATCAAATCATCTTCGACTCCCTGAATGAAACAAGCTGAAGATTGCGGATTCTCATAAGCGTTCCGCGTTGGCACTATCTTGTTCTCAGATGGATTCCAAACCCATTGTCCACCGGTCCCTTGAATCCCATACTCTTGGAACAACCCGCAGTTAAACCAGACTGGACTGTTGAAGCTTCCCTTTTGATTCAAAAGCAAATGAACTAATTCTTTTTCAAATTGTTTTGTATCTTTGATGCTTCTGAAATATCCGAGCTGATCTCCAGCTTCAGAAATTGTGTGTGCGATTCGATGGACCAATTGGCGCACTGAAACTTCACTCCCCGTGTTTGGAACTCCGGCTTGTTTAAAATATTTTGAAACGACAATATCGACAGCCAATTGACTCCAGCTTTCCGGCGCTTCAATGTCTCGTCTTTCAAAAACAGGTTGACCATCGGATGACATGATCTGACTGCTTCGCTTTGACCAAGGAACTTGCTGATAAGGATCAACTTCGGCCGGAACAAAATAAGGTGATACAGAAATCCCACCTTCTTTCTTTTTGAATTTTGCTGCTACCGGAACATCGGCATTTTCCAATGGAGAGCTGTGGTTTTCGATAGCTGGGTTATTCAACATATTTCTGCTCCTACTTTGCTGAAATTCAATTTTGCTTTCACAATGATCTGATCGATACCCGCAACGGGGTATGAGCCAGATCATAAAGACGCAGGGCAGATGACTTATAATTTTAGAAAAAAAAGCCACTGACATAATGTCAATGGCTTAAGAGAAAGAGAACTTAACACTGAAGTAAAGTCAGAGTTTCCATGAGCTATTACTTTAGTTCCAAATTCTATTGATCGGTATTTTCAAAATCTGAACTATCATCTTGTTGAGTAAATCCACCACGAGATGATTGATTTGACTTAGAACCTTGATTTTGTGAAGACTGATTTTTATTATTCATAGGACCTTGGCTGCCTCTTTGTCCTGATTGACCTTGGCGTCCTTGTCCAGATCCAGTGTTAGATGAACCCTTTTGGTTTTGTTGATTTTGTTGAGCCATTTTGGCCTCCTTTTGGTTTATGGTACCGTTAAATTAGAGATATTTTACTGAGACTCTGTTTCCCTTTGAGTTGCCGATGGGTTTTCTTTATTACGCTGACTGCTCGAGGACTTCCCGCCTTTTGATGCAATCTCCCGGCGTTTTTCTTTATCCATCGCAGCGAATCCTCGTTTGGATTTTCTGCTATTCATTAGTGACTCACCTCCATTTAAAATCAGCTAAACACATATTTTCTAGTTGCATATCTTGTACCCTAATTACTAATCGTACAGATTTGATCTTACAGTTGCACGAGGGAGAATTTTCCGCATCAACGGGAATTTCTGTAACGGAGCAGTTCTGCGTTATTATGAAACATCATTTCATGACGCTCACAGCTTATGATTCAAAAACGGGTTTACCTGCTGATGGCCCCAATGGAACGACATTTATTTTTCCTGAGAATGTCATTCGCACTGTTGCTGAAATCCTAAAGACTTCTCTTCAATTAACTCTAATGTGACTTCAATAAAAGGACTTGTGAGACCCTAAGGCTAGTTTGCTCTGTAATGACGGTCTTTTACCGATGAACCTCGACCCCAACCTGCCGACAGTATTGCAGCACAGGACAAGTCGAACAGTGCGGTTTACTCCAAGTGCAAATGTGTTTTCCGAAGGGCACCAACAAAGCATTGATGCGAACCCAATGTTCACGAGGTAATTTCTCACGGAGCTTCACTTCCGTTTTTTGCGGAGTCTTCGCTTGAACATAGCTCGGTCATAGAGTTCAGAGAGCATTGCTTTTGGATAAGGCCGAACTGATTTTTCGATAAGATTCAGCATTTCATCGATTTGAAACGGGAGTTTTGAAGAGGGGGAAACTTTTTTCGTAGACTCTTGCTGCACCTGCATTTTGCCACCTTGCCAATGCCAATCCTTAAAGAAATGCAGAAGTCGTGCCTTGGATCCTGTTGATTCATGCGTCGTTTTAAAAGAAATTTGAGAAATTTTTCCCCCTCGAGGAGGAATAGTGGCTCTTTTGCTTGCCTCTGCTCCTGTCTTTTGTAAACTCTCGAAGCGAACTTGAGTTAGGTAAGGAGACTAGAATGATTTCAGTAGTTTTTAACTTATTATTATTTTCTTCGGTGAGTATTGCCCAATCTGTTCAACCCGGAATTTGGCAGACTGACTCGAGTGTTGAAATAAACGGAATTTCTCTCCCCGCTTCAAAAGAAAAAGAATGCATCACCACTGATGAGGCTAAAGACATCAAAAAAACAATCACCAAAGAATTAGAAAGAAGCGGCTGCGCTTCCACAAAATGGAATGTGAAAGGGAAACAAATTGATATCTCTCTGAAATGTGACAAATCAGGTTTAGAAGCGCAAGGCAATTTGCGCGGTAGCATCAGTGCTAAAGAATATAATTTAAAAGGCGACGCCGAGGGCACTTACAAAAATATTCCTTCACAAGCCAACATCGCCCTGAAAGGAAAATGGATCAAAGATTGCGGTAAATAGAATTCAAAAAGAAAAGGCGCCTTTCAGCGCCTTAAGATTAACTTTTAAACAATTGCACTATCTGCAAAACTTTATTCGCTCTGCCCGTGTTTCATATTTCTTAAATGTTTAGGATGTTGGTAATACATCATGAAATCTTCTGGATCTTTAGGATTAACAAAAGCCAATTCCGTAACTAGTTTATTGCCAGCTTTTGGGGCAGATCCATCAAATACATCAAGGAATAACCCAATACGCCCAGTCATCTCTCGATCACTGTCAGTTTGGTTTCCATTAACTGGAACTAACAAAAATATCTTAGCTGGTTTTTCTATAAAATAATAATCGCCCTCGATGCTCGCTGATTTTGGATTTGTAAAATCTTCGGCTGGAGTTGACTGAGCCTTTACGAACTTCGCTCTATGATGGTCACCTTGTTTATACAGCTCGAGAACTCTGTCATAGCGCCCATACTCTGGCAAATAGGAACCCTCGAGAGTTTTTTCCCAAGTATCCACACCATTTTTATCTTTTTTTCCGCGCCATGTGGAGCCGAGAGAACCGATCTTATAAGTAAATTTTGCAAGGTAATATTCTCTTGTCAGTATGCCAGTATAGTCAGCTATTTTTGCTAGCCCTTTATTTTGTTTTGGGAAAATAATTTCACCGTCTTTGTTCCCAATAATTTTCGCTCCGGCGAGCAAATTTTTCTCTGTGTTATTTGGATCAAGATTAAGTTCCATAACCTTCATTGAAGATGATGCTATTTGCCCATTTTGCACTTCAAGATTATATAAGTCATAACTGCCTTGTCTTGACCCCGAAACAACTTTATAGGCAGAAATTCGTGTCGCAATTTTATCAAGAAATCCTACACTTTCGTTTAAACCAGGTGCCTTTTGAGCCGCTAAATAGGGAGGAGCCATTTTAATTAATTCATCGTATTCAACAAGCACACCATAATAACTATCGGCTTCATTCTCGTTGCGCTCTAAATAAAAACGCATAGCCGGCCTTTTAAGGCCCTGCGCTGCCTTAGGGCGCTTCTTCGCGAATAGCCCTTCTCCCAAATAAGCTCCCGTCAAATCAACGGATGAAGGTGTGCGGAACGTATTTGTCTGCGATGAATTCACGCTGGCAGCCGACTCCGGCGGCGCTGAACTTTGTTTGCTCGCACAGGCTGCGATAAAGATAACTGCTGCAACTAAAGAAATTATTTTCAAGCAAGACTCCTTCTCATTGATTAGCTCTGTCGTATTCTCTAACCCTAAATGAAAATTCTTAATTATCAGAGTCCTGCTCGTAATGTTTTAGACCAAAGACTTTTCGGCCCGACTTCGGTCTATTAAGGACTTATCTGTTCCGTTCGCGATGGAACTAATTTCGATAGATCAAAATGTTGCAGGGTTAGACGCTCAAGGATACCTTTATACACTTCAGGATCCATCTTTGAAGTACGGCTCAAGATCCACAAGTACTTGCGACTTGGCTCACTCACCACCGAGTATTCGTAATTGGGACCTAAGTCGATGACCCAATACTGACCAACACCAATACCTGTCCAGCGTATCCATTGGGGAAGAAATGTAACTTTTAATTTGGCATTCGTAGTTCTATCGACTACCCAAGCAATACCACTCGCCGTTTTTATTTCACCGTTAGAAACTTTAGCACAAGAATTCAGAACTGCAATTCCGCCATCATCTCGCAGGCTGTAGTCAGCCATCGCGTTAACACAGTTTTTTTGAAATGAATTTGGAAACTTTGCAATCTCATACCATCTTCCCAAATATTGATTGAGATCAACCTGTGATACCGTTCGTAACTTTGGAACATTGTCTGCTTGTGCAATTGTGATCAAAGAAAAAAATAAAGTAATTATTAGACAGATTCTAGTTTTCATCTTGAATACTCCTTTTGAATGAAAATTCGAGCTGGCATAGCTAAACACAGGACGCAAAAGAAAGAAACAGGAGAAATGCCACAATCTCGCAGTCAATAGAGTTATTGGAGATCTAAAGCATCCGTACTGTATCTAGGACTAATGGGCAAAGAAACCGTAAAGGTTGATCCTTCAGCAAGCTTACTCTTCAAAGAAATTTTTCCCTTGTGGGCCTCTACGAACTTTTTAGAAATATATAAGCCTAAACCAAATCCAGAAATATTGGGGTCATGAATGGCGCGCTCGAAGCGTTGAAAAATTCGAGATTGGTTTTCATCAGAAACCCCAATTCCACTGTCAGTCACAGAAATTTGGATTTCATCCTTATACTGCTCAACTTTCAGAAGGACCGGAAGTTTTTTTCCGTACTTGAGCGCATTTGAAAGGAGATTAGTTACAACTTGCATAACTCTCTGCTTGTCCCAATTCACCTGTACGTCTGAGTCAGGCAAAACGATATCCAGTTTAACACCTTGAGCACGATAAAGTGGTTCCACCTGATCAACACAATCGGTTAATAGTTTTCTAAAACCTAAATTATCGGGATGAAGCTTAAGCCTTCCCGTCGAGATTCTTCCGACATCCAACATGTCGTCTACGAGTGATGTTAAGCTCGATGTTTGTTTCACAGTGGTCTCGATAAGTTCTTTAAACCGACCTGGAGTTAAAGCTTCATCTCCCTTTCGAGCCATTAACCGCTGATTAATCTGCGCTTCAAGTTGCAAAGATGTCAGTGGAGTTTTAAGTTCATGGCTACAGATCGATAAGAATTCGTCTCTGGCTCTGATAGCTTCCTGAGCTTTTTTATAAAGATTAGCATTATCAATGGCAATAGCCGCCTGAGCCGCAAGACCGACAACCAATCTTTCTTCGCGCTCTGTAAAAACGCCGATATCTTTATGACCAAAGAACAGCCCACCTAAGACTTCGCCTGACCTGGAAACAACAGAAACCGCCAAGTAACTTCGCACCGGCAAATGCCCTTGAGGCATTCCAAAGTAAGGAGCATTCTTACCGTACTGAGGATCTTTAGTTATATCGTCACTTCTGACGACACCTAAGTTTGCAAATGTCGGTTTAAAAACTTCAGTGTTCCGGGGCAAAGGAAATCGAGTGAACATTTCTTTAGGTACACCAGATATTGTGTACAAAGTGTAAGACTCACCCTGCTGATTAATTAAATTGTAAAATAAAGCTCCAAACTGAGCTTTGGAAATTTGTGTGGCCGCATCAGTGATTTCTTGGACAACTTTGTCCAAGTCCAATTCCGCCGAGACATTTTTACCAATCCGATTTAAGGTTTCAAGAGCTTCGCGGGATTCTCGTTCGATCTCTGCATTTTTCCTGAGTCTATAAATAATAAAATAAAGCAAAAGAGTAACTAAGAGACCAATGATTGCAATCATCAATGGAAAAAGACGGCGAGACACACTGGTAAATTCGGGACGAGATCTTGCCGTTAGAATAAATTTCTGTCCCGCAATCTCGATTTCTCTTCTTTGAAAGAACAGACCTATTTCTTTTTTGCCAACACGATTCGTGTACAATAAATTTTCTTTTCTTTCGCTATCACTGTACAATTCATAATCAACAGGTTTCAGACTCGCATAAGCAATGGCATTCATGAAATCAAAACTTCGAAAGGGCGCAGAGACAAATCCAACTAAAGCTTCCCGTCGCTCTTGCGCTGTCGTTATGGGGAACTGCGGTTTGTAAACAGGCACATACAGGACAAACCCGGGCTGCGTTTCAATCTCAGTTTCTTGAACAAGGACCACCTTTCCGGTGACGGCCGGCCTCCCCGTGTCGCGAGCTGTTTCCATCGCTTTCCGACGAATCGGATCGGAATACATATCGAAGCCTATAGCCCTTTTATTTCTCCAATCTTGTGGAAAAAGATAAACAATAGAAAAATATTCGTCTCGTGATGGATCTACAGGCCATACTTGGTAAGTATCACCCAAATAGCCGAATCGCCCCTTTTTAAATTGATGTTCATTCGGGCGGATCAACAAACTAAAACCCAAACCTTGAGCTCCTGGATAATTTTCTAAGAGCTCCATATTCGCGACATAGGTTTCAAATTCTTCCCGCGTGACTTTTAAATTTTGTGAAACAAAAAAGGCTTTGACCTGAATTAAAGCGCCTTGGTAGCGGATCATCCTTGAGCGTAAAGGCGTCTCAATTTCATCGACAACCTCGGTAAACTTTCGATAATCTTCATTCCGAGTGATCTTCCAAGCTAAGAAGCTAATGATCAATGTCAATGTTAGCCCGATTCCAATAGCAGTTGCGGTGGGCAATTGAGAAACGAAAGCTCGCAGTCTTAAAAAGTTATAAAGCTTTTTCATTTCTCTAATTTACAATGGGTTTCAATCAAATCAACGAGCTTGTTCAAATTTATGGGCTTTTGCAAAAAGGCGGTAGCGCCTTCAGGTAACTTATTATGTGTTGATGCCGATAAGATAATAACGGGGCAATTTGCCAAGTCTGCTTGATTATTTTTCCACTTCAAAAACTCGAATCCATCCATAACCGGCATCATCAGATCCAAAAGGATAATATCAGGGTTCCCATGAGCAGAAATTTTATCAATAGCATCTTGTCCATCATCTGCAGTAAAGGGGGACATACCCTCATTTTCAAGGGCCTTTGAAAGCAGCAATCTAAGGTCAGCACTATCATCGACAATTAGAGCTTTGATCACTTTTTTACCTTTCCAATGAAATACACTCTAAGTTAGGCAAAATTTGGTCTCGTCTACTCTACATACTTTACTATTTTGAATATAACAAACAAATCTAGGTGGGTGAGATGGGCTGCAAAGCTTGAGTTGGCTTTCGGTCGCCAGGCTGGGGTGCATTTTTTTGAAGAGGAATCGTAAAGTAGAATGTACTTCCTTGACCTATTTGACTCTCGACCCAAATTCGCCCCTTATGGCTCTCGACAATCCCCTTGGCAATGGATAAGCCCAGGCCTGTCCCCAGGCTTGCTGTTTCTTTTTCCTGCCAGTAACGATCAAAAAGATGAGGGATACTTTCAGGAGAAATCCCCTTTCCCATGTCATTCACTGTAAATTGTATTGCTGAGCCAATTAATTTTGCACCGACCTCAATCCGACTTTGTTCTGGAGAAAATTTAATAGCATTTCCTATAAGGTTCGACAGAACCTGGCAAATTCGACCACGATCGCCATTGACGATAGGCAAATTGGCTTCGATCTTCGTTTCAATTTTTATTTCTTTCTGGTCAGCAAGATGTCGAACAATAGTAATTCCATCACCAGCAATATCTTCGACACAATTTGCGCTGTACTGAAGTGAAAATGTCCCTGACTGAATCTTTGCAAAATCCAAAAGATCACAGATCAGTCGATCCATATGTTTAACCGAGCGAGAAATCGCCTTCGTTGAAGTCAAAGTTCCTTTATCAAATTCACTGCGCCTTAAGATTTCGTAAATATGTTCATTATATCCTTTTATCACGCCCAATGGATTCTTAAGATCGTGAGACACGATTGCTAACATATCTTCCCGCAAGCGGATAGCCACTTGGGCCTCGTGGTAAAGGCGTGCATGATCAACAGCCACGGCCGCTCGATCGGCGACTAGCTGAGACATGTTTAAATCAGTCGGAGTGTATTTTTTAGAAGCACATCGAATAAAAGAAATAATTCCAACATTTCTTCCACTCACCGTCATCGGAACCGAAATCCAAGAACGGATTCCGAGAGAGCTTAATTCCTTAAATAAACTTTCTTCATGAGCCACTATAGATCTTAAAAAGGTTTCATCGACAACTTCAATGAGTTGTGCCGCATAAGACTTTGCAACAAAGCCCGGTCCCCACATTAAATTTTCTTGTTCAAGTGAAATTTGACTAAAAGCATTTTCTATAATTTCTAGTTTTATATTTTTACTATGAGCAAAAGCCTTCATTCGAAGTGAATTGCCTTCCGCAACGTGAACAAGGCAGGCGTCCGCTAGCCTTGGAACGACGATATCTGCTATTCTTTGAATACACTCCTGATAATCGATGGTCTCGTTTAAAATTCGTCCTGTATCTGAAATAAATTTTTGCTGAGCTTCGCTTCTCTTTTTGTCAGAGATATCTCTCATAAAGGCAGTGATGATCCAGCCTCGCTTTGTTTTAAATGGGGATAATGAAATATCAAGAGGAAATTCAGTTCCGTCTTTTCTTTTGCCTAAGAGTTGCAAGTATTTTCCGAGAGGTTTTTTTTCAGGATTCTTTAGATATTCGCTTCTTTGCCCCAAGTGAAATAAGCGATGTCTCTCGGGAATAAGATTTTCAATTGACTGATCTAGCAGCTCTTCATCTTGATAACCGAAAGTATTTTTCACTTGTCGATTAACAAATTCAATTTTTCCATTAGCATCGATAATGACAACAGGATCATTAGCCATTTCCAGCAGGCCACGAAATTTCATTTCAGATTCGCGATAGGCGTCCTCGATCAATTTTCTTTCGGTAATGTCATGAACAGTACCGACCATTTCTGTAACTTCACCCTCTTCATTATGATATACTTCACCGACACCATGAACGATTTTGAATTTTCCATCAGGTAAAATCACCCGAAAGTCCATTGGACTAGATTTTTTCGTCCGCAAAACTTCTTCCGTCACCTTCATTAAGTTTTCTCGATCCTCGGGATGCACATATTCAAAAAATGTTTGTGATGTCGGTTTAATTCGTTGAGGCTCTAAGCCTAAAATGCGGTAGAGCTCATCAGACCATTGAACGCGGTTGTGCTTTACATCCCAAGCCCAGCTACCAAACTTTCCAATCCTTTGCGCTTCATTGAGCAGTATGTCATGTCGCAGATGTTCTATTTCCGTCTTTTCCTGGAAACGAATTAGCTTTCTGAGCCGATGATGAAGAATACTAAAAAGTACACCCGTCGAGAAAAAAACCAAGCTCATTAAAATATATCTTGATGCTTCCCCAGGAACAAAACCCGTATAAGGAATAAAAAATAACCAAACTATCACTACGGACAACACGGTTGCGCTTAATCCGCAAAGAAGGCCACCAATCCACGAACTTAAAAACACAGCCGGGAAAAAAGCAAACCAAATGAAAGGCCTAATAACATCCAAAGAAAACCATTGAAAAATGAGAGCAAAGAACGGAATGCTTAAGGCTAAGATAGGCCGAAGAAATAAATTTTTCTCAAACTGTTTAATTTTCTTTTCAAGAGTACGCGCAGATGATGGCCATGAGATCATAAAATACACCTCGCAGACGACTTCGATGTATTAAACATCTTTAGGTTTAGAGTAAAGTTATTTAATTCAATTGCTTAAATATTAAGCTTAGATATTCAAGAGCGAAATAACATCTTCTTGGCTCACTTCAGAAAAATTTTCGTAGCGATTCCCAACAGAGCGAAGCTCTTCAGACTCTTCAACAGTTATAACCGCATCACAACGGGTCCTTAAAAAACGAGCAGAGCTCGCTGCTGCTACTGGGACAGCAAACACAATGCTTTTTGCCCCTTTTTTCCTTGCATAATTGACGGCAGCGATTGCCGTCGCTCCCGTTGCGAGTCCATCATCAACGATGATGACGGTTTTATTGAGGACAGATTTAGGTTCATGACCCTGACGAAAAACCTGACGATAGGTTTTTATTTTTTCTTGTTCTGTCAAAATAATTTGTTTTAAATTTTCCGGCAGAATTCCTAAGCGGGCTAATAAAAATTGATTCCACACAGGCTTCTCGCTTTCACACACAGCTCCTACCGCCAGCTCCGCATCAAATGGGGCTCCTATTTTTCTGACAAGAAGAAGGTCCCAAGGAACTCCAAGTGCACGTGAAATTTCATACGCAATGGGCACTCCTCCGCGTGGAAGCGCAAACAGAACAGGATTTTTATTTTTATATTCTACGAGTTTGGCGGCAAGCTGCTGACCAGCTTCGCACCGATCCTTAAAAATCATAACAACTCCAAACTGATTTACGAAGCCATTAAACTACAGAGTTGCAGCAAAGCCGGTGCCAAATACTTTAATGAGGTTGAAGAAGTTCGGTCAATTTTTCCCAGCGCAATTCAATTTCTTGAAGAGCTTTATGAAGTGCCAAAGGTTCTGCAACCAAGAAAACATATTCCTTACCCCGTGTTATTGCGGTGTAAACAAGATGGCGTTGAGTCATAGGGATATGCTCTTCGGTAACGACCACAATCACTGCTCGGTATTCAGAACCTTGTGATTTATGAATCGAGATCGCGTAAGCTAAAGTGAGCCGATCCATTTCATGAAATTCAAAATGAACATTTCGTCCCGAGAAATTAATTTCGAAAAGTTGAAGGTCATGATCAATTCTCTCGATAAAACCGATATCCCCGTTAAAAACATCTTTTTTATAATCATTTTTTAAAACCATAACCTTATCTCCCAGTTTAAAATTCTGGCCAAAATCACTGGGGGCAATAGAAACCTGTTTTTCACCTCTAATGCGAGACTGAATTTCTTGATTAAATATCTGTGCGCCCATGATCCCTTGATTCAGAGGCACTAAAACTTGGACCTCATCTAAATTTTTTATTCCGTATTTTCCGGGTATTGTTTTTTCAAGCAAGTTACGAACAACCGATTTGGCTTGTTCAATATTATACACAGGTAAGTATTGGAAATCCTCTGTACCGTGAGCTAAAGGCATTTGCCCTATTTTAATTCGCTGAGCATTTTTTTTATATGACTGTTTTCACTTTGACGATAAATTTCAGTCAGACGTACGATCTTAAATAATGGAGATGAAATAATGCTTTGAAGAATATTCCCTGCGCCAACAGAGGGGATTTGATCAGCGTCCCCAACCAGAATCACGGCACAGT
>JAKFYD010000034.1 GCA_021731025.1 Pseudobdellovibrionaceae bacterium | reverse complement strand
GAGGCGGAAAGGAGCAGATGAAAATATTGATCAACAAGTTGAATGGAAATGAATTTGACTCTAGCAAACAGGCAGCTTAAACAATGACCTAACCCGGCCAAACTCTAACGGCAATCGGGACAAACCCGGAAAGATGGCTGTTAAGACAGCTAAAATAGTTAAAGCAGCTTCGGGTGCAAAAAAAGTTGAATTTGCTTTTGACCCAATGGTTATGGTTATGAAGATCACTCCAGCTCACAGTGCTAACTATGAAGTTCGCATATTTGAAAAGCTGCATAAAAGAGCCACTAAACTTTTTGATTCTCAATTAACACATGATCAAAAGCTCAGTCTTAAAATGGAGTTAAATGACGTTTACAAATACTTTCGTGAAAACCCATTGAGATTGAGTGGTGAATTTAATAAAGAAGAGTTTATTAGAAATCAAACTAATATTATAAAGAGATATTCTTATCGTCTGAGTATGCAACAAAATAAAGTAGCATCTGCTTCCGGTGAAGCATCTAAAAAAAGCAACCGTGGATCAAGGTAGATTTAAAGTAATCGATGTTTCAATACGGAGATCTTAGCGATTACCGTATTAATTGGTGATGCCGATATTGAGCCAACAGTTTATCAGTTTGAATGTTCAACATTTACTGAGGATTTGATGAAGTGTGGACTAAAGCTTCGGGAGTATGGGGTCAAAGAAGTTGTCATGGAATTGACTGGGGTTTATTGGAAGCCACTGTGCAATGTGTGGGAGCCGATGGGATTTGACATCACTGTTGCTCAGGCTGCGCATGTGAAAAACGTGCCAGGAAGAAAAACAGATATGAACGATTCACATTGGTTAGCAACGTTGCACAGATTTGGTTTAGTGAGGTAGAAAAAGCGTTAACCAATACGCTAACGACAGAGCACATTTTTGTGATCAAGCAGTTGATGGATCAGTTTCACTATTTAGAGCAAAAACTTAAGGAAGTGGAATCGGAACTTGCAGAGAAATCAATGCCGTACGCTCACCTTATTGAGAAACTGGATGAGATCCCTGGGATTGATAAAGTTTTAGCCATGGGAATTCTAGCGGAAGCCACCAATCAGATGGACAAGTTCAAAGATGAGAGGTCATTTGCCGCTTGGGCTGGAGTTGGCAGTGGCAACAACGAGTCTGCGGGCAAAAAAAAGATCAAAATGCCGTCAATGGAACCCGCACTTGAGAAAGATTTTTGCGCAAGCGGCACATACAGCAAAGTTAAAACGTGGATCGTTCTACAGGGCCAAGTACAACAAGCTGGTGTTCAAATTAGGTTCTGCAAACAAAGCCAAAATCGCGATTGCCAATCGCATAGCTCGAGCTGTTTATAAAATACTCTGTGGGGAAAAGTATAAAGAGTTGGCGTATATGCGTGGCGATCCACACGAGCAAAAGATCAAGCATCTCGTCGGTCAACTCAAGGCACTTGGGGTAACCCGTATCGGCGGTTTGAATTCAAAAATGCGGTCAGCGCTTGATATTTTGGACTTTTTTTATCGAAAACTTCTTTTGAGATTTCTTTTCCATTTTCATATCGAAGTATTTCTAATGTATCACCGAAGTTATGCTCTTCTGGAGGGAGATCCATTCTCCAAAATGACAGAAGAGACATGAAAAAGGCTTTTACCGCAACCATGCTGTTATTCTACCACGCGACTGGGTAGCGGCCATCTACAGGATCTTATTAATCAGTGTTTTAATTGTAAAATGTTTAGCCCCAAAACGGTATGCTCATGAGAAGCGCTGCTTGCAACGATCAGTCCTAAGCCACAATCCAGTACTCCAAATGGCGCTATCTTAAAATAAACGCAGGCTCCCCATTTTGATTGGGTTTTGATAATGCTCTCTGCTGAGTTTTACACAGACCTAGGTCTGCGGCGAGTGTCTAAAGAAGTAAAAACATTGTTCCGATATCAAATGAATGGTTCCGGTTAGATCATTTCTTTTATTCGCTGCGATCATAGTAGGGCATACCGCGCATGCTGTAGACGCCTGCACGGTAACGACCCCAACCGGAACTGGCATTGCATCTCGAATTCGCATCGTCAAAATTAGCGATGATCGGAAAATTATAATCATTGGTCAAAATCATGGCGACAGACTCGAACTGCGCAAACTGAAAGATTTCGTCAATAACAAAAGTGATAGTAACGATCTTTGGCTTTGGACTATGGAGTCGATCTTAAAATCAAACAGTAAAGCAATTCAAAATGCTTCTGAGGAAGTAGTTTATATCGCAGACCTTCTTAGAAAGGATGCTTCAGTAAAATTCGTCGGTCTGGAAATGGTAGATGGAACGCTTCCTGATCATATCCGATATTCAGAAAAATTCCGTGACGACTTAAATAACGAGCTTTCACGACGAAAAATTTCCCGACAAAGAGAATCGTTTCTTGTGGGTTTTGCTGGTTCAGTCTCCTATCTGAAAATGATAGAGCCCGGTCTTATGAAGGGACGAACATTGTTCGGTATGGAGGAAAAAAAGGAAGATGAGGCCCACGAAAAGGCTCTGGCAAAGTACGATCTTACTCTCAGGGACCTCAAGCAAGAGATAAATTGGTCTTCTAAAGAGGGGCAGGGGTTCGCAGAAAAAGTAAATGAAACTGAGGGGGAACTTCTTGCTCTTTATCCCTCTTACACTCCTAATCTTGACGAGAAGATTCTACAATCTGCGCTAAGAAAAACTCCCGAAAGATACAAGAAACATGTTTTGAATTGGATTACTGCATCCCTTGATGAAATGAAGGCCATGAAAAAACGTGATGAAAAAATCGCTGAGGCCATGTTCGCAAAAGACGGATCTGTCATTGGAACAATGGGATTAGCTCACCTTGAGTTTGTTACGTCGAGGCTGTTGGATCTCTGCAAAACGGGAATTGAGCCAATCAAGTCGATATCAAATCCGAAAAGCCCAAAGGGCGCTCGCTAAACACTGCGTTTTATTATTTTTAAAATCATCTGGGCTTCAATTCAATGAAGCGCCTTTTTTATGTCAGAAGCAAAACGATCAATAAAGCTCATAACCTCATCCTGGTTGAGCTCAGCTGATTTAGAGTTATCGGCTAAAAAGAAAAAGAGTTAGTTGTATTTGTGCTAGGGTGGCGGAAATCCGCCATCGCTAAAATCAAATAAAGGTCTAAATTCTAAGAACTTAGTCACCGTTTTAAGATCGGTAGCAAAACGACCATGTAGCAATTATATGATCTGAGGCTTTAATTTGAATCGATCGAACATCAAATCAAAGGTATTCAATAAGAAGTCGATACCTCAGATTAATTCCCAGGCACTAAACTTGTATTACCCGCTTACACGGGGGTAATACCCCAGGTCTCTGTGCGTGATTCATAGATAAGCTTGGATTGGGCGCGCCATATCCAAGTATGAATCTCGTTAAGATTCATTGTTATCGAACAAGCGATTACGGCTCCAACTGAAATGGTCATGAGTTTATTTAAGTTCATTTTTAAGCTCCTTGTTAAAGATTGATTTTTTTGTTTTTGAGTTTTTTGACTACGTTGAAAACGTGCGCCTGAGTCCAATTTTTTCCATGTCGAGTCTTAACCCCTTTACCCCTAAGATACCGAGCGATCTCCGTTGGGGTCCTGCTTAGCTGTCTTTGTTTTTCAATAATTTGTAGAATGGGATATTCATGTGGATTCTTTTGAAGACGTCCTTCAAGGTAACAATACCCATAAATTGGTGGTGCTGCACTTTTGAAAGTCTGCCGCTGATTTCCTAGAAAGCTGACGCTTTTATTCGGCCTGAACGGTACATCCAAGCGAAGAAGATGACCTCTGACTGTTGAAAAGGAAAACCCAAAGCGATCAGCAATTTCTTGTATGGAATAGCCTTGCTCATATAAAACCTTAAAATCTGCGTTTTTACGACAAATTACATGGATGCTGAACTCAATGAAATCATGCACTTGCCTTAGATTGCAGGTTGTTGGATGATGCCTACCACTAATCCAACGTTTACACCTAACAATCCCCAGTATCCCGGATGCTGGGCCCGGTATCCTGGATACCGTACGGAATACTGTATACTGAGTCGAATGCAGTATACAAAACAGTATCCTGAATGCCGTTCAGAATACAGTTTACGAAGCTCGAGCTATCATTTTAGAGTCAAATAAACATGCTAAAGAATACAGTCATCAACTCAGGTGAAATCTATATTGGTCGGAATGCTGGCGAACCTATCCTCAAGGATATCTCGACAGCTCAAAGCTCTATAAAGATCATTACACCTTACATTTCATCTGAGTTTATTGATTTACTTATTAAAAGATCGCAAGAAGGTATCGAAGTTTCATTGATATTAAGTGATGATTTCGTCAGCAGCGATACCAAGCGGTATGAAATTTTCAAAAACCTTATCAGACAAAATCGTCATACTGATGATAAGAAGAAAAAAAGAAGAAGAATTGCTTTAAGCTTAATTTCAATTGGCTATCTTATAGCGACTTGGTGTCTAGTGTATGGATTTCAGAATAAAATTCCTCTTTACTGGGGCTGTGCGTACGCTTTTCCACTCCTAATAATTTTTAATATATTTTTTTATAAAATACGAATTTATAGTTACACCTATGAATGCTTAATAAATTTTTCAGTCACAATGACCCCTTATTCTGATTCAAATCGCTTCAATGCCGAATATTATTTAACACATGCAAAAGTCTTTATTATTGATAATAAATTAGTTTACCTTGGATCAATGAATTTCACTAAAATGGGGTTTTATAAAAATTACGAAAGTAGAATAAAGGTGAACGATCCAAATGTTGCTCAGTCAACGTCAGAAGAATTTAATTACTTGTATTCTAATCCAAATACTTTCTATCTAAATTTGAATGATCTAAAGAAAGTAATCTATTCGGAACCTCCAAATTAAGTTGCAAATGATTTTTTATTAAATGGTCTTGCAAGCTCTTCTACTCAGAGCAATAGCACTAGCTACCGGGCAATGCATAATCATCAAAGTCAGTAAAGAAAGTGACAACGCGAGTCTTTGCAGCTCATCACAGTCAAATCCAGACTTTTGATGAAATTTACACCGAATATCTGCAACGGAAAAGCCGCGTCCAGAGTCTAAATGGCCCTACTCCACTTGCAGTGCATCCCACTGACAAAATTCTTTGCAAAACAAAAAAAGCCTCTTCATTCTGAATGAAATAACACGATTTTACGAGAGGGAGGGGCTATGCCTCATATTTCTTTATCACCTGAGTTTCCTGGAATTATCGGATTGCTGAAGTACCGCCAAGACACGGGGAGGGTTCTGTCAGAATTAGCCGAAACCATTTTGGTGAAAAATTCAACTCTGACTCGTGGCGAGCGCGAATTGATAGCCTCGTATGTGTCCTATTTGAATGAATGTCAGTTTTGCACACGATCGCACTCTGCCGTGGCTTCAGCTTTGTTGAACGGCGATAAAGCCTTAGTTAATCAGGTTAAACAAAATTATAAACAAGCCAACATTTCAGAAAAATTAAAAGCTCTTTTGACTATTGCCGGGCAAGTGCAAAAAGAAGCAAAAAAGGTCAGTGCTGAAATTGTTGAAGAAGCCCGCCGTCACGGGGCCTCAGATTTAGAAATTCACGATACCGTTCTTATTGCAGCTGCCTTTTGCATGTACAACCGTTACGTCGATGGATTGGCGACTTTTGCTCCAAATGAAGAAAAAGCCTATGACGTGATGGGTGAGCGCCTACGTGATCAAGGATATTTGAACGTCTAATGGGTGGATTAAAAAATCTGATTTCTCAACTTAAAAAGATTGATCCCAGAATCACGGTCTTCGTGATTCTGTTCACGTATCTTTTTCTAGGTTTGACGGTTTTAGGTTTTAATCGTTCACCCACACAAGCTATTTTAACGGTACTGTCTTGCGTAGCTTTAGAGCTTTTACTTTCAAAAATTTTCTACAATAAGATTTTTTTTCCAATCGGGGCTTTAATCACCAGCATGTCTCTTTGTTTTTTATTGAACTACAGCCATGACATTTTTTTGCTGTTCATCCCTGTATTTTTCGCAATCGGATTTAAATATTTGATCACCTTCAAAGGCCGTCATGCTCTAAATCCAGCCATGATGGGGGTCAGTTTTTCTCTTTTGTTATCTCACAATTTAATCACCGCAGCTCCGGCTTACCAGTGGAATGGCATAGCCATGATGTCTGTCTTTGTATTGATGTTGGGCTTGGTCTTTGTGATTCCCACAGTCAATCGTCAGTGGTTGGTGATTTCATTTTTATTTTTTTACACCATTCAGACCGCCTTACGAGCGATGCTCATGAGACATCATCTTCCTTTTGAAACTTTATTTTTAGGAACGCTGTCCTCGCCGTCTTTTATTATTTTTACTTTTTTTATGATCACTGATCCGGCGACCTCGCCTAAAGATTTTAAGAATCAAGTGTGGGTTGGGTTTTGGCTGGCGATAATTGATTTACTTTTGCACTTAAGGCAAAGTTATTACACTTTTTTTTACGCGGCATTGATTGTAGGAATCGCTCGGCTTCTGATCAATCATTGGAAGGAATCGCGCAGCCTGGGCTTATTTCCATATCTTAAAGACCGATTTTACATCTCGGGATATTACAAGCGCCCTTTGCTTTTAGCGCTACTGTTCTTAACGGGAAACTTTGTCTATGCGAACATCATCCGTCCTCAGTTAAAATTAAAAAATTTAGATTGGAAGTTTGAAAAGGTAGATCCGCAAATTTCGGGACTTAATGCCTCTCGCTACGGAGGCCTGTACGAAGACGTGGATGTGCGCATTCAACATGTGATCAAATGGATCTTAAGTGTGGGTGATGCGGCCGCAGTTGGCGACATCGACAATGATGGACGAGTGGACATTTTTCTGACCAACTTGATCAAAGGAAAATCAGAGCGTGCGGCTTTATACCGCAATGCAGGTGATTTTCATTTTGAGCGCGTGCCCCTGCCCATTTTAAACGAAACCATTCAAGATCCCAAAAGGCACGGCATCATCAGCAACGCCTTGTTCGCTGACTATGATAACGATGGTGATCAAGATATTTTGCTGATCGTGGGCTTTGGCCATCCGATCCTGCTGAAGAACAACCTCAAGGAGACAGGACAGTTGGGTTTTGCCGATGCCAGTCAAGAGGTTGGTCTCAGCGATCTCTACACAAACTCTTTAGCGGGCACTTTTGCTGATTTCAATAAAGATGGACTCTTAGATATTTTGATCTTGAATGTTTGGCCTGCTAATTTGCCTGACTATCCCAAAGAAACTCGTCTGAATGTATTTCAACTTCCGCAACCAGAGTACGACGGAGATCAGCGCATGTTCAACTTTATGCATGACAGTTGGCATCTCTCGAACAATGGCGGAGAAAATTTACTTTTGCTTCAGGAAAAAAACCATAAATTCACTTTGCAAGACTCTAAAAAGTGGGGTCTTCCAGAAACGCGATGGTCATTGGCCGTCAGTGTGGCCGACTTCAATAAAGACGGCTGGCCAGATCTTTATATTGCCAACGATTTTGGTCCTGATGATTTGTACTACAACCACGAAGGAAAATTTTTTGAAAACATCAAAGGAAATATCTTTGGTTCGATTGGACGAGACACTTACAAAGGTATGAACGCCTCGGTGGCCGATTTTGATCACACTGACTGGTTGGGCGTTTACATTTCTAATGTGCATCACGCTTTCCAAGCCGAAGGAAGTTTGTTGTGGATGTTTTCGCCCGGAGAAAAAGAGTTTTATCCGAAAATTACAGAAGAAGCCACCGCCAAAGGGGCCTTAAATGAGAATCGTTTTGGTTGGGGAGCAACGGCCACTGATTTTGACAATGATGGTTGGGTGGATATAGCGCAGGCCAATGGCATGGTGGACGACAAGATAGACAAGAAATTTGATGATTGTCCTGACTACTGGTATGTGAACGAAAAAGTGGCTCGTTCGGCGCCGTCGATTCATCGCTATGCTCATCGGTGGGGCGATCTTCGCGGATATTGTATCTATGGTCATGAACAAAACCGTGTTTATTTAAATCGAGGACCTACGCATAAACCGCAATTTGTTGATGCCGCTACGGAACTGGGGGTAACGGAATTGACAAATTCTCGTGGTGCTGTCAGTGCTGATTTTTTAAGTCGTGGGCGACGGGATCTTTTGTTCACTCATCAATTTTCTGAGCCCACTCTTTACCGGAATGTCTATTTTGGTGCCCCTAGCAGCGAGAACAATTGGATGGGGATTGAATTGGAAAGCCGTGCCTTGGGCTGCAACCGTGATGCAACAGGTACACGTGTGAAGCTGGAGGTGGAAAAAACCAGTGGTGAAAAGTTCAGACTTATGCATGAAACTCAGTCAGCGAGCGGGTTTTCTTCGCAAAGTGATCGTCGACTTCATTTTGGTTTGGGAAAAGAGGTTAAGTCTGTTCGTGTTTCCGTCAATTGGTGTTTGATTCACGAAATTACATATGCTGATTTAAAAATTAATCAGTACAACAAATTGGTTTGGGATAGCGGCAATGCAAAGCCTCAGTGAAAAAGACGGAAATTTAGTGAATCATTGGTACATTCTGTGTTTAGAAAAAGAAGTGCCGACAGGAAAGCCCATTCGTCGTTGGTTGTATGACAAACCTTATGCTGTGTTTCGCGATCAGCAACAGAAAATTCATGTCGTTCCTGATCGCTGTTTGCATCGCGGGGCTCAACTGTCACTGGGGTCTATTGAAAAAGACAATATCAAATGCCCTTATCACGGTTGGTGCTATGATGGTCAGGGGAACTTAGTCGAAGTGCCCTCGGAAGGGCCAGGTTATTCCGAAAAAAGAAAATGGTGTTTGCCCAAGGTTTTCAGTGTCTGTCAGGACTCTTGTGTGTGGATTTGGGCTGGGTCCGAGGCGCCGAACTCCGCTTTGCCTCCATGGCGTTTTCCAGAATTAAAAAATCCTCGCACTCAATCTTATTTTATGATTACAGATTTTGAAAATGAAGTGGGCCACTTGGTGCAAAATTTTATGGATGTGCCCCACACTGTTTTTGTGCATTCGGGTTGGTTTAGAAATCGAAGTCTACTGAGAGTGCCTGTCCAAATTTCCGTTAAAGAAAGACGGGTGAAAGTCACCTACAATCAACCAAAAGACAGCATTGGTTTTACTGAAAAGGTTTTGAATCCCCGGGGCGAAGTCATGGTTCACACCGATGAATTTATTTTTCCCAACATTACTCGGGTTGATTACCAATTTGGAAATAAGTTTTTTATCATCAACAGTCAGTGCACTCCTATTTCACGCTACCAGTCTCGCGTTTTCACTTGGATTGCCTACCAGGTCGGTCCACTCAGTCGAATCTTGAAACCCTTTATGCGCTTTTATACCCGCAAAGTGATCACCCAAGATGTGAAAATTATGAAAAATCAGGGCGACAATCTGAAGATTTGGGGAGAATCCGGCTGGAAATCAACAGCCGCTGACGAGCTGCACTTGGCCATTGAACGCCTGCGTTCCGGAGAAAATCTTGATGGCGCTTACGAAAAAGAGAGAGAGTTTTGGATTTAAACCAACTCAAGAACGGCCATCCGCAGATCACATCTTTTGAGTTTTCAAAGGATAACAAAGACATTTTAAATCTGTTAGAAAAATCGCCGATGAAGGTGGGAAATATCGAGCTGGTTTATGAGCGTTCACCTGATTTCACGGCTTTGTTGAACTGCCAAAGTTCTCTTCATGAAACTATTGTCGCCCGTGGAGGACGCAACGAAGTTCTTGTTTTTTTCTCTCTTTCATTTTCGAAGAGGTGGTTTTTTGGTCAGAGATTGAACGCGGCCTACATTGGAGATTTTAGGACCAATGGTTCGCAGCAAGCTGCTGTTTTATGGCGGAAAGAGTATGCTTCTCAGTTGCAAAAGTTTAAATTGGATTCTCGTTTTAACGTGGATTATTTTATCACTGGAATTCTTAAAAAGAATAATGAAGCGATTAAAAATCTAGTCGGACTGAAAAAAGATCATGGATTCTACTATGAATTTTTAAAAGAGCTGAACATGGTGAATGTTTACGGTCGTATTTTTCCAAATCAAAAAAAAAGCACAGTGGTCAGGGCCACCGAGCTTGATAAGGAAACTTTGATTGAGTTTTTACATCGTCAAGAGCAAAGAAAATTTTTTGGTACTGACTTTAGCGATAGAGAAGAAGGTGAATGGAAATATCGCTCTGAAACTTGGCCGGGATTTTCTATTCATCAATTTCTTTTAATCAAGGACGAACAAGGGAAAATCAAAGCTTGCACCTTGCCTTGGGATCCGACTCCGGTGAAGCGCATGCGCGTGAAAAGTGCTCCCTCGTGGTTAGCGAGAACTTTTTCAGCTTTGAATTTTTTGGGATTTCGTTTTCCAACTCTTGGAGATGATTTAAAAACAGTGTACTTAACTCATTTGAATACTGACGAAACCTGTGACCGTTCCGACGCTGTGCAGGAATTTATTAACTATGTTTTTGCTACTCGCGAAGATCTGACAATGGTTTCTTTTTCTGAAGACGCTGAAAGGAAAATAAATCTCAGGAACTATTTTTATCAAAAAGTTCCTGTCTTGCTTTACCGTGTACGTTTGCAAGGGGAGCCCGCTTTACATCAGAGCGTTGGTGAAGTTGGGTTCGAAATGGGCTTGGTATGAGAAAGCGCATCAATCACCATTTGTTTGCGACGTATTTAAGTAAGCACCGTCAAGACTTTGTTCGCTCGAGCTTTTCCCTTGAAAAAACACAACGAAAAGTGTTGTCCCGAATCATTGATAATTTGCGCTTCACTGAACAGGGTAAAAAGATTAGTCCTTTTGCCAGTTATGAAGAAATTATTCAAAATCTTAAAATTAAAACCTACAGTGATTACCAAAGTGAAATTGAGCTGCAAAAGTCTACGGGACAAGCCCTTCTTTGCCAGGATGTTCTTCGTTACGAGCCGAGCAGTGGTTCAACTTCAGAACGAAAATGGATTCCTTATTCAAAAGATTTTTTAAACGAAATTAACAAAGCTGCTGCTGTTTGGTTGGCCGATGTTTATTTGCAATTTCCTAAAACAAAACGGGGATCCCATTATTGGTCGATGTCTTGGTTGCCCAACGAACTGCGAGAGCAGACTGATAATGACGAGTCCCAACTTTTTCCTTGGTTTCAAAGGTTGTTCTTGGATCCCGTCAAAGCTGTGCCAGCGGTTGTGTCCACTTTACCGACGTCGGAAATGGCCTGGTGGAGCACCCTACTTTATTTGTGTTCCCGTGAAGATTTATCGCTGATTTCCGTATGGAGTCCTACTTTTTTATTGCGACTGCTTGGTGACATAAGAATTCATTGGGATCAAATTTCACAGTGTTTGAATCAAGGAAAATGGGGACTGTACGAAAAGGATTTGCAAAAAATTTTAAAACGAGCTCCACGTCGAAAAATAGAAAGTATTCACTCGCAGGATAAGGAACTGTTTTTAAAGCTGTGGCCTGGTTTGGCCTTGATCAGCGCCTGGGATTCTTCCACGAGTCTGACTTGGGCTAACGAAATTAAAACGGCACTGCCCTGGGTGCAGTTTCAGGGAAAAGGCTTATGGGCGACCGAAGGAGTTTTAACTTTTCCTTTTCATAAACGTAAAGTCTTAGCTTTGCAGTCCCATTTTTATGAATTCAAAGATTTAGAAGCCGAAGAAATTTTTCCTTCTTGGAAGTTAAAGGAAGGAAAAATTTACCAGCCCTTGCTGTGGACATCTTCGGGACTGCATCGTTACGCTTTACCTGATAGAGTTCAGCTTGTTGGATACTATCACCAATGTCCTTGTTTTGAATTTCTTGGGCGTATTCAAAGCACTGATCTGGTTGGCGAAAAGATAGATGCTGCTTGGGTTTCTGGGTTATTTCAAAAAAATCCTCAGTGGCAAGCGCTAAGCCTGGCAGCGGTCAGTCGTCCCAGGCCTAAATACTATTTATTTTGTTTAACAGATAAAAAAATTGATATTGAATCTCACCTTTTGGCGCACCATCATTATAAACTAGCTCGTGAACTTAAGCAGCTGGAAGCCGCAGAAGTCATAGCGGTAAAAGACATTCAACACTATTGGGACAAATACGACCGAAGCGCTATTCTAGGGCAAAACAAAGTTGAAATTCTTCTGCAAGTCGATTCTTTGCGCGAAAGCTAATTGCTCTTAAGCGAGTTATTGAAAATTGTGTTTTCAATCAAGATTTTTTTTACTAGGATTGAAGCATGGTCACTTCTACAGTTCCGCGAACGCAGTTAAGTCCCGAGCAAAAAGACAGAATGTTTTACATCATGAGTCTTTACTACAGTGGAGTGGACCGCTCCCAATTTGAAAGTGATTTGAGCGAAAAGCAAGATGTGATCTTGCTGCTGGATAAAGATAAGGTCATTCAAGGTTTTTCAACCATTCTTGTAAAAAAAGTAAAAACACCGGCTTTATCTTATATCGCAATCTACAGCGGCGACACAGTTTTAACTCAAGAGTATTGGGGACAAGGTGATCTGGCGTTTGCTTTTGGTAAGTATCTAATTGCGACGCGAATAAAAAATCCCCGCCAAGAAATCTATTGGTTTTTGATCTCGAAGGGCTACAAAACTTATTTATTGATGACGAACAATTTTCTGGAGCATTGGCCTCGATATGAAAAAGGCACACCTAAGGACATTAAAAGCTTGATGGATGATTTCTACACCGAAAGATTTTTTGAAAAGTACAATCCTAAAACCGGGATTATGGTGCCGGATAAAAGTAAATCCCAAGCCATTAAGCATGCCGTTGCTGATATCGATGCCGAGGTTCTTAAGAAACCCAGAGTTCATTTCTTTAATCAAAACAATCCGGGTTGGGTCGACGGAGAAGAACTTTGCTGTGTGGCCCGCGTGACCATGCATGTGCCTTTCTTTTACTTTTTTAAGTTTTGTCGAAAGAAACTCTTGTCCCTGATTAGGCCAACAAAAAAAATTCGTCGGTCATTGATTTAAAAGTGATTTTGCAAGGCAGAGAGACTGAAGCGTAAGGTGGCTCATGGCAATGATGACAACAGTCAGGGTGACCCGGTTGATCAGTTTCCATTTGGGATCCTTCGAAGCAAAATAAATATTTTCTTTGGCTTCGTAACTGGATCTGAACTTTAAGAACAATACGGCAAATAGAATTTCTGCCACCGTTGTGAATATAATCATCAGAGCAAAAATTCCAGCCCATTGGGCGAAGAGCGAGGCTTGCAGCAAGTCTTTAAACTCCTGCGCCTGTGAAAGGAGAATCGACAAACAAAGACCGATATGAAAAAGATCATGGCCAATGCCGTAGCGGGGTGTCCAACAGAGCCATTTATAAATCATGATCAATTCCAGTGGACCGCGAATCCACCAGCTGAGCAAATGCCCTATGAAGTAGAGCTTAAGAAAGCCGGGCGTTTCGGGATGAAGTAAAAACAGAAAAGGCAGCAAAAACCAAGTTAGGACCGTGTAAGACAGCCAAAAAGACTTAGGCCAAGAGATCGGACCACCGGTCCATGCTTTTGAACTATTTTGCTTGCGATGAAAAACTCGAGCCATCAGTGAGACAAAGAGAGGCCATAAAATAATCAGTGTATTAAGAGTGAGGGTCATTGTTTTCAATGCTAAACAAACAGTTTTTTAAAAGATAGCTTAATCATGTCACTCCGCAGATTGGGTTGAGTTTTCGCTTTTGAGACTCCAAATAAGCCCGAATCGCTCTAAAAGCTTTAGGAGATAGTAATGCGGATCGATCTCTAATGGGCTACTTTGGGTTGTGGCAGAGGCCGGATTCTTATGGTGGTTGTTGTGCCAAGCCTCTCCGAGCAAGGCTGGGAATAGAAGAAAATTATTTGTACTCTTATCATCTAAGTCGAATCGTCTTTTGCCGAAGCCATGTCCTAAAACTGAATTTAAAAAAACACAAAGTTGTGAAGGGTAAGGATTCTAAGAATGCCGCCAAAGTAGAGACCTCGGAAAAACCCCTCAGGTGTTCCCATTAAAAACATTTCAAATAAGCCTGCTAGAACAATGAAGAAAAGACCTATAAAGTAATGATACTTATGAAGGACCTGCAGATGAGGCTTTGCGAGCCAGTCAGGCGCGTATTGGCGAGCGGTTGTTTCAAAGTCAAAAGAAAATCCCCAAAGAAAATGAGAATGAGCCCAAGTGCGAAGTGTCATTTTTCTATCGGTGTCCGTGGACCACGGTGAATGAGGGTCTCCGGGTCTATCTGGAAACCGATGATGTTTACGGTGAAAGCTCGCCCAATATAAGGGCGAGTACTGCAAGACACTGCTTCCGATGATGAAAAGGAAAATTTCGAAACCCCGAGAGGTTTGAAAAGCTTTGTGCGAAAAATAGCGGTGCATGGAAACTGAAACGCCGAACAAAGCAATCTGATAAAAAATCAAAAACGTGATGAGATCATAGAGGAGAATTCCCATTTTCCAGTAATAAACTCCTCCAATAAACATAATCAAATAGGGAATAACAAGTGCGAAGGATACGCCAATAAGCACTTTTGCAATTGAATAATAGGTATTAGGTTTTTGAGTTTGAAGATTCACCTTTATTAAAATTAATAATTTTTCGAATTGATAACAAGCTCTTTAAAGCCCAGTAGTCGCCGATAAATCCTATAATGAAACCAAGGATCAAAACAACCGCTGACCATCTTAGTGATCTAAAGTCCGATAAAAAAAGTGGTAAACACAGAATGATCATCACGAAAGTGGCTGTCAGGGAGCCTAGACCTCTGATCTCGATGCCAGAAAAGTTTTTATAATGGCGATTTGCAAACATGTACTGAATTGCGTTGTCTCCCGCAAGGCCTACGGAGACCGAAAGGGAAATACTGGTGATCATATCAATCGGGATCTGGAGAAAATAAAAAACGGCTGCGATACTTGAAGGACCAATGGCTGATGTCAGTAAGTAAATCCATAGATTTTTTTGGCCTAGACTAAAACTGACCCATGTCATTAACAACCCGACTAGAAATAGGCTTATAAAATAGCTATCTTTAAGAGTTTCAAGAAGCAGACGACTGAACCGCGCAAATGCGATAATTTCACCAGATGCTGAACATCGACCTTTGCAAATTTCATTAACGGCTTCTGAAATTTTTGATACGCCTTGTGAATCCGCTACTTTGAAGAACAATTCCGCTCTAATTTTCTCGGACTTGCCGTGGAAGAATTTTCCCCAACGGGTTTCATAGACTTGATCCGCAATGAACTTAAGCAAGTAAGTTGGGGCCTTCACATCCTCAACAAGGAGTTGCGGTCCGCTGACATAAACAACGCCTTGGATTTTCGCAGCCTGTTCAAGAAGCATTTGCCTTTCCTCAAATTGAAGACCCGGCTCGAAAACAATATTGATACTATTTTCCCACCCGTGTGACTTGCGAATCTCTTCGGTGATTTTAGATAGTTTATGCGACGAAATGAACGAGTCCATGATGAAGTGATTGACCTTAAGCTGCTCCATGAAAACCGGATTGAGAAATACCGGAATGATGAGAGCGAAGGTCAAAATCGGATGTAGCTTTGAGTTTATCAGGGAGCGACCAAAGTCCTTGCTTTCGGAAACCAGATTGGCTCCAATTCTTGGGAATTTTTTTATAAGTACAGGTAAAAAAACAAAAACGACAAACCATTCCAGAAGCGCACCAAACGCCGCCCAACCACCGAAGCGAACGATATTAGGCACATCTGAAATCATAAGGCTACCAAACCCAATAACTGTTGTAAGAGTCGTGAAAAATGATGGGACCAATAGTTTTCTCGAGGCGCGCAAGTAGCTCGATTTTTTTTTGGCAATTTCATCAAAAACAAAAATAAGATCCTGGGCTACTGCAATTGCTAGAATTAAAAACAAACTGCTTAAGAGCGCGTCGACTTTGTGTCCTGCGAAAGCCATAGATCCGCGCACAATCACAATAGAGAAAAGAAGGGTACCGGCAAGGACGAGGCCGCTTTTCCATGTTCTGAACACGCACTTTAAAAGTAATAGTATAAGTACTATGGCTAAAATGTTGAGCAGATTTAAGCGATCCAAATTTTCTTTTGCATACATTTGAAAAATTTGGCTTCCGGTAACGGAAATTTTGTACTGCTTGAAGGATTCAATGTGATTTACAATTCGACGTATGCGTCTAAAATCGAACTTTGCATCTTCAGCCTGTGGCCGTAAATAAAGATAACTAAAAAAACTATTTCTTGTTGGGTCTGCGAAAATTTTTTGGATTTTAGATTCGCGGAAAATTTTCAGATCTGCGATCGAGCTCGTGCAGGATTCTGTAATAAGCGCAGGAAAGAACAATTTGGGGGTGCCGGCCTGGGCATCTTCGACAAGGGGTGTTCTTAAATCGAAGATCGTACTCATAAAATCAAAGTCTGTAATTTTAAGGGATTCATTATGCCACTTTTTCAATTGGCAAAGATCGGCCTCGGTCCAGGCTGATTCGTCTAATTTGGAGATTCTGATTACGATTGGGTCGATAGTTTTAAATTCGGATTTTAAAGAATAAAAGCCAGCATCCACCAAAGTTTTCTGTGGGATGGACTCAGAGAGAGCGACTGACTTTTCAAGGCTTAGACTTTGATGTAGTGATACAGCAGTTAGAATGGCTAAAACGATTAAAAAGCCTGTCGTTCGTCTTAAGGCGAACAGACGAAAGCTGAAGAGAAATGCAACTAAATACCGCATTGTATAATTGTAAATTGGAATTATTTTTATGACTACCAAAATATCAAGTCGTTGTGGAGAATAGAATTCATAATAACGACGGAGGCCTTAGACATGATTCGTAATAAAGTATCCCCGCTGGCAACGATTTTGGTTTTAATTTTATCAATGGGGGCTCTGGCTGAAACTCCTAAAAACCAGTCTCAAGCAGAAAAATTCGCTCTAACTCCATACACTCCTGTGGCCTATGAATTCTTTCCTGCTAGCAAACTTGAGCTTAAAGCCGTTCGCAATCCTTCCAATATCCAGCTCAGTGACTCGATGATTAGCGAAGAAGCTCGTAAGTTACGCGATCGATATTTTGCGATCAAAACTTCAGAAGATCTTGCACTTTTAATTAATGAAGCGGACACGACTTTTTCTTCCTTTAAAGAACGGGACTCTAAACTTTATGCGGCACTCTTGGCTTCAATGAAGCCATACCGAGGATTGATCTATCGATTGAAACCCATAGTCGAATCAGAAAAAGTTATTCACTCAATGGTGCTTTCAAACGTTATGAGTCTTGCTTCAAGTATCAAGTTTGCATTTAATAGCCATACTAATGAAATCGCATTTGAATACTTTGCGGCTCCCTACAAAGCGGGAGGAAATCTTGTTAATCAAATACAAACAGAAGATAATTTTGTCGAATGGCTTGCGCAAGACGTGAAAAGTACTGAACTAAAATTAATGGGCCGTCTTCATGGAATCAGCTTTGATAAGGATTCATCTGATAATATCGTTATTGATAAAGCTCTAGTTTTTGGAAGCGGAACATTCAAAGATGGAGTTAACCGCTACGAGAGAATGGGCGAGGTAGAAAAGCAGCTTATTATTTTAGGTCTTGAACTCCAAGTGGCTTCTATCAATATGGTGCGAGCCTATAATCAAACAGGCAGTCTTCGGTTGAGTCGCGAGATGGGTAATTTATTCGGAATTGATGGATTCCTTTTTAACAAAGTAGACGGAGTCACATTGTATGATGTTAAAAATGTATTACGTCATTCAAAATACAGTGATCTCTACACTCTGAAGCAAGATGGTCGGCAGTACATGGCGGAAGCCTATGAATTTTTAAAGTCGGCTGGCAATCGTTTGGGTTACATTTGGAGCGCAGTTCAATTAAGAAATGCGGACGATAGCTTTTTCATAAACTCGGGCCTTATCAATGCTGAGCTTCCGCGTGTTGAATTGGCGGTAAAGAAGACGATCAGCTTGATCAATGGATCCAATCCTGATGGTTCGACACCACTCAAAAGCAATGTGACAAGCGAGGTTGCGACCTACAATATAAAGAACTTTTTTATGAATCCTCCGACAGATTTAAAGCAGTTGCTACCAACAAAGTTCGACATGGAGAAAACTAAAAAGACTCAAAAATCTCAAATAAGCTACCGCAACTACTATTATGGTTCCCCAACCAGTTGGGATTTAAGTAAGTATAAGTCGATCTTCCCTCAGGCTAAGAATTCCAGTGACATCGTGTCTGCGATTCGCGTCTGGAAGCATTCTTCCGTCGGGATGGTTCGACTGCCAGTTCCAGGGGTGAATTGATTTCGGGATGTCTCAACTTCGTAACCTAAACCGAGACTTTTTAAGGAAGGATATTCCGCGTGAAATCATGGAGCTTCCTTCTTTGTTGCATCTTTATAAGGCCGCTTTCTTTGATTATTTGGTGATTGGTCTATGTTGGTTGTTAATTCTTAAGTTTTCAGTTTATCTCTATCCCATCTGGAGTCTTATTATTGCGGGACGACTTCATGCTTTTGGGGTCATTATCCACGACTTATCTCATTCGAATCTTAAGAAGAAAAATGTGCTTACTCGCATATTAGAGATCTCGTGCGGATATATTATTGGTACATCGGTAAACGCGATGGCCTACCATCATTTACGCCATCATAGTTACACTCTTCAGAATAACGATCCTTACTTCAACCTAAACAAAAAATGCACGGGAATGAAAAGACTTTTCTTAACCTTCAAGAAGGGCCCATTTTTCACTCTTTTTTGGGTGACTCGCTCATTCTTTGCACCGTTTGCTCTTCTGTTTCCAAAGGCCCGTAACTTTTACGGGCGCTTTTTTTTACAAGATGTTTCTGGTGAAGATCTAACTTACAGTCGTGAACTTAGAACCTGTATGATCGAAGATATTCCGATTGCAGTATTTCATTCGTTATTACTTTGGCTTACGATTTCTAAAGTTCCGTTTCTTATCTTCGGATATTATTTTATAGCCCCGGCCGCTGGCGTGTTGTGTATCTATCGACTCCTGATCGAGCACGAATATGAGATCCTTGAAAATAAGAATGACTATGCAATGATGGAAACAACTTTTGATCATCATCTAACGTTTTTTGGAAAAATGCTGGTGGGTCCGCACAACATTGGTTTCCACTGCATTCACCATTTGCATCCCAACATTGGGTTTCATGCATTACCAAAAGTCCGCAACTGGTACCTGGAAAGGTCTCAGCATTATTTGAAGAATCAAAGGCCCCGATAATAACAATCATAAAATTCAGTTGGTCTTACTGGAACTTACATTGCCCTTCAAAAATTTGAAATTCGTAACATGCCAAAATCCTATGCTCTTACCGTGTTTAATTTTGTAAAAGGCCGAGGATTCGGTCGTACTGATATTCGTTTTATGGTTAAGCCCTCTGGTTCAACCAACATGACGTGGTCTCTTCAAATCTTGTAAGTTATTGAAATCGCTAACTAAAGTTTTTCAAATAAAGATGCCAGTTTTCACAATTGATATTTCATTTAAGACATGTCATAATTGATATATATGTGGACTGTTGAATTTGAAAATTCTCAAACAGAAAAAGAAATTGCCGATCTTATAAAGTCCAAAAAACTAACGGCAGATGATCAGGCCATTATTCATGCTTGGATTCAGCAGATTTCTTTACATGGACCTGAATCAATTCGTGGAGATTTTAAATGGGCTGATCATCCGCTACTTGGTGAGTGGGAAGGTTATAGATCTTCAGCATTTTCAAATAAAGGACGTATCATTTACCGTATTCTTGAAAAGAAAGTTTTAATCAAGATAGCTCGGATTACTGACTCTCATAACTATAAGAAGGGAAGGAAAAGATGAAAAAAGAAACTAAAAGACCAATAAATTTTTTCAAAGCAGCAAAATCCACCGGTGATCTGGTAAAAGCCTTTCGCACTAATTTTGATATTAAACAGGATGATATGGCTCATGCCTGCAAAATATCTCAGGCTAATTTATCTGCGATAGAAAAAAATCGTCGAGAAGTTGGTCCGCGCATAGCCTTGAGACTTGCAGCCTTTATGGGCCTTAGCCCCGATGCCATTCTTTATCCTAGTGGTTATGAGGCAGAGCCAGAGTATCAAGAGGTTCGGGAAAGATATCATAGAATAATTCCTATGGCGGCCAAAGGAAGATCTTAATTAAAAGTATGGCAAAGAGGGCTAGCAAGAAAGTTACAACGGTTCGGAAACATCCAATGCATGTTCCCGTCAGTAAAAAAAATCCAACTGGTATTACCATTAGAGATCGTCATTTAAGACGATTAAAGGGTACATATCTTGATCCCGCCGAAATAGAAGAGATCTTTAAAAATTACGACAGAAAAAACATTACTTATCCTACCAAAAAGAAATTAAGTCAGCTCAATAGTGATAAGTACGATGAAATCATTGCCGTCTGGTGTGATTATTTTAATAAAAAATTTAACACCAACCCACCCTTAGAACCTAATGTAATTAAGGCGCTGATCGCAAGCGAGTCTGATTTTGAAGAAGACCCTAGAAACCCATTGGCAACTGGGATTGCGCAAATAACTCCTGAGACGTTTAAAATAGTTCAGGATCCTGATGGGGAAGTTAAAGATTTTATTTTCAAAGATATCCGAAAAAAAGATTTAAAAAATTCATCGATTGCAATTCCGCTTGCCGTTAGATGGTTGTCTAGAAAAAAGAGGCTTGCAGAAGGTAAACTGGGTCGATCAGTCACTGCTGAAGAAATTATTCTTGAGTATAAAGGACTTTTGAAAAGTAAAAGTCCTTATAAAAATAAAGCAGTCGAAAAATTTAGGAAAGAATATGATCAGCTTACAAAAAAATAAAATAATTACCTGTATGCTTATGTTATCTCTTTTGGGATGTGTAACCTCATCCAAGTATCATGCTAATAAACCAAATTCATTGGGAACAGATATCGAAGTAAGTCCTGATCGAATTATTGCAGAGTGTGAATTTATCACTGACTATGAAGGCGATTATCCTGATCCGCATGGCTTTATGATTCATATATTGGACAATGAAAAAACTGTTTTAACCGTTAGTAACGGTACAGTTCTCGCAAAGAAGGATTGTTTTGAAAGACTTAAGATATCGGAGAAGATAATTAAAAATAGCAATAAAGTTTTTGTTCGAGGGAGAGGTGATGCTGAGACCCCGATTAAAATAGAAAGCATCACTTATTTTTTCCCGAAGCATGGTACGTTTCATGACAATGGCCGAAGTCTTAATTTTTTGGGTATCTGGAATGACAGAGGACAATGTTATAGTGCTTTTAACGGAACAGGTGATTTTTGTTCTCAAGGTTTAAAGTAGAATTTTGTCATTGATAGGAAATTAAACGCTTATAAATGGAACTTAATTTAGCCACTTGATTGTATTTTATCCGCATGTTCTTTTATTAAGAATGAAAATAAGAACATCATTTACAATTAAATTTCTCGCTCAAACATTAATTTTATTTCTATCAGCTAATTTAGCTTACGCAATCGATCTTGCAGATTACTATTCCAAATGGTGGGAGCGAGAAGCTGTTTTCAAAGATCAAGTTGAGTCCCAAGGAATTTACACGGTCATGTTTAGTATTGAACGAAAAATCAATCAACAGCACAGCTTAATTGCATCGGTTCGCGTGAGTAAAGGGAACAAAATTCTCTTCGAAATCGACGAATCTGCGACCATCGCTCTTCTTGAGAAAAATAAAAATAGCCTAACACTGGTTGTTCCGCTGAGCCTAGAAGGGGCAACAAACGTGTCGTTGGTGACCCACCAAGTCACTTCTTCTGGTGTTAAAACAACTTGCCATAAACCTGAATTGGCAAAGAATTCTAAGTCAGACAATAAAAAGAATAAAGTTGTTCGGGCTAAACTTTCTGAAGTTTATGGTAAAGAGAATGATAGAGGTTTTGCTGAGGGAAAAACTCAATCCGCTGAAGAAGCTGAATACAGTAATGAAGTATTTCGTTTTCGAAAATACTTGAAACAGGTTGGTTGCCTTTAGATAGGAAATTATTTTTTATTCAACTTAATCTGAAAAAGACAAAAAGACCTTACTACTCAAAGGCAATTCTTCCGGTCCACCGTTTGATGTAATAAAATCTTCTAAATCGCTAAGAATTTGTGAACGCGCGGAATTCCACTCGCTAGATCCCTTTGTCTTTACAAATTCAGCCACTAGGAAACGAGCATCACGAGTTGATACTAAACCAGCAAAGCCAATCATAGGATTGACCGTTCCGGTTTTTCCAACGAGAGAATAAGCTGTAATAGACGAACTGTAATAGTCATTTACTGGATTTAGATCTTTGTCGTTTTTACTGGTTTCGGGATCGACGGCAGTCATGAGATCCCAAAGATTTAGATTTTCAGAGTTTAATTTTTGTTGAATAGCTAAAATGACTTTGATGACGGTGCGACAGCTGGCGTGGTTATAAAACTTTTTCTGTGATTTTTTGTCGAAAAAAGGTCCACCCGTGCCGTTGATGAAACGTATTTCATTTCCACTTAAATTTAAATTTTCTTTTATGAAAATATTGAAGGAGTTGACTCCACCCAAACTCTCAAAAAAGAAATCAGCAACGTGATTGTTGGAAGTCTTATTCATTTGTGATAAGAGCTCGACAACAGGAGCTGAGTAGATCTCGAACCGAGCAGCCGAGGACATTCTCGATTGACCTCTTTTAATATTTTTAACCGATAGAGTGATCCTTTCGGGAAGTGATTTTCCCGTGCGCTGCTTAAATTTTACTTTGGTGCGGGTATAAGTGCTTCCGATGCGGCTTAATGAAGTTCTTAAAGCCTCTGCTGTTTGATTATACCGTGTTTGGAAATCAATAGCGTCATAGGCCGCGAGCTGATCTAAATCGTGCATGTAAATAAAATTTTCGTCAAAAGTGAGATTGCGAATATGAGATATCTGACGCTGATTCAGTTGCACAACTAGCCAATTAAGACTGTCATTATTAAAAAAGGGATTTAAAGTTCCTTGAATGTGAACATCAAAAACGTCCTTGCCGACTTCTTGAAAAAAAATTTGATCTTGAAACTGATGGAGAGAACCGTAAGTTGATAATGCCCAGTGCGATGTCATCAGTTTTGAAATGGATGCGATGGGTGACTGGAGATCGATGTTTGAGCCAGTTATTTTGTTTGTGTTAAAATCATAGTTACAATGGGAAAAGAGTTCCGCAGCCTGCAAAGTGCCGACGTGAAAAGCTGAACCTAAAATTAAAAAAATCATCAACAGCGAATTCTTCATTAACGTTCCTTAGGGGAGTTCACCAGTGCTGTTTTTAGCAAATCCCTAGCCGCCTGAACGCAAATATATGAGACTTGAAGCCTATAAAATGTCTGATAATTTGACGAAGTAACTAAGCTAGGCAGGGTGGGCACCCTCTCCGTAATTAAGCGGGGTTGGGCCATTTGTAGAAGAATTCGTCAGTGTTTATGGATCGATGATTAAGATACCCACATCGTTGCAAAATCTTTCTCATGAAAGATGTGGAATTAGAGTAACCATAGCCCATTCTTTTTAGGACTTTGATTTTATTATTAAGCCCTTCACTGACTGCAGTTGTAAGGCGAGAGGTGATATAAGCTTCAATATTTTTTCTGTACCTTCTGAGAAGTGTGCAAAGGCGAGAAAGGGTTCAAACCTGGTGTTGCGACAGAGTTCGTACCATCTGC
>JAKFYD010000027.1 GCA_021731025.1 Pseudobdellovibrionaceae bacterium | reverse complement strand
TAGATTCAAGTATTCTATCTATCGGTTGGGCGGGCAGTGCTAACATCACTACTGTAGGAGGATCGCTTACTATTGCACCAAATGGTGGTTCACATTTATTGCTTCAACCAACCGCTGGTTATGTGGGCATAGGAACTGCGACTCCTGGTTATCCATTGGAGGTTAATGGGACTGCTAAAGCGACGCAGTTTTCCAGTCAGTGGATAAACGTCACTGGTAATCAAATTAATACCGGAGCAAATGAGATTGCTGTGAACTGGGGAAGCACCAGCAAAGATTTTAGTGTCTTCACAACCGCCGGAAACTCTTTATTTGTGCAGGGTACAACTGGCTACATCGGAGTTGGCACAACCAGTCCAAGCACAAAATTGCATGTCGTTGGAGCCGCCGCTGCAACAGTAGCAACCTTCTCTGATGGAACGGCAACTTGCTCGATCACTCCAGCCACAGCAGGAAATATCACTTGTTCCTCTGATGAAAGATTAAAGCGAGACATTTCATCCGTAAATGATGATTGGTCATTGGATAAAATTTTATCTTTGAACACTGTAACTTACCGTTGGAAAAATAATGGTGAAAAGTTGCACACGGGTTTTATTGCTCAAGAAATCGAGAAAGTTCTTCCTGAGTTTGTTAGCGAAGATAATCGAGGTTACAAACAGGTAAGTTACGTTGGACTTATCCCGCTAATCACAGGAGCGATCAAAGCGTTGAATGAAAAATATGAAAATTTAAAAAATTACTTAAATTTAAAAGCCGATCAATCTGAGGTCGATGTTTTGAAGAACCAGGTCGAGACGATCAAAAATGAAAACTTTCAATTGAAGAGCTATCTTTGTGCAAAAGATCCATCAGCGGGATTTTGCCATTAATGAAATGATTGTGGCCCATTGTGAGACAAAACTCGATTGCGTTTGAGTTTATGTCTAGTTTTAAATATTCTGAAAGTAGTGGGGAGTCTGCATGAAAATTTTTAATTACAGAAATACAACTATATCCCTTATAGGATTAATTGTACTTTCTTATTCGGCCTGTTCGCGCTTTCAGACCTTGGATTCTACAGTGGCTGTAGAAAGTCATTCCACGAACAGCGATTCTCAAGATAATTCAGGGCAGAATATGATGCCAATGCCTTCGCCGATGCCCCAGCAGGTACCTTCTCCTATGCCTCAGCAGACGATGCCGTCACCCTCTCCTCAAGGCCCAACTCAAGTTCACTCTAAATGGACAAATGAACCTGCGGGATTCAAGCCTGTATTTGAAACAGATTTCAGCACTCTCAATGGATTGGATGATGTTTATAAAAGCACCGTGCTTACAACTGACCCCAGTGCTCCTTTTTCACCGAACAAAGTAGCAATGCACCGTCTTGAAGCTGGTGCCAAAAATGGTGGCGGCCAAATAGGTTGGTACACCCAATCTCCACAAAGAGAAATGTTTGTTGGTCTGTATTGGCGAGTGAACTCAGGGTGGGAAGGAAGAACGGTTCAGGACAAATTATTTTTTATGAGAGGTGATAATAGCAATGGATTGTTTGAGTGGATTGGTGGGCCAAGAAAAGGTGGTCCAATGATTCTTATCTGGGCTCATAACAGTGGTAATGTTGATAATTCCCATATTTGTGGTGGACCGGCTGGATTAGGAAGTGGAGGAAATTGTTTTCCTAATGTTAGCACTGGCGCTGTCGGAGCACCTGGCACCTGGCACAAAATTGAAGCTTACGTTAAGACAAGCACAACACTGACTTCGCGCGACGGTGAAGTGAAATGGTGGATCAATGGTCAACTTGCAGGGGCCTACACCAAAGTGAATTATGGCAGTGCTGATAAAGGTATAAATTACTGGGCATGGACTGAAACTTGGGATGGCTCAGGCGATATGGGGAAAAGCAACACGGTTCCTTGGGAACATTATATCGACCATTTGTACATCAGTATGAAGAACTGAAATTAAATTCAAAAAAGTGTTTCGGCATTTAAATAGTTACTTCTATCAATGAATAACCTTTTCAGGTATACCATCGTTAATTCACGAACCAAAGAGAGTAATCTATGGTTAAAGTTGTCATCGTTGGCGGTGGTTTTGGCGGATTAAGCGCCGCTAAAAAATTGGCTAAAAATCCAGAAATCGAAGTGACGGTGATTGATCGTCGCAATTATCATTTGTTCCAGCCATTACTTTATCAAGTGGCTACTGCGGGATTGTCACCTGCGGAAATTGCAGTTCCTATCCGTTCGGAACTTTCAGAGTATTCCAATGCCCATGTTCTTTTAGGAAATGTAGTCGAAATTGATAAAACGAATAAAATTGTTGTCATTCAATCTGGTTTAAAAATTTCTTTCGACTATTTGATTTTAGCTTGCGGAGCTAAGCACAGTTATTTCGGTCATCCGGAATGGGAAGAATTTGCTCCGGGATTAAAAACTTTAGAACAAGCTACAGAAATCCGACGTCGCATTCTCTTGGCGTTCGAGCAAGCCGAAGCTGAACAGGACATCGAAAAACAAAAGTCATTTTTAACTTTTGTTGTCGTTGGCGGTGGTCCCACCGGAGTTGAAATGGCGGGCGCCATAGCCGAAATTAGCCACTACACTTTGGAAAAAGATTTTCGAAATATTGATCCCCGATCGACACGTATACTTTTAATTGAGGCGGGTGATCGTTTGCTCAGTTCCTTTACGCCAAAGCTGTCAGCGAGAGCTGCGAAGGATTTGGAAAGTCTTGATGTCCAAGTTAAAACATCAGCGCGAGTGACTGGCATCACGGCAGAGGGAGTCACCTTAGGTGCAGAATTTATTCCATCACGAACGGTTTTTTGGGGAGCCGGTGTTGCGCCTTCAAGCCTAGCCAAAATAATTTCTTCTGGTCTGGATCGTGGTGGCCGGGTGATCGTTAATCAAGATTTAAGCTTAGAGGATAATCCGAATATATTTGTTATTGGCGACATGAGCGCTTTCCAAACTGACGATGGGAAAACTTTACCTGGATTAGCTCCTGTAGCTATGCAGGAAGGCAGATTTGTCGCACGTCAAATCCAGCGTTCAATCGATCGGCAAGATCGTGAAAAATTTGTCTACTTGGACAAGGGACAAATGGCAACCATCGGGCGAAGTAAAGCCGTCGCTCAATATAAACAATTTGAATTTACAGGATTGGTAGCCTGGCTGATGTGGCTCTTCGTGCACATCTATTATCTTGCCGGTTTTAAAAACAAATTTTTTGTTTTTATTGATTGGGCCTGGAGCTATGTCAGTTTTAAAAAGGGATCTCGCTTGATCGTCGATAAAGAATGGCGTTCGATTCCACAGAGTAAAGCCTAAGATTCAATATTATCAGCGGTCAAAGGTGCTTCTAGTTTTTTAACCAGATATGGTGCTAATTGCAAAGTCACTTGCATAATAAAAGGTCCTAGAATTAATCCTGAAATTCCAAAGACCAAGATAGCACCGATGATACCAAATAAAGAAATCAAGGGATGCAGATTTTCCGACTCGCTCGAGAAAACATATGGTTTTAATATGTTGTCGATAGACCCTGCGATCAGCGCAACAACCAGCATACCGACGCCATGGCCAACTTCTTGGTTCGCAAAGGAAATTAAGGAGAGGAGGATAGCAACGGGAGCAGCTCCAATCACGGGTATAAAAGACAAGAAAAAGGTCACGGCAAATATTAAGAAAAATTCTTGAAAGCCTAAAAGTTGTGATCCTAGAGCAACAATAAGCGCTTGGAGGGCACCAATCAGAAAAAGAGAAACGGTAATCAGGTAACAATTCGATTTTAAGACCTTAATAATGTAATTGATTTCATCAGCGGGCAAAATCTCTGATTCTATAAAGACTTTTTTAATAAGGCCTGCGCGGGTGTTAAACAAAACGAGCAGAGAGAAAAACACGAATAAGGATAAGCTAAAATCCGGCAAAGCGCCCAAAAAAATCTTGGCTCCATCCAGAATGACGGTACTCACCTTGGTAAAAAGTTCTTCTTTGTTGGGAATGAATCCCCCATCCATGCCGAAAGTCTGTGACAATTGCGAGCTGTAAGTTTGCACTTTTTCCCACAAGTCAAAGCTGGCTTTAATAAACTGAGAATTCTGCATTGATTCTGCAGAAAGCGATTTGACCGCATTCACAACTCGCACCGAAAAGGCAACAAAAGGAACGACTATAAATAACACCAAAAACAGGATGATTCCGAAAGCAAAATACTTTTTAGTTTTCGTGCGAGAACCAATTTTTTTTAAGATGGGATCCAAAGCAAAGGCGAAAAAAATGGCCATTAAAATGGGTGTCGTGAAAGGGACGAAAATAAGGATAAAAGGAATAACTAAAGCAGCTAAAAGTACAATGCGCGTGGTAATCTGCATTCTTCGGATGAATTGAAACATAATACTTCCTTAACCAATATCTCATTTAGCTCTTCAATGAAGTCACTATCTTTTCAGCACCAGAAGCTTTATACCAAACTTTTTCCGAGAGTACATAAATTAAGATCAAAGCAGGAATTAAAAAGAGGCCCAGGGAAATGCCAAAGAGAAGCCAGATTTTGGTTTCTAGATCATAGGGGAGGAGAAAAACTCCCGCACCGATGCTTCCGCACAGGCCCCACACCATGATCTGCAGAACTGAAATGATAAACACTGCACCAATTGTACTTTTGCGTGCGACTTGAAGAGCGTTCAAATAAATAAGTAGGCCTTTTTGTTGAACACCCTTGAGAGCTTTTTTAATGAAGAAGTTTTGAATAAAGATAAAAACGAGATTCAGAATGACATTCATCTTAGTCGCGCTTTCTGAAAAAAAGGCATCCCAGTATGAACCCAATAACAGTAGCCACCCCAACAAGAATCCAAGGATTTTCTTTCACTCGATGTTCAACATCCTTTTTTGTCTTACGGGCTTCCGTTTCAACTTTATCTGTAAGCTCGTCAATGTGGGGCTTTAAATTTAGAAAAGCTCTTTTGATTTCTTCAAAGCTTTCACCAAAGGTACCTTTAAGCTCTTCGGTTTTTTCCGAGCCAGCTTTTTCAAGATGTTCGATAGCTTCACTTAGGGTTTTTATATCTTTGGATGATTTTTTCAAGGTGGCCTCCGCGGTGAACATTCAATTATCGGTTGAAGTGTGTAAATTGATAACAGTACTTAGGGCTAACTTAGCTCGACCAGAGGTGCCAATAAAAAAGCCAACCCACTGGGTTGGCTTTGATTGGACTTTTCATTCTTAGAAGAACTATCTTCCTCGGAAGAACAAGAGCCATAAGAAGACAACAACGATACCTGGTACTCCTAAGAAATACAGCAGTATCGGAACTGCGACTCGGCCATTGATATCATCTGCGATTTTCTTTAACTGTTTCATAAAATTTCCTTTCGTTATCGTATTTAAGTTAAATTAAAAGCGGAGTCGTAATAACGACTCCGCCAGGGTTGATACTAAAGTACAGGATGAGCATCCAGATGCGATGCTGCTGCAGCTTCATCAGTCAGTGGCTTTCTTAAGTTTACTCTTGCACCAAGAGCACCACTGAAAACCGACATGATAATACCTGCGATCAAAATCCAGAATGTATTCCAAGCTGCTTTAGACACACCTTCTGCCGCTTTGACACCGACAGCTTGGGCCGTAGCTTTGAATTCAGTCTCTAGTCGGGCATAGCGTGCATTCAGTTCAGCTTCAGACAAACCTGTTTGATAACTTAAATAAGTTTTTGCTCCTTCAGAGTCGCCGCGGATCAAGCGAGTCAGTAGGCCTTGAATCACTGTTGAAGGTTCAGATTTTAGTTCTGTACCTGCTAAAGAATTCTCAATGGTATTTTGCAAAGTTGTGTTTGAAGCTAAAGAGCTTGCGCTCCCTCCAACAGAACTCACCACATTGCCTAAACCACGGCCTGCAATGCCTATAGTTTGTCCTGCTCCGTAGATCATGAAGGCGAAAAACACCGCGGCCAGAATTAAACCCTGAGCTGCACCGATCTGGTCAGTGATAAAAGTTGAAGTTCTTGCGGCAAAGTAACTGCCCAGAGCTAACGAAAGGAAGGTAGAGATTCCTAACCAAAGAGCTGCGCCACCGGCAAGACCACTTGGATCGCTTCCTTCTTGAATAACTTCCGAAACTGAAGCAGCACCCATACCGACTCCTAAAGCGATAAGTGTCACGTAAGTGATCATCGCAACGAAGAGTCCTCCGATGATTGCTTTCCAACTGATCAATGAATTGTGTGAGCTATGCACATGTTCGCGAACAGCGCCTTGCCGATGTGTAAAAATCCCTGTTTTCATATGACATTCCTTTGTTGTTAAAGTTTGAAACCCAACATTTCGTCAATAGGTGTAAAAGCAAAGCTTACGCCAAGTCGTTAGAAACCAGAAAAACCTATTAAGGAGGTGTAGGAAAATGTTGTGGGTATTTTTTCTACGTCATCGAGGTAAAAAATCGCCATTCACCAAGCAGATAGTGGCTAACCCCGAAATCTAATCCGCGGTTAGCACCGGTGACGACGCCAATCATTTAAATGAGCATTTGATTTTGTTGAGGTTTAAAAATGCGTTCGTTTTCGACTTGATGCTCTAGGATTTTGCCAAGGCCGCTCAGCTCTTTTGCCAGAAGCTGAAGAATATCGTCTGATGAAACTAAACCACAGGCATTTCCTTGCTCATCAACAACGATCATGCGGCGTACGCCTTCCATTTCCATTTTTTCGACAACGGATGCGATACCATCTTTTAATTTAACCGTGCTCACATTTTTAGTCATGATTTCTTCGACGGGTGTATCCAAGGGTAAATTTTCGGAAACAGCTTCTAAAACAATATCGCGATCTGTAACAATACCTACAGGCTTATTGCCATTTTCAGAATCAACAATAACAATTCCACCGACATGATATTGTTTCATCAGTTGAGCTGCATATTGTAAGGTAGAGCCACGAACGACAGAGATAAGGTTTTTAGAACAAAGATCTGAAATGGGCATTATAAACTCCTTTTTATTTAACCCCGTATTTTTTAATACATGGAGTTTAAAATACGGGAGGTCTTTTCACCTCCCGTTGATCCAGCCGTTACATCGAACTGGATTACATAAATATTAGGCTTTCCACCTTCTTTGAATTCTCACACAAAACTGCATGGAATCTGAATTAACAAGGAGCATATTCTATGCCACGAAAACAGGTGCTCGAATCTGATTTAATCGAAGATCAAGTTGGAACGTGTCATTCTTACTGAAGGAATGTGCAAAAAAGTCTCGAGTGAGTTGATTTTTTTGGTCGAGCATTCTAATTCTTTTCAAGAGAGGCCTTTATCGCAGTTACAATTATTATCATCATCAATACTCTTGTCTTCCTTGCTTGGAATGTATTTTCTGGTGCGGGGCCATCAGAACTTATGGCTGATCATTTTTTGGTGAGCTGGGATGGCCTTATGCAAGGCCGGTTCTGGACCTTAATCACATCCGTTTTTTCTCACAATATGTTTATCCATTTTCTGATGAATATGTTTGTTTTGAGCAGCTTTGGTCCTGTGCTCGAGCGCCTTTTGGGATCTCGCCGATTTATCATGGTTTATTTTATAGCGGGCGTCTTCAGTTCTTTTTGTCATGCATTGGTTTCAGCAATGCTGCTGGGGCAACCTGATTTGCCAGCATTGGGAGCGTCGGGTGCTGTCTCGGCGGTGATTCTGATTTTCTCGTTTTTATTTCCTAAGAACACCATTTTAATCTTTGGACTTATTCCTGTACCTGCTTTGTGGGGCGCCGTTCTCTTTATTGGCTTGGATGTTTGGGGACTCGTCGCGCAAGCCGAAGGGGGAGGCCTTCCTATTGGTCATGGGGCTCATTTGGGTGGTGCCTTTACGGGTATCATTTACTATTATTTTTTTCTACGCCGGAAAAATGCCTACCTCGCTTGACAGATTTTTCTTTGAACACATGTTCTTGTTAAGGAAATAATTGAGGAGGTTAGTTTATGAGAGCACCTATTTCATTTTGGACAACAAGAAATTTACCAAGTACAAGTCCCTTTAATATATGGAAAGATTTTGATCAATTTTTCGATGATGTTTCATCGAGACCAGTAGCTACGACAAATGAGTTTCTTCCGCCGGCTGAGTTTTCAGAAACTGAAAAAAGTTATCTATTTAGCTTTGATCTTCCAGGGTTAAAAAAGGAAGAGATAAAAATTGAAATGTTTGAAAACACTTTGACGGTTTCAGGTGAAAGAAAACAGGAAAAACATTTCGAAGATCAACAAACTCAACGCGTAGAAAAAAGCTATGGTTCTTTTAAACGCAGTTTCGCACTTCCTAAAAATGCAGATTCAGACAAGGTCGAAGCGAAATACGAAAACGGAGTGTTAGAGCTTATGATTCCAAAGATCGAAGCCGCTCCTGTAAAAAAAATATCAGTGAGTTAATGTCCCCTCGATGAGGCTTTCCCAACAGGAAAGTCTCATTTTATATTTATCTTTTGCAAAAAATTTAAATCGTAATTGCTATCGCTGCCTTCCCCTGACATCAGCGGAACGCAGATATGGAATTCTTTTTGGGCCTTTTTCTGAAAAGCCAAACTAGGGCGCGAAGCAGGGCGGCGACCTAACTGGTTCGACGAATCATTGATGAAATCGTGATAGCCATAGAGCTCAGGATCAATTCCCTGAGCGCAAACGCTTGCACCCGAAGCAGTCTGGCGAATGACATGTGCTGCATAGCCTTGCCATTGGGCAGGGCCGCTTTTTACATTCTTTTTGACGACGGGAATAAATCGGATGGACTGAATTTCATTCAGTTTAGAAAATTTAATTCTTTTATTCTCATTTGTTAAATGAAGAACTAATTCATTGTTTTCTGTCGTGAGTGAAAAGTCTTTCAGTGTTTTATCAGTTTTCAGTAGGGCATTAATTTTATCTTTTTGTCTCAGTGGAAAAAATTCGTTCAGGGCGAACTTTTCGCTTAATTCAAAGCGGACAAAATTTTGGACCGCAACAGATCGTCGATCTTTTAAATCACCATCCCGGAATGAAGTCAGACAGTGTGTCGACTGAAAATTTTCAGTACAAAACAGTTCGGTGTAAAAGCTTCCATAAAATGAAGTGGCGTAGTAATTCCAATCTCGATCGTATTCGTCTTTAAAGGTCGCTACTTTTTTGATAGGCTCAGGGAAAGTTTTCAATTTAAAGTCCGATTTGGCTTTTGGTCTTAAGAAGGGAAAAAACTTGAGACTAACCACGGCACCCTCGTCGCCGAATAAAACTTTTTCAAAAGTGTCTAGCAAAAGACGTTCTCTTTGTTCGGGACTAAATTTATCGTTCATAAACGAGATCGAAAAATCGGGGCTTTCATAGAACATTTTTGAAAAGTCTAAAGGATCTTTCGAATCTTTCCCTGAAGAATAAACCAAGTAACCTTTTTCGCTAGTTCGGGGAATTCTCTGTTCGACTAAACTTCCACGAAGGGCAACCATGCCTGGCTGATATCTGTAGGTTTTATTTTTTCGAAATTTTTGTAAGGCATCGTCATAGCCAAAATATCCTGAATGACCATAAAGCCCAAGATCCAAGGGCACCATCACAGAGTTTATTTTCTTGTAAGAAGTCATTGCGACATCGTTCATCGCTGGGATAACCACAGGAAAATCCGCTGTTGGCTGGCTTTCCCAGCTAAGTCCTGGCAACTGATTGAGCTTGGCTTCCGCATCCAGTTCAACGGAAAGCTTTTTGAAGGCCACTTCGAATTTTTGTTCCAGCTGAAGGTCTTCGGAATTGAGTTCTAAAGGCATAGGAATTTCAACTTGAAAGTTTTTAAATTTTTCAGCCAGATCACTGCGAGAAAAAATAAAATCAGGAAATTTAATTCCGAAAATTTTATTCGCCAAAGAGGTCAGGACGGTGATGCCCATTTCTGAATATTTTGAATCAAAAACAACAGGGTGATAATTTTTTTGGTCAATAACTTCGGTTTTTGCTTTTTGTAAATCGCGAAAGTGAATGCCGATATTGTAATTTTCAGAATTATTTTTGCGTGACACGAGGGCGACAATCTCGCCTTGAGTATTCAGCAGGGGGCCTCCGCTATTTCCGGGGCTAGCGGCCGCAGAAAATCGGATATGTTTGATCTGAGGATTATTTTGATCCTCGGTTTCCCCAGAGACAATACCATCACGAATCGCAAGGCCTTCTCCGGAAACATTCCCAATGGTATAAACTTTCTCACCGATTTCAAAATTTTTGGCAAATTGAAAAGATCTTTCGTTATCCAGACCTTCAACTTCTAAAAAGAGATAGTCTTGAAGATAGTCCATCGCGAGAATTCTTTTAGCTTGGACTTCGCGCCCGTCAGAAGTGCGTAACACAAAATCTTTCATGACTTCGAACCCAGGAGGATTAACCACGCAATGTTGAGCGGTAAGGATGACGTTGCGGTCAACCGCGAAGCCTGTACAAAAGCCCACAGAAGTCTTAAAATCCTCATCACCAAGTCCAGCATCTTTTTTAAGTTGAGATAAATTTTCAGGGCTGATCTTAAGTTCAAATTTAACTATACGATCCTCCGCAAACTGCATTAAATTTTTCGAATTTAAAACTGGAGTATTTTCTTTCGCCGAGAATATTCCAACGACGAGAGCGAGCAAAGCGCAGCTTGCTGTAGCGAGCATCCACCCTTTAGATTTGAAAGGGCGACTGACAAAAGAAACATAAGTGCTTTCTTGGTCAAGATAGGAAGCTAAACCAAGCTCTAAGCCATAGGGAGTCCAGACATGATCATTTTCTGTTAAAGCAAGAGCGGGTGTTTTTTGATCTCGATAAAAGAAGAACCACTGATCATTTTCAAAACGGACTTCCCCAAACTGCCGGGGAATTTCGCGAGCAGAAATTTGGACATCATTGTGGCTGCTTCGGCCAACACGATAAGTTTTTTCTTTATCTAAATCAATTTGACGTAAGGGCAAGCCTCGAAAGCGGATAAATAATTTCATATCCAGAAGTATCGTCTTAATTGATCCAAATCATAATGAGACAAACATCGAGAGTTCGCCAAAATAAACAGAGCTAAGAATCTGAGAGCAATTATTTATAAGAAATGACGAATAAGACCTATAACTAGCCCTTGGATAGCAACCTGTTCCGGAGAATACCAAAGAGATTTCATTTGAGAATTGGCTGGCTTAAGTTCGACCACACGGCGATCTTTTTCATTGGAGGGAGGGCGGCGCAAAAAATATCTCTTCACCGTCGATTCGTTTTCCACAGAAGCCACAACAATATCCCCATTCTGTACCGAATGACGTTTTTCAACGAGAATAAGATCGCCATCGAAAATACCATCTTCGATCATGGAATCGCCTTCGACTTTTAACACATAAGTTTTGTCTGGATTTTTCACCATCGAAGGAGGGACATCCAGATATTCATCATGAATAAATCTTTCCAAAGGCTGGCCTGCAGCCACACGGCCCATGATGGGAAGTCGAAGAGGGGGAGAGGGCAGAATCTCCTCGCGAGCTTGGAGGAGCTTGAGTCGAGAAGACTCTGCCTTCGTCGAGAACTGATTTAAAATTTCTTTTTTAAGTGCACTTGCTGAGCGGAGAATTTGAATAGCCCTCTTCTGATTTTGAGGGATATGCAAGTAGCCCTTAAGGGTCAGTTGCTTCAAATAATTTTGGACAGAATTAATCGAAGCAAAACCAAAGTTGTTTTGAATTTCCTGAAAAGTCGGAGCAATACCTTTCTGATGAAGCTCCTCTTCAATAAAAAGAAGAACCTTCATCTCTTTCGGAGTTAAAGAGGGTGGTAAATTATGGGGAGGGGCATTGCTTTTGTTCTTCTTCATACTTACATAGAATATACAGTGTATAAAATATGTAAGTCAATAGGATTTTTAATTATTCTAGACCAGACTCATAACGCTTCGGTGCAGAAGTCTCGACTTTAGGTTCTTCTTTTAAGTTTAGCCCGGATTCTGTCGAGGGGAATGAGGCTGGACTTCGCCCGCTATTTTTCACTGATGTTTGAGCTGAATTTACAGGGGTGATATCTTTAGCTATAGTAAAATTCTGAAATAAAAGAATGATAAGTGGATTGATGAAAAAAAGACTTAAAAAACCAAAACCACGGCGAAACGACATCGAGTTCTCTCCTGTTATCTTCTATTGTATGAAACAATCTCTGTTATTGCCGAGGAAAATGGTGAGTGATCTCATAATAGGACGCTCGAAATTGCATTTTGATTTTCGGTTCTCTCAAAATTTTTTATTCCTGTTATTTCTCGGCTTACTATCGTTTCAAAATTCGACAGCAGAAGCGACTCAACCGTCTGTGAATCTCAGTTCTCTGTGTTTAGAGCAGCTTCGAGTTTTCCCAGGAGTGATGAACGAAAAAGAGCTTAAAAAAGCTTGTGAAAAAGTTGTTCTCCGAGATGAATGCCAGAGCGTCGAAAAAGTTCCAATTTATCACTACGATCGTGTTGGTGATGCCAAACTTCCTAAAAAGATTTTGGTCTTCAGTTTAATTCATGGGGATGAGACAGGTGCAGGCACTGTGGGCCGTTATTGGATGGAAAGATTGGAATCTATCTCTCCGCGAAACACTTGGCGAGTTGTTCCCGTCCTGAATCCTGACGGCGTAAAATTAAAAACTCGAACTAATGCCAACAAAGTGGATTTAAACCGAAACTTTCCCACCAAAGATTGGGACGATTTGGCTCAGAAATATTGGAAACTTCATTCCAGCGCCAATCCACGCCGCTTCCCGGGAGACCAAGCGGGAAGCGAACCTGAAGTGAAATGTGCTCTGGGACACATTAATGATTTCAGTCCTGACTTTATCATTTCAATTCATACGCCTTTGAATGTTTTGGATTTCGATGGTCCGCGGGTGCAAGCTCCAAAGACCAATTATCTCCCGTGGAAAAGTTTAGGTCATTTCCCGGGTAGTCTTGGCCGCTACATGTGGTCAGAAAGAAAGACTCCGGTTTTAACTATGGAATTAAAACCTGAGCTTCCTAAAACAATAAAACCTTTTGAAGAACTTCAAGATCTTATTGGCACTCTTGTTCTGTACGACATGAAATAAAAAGTTTCACTCAGCTCAGTGCACTTGAGTATTTTGCATCGCTTTATTGATTTGCTGCATGCGTTCCGATTTGCTGGTCACAGTGTCTTGAATCGCTTGCAGGCGAATTAACAATTTATCTTTTGCCATTTTAATGGCTTCAAAAATATCTTCAGAGAGTCCTTCATCTTGAATTTTTGTATCGCCTTCTTTCAGGACAATCGCGATTCGATACATCCGGGGCAACTTGTCGATCAAATCTATTTTTCCATCCGACTCAAGTTGCAACGAAAGTTTTCGGGGATCTTTCGCGATCACCGCGACCACGGTTTCAGCAGTTACGAAAGGTTCAAATTCTAAAATTTGCTGATAGATATACGATTTCACTTCTGAATTCTGTTCAAGAAGAGCAATCGAGGGGCTTCGAAGGTTCGACATAGGGACCTCCTTGGGCTACTCTTTAATTCTAACATTGAGCCTGTGTTCAAGCACGTTCAGCGGAGTCCTAATCTCAAAAATTCGACAAAAAGCCGGCTTTTTCGCTCCCATGGCGAATTCCACGAGGGACTGCCTCAAAACTATACGCCCTAGATTGGGATCCTCAAAAAATCATGAGAACTATTGATTTTTCTTCTGGTCTTAGGTAGCCCATCTGTATGTCTCATGTGAAACTGATTGATTCTTGGAAAACTCGACTAGCCCCTGAATTTGAAAAAAAATCCATGAAGGACCTTCGTGAATTTTTGGCCAATGAACTCAAAAAAGGAAAAGTTATTTTTCCTCGAGGGGATCAGTATTTTGCGGCACTCAATGTGGTCCCATTTGAAAAAGTGAAGGTCGTTATCGTGGGACAAGATCCTTATCATGGACCGGGCCAAGCGCATGGCTTATCTTTCTCAGTGCAAGATGGAGTTCGCTTTCCTCCCTCCTTACAAAATATATTCAAAGAAATGCATCAGGATGTTGGAGCACCCATTCCTAAAAGCGGGAATCTTACACCCTGGGCAACACAGGGAGTGTTGTTATTGAACAGTGTTTTGACGGTAGAAAGTGGTAAAGCGAATTCTCATCAGGGAAAAGGGTGGGAGTCATTTACCGACAAAATCATTCATTTACTGAACGAAGAGAGAAAGAATCTGGTTTTTGTGTTGTGGGGATCTTACGCGCAGAAAAAGGCCTCTTTTGTTGATCGGAAAAAACATTTAGTCATCGAGTCAGTTCATCCATCTCCTTTGTCTTCGCATCGGGGCTTTTTTGGCTCAAAACCATTTTCAAAGATCAACAGCTATCTTAAATCCCATCAAATACCGACCATCAATTGGGATTTGTCACCAGCGAGCCTGTCACCAAGCCCAGAGCCTTGATTTATCTCGCTGGGCGACCTAAGTTGCTTTCATGAAATCGCAACTGACTTTTCACTCTCAATTGCCGCCCTTTTCGAAATATCCCAAGGATACGATTCTATTGTACGATCAAGCTCTCTGTCAGTATTCCCCCGCTTTTAAGAAATGGTCTTCGCGATTTCCGGTTCGCCTGGGTCTTGCGGCGGGTGAAGCCAATAAAAGCTTAGAAAATTTTCCAGCGCTTGTGGCGGAAATTTTGAAACGATCTGAAAAAATTTCTTCTCGCGAGATGACTTTACTGGTTGTTGGCGGGGGGACATTAACTGATCTTGGGGGATTTCTAGCCAGTGTCATGAAGCGGGGAATTTGTTTGATTCTGATGCCAACAACTTGGTTAGCTGCGATAGACAGCGCCCATGGTGGTAAAAATGGTCTAAATATTTTTGGTTATAAAAACCAAATCGGTACTTTTTATTTTCCGGAACGGATTGAAATCGTAAAATCAATTCTTCTTTTGCAGTCTTCAGTCAGAGCCCGAGAAGCTTTTGGAGAGTTATTCAAAATAGCCTTGATTTCACGAGGGCCTTTATTAAATCAGGTCAAAAAATTTAAGACAATTGATGCTCAGAAAATATATTCCGCTTTACCTCAAGCCATTCAGGCTAAAAATTGTGTTGTCGATAGTGATCCTTTCGAAAAGAAGAATAAGAGGCATGTTCTTAACTTGGGGCATACTTTTGCCCATGCTATTGAGAAAGTTTTTAAAATTCCCCATGGCGAAGCTGTGCTCTACGGATTGGTTTTTTCTTTGATTTGGAGTCGCTCAAAAAAACTAATTTCTACGAAAGATTTTGATCAGCTTATTCAACTACAAATTTGGAGCGAATGCTTTAGCTCGGAAATCTATTTCCATTTACTGAGTGCGCCTTTGGCAAAAATTAAAAACTCAATAGCCCAGGATAAAAAGAAAAATTCTCGCGGTGAGCTGCTCGAGCCTTTCATCAAAGCCCCAGGCCAAGTGATTTTGCGGAAAGTGACCGTTGAAGATTTCGTTCAAGAATTCCAGCGACAAAAAAAATTCATGCAAAGGGCGAAAGATGCTTCGCTCAATTGAAATTTCCAGTTCGAAGTCGCTGATGAATCGCGCCTTAATTATTCAGTCCTATTTTCCTGAAGTAAAAATTCATGGACATTCCAATTGCGAAGATGTCGTTCATCTTCGTGAATCTTTAGGGCGTATGAAGTCCGAGCAAGAACTTTTTGTCGGAGAAGGCGGAACAACACTGCGTTTTTTAGCGCTACGGGTTTCGCGAATTCCGGGAAGTTGGATTTTGAGGGGTAAAGAATCTTTATTCGGTCGCCCTCAGCAGGGTTTGATTTCATTAATGAAACAACTGGGAGTCGAAAGTGATTGGCAAAAAGACTTTGTAAAAATCCAATCCCAGGGTTGGAAAATCCCTAAAGATGAAATTCAAATTGATGTTTCCGCCAGCAGCCAGTTTGCCACTTCCTTGGTGTTAAATTCTTGGGACTTACCCGGCGAGCTTAAATTTTCGATTTTGAAAAATGCAAATTCGGAAGGCTATTTTGATCTCAGTTTGGACATGGCAAAAGATGCTGGTTTAGTTTTGCGCGAGTCTTTTAATGTCACAAATAATCATCGTCAGTTTTCTATTTCTGCAAAACAAAAAGTAAAAACTGATTCTTTGAATTTAGAAATTGATGTCAGCTCTGCCTTTACTATGGCCTGTTTGGCGGCTCTTCATCAGGATACAGAAATTAAAAACTTTCCATTTTCTAGCATTCAACCTGATCGTGAATTCCTAAATATTTTTCAGCGAATGAGAATAAACTGCAGTCCTTATCAAGATTTTTTGAAGATCGAGAAAGCAAAAGCGCTTTCTGCGGTGGAAGTGAATCTAAAAAATTGTCCTGATTTATTTCCGGTATTGGCGGTGTTGTGCAGCCAAGCGGAAGGAACGAGCCGGATCTACGGCGCTACTCAGCTGGTTCACAAGGAATCAAATCGGCTGTTGAAAACCAAGGAACTTCTCGATCTGTGCCTGATTCCAAATGTTCTGTTGAAGGATAGTTTGGAAATTTCCGGATCAAAAAATGTTGAAAAAAAGGATGAGTTTGTTTTTGATCCTCAGTCTGACCATCGCATGGCTATGGCAGCCGCTGTGCTCAAGTCAGTGGGTTATCGAATAAAAATTATTCACCCTGAAGTCGTCGATAAAAGTTTCCCCGAGTTTTGGGAAATGAGTGGGATACGGGCATGAAAATCTTTCTGGTAGGCCACCGCGGCGTCGGCAAAACAAGTTTGCTTCGACGGATTTCACAACAAAAATTATTTTCGGGAAATTTTCTTGATCTCGATGAGGAAATTGAAAAAAAATTTGGTCCGTTGGCTGATATTTTTAAAAATGAAGGGGAAGCTTCTTTTCGCGAAACCGAAAAGGAAGTTCTCTTTGATCTTTATAAAACACAGAAAAATGCCTTTATTTCCTTAGGTGCTGGCTTTGACATCAACCTTTTGCCCGACGACGATTTTGTGCTTTGGGTCCGCCGTGACAGCGACCTGAAGGGAAGAATTTTTTTAAATCGCCCCCGACTGGAAAAGGATTTAGATCCCTTATCAGAGTACAAAAAAAGAGCTTTGATCCGCGAGAAAATATTTTCAGAACGAGCCGATGCTGTGTACACCATGCCCGAGGGCCTATGGTTTTCAGAAGTTACGGAACGAAAGATTTTAGAGAAAATATTTTCTAAGTTTTTTAGAATAGAAAAAGAATCTAGCCCCATCAAGGAAATTGGAATTGAAACACGTCCTTTCAGTTCACGCTTTAAAAAACAAATGGGTTCTTACGTAGAAATTCGCAGTGACCAATGGTCTATGGAAGAAATTTTAAAATTTCAAGACGAAGAACAGCCAAAAATTTATTCGCATCGAAGCCCAGCTCCACTGGAAATAAATTTAAACCCTGATAAATGGGACTATTTAGATTGGGACATCGACTACGGAAAAGTTCCTTGGGAAAAAGTTGAACCGCGAAAAATAATTCTTTCGACTCATGCCGATTCTATCGAGAAGGGAATTATTCAGCTCAATGAATCAGCATGCTACTCGGACTATTTATTAAAGCTCTGTCCAAAGATTGAAACCTGGGACGAATTGGCCCAGGGCTATCGTTGGTGGGCTCACGATCCTGAACATCGCAGTTTCCTGCCGCGATCTCAGGATGGACGGTGGTTATGGTTTCGTTTATGGATGAAGGGAAAACAAAAGCTTAATTTTTTTCGACAAGGTCCTGCTTTAGTTCCCGATCAACCCAGTTTATATCAATGGGAAAATACGCCATTAGTTTTTCAAGAGTTCGCTGCTGTTCTTGGGGCACCCGTAGATCACAGCTACTCACCCAGTTTCCATAGCAGTTTCTTCTTGGCGCACAAAATTCCTTTTTTTCCAATAGAAGTTCACAAGGCTGAATTATCCGTAGCTCTTGTTCTTTTGCGTAAGATGGGGTTATCCTTTGCTGCTGTGACTTCTCCTCTTAAGCGAGAAGCTTTTTTAAATTGCAAACCCTTTTCGAGCTTAGAAAGAAACTTGGAAGCCATCAATACATTGACCTTGAATCAAGAGATTCAGGAATGGATTGGTCACAACACTGACTTGCAAGGCTTTGAAGAAAGTTTTCAAAAAGCCAGTTCTGAAATTCCCGAATCCCTTCAAGACAAAGACATTCTATTGTGGGGTGGTGGGGGAATTTTAAATATGATTAAATCTGTGCGCCCTGAAGTTGAAGCGGTCAAAGCCAGACAAGGATTACAGGAAAAATCTCTTGGTAGGCCCGCCCCTCGAGTGATCATATGGGGTTCTCCCCGAACTCAAGATGTGGTGTGGCCACCGACGCCGTGGCAACCTCAACTGATATTTGATTTGAACTACACAGCGGATTCGATGGGTTTGGAGCTTGCTGAAAGATATGATGCAAAGTATTTTTCTGGATTGTTGATGTTTGAAGTGCAGGCCAAGGCTCAGCAAAAAATTTGGAGTGATTATCTATGAGCGCAAATACTTTTGGTGAAGTTTTTAAAGTCACTACCTTCGGTGAAAGCCACGGTCCTGCTTTGGGTGTGGTCATTGACTCTTGTCCCGCCGGAATTTCTTTTGATAGTGATTTGCTTGCAGGAAATTTACGGCGACGTCGGCCTGGTGTTCATGCCAGCGTTTCCCAGAGAAACGAAAAAGACGAAGTCGAAATTCTAAGTGGCGTTTATCAAGGAATGACTTTGGGGACTCCGATCGCAATGATGGTTAGAAACCAAGATGCTCGCTCGCAGGATTATAAAGATGTCGAAATTTCACCCCGTATCGGTCACGCCGATGATGTTTGGAAAAGGAAATTTGGTCACGTCGATCCCCGCGGGGGAGGTCGAGCCTCGGGAAGAGAAACCGTGGCTCGAGTGATGGCCGGTTCCGTCGCGCAGATGCTGGTGAAAAAATATTCTCCGCAAACTCAAGTTCTAGGTTGGTCTCAGCAAATCGGCCCCTATGAAATAAATCCGGAAGAAAAATCCTTGATTAATCAAAAACGAATTGATGAATCGCCTTTGCGTTTTCCATCATCGCTTTCGAACAAAGTCGAAGCCCTTTTAACCGAAGCTATTCAAAAGGGAGAAAGCTATGGGGGCACGGCTGAAATATTAGTTCAGTCGCCACCACCCAATTTAGGACAACCCGTGTTCCATAAATTAAAAGCTGACTTAGCAGCGGCCATTATGTCAGTCGGAGCCACTGCAGGAGTGGAAATTGGCTCGGGAGCGAATTCAAGTTCGCAAGTGGGTACGGATTTCCATGAGCAAATGGAGTCCCCTTTGTACGGGGGAATTCGTGGGGGAATTTCCACGGGAGAAAATATTTCTTTGCGAACTTACTTTAAGCCAACGAGTTCTATAAAAGATGTGGCTAAAAAAGGCCGTCATGATCCATGCATTGTGCCTCGAGCGATTCCGGTTTTGGAGAGCATGGTGTGGTTAGTGATTGCCGATCATATCCTATGGCAACGCAAAGACCGCTGAGGCTTCCCAATAAGCCCGGGGCTTTCGTTGCTTCGTCGGGCGGCTTGTGCGGCGTACTTTCGTACGCCTCCGCGCCTTCCTTCTGCGCGCCTCGGCCGCGGGCTTATTGGGAAGCCTCAGTCTAGTTGCGGAGATCTGATTTTTTATTTTCTTGGAGATTTGGGATTATTGGAGATCTGGTTCTTTTGGTTTTACTTCGAAGGTTTCTATTACTTTTTCGGAGTTTTTTGCGCCTTTGGCTGAGGCCCAGAAGTAGATTTTGTAGTTGCCTGGTTTTAGGTTGGGTGATGGGGACCATTTGATTTCTTTGAACTTTTCGTATTTTTCGAGGAGGGTTTCGGAGTTGCTGAGGAAGGCTGCGTAGTGAAGTTCTCCTTGGATGCTTACGGTTTCGATTTTTTCGAAAGTGAATTCGGGGAGCCCTTGGGGAGTTTGTTCCTTTTTAAACTTTGGTTTTACTAAAGTCGTTGCTCTAATCTCAAGAATATTTTCAGTTTCAACTTCTTCAGAAGCGATTCCGTTAGGAGCAATTGCGGTCACCGAGTATTTATAGCTTCCTGGATTCAATTGAAGATCTACATTGGGCGAGTTCACTTCCTGCTCTTTGATTATTTTTCCTGAAGAATCTTTGAGCTTAAAAATATATTTTCTGGCTTGGGGAGAAGGTGTCCAGTGGAGATTCACCTTGGCCACGTATGTCTTTGGATCTGCGGTTAAAGTTCTTCCTTTGCTTTCAGCGGCCGACAGTTTGATTTTATTCGGAGGAATAATCAATTCGGTTTCTTCTGACCAAGGACTGAGATTGCCCAACTTTGTTTTAATGCGTCCACGAATTTTATATTTGTTAACGGGCATTTTGATGCGAAAATTATAATCAGAAGATTTCATTTCTTTCAGAACTTCGCCGTTTTGACTTAAAATTTGCACCTGGTATTCAGCGGCTTTTGAATCTTGCTCCCATTGGAATTCCACGGAGCTTCTTGTTTCTAGGGCATAGGCCATGTTCAATTTAATAATGATCGCAATTAAAAAAAACAAAGACTTCATTTTTTTATCGCTTCAAAAGGAGTCGAAATTTCCTCACGCAGACTGTGTTTAACTAAAGTTAAGGCTAAGTTTATAGCCATAGAGTCCGAAAATTTGATCGGGCCTTTTGTTAAAGCATACTCAATGGAATTTTGAAAATTTTCGGGAGCCTTGGGTCCGTAGCTCAAAACTTGGCCCACGATACTTAGAGTTTCCTGAATGCTAAGGCCAAAATATTTATTCTGTCGTGTGTATTTATAAAGTTTTTCAAAGGAAGGGAAGACGCCGTCTTTGTACATAGACGTGTGCTTGGTCATCTTGACCACCAATTCCCTGCAAGCTTGAAAGCTGAGAGCCATTTCCTTTTCACCCGTGCAAAATTTAACAAATGAAAGGAAATCTTTGAGCAAGAGATCCGGGTCACCGGTGTAGTCTTTTGAAAGTTCAAGACTCAAGCGAAAAGACGACATGAAATCCAAATCGAGATAATTTTCGAGAAAGGATTTTTGAAAAATTTCACGGAAGCTTTTTGCTTTAGCGTCATCCAATTGCGAAAATTCCAAAGCGAGATCGAAGCTTTTCCCAAGGTCGACGCCTGACTTTTTAAGAAGTAAAAACAGGGATGAAAAACGGTCGGCAGCTCCGTTACAGCCCTTCGAGATTCTCACCGCTTTTTCCATACTTTGTGATTCGCTTAAACCCAAATCGCTTTTTTTAAGCAAGAAATCCACAGCCTTTTGGAACTCCAGAGCACTGTCACAAGTTTTATAAGTTTTATTGTCTTTGATGACGAGCTCAATCTTTTTAATTTTCGGTTCATAAAGCGAATTGTCAGGAACCGAATATCCAATGGCAGCATGAAAAAATAAAAGTAGAAAAGTCGCACGCGCTAACATCAAAAATTCCATGTCATGAGCAGACCAGGAGTAAGCGCTCCCGTAAATTTATCAGGATAAAAAGTTGTTGATACGATGGGAGAGTAAATTTTTCTTTTGTACTCGAGATGCTTTTCGTAATTTTCAATGTAGCGATTTTTAAAGATAAGAGGAAGAAAAGCGGCCACCGCTCCAAGAGCGGGATAAAGATTATTGTCTTTCGTGGACCGATCAATCAAATTAACTGTCGCTCCAAAGTTGGTGGCAAAGGAAATCCATGTCAAAGTGCGAATTAATTCCGCGGGTTTTTGTAAAGCTTCTTCGGCAATGCGCTCTCGAAGCAAGTCAGTGCGCTTGTCATTGCCTTTATATTTTTTAATTTTACTGAGTTCACTGCCGTAAGGCTCTGTCGACAAAAGATAATAAGTCAGACCTATCCATGCGGCGCCAATTCCAACGGCGGCATTGGCTGCGAAATCAGCGTCCTTGCGTTCTTGTTCGGTTGCATCTTCTTTCAAGCGGCCTTTCATCATGAATCCAGTTCCTACAGTCATCAAAGCCGACAATTGAAAAGGCCAAAACATAGATAGTCCTAAATCTTTTTCCAGAGGAGATTCCATAGCTAAGCGATCACTGGCTCGAGGAACCACCTGCAATTCAGGATAGTCCAAGGAAGAGAACAAATGACTTTCCGAATTTTTTAGGCGATCGCGATCAGGAGCCTTGGGGCTTTCGGTTTTTGCTTCCGGCTTTGAAGACTCAGTGTGATTTTCTTTTACTTTCTGAACCGGAACTGGTTGAGCCGCAGGTGCTGCAGGAGTTGCTGCTGTTTGAGAAAATGCTGGTAATGACAATGAGGTGCAAATCAAAACAAGAAGCTGATTTCTTAAAAAGTTTTTCACGGTGACTCTCTTTGTTGATATTAACGAGTTTAATCCAACAAAAAGCAGATAGGTAATAAAGACTTACTTCACACGACCTTTGTAGATATAGGCGATTCCGCCACTAACAGGCGTGAAATCCATCTGGTCAAAAGAACCGGCTTGCTTCATCAGTTCGATAAAATCTTCTTTACAAGGAAAACTGGCTGAAGACTTTTGCAAATATTCGTAAGCTTTCTTTTGTCCAGTGATTAAGCCACCCAGCCAGGGCAAAACTTTCTCCGAATAGATGTGATACAAACTGCGAAGGGCAGGAATGTCGATTTGGCCAAACTCAAGAATTAAAATGGAGCCACCTGGTTTCACTACGCGAGCCATTTCCTGCAGAGCTTTTACGGGATTGTTAACATTTCTTATTCCAAAAGAAATGCTAGCAATATTAAAACGATCGTCGGGGTAAGGCAGTTGAGTCACATCTGCGACTTCAAAACGAATTTCTAATTTTTTAGAGGCCGCTTTCTTAGGAGCCGAAGCTAACATCTCAATACAAAAGTCAGTGCCGATCACTTCGCCTTTAAAGCCAACCGCTTTTTTAAACTCGATCGCTAAGTCGCCAGTGCCGGTAGCGCAGTCTAAAACATGGTCGCCTTCTTTGGCTTTGCTGAGCTCAACAAGTTTTTTTCTCCAAAGGTGATGAATACCTAAAGAAAGAATGGAATTTGCTTTATCGTAGTTTGTTGCTACTTGGCTAAACATGTGACGAATTTTTTCTGGCTCTGGTGAATTTCGTGTCGTTGACATGAATTATAAACTCATTTCTGGAGGACGTTGCAAACCGCGATCAAGTGCATTCAGAACTCGATCTAATTTTTTCATCAACAGGGAAAATTCTTGCAAGGTTAAAGCTTGCTGACCATCCGAGAGTGCTTCAGCGGGATTAGGATGAACTTCGACAATAATTCCATCAGCGCCCGCAGCAGCAGCGGCTAGAGCGAGATCGGGAACAAGTTCACTGATTCCAACGGCGTGCGAAGGGTCAACGATGACAGGAAGTGAAGTCATTCTTTTAGCGTAAGCCACAGCATTCAGATCTAAAGTGTTGCGTGTCGCTGTTTCAAAGGTGCGAATGCCTCGCTCACACAAGATAACCTGGTTATTACCACCGTTCGTGATGTATTCAGCGGCTTTAATCCATTCATCAATGAGAGCCGCAAAGCCACGCTTTAACAAAATAGGTTTGTTGGTTTTGCCAAGCTCTTTCAACAGAGCGTAGTTGTGCATGTTGCGCGAGCCCACTTGATACATGTGAACCACGTCGTGCAACTCTTCGATCTGGCGGGCATCAGTAACTTCAGAAACTAAACCCAATCCGGTTTTTTTACAAACCTCACGAATAAAGCTGAATGAATCTGAACCTAAACCTTGAAATGTTGTGGCAGAAGTTCGCAATTTCCAAATTCCCCCGCGCAACAAGACAGCGCCACTGGATTTAACGCCTTCAGCGGTGGTTTGGAATTGTTCAGGTCCTTCGATAGAGCAAGGCCCGGCAATGACGGTAAATTTATCACCGCCAATTTCAACACCGTTGACGTTGACGATTTGGGTTGAGGCTCTTGTTTTCTTGCTCGAGGTCTTCATAAGCCTTAGTATTCTTACCTTTACAGAAGGTGTTTTAGTGAACACGAAGCCTAGCATAAGCATCGACTTGTGGGCAAAGATTTTGAATTCAGGCGCTTTTTTTCGCTATCGAAATCAATGGTGGATATACCCCACGCTTTTCGAGCCCGACACTCTAAAAAAAGATGAAAAATATTACATACTTAAGCCGGATTTCTTTGACTTAAACCGGGGGCACTTTGCAAGTGATTTTGCTTTAGGCCCATTTTCACCCGATAAGTTCCGTAGTGAAATTCAGACTTATAAAGCTTCTGCGACTGCAGAGCTCCCCTTATTTTCTTGGGAGCCAGCGTCCAGCCGCGAATTCAGCTCATGTTTTCAGATCATTCAAGAAAAAATAGCTGCGAAAAAAATCAACAAGGCGGTACCGGTCACCTTTCTAAAGGGCAAAGGTCTAATAAACCCGTCACACAAAATGCATTTTCTGTCGCGTTTGCTCGATACTCCAGAAAGTTTAATTCCCTATGGGTTTTGGCAGGGCCATGAAGGATTCATCGGAGCCACGCCCGAAATTTTATTTCAAAGACAGGGGGTGAGCCTGACGACCATGGCTCTGGCGGGAACACAGCCTCAAGATTTTTCAAACTCTCAGGAATTTTTGCAGGATCCAAAAGAACGCAAAGAGCATGATTTTGTGATTCAAGATTTAATGATTCAGTTGAAGGACGTAGCCGAGGTGGCAAGAGAGCCCACGCGAATATTGGAATTACCCCATTTGCGCCATTTGCTGACACCGATGAAGGGGAAGATTTTAAATTCAGAATTCAAAAATGATTTTGAGCTGATTAAAAAAATTCATCCAACCGCGGCACTGGGTGTTTTCCCACGTACCGCAGGCTTACAGTGGTTGAAAGACTTACCAGGTCAGGATATTCGCGGATCTTTTGGTGCCCCCTTGGCTTTTCAACTGCCCCACGACCAAAGCGTAGTGCTTGTTGGGCTACGTCGACTTGAGTGGCAGGGAGAAGATCTACGTATTGGTGCTGGATGCGGACTTGTCTCCGAGAGTATTTTCGAGCGAGATGGTCCGAACTCATGCGAAAAATTGATTCAGTCAAAAAGCTT
>JAKFYD010000064.1 GCA_021731025.1 Pseudobdellovibrionaceae bacterium | reverse complement strand
AAAGAAAAAGGAGTCCAGAGAATGAGAAAGAAAAGAGTTTATTTTTCAGATGAGGAAAAAAAGCTGCAGTTGATGAGTATGTTTCAGGTCATACCCACGAGTAACCTTAGTTACATCGATTTGCACCCGGTCCCCAGGTACTGGGCGATTGTATCTTTTAAAATCTTTGTGCCGTCGGTATTTCTTAATACTTTTAGCATTATGCCGCTTTAAAACCCGCCATATCGTTGCAACTGAAAGATCTGGTCCATTGGTTTGTTTAGACGATATGACATATTTGGGCACCTTTAAATGCATTAATCCAGCACTGAGCTTTTTTTTCGAACTAATGCATTTCCCGACTGACGCCAAGAATCCCTTTGATCTTCTGCAACTCAAAAATAGCCTGATTCAATTGCGACGAATCCTTCACCGAAATTTCAAAATGACAGACCGCCTTCTTATCTTTAGTCGTTCGAATATTGGCTGATTGAATATTAATCCCCTGCACAGCGAAAGTTTCACTCATGGACTTCAACAAACCTGGTACGTCGTGGGAAACAATCTTCAATCGCACGATGCGCTCTTGCCCTGCAGCGGTATTGCCACTGTTCCAACCGACATCCACTTTGCGCATTTGATCCAGCTCGAAAGCTTTTGAACAGTCAGAACGATGGATGCTGACTCCCCGGCCTCGCGAAATAAATCCAACAATGCTATCGCCAGGAATAGGATTACAACATTTTGCAAAGTGGATCAGAACGTCGCTCATTCCGTCGACGGCAACCAAGGAATGACTCTTCCTGGTTTTTTGGGTCGCGTTCTTCATGACTTTTTCCATGAAGCTCACGTCATCTGTTTTCGGTTCAACTTTTTCGCTATTTTTTGGTAACAAGCGTTCGATCAAATTTTTTGGTTCAAGTTTCCCGTAACCAATTTTGATGTACATTTCATCGATGGAACCCAAGCCTTCATCTTTCAAGTAAGTCTCGAAGGCTTCGCCCTTCAAATAACGAACGGCAGCGGCGCCAAATTTACGAAATTCTTTTTCAACTAAATCTTTTCCAAGAATCAAAGAACGACGGCGTTGCTCTTCTTTAACAAACAAGCGAATCTTTGATTTTGCCTTATTGGTCTTAACAAACTTCAGCCAGTCTTTCGATGGCTCTTGAGTTTTTGAAGTGATAATTTCAACCGTGTCCCCGTTTTGCAAAACATACTTCAGGGGAACAATTTTACCATTGATGCGCGCACCAACACATTTATTACCTAAATCCGTGTGAACCGAATAAGCAAAGTCCACCGGAGTTGAACCTTCAGGAAATTCTTTAACATCCCCGTTGGGAGTAAAGACATAAATCTCGGACTCCATCATTTCCGTTTTTACCGTGTCCAAAAATTCTTCGGGATTGCGCACAGTCTGATGCCAGGTCACAAGATCTCTCAGCCAGTTCGCCTGCTGTGAAGTCTCTTCGGTGATCTCGCCCCGCTCTTTATAGCGCCAGTGGGCCGCGATCCCGCGCTCGGCGATCAGATTCATTTCTCTGGTGCGAATTTGAATTTCAATGCGATCTCCGCCGGGTCCAATCAAAGTGGTGTGAAGCGATTGGTAGTTATTTGCCTTTGGCATCGCGATGAAATCTTTAAATCTTCCAGGGATAGGTTTCCACAGCGAATGGATATGACCTAAAACTTCGTAACACTCGCTGACCGAGTTGACGATCACACGAAAGGCAAGAACATCGAACACTTGTTCGTAATCAATATTTCGCGCCTGCATTTTTCGGTAGATCGACCAAAGATGTTTCGAACGGCCGTAAATTTCAAATTTAATTCCTGTTTTTTCTAAAGACTTTGCGACAGTTTGTTTAACGTCATCGATGTAGCGATTGGTTTCCGCTTCTGTCTTTTTGATTTTTTGCATGAGCTGGTAATACATATCAGGACGGTAATAGCGAAAACACAAATCTTCTAATTCCGTCTTCAAGGAGTTGATACCAATACGACCTGCTAGTGGAGCGTAGATTTCCAAAGTTTCCATGGCGATTCGAGATTGTTTTTCGAATTGCATGAATTGCAAAGTGCGCATGTTGTGCAAGCGATCCGCAAGCTTCACCAGAACAACGCGCACATCTTTTCCCATGGCGACGATCATCTTGCGAATGTTCTCGCCTTGTTTTTCAATGCTATTTTTAAATTTGATTTGTGAAATTTTCGTTACACCATCAACGAGATTGGCGATGGTAGGACCGAACTCTCGCTTGATGTCTTCCAAAGTGGCGTGAGTGTCCTCGACGGTATCGTGAAGTAAACCCGTAGCAATCGAATCCAAATCCAAACGATAATCCGCTAGAATCGCGGCAACGCTCAAGGGGTGAGAAATGTAGGGTTCCCCACTGCGACGAATTTGTCCCTCGTGAGCATTTTCCGAAAACTCATAGGCCTTTTGAATAATACTGAGATCAGCCTGAGGATAATAAGCGCGGATGCGCTCAAAAAGATCTTCCAGTGTCTTTACTGGACGTTGTGATGAGGATAACTCAGTCGGTGAGAGATCTGGCATATCAAAATCCTATCGGTTTTCTGCTTGAAAACTCTAGGAAATAAGAAAGACTGTTAAATTTTCTTTAGAGCAGGCTCGACTCAGGACTCGACAAAGATCTGTTTACTTATTCAAATCTTTTTCGATTTCATCAGTGGCGTAAGCGATATCAATGTGATTTTCATAGCCAACGTTGCCGGCAGCAACTTCACGAAGAGAAGTAACGATGTACTTATTGGTTTTGTAAGCCACTGTCGCTTCTGCACCTTTAAGCAATTGTTTAGCCCGTTTGGTTACCATTAAAACCAATGCAAATCGGTTTGGAACTTTTTCTAAGCAATCTTCGACGGTAACGCGAGCCATAGAACTCCTCCAAAAGCTCAGAAAACTAACCTGAGCCTAGCCATTCATCAAGGACTTTCTTAAATTTCTGAAAGGATTCCTCGAAGTTATCATTCACAATCTGCACATCAAAGTCTTTGGACTGAAGCATTTCCCGTTCCGCATTGACCATACGAATTTCAATATCTGCCGGGGTCTTAGCATCCCTCTTTAAAATTCGACGACGCAGCTCGTCAATAGAGGGCGGCAGTATAAATACGCCCTTAGTGTCGGGGAATTTGCTCTTAAAAGTGCGGTAGCCTTGGACATCGACGTCCATGATCACACACTTCCCTTCACTCCATGCGCCTTCCAGTTGATTTAACGGAGTGCCATAAAGGTTCGTATGAACCTGAGCCCACTCGACAAAAAAACCATCGCGAATTTTTTTCTCGAACTCGTCATGACCGACAAAGTGATAAGGATGGCCTTCGCTTTCGCCGGATCGAGGCGCTCTTGTGGTGTAAGTCACAGTATCGACCAGACGAGAATCCTCGCGACATATTCGTTCCACAAAGCTGCTTTTGCCCGCCCCGCTAGGAGCTGCGACCACAATTAAACGCGTTCTCATTCGACGTTTTGAACCTGTTCTCTTAATTTTTCGATCAGCGTTTTGGCTTCAATGACTGACTGAGTGATATCGGAAATCTGCGACTTTGAACCAATGGTGTTCACTTCACGCAGCAGTTCTTGAGTGTAAAAGTCCAACTTCTTTCCTTCCGAGTGAGGATTTTTCACGAGGCTTCTAAAATTGTCCACATGTTCGCCCAGACGCTGAATTTCTTCGTTAATATCGCCTTTTTCTAGCTGAATTACAATTTCTTGGCTCAGTCTTTGGTAATCAATGTCGGAAGTTTTCAGACGAGATTTAATTTTTGCTTCGTACCGGTCTTGCAACTGCTGATTCGCCTCGTTGCGTAACGCGAGAATCTTTTGCACTTCTTTTTCTAAAGAAGACACCAGCAATAACAAATGCTTTTTTATCGCTTCGCCCTCACGAATTCTTTCTTTTTCACAGGATTTAAGAGCTGCCGTAAAGACTTCAAAAGCAGATTTTTTTTCAGGTTCAGAAACCTCACTTTTTTCCTGAACTTTCACTAACTCGGGGTAACTCATCAAAACTTGCCAAGGATTTTGTAAGGGAATTTTTAGCTCTTGGGAAATCTTCCGATAGGCTCCATAAATTTCATGAGCTAATGTTCGATTAACTTCAATTTCAGCCTGATGATTCTGACTTTTTAATCGTCGGGAAATAAAAACGTCGATTGTTCCCCGTTTAAATCTTTGCCCAATCATTTTCTTAAGTTCACTTTCGATGGCCAAATACTCTTTGGGCAAATGAAAACGGAGTTCAAGAAAGCGGCCGTTCACCGAGCGCAAACTGACCTCTAAAGCAAAATCTTTTTTATGTAATTTTTGATTACCGAATCCTGTCATACTTTTCATGTGTGTACCAGTTTCATTCCCTCTGTATATTCCGTCAAGTTAACCCTGAGCCTATCTCAAAAATTGAGCGAGTGCTTCTTCCGCCCGCAATCGCGAGGCCTCATCTTCAATCCAAAAAATTTCTTTGTCTCGCTTAAACCAAGTTTTTTGCTTTTTCGAAAGCTGGCGGGTCGCCACCGTGATGGACTCAATCAACCATGCGTCAGAGTGAGCTTCACGAATGGATGCACGAGCCTGCATATAACCCACACTGGAAAGAGGCGCCCATTCCCCCAGTCCTTGGTCTAAAAGACCTTGAACCTCTTGGCGCAAACCGGATTTGACCATCTCTTCAGCACGAATATGGATTCGTTTCCAAAGCTCTTCGCGAGAACAGCCTAAACCAATTTTTAAAATGCGATAATCAGGCTTTGTCGCCTGCTCTGAAAAAGATCTTTTTATTTCTGTCAAAGTTGTGTTTTCCGCACGAATAATTTCTAAAGCTCTGACCAAACGATAATGATCATTGATTGAAATTTTCAGTGCAGATTCTGGATCTTTTTCTTGAAGCTCTTTAAATAATTTTTCCGCACCCTGTGGAAGCTTCAATTCACTTTCAAGTTCTTCACGAAGTTCCGGTGAAGCTTTGCCGACGGGAAAAAGACCTTTTTCCACAGCCTGAAAATAAAATCCTGATCCCCCCACCAAAAAGACCACCTGCTCTGCCGGAATTTTTTCCAACGCGAGATCAAAAGCACGACGATAATCCCCTGTTGTCAAAGTTTGCGGTGGAGCTGCCAAATCAAAAAGAAAATGGGGAACTTCATTGTAATCTTGTCGCGAGGGTTTCGCTGAACCCACATCTAAACCTTTATAAATTTGAATGCTGTCGCAATTAAATATAACACCTTGATGGCGCTTGGCCATTTGCAAAGCCCAGGAAGATTTCCCGGTGGCAGTGGCGCCAACAACAAAGACCACTCGCCTTTCAGCTTCCCATTTCTTTTGAGCACTGTGGTTTTCAGGATCGTCGGCCAAAATCTTTTTCCAATTGAATGAAATTAAAATCTAAACTCACGGGTCGGCCATGAGGACAATAACTGGATAGAGGATACTCATCCATGCTTTGCAAAAGGGAAGTCATTTGCTCGTTGCTTAAAGCTTGGCCGGCACGAACAACTGAATGGCAGGCCATGCTGGCACAAAGATCAGCGATCTTATTTTCAAAATTATAGGAACCGCCAAGCTCGACCAATTCGTGACTGAGCTTTTCTAAAGTCGATGTCAGTGCCGAATCTTTTAGTAAAGCCGGAGCTGACTTCAAACCCACAATGCTGGGCCCGACGAGCTCAAGACTGACCCCCATTTTTCGCAATTCTTTTTCGTGGTTCATTAAAGCTTCTACACGCTCACCTGATAAATTGATGGTCAGCGGGAATAAAAATTCCTGCACATCAATTTTTCCCGATGTCCAAGCTGACATTAGTTTTTCGAAGACAACTCGCTCGTGGGCGGCATGTTGGTCAATCAAAATCATTTTGTCGGCGTTCTGAGCCACAATGTAAGTCAAATGAACTTGGCCAATAACCTGCATATTCGACCAGTACCCGCCTGCCCTTTTATTTTCCTCTTTGTAAACATATTTTTGTTTATTTTCATTCAGAACAACAGGACGAATCCAACTTTTTTGCGAATATTGGGTCGGTGTCGAAAAATCAAAAGCTTGGGATTGCGGCTCTAAAACTGATACTGAATTTTGGATTAAACTGTTGAGCACCGAATCTGAAGTTGACCCCGGAGACATGGCCGCAGTAACAATCCAGGGAGCTTGCTCTAAGGTGCTGCGAATTGAAGCCTGAACAGCCCGAAAAGCCGCCGAGGCATCGCGGAATTTCACCTGTGATTTTGTGGGATGAATATTGACATCAATTTCTTGAGGATCCGTTTCAACCCACACCGCCGCTTGCGGAAACTCCCCGTGCATTAAAAGATTTCGGTAAGCTTCCATCACCGCTGCCTGAAGGGAACGATCCTGAATCCAGCGGTTTTGGGCAAACAACCAAATGTTTTTTGAAGTCTTCTGCACTTCATCGGGCGAAGCCATGACCGCATAGGCTTTCACACCTTCTCGTTCTGCAAAACCTTCGAAAAGAACTTTCAAATTTAAAATTTGTTGAACTCGATCTTTGCGCGACTCGCAGGCGGGCCAATAGAATAGAAGTTCTTTATTTTCTAAAACACGAAATTCGACATCGGGTCGGGATAGAGCTAAAGCTTTCAGTGCATTTTTAATTTGCGCGTGTTCAGCCGCTTCGCTTTTCAAAAACTTCAGCCGGGCCGGAACATTTTCAAATAAGCTCTCGATTCCTAGTAGTGTCCCAAAATCTGATTGTGTTGGCTCAAGATCTGAAGGCCTTCCAAATTCGAAATTCATTTGGAAACTTTGTGACTGAGCTTTGTGACGAGAACGAATTTTCAATTTTGAAACTGCCGCAATGCTAGCTAAAGCTTCACCACGAAAACCATAACTGCGCAAATTCCACAAATCGCTGGTCGATGTGATTTTGCTGGTGGCGTATCTTAGGATAGATTTCGGCAAGTCCTCGGGAGAAATTCCTCCGCCGTTGTCTGAGATAGTGACCCTGCGCCCACCTTCTGAATAACTGACTTCAATTTTCGTGGCTCCGGCATCGAAACTGTTTTCAATCAGTTCCTTGATCATATGAGCAGGCCGCTCAACGACTTCACCGGCGGCAATCTGATTCTGCACTTCAAGAGGGAGTATTTCTATCGACATTGAGAATTTTTAGAAGTGGAAGAGGACTTTGTCAAAAGTCCATTTGCAGACTTAATCCAAAACTGGCGTATTGCTTGGCCTCCAGATAGTATTTCACGTCTGAACGCAGTGCGTATCGCCCCAAATCAAAGCCTATCCCCAAACCAAAAACAACTCCGGCGCTCATATCATCCAAAGAATAATCGCTCACTTTACCCGTCGTTGAATTTGTTAAGCTCGCATTGATATGGGAATACTTAAACATCGGACCAAACCCAAAGTAGGTCATATGACTGCGACCTTGCATTTGAGCATTTAAAAATAAGAAATTCATATTTACAATCCAACCTGAAGCTGGATTTCCCGTCGCATCTTGATAGTATTTGGGCGCCGTTAGCGCGACCATAATGCTCGCGTCTGTATAAATCTCTCCGCTAAACACAGTGTCGTTACCAGTCCATTTAATTCCATAGAAGGGAACCTGCGCCGTACGCGTACTTCCCATGGTGTTCTCCGTATAACTCATCATCTCGAGAACAAAACCTCGATAGCGGCGATTTAAGAAAGGCTTTCGAGGAGGCTCAGCCTCTGCAGATGGGTCCTTTTTAGCTGCTGATTTTTTTTGCGCCGATTTTTTTTCATCTTTTATTCTTTTGGCCGATGTGAGTTTCACGTCGACATCTGAAATATATCCGATCACGCCGGGCTTGACCCGCACGCGGTAAAAGTAACCCTTCTTTTTGGGGGAAGCATCAATCACATCACCCCGCTTTAGCTTTGCGATGATGGAAGCATCAAAATCGGCATCCTTGTAAATCAAAGCCCCTGGCATCAGCACAAAAAGTTTAATGACACCATCAGCAGCAAAAGCGCCTAACGGAAGAAAAAAGATAAGAGCAAGAAGAAAACGAATCGAATTATTGGAAACGAATTTTCCAAACTCGGAAAAAAGCTTCAATGACAATTTTGAATGACATTTTGCTTTGGCCAACACGACGATCCTCGAACAAGATGGGCACTTCAATTCCTTTAAAGCCATTTTTTAAAGCCCGGTATTTCAGCTCTATTTGAAAACTGTACCCATTCGACTTCACGGTGTCGAGTTTAATTCTTTCAAGAACAGGGCGCGACCAGCCATTAAATCCTCCGGTCCAATCCTGAATGGGATAACCCAAAATAATTTGTGAATAAAGGCTGCCGCCTCGAGAAATAATTTTCCGCAACAATCCCCAATTTTTTGTTTGTCCACCGGGAACGTAACGAGAGCCCACAACAAAATCAGTTCGACCTCGATGCTCTAACAATTTTAACAAATCCTCAGGGCGGTGAGAAAAATCCGCATCCATTTCAAACAAAAATTCATAACCGTTTTGCAGTCCCCAGCCCAAGCCAGCCACGTAAGCCTTGCCTAAACCCTGCTTCCCTGGGCGAGAAAGCAAATGAACCTGCGGTTGTTTCAAAGAAACTTCACGAACCAAATTTCCGGTTCCATCAGGAGAATTATCATCCACAACTAAAATGTGCAGATCTTGATTGAGCTTTAGCAAAGCATCAATCATGACAGGAATATTTTCACGTTCGTTATAAGTTGGAATAACAATCAATGTTTTCATTGTTTTTCAAAGCCTATCTTTGCTCTGAAGCAGGGACAACTTAAATTTGTTTCGACAATCTGGGTTGATTCTCGGTTTTCTGTAATGCTTGAGCCCTATGAGAGCTAAGTACAGGCAATTTGAGAGGACGCAAAGCCATCGATGAATGCTGCCGTCGATCTAAATGAGCTTTGACGATTTTTACGGCATCTGCAGGATTTTTTTTATAGATAACAGGATCAAAGCCACATTGCCGACAAGCCAGAGCCAAACGCCAACGAACTTGGGTAAAAATTTCCGATATGAATAAACCCACGACGAAAAATAAAGTCAATCGAGTGTCTAATTCGCCAAATGCATACAAACTGATCAGTACGGAGGAAATAAGACTAATTCCAATATGCAGCACTCCCAAATTGCGATGTCGATAGTGCCAGTGAGGAGATCGGCAAAATGCACAGTAGTTATTGATTTTTCGTGAACCAAAAGGTGAACCCATCCCTTAAGTATGCCAAAAAAGAAGTCCAGTCTGATAGACGAGTTTTTACTTATTTTGAAAAAATCGTTTAAAATAAAAGTATGTTGAAACAAATACCTCGTTTATTTTCAGTTCTTATTTTAATTCTTGCCGCTCTCCCCTTCCAAAGTCTAGGAAGCTCTGCCGAAGAGCCGACCGAGTACGAAGAGGTTTCTTACGAAGATTTGCTTAACCGCATCTCTAACAAAAAAACTTATTTAAAAAAAGAAACGGCTTCTCCTTTTGACGATGTCTCGATCCATGTCGGTTTAGGTTACGTCACTTCCTTCGCCCAAGCCTCTGTGCAAGGAAATAGCATTTCTGATCAGTACACCGGTTTACAACTTTCCTTGGGGATCAACCTTTTCTCTCCACACTGGTACTCGGAAGCCGCATGGAGAAATTACGGATTCCACAAACAGCTGACCCAAGAAACAGGATTGCGCGAGCTTGATTTTAAAATTGGTTATCAAAGTGAATTGAACACTCAATGGAAATACCGATTAGGGACAGGTTTAAGCACGCGCTTCATGCACTATTCAGACACCGCTAAGAATATAAATATCGATGCAACCACACCCGCCTTAGTGGGAAGCTTTGGAATGATGGCCAGCATGAACGAAGTTATTTCCATTGGGGCAGAGGCCTCGTTTCGCTCTCCCTTGGTTTCTTCCACCGACAAAGGTTCGTGGGATTTAAGCTTACAAACGATAGCTTCATTCTGACTGAGAAATCCATGTTAAAACTTCGCTTGAGTCTTGGTTCAGTCATCGCAAAACTCTGGGTTCGCCGTTACGGACTCAAGGTAAATTGTTTAATGACCCGATACCCAATCTGCTGGGTCAATCCGAATCTTAAAGACTGCATTCAATTGGCCTTACTGCAAGAGCATGGCTACCAAGTTTCCGCCACTGCTAAAAAGCCTTCATTGATTCAAGCTCATTGGATTGTGAACCAACAACAATTTCATTCAGCGCTGGCCATCGCAGACCGATCGCAGTGCCTGCAACTTCAGCCGGAATATCGGTTTTCCTTTTTGCTCGCAAAGGTTATCGAGCTTGCCGAAAAAGATCTTCTTGAAATTTAATCTAGGCCATGGTCGACTTGGACTATGTCGAGCATTGATCGTTTCGAAGAAAATCTGAAATTTAAAACTAAAGAAACCTTTGGATATCTTCTTCGATTCGCTATGAATCCGATTCAAGAGATCAAAGCTTTACCTCATTGGGGCTACAAACACCTCTTTCTCGTCCACCTTATTCTTTCAATTGCCTCGGGCGTACTTGCCGGCTTAGTGACTTTAAATTATCTGAATGTCTTGTTTGGAATTTTTCTGTTGCCGGTTATTTCCATCGTTATGATTCTGATTTTGACCGCCTTCTTTTATTACTACTTCCAAGTCTTCGAACGCCGAACCGTACCGATGCAGAGTTTGCTAACATTAATTATCTTCGCGAATTGGCCCTTTTTTATTTTCCAGATCGGCTCGCACTACTTGCCCCCGCTCACTTTATTGGGCTTCGCTTTTACCGGATTGCTGTTGGTCGTTGGTTTAACTAAAAATTTCCAATTGGAAAAAAAGAAGTCCATCCGACTTGTGCTGATACTATTTTCAGTTATTTTCTTAGTTTGGCTGTGGAATCAAATTGATCTACGTCGCATGGATCGAATGTAAAAAGATCATTCGAAATTTTAAACAAATATTACTTTATTGTATAATGGAGTGTTGTCTCTTTTCCATTCCGCTCAACAATGACATCAATTTTGTCACCGTTCTTGATTTCTTTTAAACCAGCTTTAAGAGCTTCAGGCGTATCGATATTCTTGCCGTTTATTTTTTTGACGACATCGCCCTTTTCAAAGCCCAACTGTTGGTAAACGCTTCCAGTTTCGAAGCTCTCAATTTTGAGACCCGACTTCGGCCGGGCCAATCCATTCCAGGAAATTAAAGTTACAATTAAAAAAATGAACTTTTTCACAGGCATTATATTCTTCCCGTTGATCCAAAACCCCCGGCTCCACGGTCACTCACCGACAAATCGCTAACGACTGAAAATTCAGCTTGCACAACAGGAGCTAAAATCAGCTGAGCCATCCGCTCTTGATCTTGAATCTCGACAGCCTCATTCCCCAAATTTATCAAAATGGCTTTCACTTCACCCCGATAATCAGCATCAATTGTCCCCGGAGTATTTAAAACACTAAGACCTTTTTTCGCTGCCCAACCACTGCGAGGTCGGCACTGCAACTCATATCCCAAGGGAATCTCAAAGCTCATCCCCGTCGGAACCATAGCTCTTTCACCTGGCTTTAAAACCAAAGGCGATGTCAACTGAGCTCTTATATCAAAGCCACTTGCACCTGCAGTCTCGTACTTTGGCAAATCGCCACGAAAGTTTTCTAACAGCTTCACCTTCAAAGGAATTTTTAACATCTAAACCTCCACTTCTTTCCACCAGTCTGTCAGTGAAGATAGGCCCGAGCCTAAAATCACTCCAGAGATGGAGTTTAATCTCAATTTCTCATGCAAATATTCATGGATAGTGTCCACAGATACTTTTTTAATTTCTTCGACGATGGTATCAACAGATTTGTATTTCCCGAAAATCATCTCATTAACACCTAAAGAATTCATGCGATTTTCGATATCATCAGAACCCAACAAGATGCTGCCAATCACCTGAGTCTTAAAAAGTTCAACATCAGAACGACGAACGCCTGACTTTTTCAGCTTTTTCAGTTCATTAAAAATAATTTCAATCACTTCACGAGTTTTCTCGGGATCTGCAGCGGCGTAAATATTAATTTGCCCCACATCAACGTAAGTATTCAACATACTGTAAATGCTGTAAGCCAGACCTTTGCGCTCTCGCACGCTTTGATAAAGTCGCGAGGTCATTCCCCCGCCCAACAATGAATTTAAAATCAAAGCTTCAAAACGGTAGGAATCGTTAAAACTCGCCGCCGGCAATCCAATCAGGATATGATTTTGCTCGGTGCTTTTATCGACAATGTGGCGAACTTTATTCCATCGCGGAGCTTTTCGGCGATGGTGAAGTTTTAATTTCTTTTTATGCCCCAATTTTTTATGCACCATCTCGACTAAGTCTTGGTGATCAATATTTCCAGCGGCACTGATGATCATATTGCGACCGGTGTAATGCTGACGATAGTATTTTTGAACCTGGGTCTGAGTCATTTCCGTAATAGATTTAATATGCCCTAAAATAGGTCGACCCAAGGGATGCTTTCCATAAACACGATCAGCAAAAACATCGAAAATAACTTCTTCATGACTGTCTTCGCTCATGGCGATCTCTTGAAGAATCACTCCTTTTTCAAGTTGAAAATTTTTTCGATCGATTCGCATGTGACTGACAAGATCAGATAGAACATCCAAGGCAACGGGCCAGTGATCTCGCAAAACTAAAGAGTGATAACAAGTATTTTCCCTTGAAGTGAAGGCATTGAGATCTCCGCCCAAAGCTTCCAAAGACCTTGCGATTTGGTAAGCGCTTCGATTTTTTGTGCCCTTGAAAACTAAATGTTCCAGGAAGTGGGAAATCCCCGCCATATCATTGGTTTCATCACGGGTCCCCGAAAGAACCCAAATCCCCAATGAGACGGCACGGGACGAGGGGTGAAGTTCACTCACCACTCGAATGCCGTTCGGTAAAACCGTCTTTTTAAATTGAACCATTAATTATTGCAGTAAAGCTTTGCGCGAAAGTTTAATGCGACCCGCGCGATCAACTTCAAGAACTTTCACATCAACAACATCACCTTCTTTAATGACATCAGTGACAGCACGAACCCGCTCGTGAGCCAGTTCAGAGATATGCAATAGACCTTGAGTGTTTGGCAGAATCTCGACGAAGGCGCCGAATTCGGCGATCTTAACAACGCGACCTTTATAGGCCTTGCCAACTTCCGCTTCAGCACAAATGTCATTGATCATCGCAATAGCTTTTTTCGTCGCTTCTGGATCAGCCGAAGCGATGCGAATAGTTCCATCATCTTCAATTTCAATTTTTACGCCGGTAGCTTCAGTGATTCCGCGAATAACTTTTCCGCCAGAACCAATAACTTCACGAATTTTATCAGGCTTAATTTTGATCGTCTCGATACGTGGAGCAAATTCAGAAATTTGTCCTCGAGGAGTTTTAATCACTTTTTCCATCTCGGCTAAGATGTGCACACGCCCGTCACGAGCTTGAGACAATGCCGTTTCCATAACGGCAAAACTGACAGAATCAATTTTGATATCCATTTGGAGAGCCGTGATTCCTGATGCTGTTCCAGCAACTTTAAAATCCATATCACCCAAATGATCTTCATCACCAAGAATATCTGTTAACACGGCAACGCGATCGCCTTCTTTAATCAGACCCATCGCGATTCCAGCAACATTTCCTTTGATCGCAACACCCGCATCTAAAAGCGCCAATGTTCCTGCGCAAACAGTTCCCATTGAACTTGATCCATTACTCTCTAAAACATCACTCACAATACGAATAGTGTATGGAAATTTAACATGATCAGGAATGACAGGTTTCAATGAGCGTTCCGCCAAGTTTCCGTGACCGATTTCACGACGGCCTTGACCGCCAAAACGACCAACTTCTCCGACTGAAAATGGAGGGAAATTGTAGTGCAACATGAAACGACGTTTGATGTCGCCTAACAGTGAATCAACCATTTGCTCGTCGTCACCGGTACCTAAAGTCACCGTGCCTAAACACTGAGTTTCTCCACGAGTGAAAAGTCCTGAACCGTGAGCTCGTGGCAATATTCCCACTTCATTAGCAATAGGACGAACCGTTTTTAAATCACGACCATCCAAACGACGACCTTGAGTTAAAATCATTTCTCGAGTTGTTTTGTACTTCACGTCCTCGATGATTGTAGCCAATTCTTTTTTGCGTTGGTTTTGTAATTCTTTTTCTGTGATTGTATCGATGAATTTTTTAACCGCTTCTGTTTTTGCAAGATCAACAGTGGCGTATCTCTCTTGTTTTTCTTTCACTTTCAGTGAAGCTTCGATTTGTGGACGAACAAAATTTTCAACCTGAGTTTTGAAGTCCGCATTGATTTGCGCAGGCTCAAAAGCGCGTTTTTGTGCTGAGCCCGTTTTTTCACGCAATTCATCTTGAGCATTTAAAAGCGGGATCAAAGTTTGATGTCCAAATTTTAAAGCAGCTAAAGCATCAGCTTCAGTGATGAACTGACATTCACCTTCAACCATCAAAAGTCCCTGGCGAGTTCCCGCCACGATGATATTCATGTCAGACTTTTCAAGTTGTTGAGGCGTCGGATTCGCAATAAATTGTCCTTCAACACGACCAACTTGCACGGCTGCCGTTGGACCATTGAAGGGGATATCTGAAATATGAAGAGCTGCAGAAGCTCCAAGGCTAGCTAAGATTTCCAAGGGAAAGGCGCCATCAGCACTGAGAACGCTGGCAACCACTTGGGTTTCATTGCGGTAACCTTCTGGGAAAGTGGGACGTAAAGGACGATCGATTAAACGTGCTGTTAATACAGCATCATTGGTCGGTTTCCCCTCACGCTTAAAATAACCACCAGGAATTTTTCCAGTGGCGTAAAACTTTTCAATGTACTCAACTTGAAGTGGAAAAAAATCTTTGTCAGTGGGTTGTCGGTTTGAAACAGCGGTCACCAAAATCATATTGTTGCCGCAAGTGACAAGAGTTGAACCGTCAGCTTGTTTGGCCATGCGGCCAGACTCGATGGTGATTTGTCTTCCGCCAACGGATGTAGTCACTGTAGTCTTCATGAATTCTCCTTAAGATCAATATCCTTGATCACTGAATGTCGTTTGATGGTGAAGCTTAGAGGAATCCGTAGATTATTTACGGATCTCAAGCTGTTTAATCAATGAAGCATATCGGGCTTGATCTTTACGAGCCAAATAATCCAATAATTTTCTTCGTTGATTGACGATGGTCACAAGACCACGACGGCCATGTTCATCTTTTTTATGAGTTTTAAAATGCTCAGAAAGCTGAGTGATTCTTTCTGTTAACAAAGCCACTTGAACTTCTGGAGAACCAGTATCTAAGTCCGCTTGTTGAAATGTTTTTAATAGTTCTTGTTTTCGTTGCTTGGTGACTGCCATTAAAGTCTCCTTTTTTCTAATTGTGTTGTTGGATGCCTGCGCTCAATGGCAGGTTCTGCTCCCGCGATCGTCATGGCTGTCGAATCACAGTGCAGGTCTGTACAACTAACCCTCGGGCGTCCGAGGGTCAAGAAAAAGGAGCTAAATAGAGAGAATTTTTAAGAAAAATTACAGGAGGATCAGTTGCTTTGTTCGCAGACGTACTTCGCTTGGAAGGATCCTTCAGGAAGATAGTCTGAAAAGACCAAGTTCCTTCCCTGAATCACATAACCTTGTAATTCACGGCCTAAAACAGCTGGAGTTACGCCGACAGTAGAAGTTACTTCGAATACGCCAACATCCAGTTTACCATCGCCATTGCTATCCACAGGGGCACAGTCCAATTGAATCGATTTTACCTGATCAACCACTTTGTCCCCGATGAGCTTTAACTGACTTCCGTAATCAACGGCACAAACCGTCCCTATAATTCCATCGGTCTTTTGCGAAATGTCCTCATAAGCGACGCCATAACTTTCATTGCCATCTTTCGCCTTACAGGCTGAATCCCCAGATTTCACAATGATTGAATTGAAGATAAAGTTCTTTTTCCCACCATAAGAATTGGTAACGAAATTAATAAGGTTATCGCCCTTATTTCGAGTGTCTGCAGTTTTAGGAGTTTCATTAGCATCGGTCACGACGAGAACAGCAAAGGCTGCATCTGGACGAATAAGGTCACGGTTGGGCTTATCAACAGTCGCATTTGCACTGTTAAGAGCTCTCTCGAGAGCGCGATACGTTGCCTTAATGCCTTGTTCATTTCCTGAACCTGATTCCTTGCGCTGGATGACACGCGCGAAATCTTCTTTCGCCCGATTGATGTCCATTTGCGAATTGATAATAAATTGGCTACCCGCTGTATCCATCGCAATTAAACGACCGTCTTTGAGATTAGCATCACTTGAGACGTCAGTAGTAATTACGCCCACCTGCCAATCAAGACCTTGCAGTTGATCAATGAGAGTAGAAAATCGCGCGGCCATATTGGCCTGTTCAGTTCCCATGGAGCTCGAGTTATCGACGACGACAAGTAAATCCACTTTATTGTTATCAGCAGAGTTCACGGTCACCATTTTGCTTTTCGAGACATATTTCTTTTCTGGATTTGTTGGAGGATTCTGTCCTGGAGGATTGCCTCCAGGGGGATTGTCCGTGGGATCAGTTGGCGTCGAACTTGATCCAAGCTTCTCACCAGGTATTACAGTCAGAGCACCAGGCTGAGAACAGTTGTTAAAGCCCACCATCACAAGGGCGAATAAACCCGTGTAAAATAAAATATTAAATTGTCTTTTTTTGAGACCATACTTACGGTTCATACACCCTCCCACAAACACTTATTACAAAAAGCACGCCTGCCAAATCCGTTGCAGACACGGCTAAGATAAGAGTCCTTCGGTCAAAGTGTTTAGATTATTAAGTGGTAAAGTACTTTGTCTAAGCACCTATTGAACTTCACTGAATTTTTTTTATTTTGCTTAAGGTTTATCCAAAGACTAATTTTTAGACGACTCAAAATGAAACACCCGGCGTATCGAAAACCCAACTTTGGGCTCGAATCCAATTAAAGCCAAAGGCTCGGTCGCCATGGAAGTGACAAGCATTAGACGATCAATTTGGGGATCACAGATTTGGATTAATTTCAATTTTAAATCGTGGCTGATCTGTCCATTTTTCAAAAGCTTGTGATCTAAACCTTTCACTCGAATCTTTTTTGTTTCGGGTAAAGCTTGGGACAAAGGAACAAAGCAAGCGGGCTGACGATTTTCTTTAATCTCATTTTCAATTTCATGCAAACTCAAAGACTGTTTTAAATTGAAAGGCACCGACGAGGTCCTCACCAATTTTGTCATGGTTGCGCCACAGCCTAAACTTAAACCAAACTCTTGGATCCACGAACGGATATAACTTCCCTTACTGCAATGAAGGTGAAACTGCACCAAGTCCCCTTCGCGATTTAGAAACTCGACATCCCAAAACTTCATTATTTTTTTTGGCGGAACTATTTCTTCTTGCTGACGGGCATATTCGTAAAGTTTTTTACCTTTGACCTTAATGGCTGAATGGATGGGAACGCTCCATTCTTTTTCACCAGAAAATTCTTGCGCGCGATTTTGCAAAGAGGAAGTGCTGATATCGGCATTTTTAATTTCTAGCTTTTCACCGGTAATATCGAAGGTGTCCGTACGTACGCCCAACTGCATTTCTAGCTGGTAAGATTTATTTCCTTCAAGTATGTACTGACTTAATTTGGTGGCCTCGCCAACCAACATGACCATTAAACCTTGAGCGATGGGATCCAATGTGCCCGAGTGGCCAATAGAAGAGATCCCTAATATCTTCCGTAAACGGTAAACCACATCATGACTGGTCATTCCAGCATCTTTGTTGACTAAAAAAAGACCGTGGTAGGTTGTTGAACTTGAATTCAAATTTTACTCTTCAGTTTCGGATTTTTTCTCGCGTTGAATCTCATGAAGAATTTTTTCAACTTTTAGAACTTGTTCAGTCGCAAAATCATTATAGAAAGTGATTTTAGGGCAGTATCTCATTTTCAGTTCTTGTCCGATGAACTTCTGAACTTCAAAGGCACGTTCGTTTAAAATATCTAAAACTTTTTCCTTGTCGCCTTCACTTCCCAAGACACTGACATAAACTTTTGCAACACGAAGATCAGCAGGCATTTTCACGTTCGCAACCGTAACTAATCCCGGCAGTTTTCGGCTAAAACCCGAAATGAGATATTTAGCTACGGTCATTTGAATTTCTTTTTCGACTCGGGCTACTCGCCGATGGTCGCCGCCCTTGTTCATGAACACACCTTATATTTGAGCTTCTTTCGTTAACTCGCGAGCTTGCTCTTCTTTCAAGAAAGCTTCAATCACATCGCCAACTTTAATATCATTGAAATTTTCGATACCGATACCGCACTCAAAACCTTGAGCGACTTCTTTCGCATCATCTTTAAATCGCTTTAACGAAGAAACTTTTCCTTCGTAAACAATTTTTCCATCGCGAATTAAGCGCAACATGTTTGAACGCTGTATTTTTCCATCGCTGACCAAGCAACCCGCAATAGTTCCTGCTTTGGGAAGATTGAAAGTATTTCTGACTTCGGCGCGGCCCATGACTTTTTCGACGATGTCTGGAGTCAATAGACCCGTCATCGCTTTTTTGATATCATCAACAAGTTCATACACGATGGTGTAAGTTCTAATTTCAATGCCTATTTGTTTCGATTTCGCTGCAGCACCCGAATCAGGACGCACATTAAAACCGATGATCACTGCACTGGCCGTTTGGGCCAAGAGAACGTCAGACTCATTCACTCCACCGACAGCGGCATGAATGATTTTAGTTTTCACTTCCGGAGTTGAAGCCTTAGCTAACATTCCCTGGATGGCTTCAACCGAACCTTGCACGTCTGCTTTTAAGATAATTGGCAATTCTTTGACGTCACCTTTATTCACTTTAGCAAACATTTCTTCCAGTGAGAGTTTCGTGGTGACAGTGTTCTTTTGTTTTTCCAAATTAGCGCGCAGCTGAGACACCTCTAAGGCCGTCGCTTCATCTTTGACAACGTCAAAGCGATCGCCTGCCATTGGTGTAGAATCGAGGCCCAACACTTCAATAGGCTCTCCGGGGCCAGCTTCTTGAATTCTTTCGCCGCGATCATTTGTTAAAGATTTTACGCGACCTTTAATACTGCCAGCAGCAACGTACTGACCAACTTTAACAGTTCCATCTTTGATCAATACTGTAGCAACAGTTCCACGCCCCTTTTCGATCTTCGCTTCGATAACAATTCCTGTACCCGATCGCAATGGATTGGCTTTCAACTCTTGAATCTCGGCAACCAACTTGATCTGCTCGAGCAATTCTTTAATCCCCTGTTTCTTAATTGCAGAGACTGGGCAAAAGATGGTGGTGCCTCCCCACTCTTCAGGGACTAATTCAAATTCAGTCATTTGCTGTTTAATTTTTTCGATGTTCGCGCCTGGCTTATCAATTTTATTCACAGCCACGATGATAGGTACGCCCGCAGCTTTAGCATGATTAATAGCTTCAGCAGTTTGTGGCATAACTCCATCGTCAGCAGCAACAACGATAATTGCGATATCAGTAACATTGGCTCCACGTGCTCGCATAGCCGTGAAAGCTTCATGGCCCGGAGTATCGAGGAAAGTAATTTTGGAACCATCTTCTAAATGAACATTGTAAGCAGCGATGTGCTGAGTGATTCCACCCGCTTCGCCCGAAGCAACGTCAGTTTTACGAATAGTATCTAAGAGAGAAGTTTTTCCATGATCGACGTGTCCCATGATTGTAACCACGGGCGGACGAATAACAGCTTCGGCAGCCAAATCTCCAAAGGCGGTGTCAGTAACAACATTTTCAGCAGTTTTAAAAACATTTTGCGCTTCCCAACCTAATTCTGGAACAACCAAGGCAATGGTGTCGAAATCCAAAACTGTATTCATGTTGGCTTGCACACCATTTGTCATTAACGCTTTAGTCAGTTGAGCGGCTTTGACTCCCATTTCTGAAGCCAAATCACTGAGTTTCATGGAACCATTAATTTTAACAACTCGTTTAGAGGCTTTTGGTGTCGTAATTTGAGTTCGTAAAGATTCGCGATTCAATGAACCCTTCTTCTTTTTAGGTTGAAAAACCATTTCTCGTTTACGGAATTCCACAGCATTGAACTGTTGAAGACCTTCTTGCTCACGTTCTTTAGCAACGTTAGTTGAAGCTCCCTCGGCAACTTTTTTCTTTTTGTCGAGCATTCGTTTTTTCTCGAAGGGGTCCTCGTGAAAAACTTCAGGAACTTCAGATGGCGCTGATACAAAACCTGGACGAATATTTCGTTGCACACCTGTGCGAGGTGGCCCTGAAAATCCAGGTCGCTGCTGCTGTCCACCTTGGGATTGACCACCAGGTCGTCCTTGATGTTGCGGAGTAACCCGAGATAAATCCATTCGACCAATAATATTTCGTCTTCCAACAGTAGAAACAGGGGTTGCGTTTGATGAGACACCACTGGTCCCGACAACAACTTCTTTTTTACGAGCTGAAACCGGTGCTGCTGGTGACGGAGTGGCTGCAGGAGGAGTTGGGGCAGAAACAGGTCGCACAACTTCAGGAGCCGCTACTTCAACTTCAGGCTCAGGCCGCTGAGCTTTGGCCACAGCAGTGTGTGCTTCGACCGAAGCCGAAGCGGGAGCTTCAATTTCTTCTGCAGGAACATCCTGCGCTTCAGGCCCGGAATCTTTAGCTGTAACTTCTTCAACGATTTCCTTTGCTTTACGGCGAATGACTGATTTAGTTGCCGACGCAGGAGCGGCCGCAGTTGCTGCAGTTGTAGCAGCAGTGGTTTTTGCTGTTTTAGCAGCAGGAGCTGCCGAGGCTTTGGCCGCAGTTTTTGTCGGCGCTTTCGCAGCTTTTGGAGCTACCTTTGTTGTCGTGTCAGCTTTTTTAGCGGGAGCTTTGCGAGTAGTCGCTTTTTTAGGTTTGTCATCGGCCTCGCCCTTGGACCCGCGCATTTTCACTTTGATAAGTTCAAGCATTTCCGGCTCGAGCTCAGACATGTGACTTTTTACAGGTATATGCCACTCGCGAATCTTATCCATTAACGCTAAAGGCGTCATTCCGATTTCTTTGGCAAATTCAAAGACCTTTGGATTACTCACTCAATCTCCCTTTACTTCTGCTCTTCGCCTTCAGCTTGACCTTCAAGCTTCTGCATTTCTTGTTTTAAGCGCAAGTCGGCTTGCTCTTTTGCGCTACCAACCGTTTTAGTTTCTTTACTTGCTGTCGGAGCTGCCGGAATTGGTGTTCCTTCTTTCTCGTACTTCTCAAGTAAATCTTTTGCATCTTTTATTAGTTTTTCAGCTTTGTCTGGATCATCGTAACCTGGAATGGTCATGATGTCCTCGACAGAGGCTTGGGAAACAATTTGGAATGTACCGAAACCAGACTGGAAAATATTTTGCGCCATAGTCTGAGTCATTCCTGGCAACAACATCAAATTGAAAATAGCTTCAGCCGTGCGCGAAGCTGCTGCTGCTTCAGACATGATATCTAATTTCCATCCTGTCAGTTTTGCAGCAAGACGCACGTTTTGACCGCGCTTACCAATAGCTAAACTGAGTTGAGAATCAGGAACAACGATTTCCATTTCACGATTGTTTTCATCAACGAAGACTCGCGAAATTTCAGCAGGTGCTAAAGCATTACAAGCAAATCGCGTCACATCTTCATCCCAAGGAACGATATCAATTTTTTCACCTTTAAGTTCCTGGACGATGTTTTGGACTCGACTTCCCTTCATTCCCACGCAAGCTCCAACAGGATCTACTGCGGCATCTTTCGAGCGAACAGCAATTTTTGCTCTTTGCCCAGGCTCACGAGCGGCTGCCATGATTTCGATAATGCCGTCGTAAATTTCAGGAACTTCCATTTCAAAAAGTTTCATCAAGTACTCACTGGAAGCTCGAGACATAATGATCTGAGGTCCACGAGTTGTTTGGCGAACTTCCATCAAATAACCTTGCAAACGATCACCAGGTTTATACTGCTCACCAGGAATCTGCTCTCGAGGAGGAATGTAAGCTTCTGTTCTGCCCAGGTCGACAACGATAGCGCCCTTTTCAACTCGACGTGCGATTCCAGAAGCGATCTCACCTTTGCGTTCTTCAAATTCGTTGAAGATAATTTCACGTTCAGCATCCCGAACTTTTTGCATGATAATTTGTTTCGCCGTTTGGGCAGCAATTCGTCCCAAGTCTGAAGTGTCGATTTTAATACCAATCGAATCATCCAACTGCGCTTGAGGATCTAATTTCAAAGCTTCGTCTAAAGGGATCTCAACTTCTTCATCAATAAACTTTTCGCGAGGAACAACTTCTTTGAACTCGTGCAATTCAACTTCGCCCGACTCTTCGTTGTAAGACGCTTCAATTTCACGATAAGTACCGTATTTTTTGCGAGCAGCAACAAGCATCCCTTGTGTAACAGCATCAACAACAACCGATTTATCGATCCCTTTATCCTTACCAACTTGCTCAATCACACGACTCAGCTCTGAAAACACATTTTCAGCCATGATATCCTCTTCGTTTTATTTTTTTTGTCCCTTAGTCATTTCAAAAACAACTTCTGCTTTCTCGACCGCACTTTTTGGAATGCGAATGACTGTTTCTTTTGTTTCAAAAATCAAATTCTCTGGGTCCGTTCCCGTCAAAACATGCTCAATCTGTTTTGCTTTAGACCACTTTGCATGTTCGACACCGAAATCTTGAAAAGATTGTTGGGACTTAACCCAGATTTTTTTCCCCACAACCTTGTCGAAATGCCAATCGCGTTTCAAATTGCGATCAATACCTGGAGTAGATACTTCGAGATTATAAGCCCCACCGGGAATAAAGTCACCTTCATCAAGAAGCTGATTCAGGTTTTTCGAAACATTCGAGCAGTCTTCAATGCCGACGCCCTCATCTTTATCAATAAAAACCCTGAGCGTTCTGGATTGCCCTGTCCCCGAAAATTCAAGATCATAGAGTAAACAACCTTCTTGACGAGCCGCTGCTTGAGCGACTTCTTCGACTCGAGCTAACCAGGTTTTTTCTGGTTGATTATTTATATCTATGTTTTCCGTCATGATTCTCCGAAACAAGTTCCAATAAAAAAAATGGGCCTATCAGGCCCATGCGAACAGCTGGAAACTAGCAAAAGGATTCAAAAATCGCAAGACATTATCACTTCAGGGGTAGAGACATCAGTAAGGCCTCTTGCCCTTTCCCATAATAGTTAGGGCGACGCCCAACAATCTGAAAGCCACATTCTGAATAAAGATCATAGGCAAGTCCATTTTCTCGGTGAACTTCTAACCAAAATTCCCGCCGATGACTGTCAGCGTTATTGCGAGCAAAGTCGATCAAGTGACCGAGTAAAATTTTTCCAAAACCTTGTCCTCTTGCCTTAGGGTCTACCGCTAAACAAGTTAACTCAAAGGCTGATGGCAGAACTCGAACCGAGGCAAAAGCCGAACAGGATTCCACTTTTTTAAGGACAAAGCATTGGGCCACACTGAATTCTGAGTTTAACTTTTCTGAAGACCAGTCAAAACCTGGAAGCTGGTTTTGCTGGATTTCATGGATGAACTGAATAATCGCGGGCTGATCGGATTTCTGCAGAGCTTGAAAAGTAAGGTTCAATGGACGGCTCGACCTTCCACCAAATAATTGCGCACTTTATACTTTCGTTTAATAACCTCAAAGAGAGTTTTCAAGCGCTCTTCCATCTGCTGTTGGGCCAAAAAGGTTTTGATGTTTTCTTTGAAGTTACTGAAAGGCAATTGGCCAAATTTCAAACGATTTTTTTCATAGTAATTTAAGGCATCTTGATCCGTCACTAAGGCCGTCATCAAATCTGTTTTAATTTTAATGAATTTTTTTGCAGTTAATTTTCTTTTCAAAACGGACTCAAGTTCTTTTGCGCCGACTTCAAGCCCATTCCAGTAAGAATGACCACCGACAGCTTTTTCAACTTTTTGTACGGCTTCCTTTAATTCACTGTCGGTCGGTTGAGCGACCTTAAAAGATTCAGCTTCTTTTTGGATGACGATTTCCAATAAGGTTGAGGAAAGTTCATTTTGAAATGACAAATCTTTGGGGGACAATTCAAAAAGTTCATTGCGACGAACTGATTTTTGCTTAGTCCCCTTTTTTTCTTTGGTTTTATTTTCAACCGGAGAAGCACCTTTCTCTTTAACAGGAAAAAGAATGCGTTCAATCGTCGCTTGGACTTTCACTTCACGACTGGATACGATATCGTCGCCCACCGATCCTACTGTTTGCGACAGCACGGTTTCGGCAGAAACAAATTTATTGATTCCCAACAAAAAAATTAAAATGAAATAGAACTTAAAGTGCGTCCCCATGACAGATTTAAGAATCTCACATTTAAAAAATGCCGTCGAGGATAAAAAAAGCCCCTGGTCACAGACCAAGGGCTTTAGAGTATGCATATAATTTTTTAACAATTAGAAATTAACTTTAGCTGACAATGACATAACGTAGGAGTTCATTGTCTCTAAGGCCTTTCCATAAAAAGGTTGATAAGCGAAGGCATTGCTATTTCGACGAGACGAAATATTAAACAAGTAGCGATAATCAATCCCTAAAGAAAATTTAGGGCTGAAATCGATATCTGCACCAACGATCAAACCTAAATCAATAGCATGAGAGTTCGTCGTAGTTTCATTCCCATAAGTGCCACCGTAATAAGGGTTACCGCTGTATCCACCACCACCGTAGTTGTTGTTGCTCCAAGCATAAGTGCGATAAGTGTACTGCACTAAACCGCCGACGATGGGCTTAACCATGCCAGAGAAGAACATGTACTTCGCTGCAATCGAAGCTGAGTAAGCATTAATATCCATATTAGGAGCAATGTAGCCTGAATAAAAAACAGGGTTCATTGTATAATTAGAAGATAAAAATGTTCCTTCAACAGCATAAACGTTATCAAATTTAGTCCCGAAAGTTGCACCTAATGAGTAGTTACCACGCACATTAGAAGCATCTGGAATTTCCGAAATACCAATTAAAGCTGCAAAGTATTTTTGCTCAACAGGTGTTTGTTCGGCTTCTTGCTCTGTTTTCAAAGCAGCGCTTAACTCTTCACGAACGATGTCGCGAGTGTTTTCCTGAGGCGCTACAACTTGAACAGGGACTTGCTGAACAGGAACCTGTTGTTGTTGGCCCTCTTGACCATTCATTGCGCTGAATTTATCACCAAATAAAGCATTGGCGCGTTTTCTTTCGTCTTCCATACGAGCTTGCTCGAGTTTTTCGACGATTCGAGTTTCTGTGCCTAACTCGGTTTCTTGACGCATTTTTCGCATTTGCTCAGCTCGAGACTCTGTCAAAGGCGAAGCTTCAACAACAGTTAAAGGCTGCTTTTGCACTTGCGAGTTGGCGTTTGTGCTGGGCACTTGCACTTGAGTGTTCACCGACACTGTATTGCTACCACCCAAACGAGCGCGGGTTGATGAAGCCGAAGCTCCAGAATCTTGTGAATAGAGTTGATTCAACTCTTGATCAACATCTTGATCGACGGCTGTTCCTTGAGCAAAGCCTACAACAGGCAAACTCAAAGCGGCCAAAAAGATAAACTTTTTCATTGCATACTCCTTAATTAACGACTTTTAAATTCCTAACGGAGGGTGGAAAAAGCAATGATGGTGCCACTTATTTCGCTTTCCGGATATATTGGTAAGTATTTGATATTACATAATTTTAGGTTTATTTGCGCATGGGGTCATTTTGGCCCTTTTAGCAAAAAAGTGTCGAATTTAAGCAGCCAGCCTGAAAATTTTTCTGAAAGATTTTTTTACTTTATTTTTAGAAAATTCTTGTTTTCGGCCTTAAAGGAACGTTAAATGGCGCTCCTTATGAGGCCCTGTGGTGGAATTGGTAGACGCGCTGGACTCAAAAGAGTAAGGCGACGAAGAAATATGTCCGTAAGGGCTTGAAATGTGGGTCTTTTTTAGATTCACTGGTAGATAAACCCGAAGTTTACTGGTAGATTCGTCTACCGACTAAGGGCGAGTTTGCAGACAGCCTGTAAGGATTTAGGCTCTTTGAAAATTGAATAGAAGTTAGTTTTAGTGGCCCCGTGGTGGAATTGGTAAATCGTTTGCCCTGCCTTATGGAGACATAAGTGCAGAAGAGTATAAACTGCCGGGGAACCCTTAACAGGTCATGCTGAAGGCAATCCGCAGCCAAACCTCAAAAGTAATTTTGAGGGAGGTTCAGAGACTATAATTACTCCGT
>JAKFYD010000048.1 GCA_021731025.1 Pseudobdellovibrionaceae bacterium | reverse complement strand
AGGATGTCGTACTTTTGCTCAGGTGTAAAACTTCTGCGCACTCTTTTTATCTGGTTCATTCGTCATTCCTTCTCGGTTATGACGAACTAAATTTGCAATTTCTGTCCCATTTTTAAAAAACAGTACAATTGAAGTGGAGGTGCCTGGATCGGGCCGACGTCCTTTGCGTAAAGCAAAGCTTGAAGTTAGGTACTCAAAAGTAGCTTTAACTGCCTGCCCGAATGGCATACAGACTCAAAAAAATCTCGGCAGAAAAGATATTGATCTTTGGGCAGTTGATCTTCGAGAAATATCTCCGCCCAAAGGGGAAAATCCAATCACTTGGACTTTGATATCTACGCTTGAAGTTAATGATAAAAAAAGTGCTCTGGAGTTGATGCGCTATTATAAAATGCGATGGACGATTGAGCTCTATTTTAAAACTCTAAAGACGGGCTGTAACATTGAGTCCTGCCGAATGAATGAGGGTCGAAAGCTAATGAGTTATATTGCTTTGCAATCTATTTTTGCATGGCGCTTGCTGTGGATGAGTTTTGTCAGTCGACATGCTCCAGACATAAGCTGTGAAGTTATTTTGACGAAAACTGAATGGAAAACTTTATGGTTAAAGAAGAATCGACGGAAAATAAAATCGGGTGAACTTAAACCTCATCCCCCGAATAAGCCTCCTTCAAGTTACGAAGCTATTCGTTGGATTGCTATGCAGGGAGGATTTTTAGGAAGAAAAGGTGACGGTGAGCCAGGACTCATTAGCATCTGGAGAGGATGGTTACAACTTATGTCAGCTGTTGAAATTTATGACCTTCTCAACTCATAAATCTTCAATTACCCAAAAAATTGTGGGTAATAGAAAGGGTTATAACCTGCATATCTTGTGAGTGTGGGTAATAACGCTTAAACTGTTATATTTTTGGCGTGCAAGAATACTTGGGCGTCGCTTCAAAATAGCAACCTGCAGAAGTATTTTGCTTGTTTACTGAAACAGCTCAAATATCTTTTGTTCCGGATAGTGAGATATTGTTACACTTCCATAATCCATATTGATCATGTAAGAAACCGTATGTTTAGACTCAGAATATTTTGCCCACGGGCCTCTGAAGCGGCTTTCCTTACATAAAATAGTAAGAACTCCTCGTTGAACAATGCGATCAAGAGTTTCAACATTTCTTGCATTCAATAAAGCTGTATGTCCAACTGCGCTCAATGGTGATCCGTAAGAGCAACTGTTTGTCTTATCTGAGTTATCATCTAATTTGGTAATTCCATAATCAGACAAACGATACCAAAGCGTTGGCCGATTTAAATCAAGCTCATTCACTATTGGTTTTTGCCCAATAAGTCTTTTGTAGGCTTCGATGCAACTCTTATCTTTTTCACACATGTGAGAATAAATAAGTTCCTGATTCTCTTTTGAAACAATATTTGGATTCGCTTTATACTTGTTAGCTTCCTTTTGGACATTCAGTAAAAAAGATTCAGATTTACCACTCGACAAATGATTTATCATTGCCTGCGCTCTTTCAATTTCTTTATTCACATCCACCATCACCGCGTATAATAATGATTTTACTTTATCCGTTTTGTTGAGCCCATTTCTCTCGATTTGAACTAAAGAGTTGCGTAAGTCTAACTGTTGATTTTTTAAAATCGTAATTTCATTATGGCTTGCAATTCGAACCAAATTTACATTTTCATCAAAACTATCGTTATCGACTATTTGTATAATCATTTTATTAGCTGCTTCTTGATGTTCACTGACACCAAACGAAGTTGCAGGCAATGCAGACATAATCATTGGTACCGATAAAAAATTTAATACTGCTCTTTTCATAAAAATAAATTTGTTTAAAGTTCATATGGGTTGATTCCCTTACTCAATATAAACAACCTCTCAAGCTCACTGAAATGCGATGCTTATTCCAAGTCTGCTTTGATTCTTTTTGATTTGAAGCTCATAAAGTGTCAAAGAAATCGACACCGCTCTCAATTTTGGCAAGTCAATTCTTTTAAGAACCCATTTCACTGACAAATTTTCTTAAAAATCCCGAAGGCTTTCTTCACGGAAGGCTCGCGTGGGACTTTGAGATGGCCCGAAGTTGGGTCGTAGCTCACAAAAACGTTGGTTTGATAGTCATCGCAATCTTCGGTGCGGAAATTTTCGATCTCGGGAATAAGCTTCAAGGTGCCGACCACCAAGTCCATGGCAATTTCATCTTCAACGGCTGAATATTCCCATTTCTCTCGTTCATTTTCGATTTCGGTGAGTCGCTTGTGCAAATAACTGACTCGGCTTCGGGTGTCGGTGATTTTTCCGATTTGGCTTTCCAAAGTTTCGATTGAACTCATAAATCTTTTATAGTTTTCACGGGAAGGCACTGTCTGCACCGGCTCACTCTCCACGAAGACTTCTGTGGACTGACCACCATTCCTTACGGTCATCAGCAAGGAAGCTGCTTTCACCGTGCCCGTGACGAAGGCCAAAATTAAAATTGCAAGTATTTTGGACTTGTACATTTATTTTCCCCAAGAGCGTGATTGAGTTGTTTATGTTTTGCAGCGACGTTACTGAGATAACCTTTCGTTCCCGATTTTTGAACCAGTCGTAAATAAATTGGAAAAGTTCCGCGAAAAGGTTCGTTCATGATTTGCGCTAATTTTTTTTGCCGAGCGGCTTCCGCTTTAGGATTTTTAACGGCTTTAAAAATGGCGAATTCTTCCTGTAAGAAATCAAAGTCACTGGACTTCACAGGAAGCTTCGCTGCGATTCTTGCTTTTAAATAATTGTCTAAAAAGATCACTGCTGTTTGCATTCCAGCATTATAGCCCAGCGTGATCATCATCTGTTTTATAGCATTCATATTAGCGTCTTTAAGACCGGCTTTGGATAGCTTTTTACCAATTTGGTGAGATTTTAAATATCCACCGTATTCTACTGAAGCGTTTTCATTCCAGGGAATCCACTGATTTCCGTCTTGAATGTAGTTCTGACCGTTTGAATATAAGATCCCCGCTTGATTCAAAAGAATATAGCGATAAAAAATTCCCGTGTATAAAATATTTCGCAGAGGGTTCCCCGGAAGCGCGATCATATTGCAACGTTGATCTTGGTTAGGGCTCACCGCCGAGATCAAATTTTTATTCGAAAGGACTCGGGCGCAAGAAGGCTTGCGACTTCTGCGCATTTCTTCGAGGTGATAATCCAAATAAGTTTTAACATTGTCTTCGAAGCGGCCCTTTTGTAAAACAGATTTGATCGCATCCCCGGTCAGCTGACCAACACCCGCATCCATACCGTGACCTAAAGCATTGGTGTGGAAACCACTTTCGTTAAGTAACTTCGGGATAAGATCAGTTTGTGGAATCTCTAAACAATCCATAACGTCAACGTAAGCATTGTACACCGGATAAACGTACTCTTGAGTTAAGCAGGCGGTCTTTTTTCCACGAACTGGACTACCAACTTCTTCATTGCAATAAGAGTAAGCTACCGAAGTGCGCTGAGGACTGTACATGAAAGAACGCATGGAATAAAGAATGCACTCGATAGGAATTTTGGCTTCAGGAAAATTTTTACGACGATTGCGAAAAATTTCTCCGATGTCATCAATATCAGGCTCAAGGTAAAGTCGATCTTTGCCGCAAACATTTTGATCTTCGAAAGATAAAGTCAGAGCTTCCTGGTTGGGTGAACTTCCCAAATAACTTCCCACGTACAATTCAGCACTATTTTTGGGAACTTCTTTGGCCGTATCGATCGAGCTGAACTCTATGGAATTTTCTTGGGTGTAAATTTGATGTTTAGAATAATAATTCCACACGCTGAAAAGCGAGAAACATAAAATCAAAATTGGGATTTTTCCGTACCACAAACCCCGGTAAATTTTTTTTATAATTCCCAAAAACATACAAAGACTTATCTGCTGTTTTCAGAGATTTTTTCAGGGGACCTTAGTCGAATAAAATTCTACTGGATTACCTTTACAGCCACAGTGATTTTACGCCGCGCTCCCGGGCTGTAGTCTTGGCCTCCTCATAGCCAGCATCGATATGTCGGATCACACCCAGTGCTGGATCTGCAGAGAGAACTCGCTCTAATCTTTTTGCAGCAGCTGGTGTTCCATCAGCTACGATCACTTGACCCGCATGCTGACTGAAACCCATTCCGACTCCGCCACCATGGTGAAAACTGACCCAAGTCGAACCGCAGGCTACATTCGACATGGCATTGAGCAAAGGCCAGTCAGAAACAGCATCAGAGCCATCTTTCATCGCTTCGGTTTCACGATTGGGGGAAGCCACTGAACCACAGTCCAGGTGATCTCGACCTATGACGAGAGGAGCTTTTACTTTTCCTTCGGCAACCAATTTGTTAAACAGTGCGCCCGCTTTTGCGCGCTCGCCATACTCCAACCAACAAATGCGCGCCGGTAAACCTTGGAAGGCAATTCTTTGCTCGGCCATATCCAACCATCTGAGCAAATCTTTTTTGTGAGGAAACAATTCACGAAGTGCATCGTCAGTCACTTTGATATCTTGAGGATCTCCTGAAAGCGCGACCCAGCGGAACGGCCCGCTGCCTTTACAGAATAAAGGACGAATGTAAGCGGGAACAAATCCAGGAAAATCAAAAGCGTCTTTCACTCCGTGTTCGAAAGCCATGGCGCGAAGATTATTTCCGTAATCGAAAGTGATCGCTCCGCGACGTTGCATCTCTAACATTCCACGAACATGTTTTGCGATACTGTCGTAGACTTTTTTCAAGTAGGCTTGTTTGTCTTTGTTGCGAAATTCTTCGGCGGTTTGCACCGTGTAGCCCTCTGGAATGTAACCCACCAATGGATCATGAGCTGAAGTTTGATCCGTCAATAAATCCGGAGTAAATTTTTTGTCGATGAGTTGCTGAATCACCGTCGCTGCATTACCGAGAAGAGCAATCGATTTCGCTTCCTTAGTTTTTTGATATTTTTTAATTCGCTCGAGAGCGTCATCAAGGTTGTCGGCAACTTCATCAACGTATTTTGTTTTCAATCTTTTTTCGATACTGACAGGATCAACCTCGACAGCAAGAACGATAGCTCCAGCGAAAACTCCGGCAAGGGGCTGAGCTCCACCCATTCCTCCAAGGCCCGCGGTAAGAATCACTTTTCCCGACAGATCATTGTTAAAATGTTGCCTGCCCGCTTCGACGAAAGTTTCGTAGGTTCCTTGAATAATTCCCTGAGTGCCAATGTAAATCCACGAACCCGCAGTCATTTGCCCGTACATCATGAGACCTTTTTGATCGAGCTCACGAAAGTGTTCCCACGTAGCCCAGCGAGGCACCAAGTTCGAATTCGCTAAGAGGACCCTCGGCGCATCTTCATGAGTTTTAATAATTCCCACCGGTTTTCCGGATTGAATCAACAGGGTTTGATCGTTTTCCAATTCTTTCAGCGCCGCCAAAATTTTATCGAAGCATTCCCAATTTCGTGCGGCCTTCCCGATTCCACCGTAAACCACAAGATCTTCGGGACGTTCGGCAACGCCGGGATCTAGATTATTTTGAATCATGCGATAAGCCGCTTCTTGCAGCCAACCCTTGCAGTGAAGTTTTGTTCCGGTGGGGGCTTTAACGATTCGTTTTTGGTTTAGCATTGCAAATCTCCGGCATGAGCTAACAAGATTTTTTTCAAGCTTCCATCGAGCATTAATTTTTTCATGTTCTCGATATCTTTGGCAAAGACCCGATCTTCCTTGGCAAAAGGTATAGACTTTCGTATGTGCTGATGAATGGCTTCAATAGTGGAAGAAGATTGCAGCGGCCGCAATAAGTCAACAGCCTGGGTCGCAGAAAGCAATTCCATTGCAATCACATTCTGAGCATTTTGTAAAATTTTGTGAGCTTTACGGGCCGCAATTGTTCCCATGGAAACATGGTCTTCTTTTTCTGCAGAAGTAGGAATGCTATCCACACTGGCGGGATGAGCGAGAATTTTATTTTCGCTCACTAAAGAGGCCGCAGCCACTTGCACAATCATGTGGCCCGAATTCAATCCTCCGTTAGGAGTTAAAAACGCAGGAAGATTACTCATCGCGGGGTTAATCAATTTCGCAATTCGGCATTCTGAGATACTCGCCGTCGACGCCAAAGCAATTCCCAAAAAATCTAAAGCAAAGGCCACCGGTTCACCATGAAAATTTCCGCAGGAAAGAATTTTATTATCATCAGCGAAGACCAAAGGATTATCGGTGCTGGCGTTGGCTTCCGTTTCTAAAACTTTCAAAACATATCTGAAGGTGTCCTTTGCGGCTCCGTGAACCGCAGGCATGCAACGTAAAGAATAGGCATCTTGCACTCGATCACAACCTTTATGACTTTCAGCAATTTGTGAGGTCGAAGAAAGAATCTTTCGTAAATTACTGGCCGTCATGGCTTCACCAATATGCGGGCGTGTCGCCGAGATTAATGGATCAAAAGCACTGCGACTTCCGGTTAATCCTTCGAGGGAAATCGAGCCCGCAAGATCAGCCAATAACAAAAGATCTTGGGCTTCTTGCAAAGTCAGCAGCCCAACGGCAGTCATCACTTGGCAGCCATTGATCAAAGACAGTCCTTCTTTGGCCTGCAGCTGAAGTGGTTGAAGATTTTTTTCTTTCAGAACTTTTTCAACAGATATTGGTTGATCATCAGGACCCCAAATTTCACCTTCACCGATCAGGGCTAATGCCAAATGCGAAAGCGGAGCAAGATCGCCGCTGGCGCCAACACTTCCCTGCGAGGGAATGACTGGAATCAAATCATGATTTAAAAATTCAAGAATTTTTTCAACAACCAGAGGGCGACAACCACTGTGTCCTCGAGCTAAAGCGTTTGCCCGCAAAATCATCATGGCGCGACTTTGTGTTTTCGTGAAGGGTGTACCGACTCCGCTTGAATGCGAACGAATCAGGTTTTTTTGTAAAAGTTCAATTTCACTATCTGATATTCTTACGGAGGAAAAAGCACCGAAACCCGTGTTCACGCCATACATAACTTCGCCGGCGACAATGCGTTTTTCAATGTAGTTTCGTGATTTCAGCATTTCTTTTTTAGCATCCGATGACAGTTCAAACTGAGTTTCGGGTGCGCAGGCGGCCGACGCCAAAGCCTTCATTGTCAGGCCGTGACCTTCAATAACTAATATCGATGACATATGGGATTTCCTTGTATGTTTTAGTTATAAAGTGCCCGTTTATAGGGTCAATGAATTCTTCAACTTCCTTGTGGGTCCTGGCACTGGCGGCGCGTCACTATGAAATTGACATAATCAGTTAATATGATTTGATCCCTTCACTGGAGATTCAAATGACAAAATTCGTTTTTTTTCTAGCACTGTCCTTTTCGTTAAAAACATTTGCTACAAATCAAGGCTCATACGCTGAAGAGAAAAAACAATTTTTTAAGTCAGCGATGTCAAAATCGGAAATTCAAAAAAATCAGCCTTTCTTAAACCTACATCAAGAAAACATCTTAGAATGTCGGAATCGAATTAAATCATTGATGTGTTTGGTTGACCCAGCAACAAGTAAAGGAAAAAGAGAATGTCTTCAAGGCGGTGAAAAGTATGCCTTCCATTTTGAACAGCTGTTTGACAACTATCCTCTAGTTTTGCAAAAAGTTTTTTGCTCGCTGGATGTGATCTATATCGAAAAAGTATTTGTTGGAACAGCCTACGCGGGAACTTCGGACGAAGATAAATTAATCGTTCTGGGTATTCGCAAATCCGTATTGGACGAAAAATTAAATCTGCACACTTGGGCATCTTGGAAGGAGCAACTCTCTTTCGGCGGCAAACCCGATGTCTACGAAATAAACCCTCAACTGCCCGAAATTCAAGTGAGCCCCGTAAATCGGGCGAATGATTTTCTTTATTTTGTCGTCGCTCACGAATTTGGCCATATTTTAGACTTTGCTAACAAGGTCAATCAGTTCAAAGAGGCTTGCCCTGAATGGAATGGAACAGGTTTAGAGCCTGAATGCGAAATGAAAGAGGATAGCTGGGGCGCTCTCAGCTGGAAGACCAATAAAACTCCAAGAGTTGAAAATGATTTTTCTAACCGCACTGGCCTATGTTTTTATTGGTGCGGGCAAATGCCTTTGGCTCAAACAACTATTTCACAAGTTTACAATGACCTTATTGAAAAATCAGATTTCATCAGTCTTTATTCAACCACGCAGCCTTGGGATGATTTCGCAGACAGCTTAGCTTATTACGTAACTTCGAATTATCTTCATCAAAGTTACGTCATTGATACCAAACAAGGATCGCAATACGACATAATGAAGAAACTAAAATCTTCTTTGTTTGCTAAAAAATATCAATACATCGAAAGATTTTTACAAAGAACAGATTTAATTTATCCCACGCCTAAAATTTAAATCTCATTCTGCTAGCGCTGCAAAAATTCCTGCCAAGATTTTTGCGCAAAATCTTTGGCTGCTTGGCAATCCACCATATAGCTGTAGGATTTAAGATTGTTAGACTCTTCATCTCCATTGTACTTCTGACCCGTAATGATAGTCATAAGCCCAACCAGCTTCCCTTCACTGTCTAAGATTGGTCCTCCACTGCTGCCCGGTAAAGCATCCAGCGTAGTACCAACAAGGGGGCCGCGAGCACCTTCTTTTTTATCACCGACAAAAACTCCTGAAGACCATCTTTTCATTCGCCACACTTGTTCATTTTTTTTATCTAACTTATTGGCGACACGATCGATAGTTTTCGGAAAGCCGATGGCCGTTAATGGGGCTCCCGGCTTGAGTTGGCAACTTTCAGAAAATTGCAGAGCCTTAATGTTTTGTCCTTCTTCGATAGACAACTGAACAACGATCAATGCCAAATCAAAACCTTCCGCGAGAGTCGATGACACATACTGAACGCTTTCTAACTTTTGCGCAGATTCTGTTACCGGAATGTAAGTCGCATTGTACTGCTTGATATTTTTATAAAGGTTCATTTCGTATTGAGGCATAGGCCTGTATACATGCCTATTGGTCAACAAGCCTAAATAGATTTCTCCATTTCTTTCTTCTTTAAAAACAACGCTAGTTGACCCATAGCTAAGCCCGCTCCCGTAATTGAGAAATTCGAACATGAAGGTGCTTTCCCAAGCCGTGGTGATGTTTCCTAAAGGGATCTGTGAAGAAAAACCTTCTTTAAACAAGAATTTGTCTACGTTGGTCTCAATCGCTAATGCTTGAAGAGACAAAATAGAAAGGCTCAGCGCGGAGATTAGAATTTTTTTCGGAAACTTACTTTTTGACTGCAAGTGACTTCTCCATAGTTGTTTCTGTCGTAACGACACCCCTACCATGAGAGTTATTTGCAAAGCAATTCATGAGCCATACATAATGCACAAATTAACCTCAAATACACTTCAGCTTCTTCGCCTTCTCAATCTTCACCTTCGCGGATTCCCAGGTTTCGCCCAGCCCCCCATCCAAACGCGAAGGCCGAAGGCCTTGAGTGAAAAATTCCTGGGCTTCCTTATCACCCTTTAGAGCTTGAACAAAAGCTTGCGACAACAAGGTCTCGAGCTCTGGCGAGGGCCCACGGTCTTTCATCTGCACACGGGCTTGCAGATCCTTCATCGCACCCGGAAAATTAACCTTAGGCAATTTCAAAGCGCAGACAGGAAGGCCTGGCTGGCATTCTTTTCGAGTGCAACTCACTTCGTAAGATAAGGCCGGAGTCCATTGACCGTTCACAGACCATAACTCTTCTAACATCAATTTATCTTTTTTCACACTGACCCAGTAGGTCTCTTGCGCGCTTGCGGAAAAAATTTCTGTGGGAGGCTCCTGATCTTTCTGCCAGTACACTTGAAATTCATTCATCTGTTGGCGACCACGGGGCACTGACTTTTCTTTCTCTTCATAACCGCAGACCATCAATCGCAATGCACTTTTAGTTCGGAGGGTAAGCTTGGGTTCTTGACTGGCGTTAGGACAAGCAGCGGCGAAAACCATCCGCGGCATTACTCCTAGAAGTATCATTAAGAAAAATTTCATTGAACTCATGAAGGTTTCCTTCCTTTGTAATTACTATCTGTCAAAAGTTTAGACAAAACCAGCGTTGCAAGCGCTAAAAAGTATTCAATTGCCGTTGCGAGAAATCAACGTATTTCGCTTTGATTTTTTTCCTTCATTCGTTAAACTCCACTCAACTTAACGCAAGGAACTTAAGATGATTAAAGGCTATGTCTTCTTTTTTCTAATGTTTGCTCTGTTTTTTTCAAGCTTAGCCTTTTCATTAACCTCGCAAGCCTCTGCGAAAGACCTCTTAGTTATTTCTGATATCGATGACACCATTAAGCTCAGTCATGTTCTTCGAAAACGCAGCGCTAGCCTACGGGCCCTTGACGCCAACAGCTGGTTCCTGGGAATGAATAGTCTCTATCAATTAATCAAAAACGACAATCCTAAGGCCTACTTTGCTTATATCAGCGCGGCACCTGAATTTCTTTTAGAAAACACTCATCAAAAACTTTTGAGCAATGGGCAATTTCCCTTGGGCGAATACATCGCCCGCGATCGTTTCATTTCGTCACTAAATCACAAGCTGATTGCTATTCGAAAGTTACTGACGGAAAGAAGGCCAAAAACGGTGATCTTTATCGGTGATAATGGCGAGCGAGATCCTGTTGTTTACAATCAAATCACTCAAGAATTTAAAAATTCGGGAATTCAATTTCACACTTTTATCCGCATGGTTTATTCCTCGCAAAATGTGGATTACGTCAGCAAGCTTCATCCTCTGTCTGTAGGACAATTTGTGTTTGTGACACCCGTCGAAATGGGCCTTGAACTTCGAAAAAGAGCTTTAATTAACGAAGCCTCCATGTCTTGGCTGGTCAATACGCTGATTGATTTTATCGAGCACGAAACACCTGACCATCGCTTTGGCGTTCTAGCTTTTCCCACTTTCTTGGATTGCCGCGGATACAAATGGCCCTTTATCAATCAACCGGGAATTATAACTCCGGTGAATCTGGATCCACTTTCGCAACAGAAACTGATGAGACTTATCAGCAAGATCAGTTACCGCTGCTCAAAATCTTTCAGCAGTCACGACGATTAATTTTTTAATGTAGAAATAGCTTTCGCGTAATCATTTTTGAAAACGTAAGAGCCCGCAACCAGAACATCGGCATCACGCAGATGGGGCAAGGTCTTATCGCTCACACCACCGTCGACCTCAATCAGTGTCGACAAATTTTGTTTTTTAATTTCTTGGCGAAGGCGAGTGATTTTTGCGACCTGATCTTCCATAAAGGATTGCCCACCAAAACCAGGTTCGACGGTCATAACCAAAAGTAAATCGCACAGGTGAAGGTAAGGAAGAACTTTTTCCACCGAAGTTCCTGGACGCAACGTCAAACCAGCCTTTGAACCAAATTCACGAATTCTTCGCAGACAAGTTTCAACTTCGTTAGTGGACTCGACATGAATTGTTAACCAATCACTGCCCGCTTTTAAAAAGCCATCCAAATATTTTTCGGGCTTTTCAATCATCAAGTGCACATCTAATGGCAGTGGAGAAATCTTTTTCAAGGAAGCCACAACGGGAATGCCAATGGTGATGTTAGGAACAAAATGTCCATCCATCACGTCGACGTGAATCCAATCGGCTCCGGCGGCAGCCACGGCTTTAACTTCTTTTTCCAAATTCGCAAAGTCCGCTGACAAAATACTGGGCGCGATTAACTTCATTGAAATACAGCTCCTGTTTTAAGGGATTGCCCCTTTAAGAAATCTTCCGAGGACATGCGATTTCGGGATTCGGGTTGAACTTCCAGAATTTCCAGATGTCCTGTTCCACACTGAATAACGAATGAAGAATCTTTGATCTCGGCTATGCAGCCAACATCCTTTGTTTGCGCTGAAATCGAAACCACTTTGGTTTTATGAATTTTTAATTTTTTTCCCTGCCATAGGGTGAAAGTGCCTGGTCCCATCACAAAAGCGCGAACTTTATTATGAATTTCTGAGGCTGTCTTCCCCCATTGAATTTCAGCTTCACGTTTATCAATTTTTTTAGCGACAGTAACTTGAGATTCATCTTGAGGAATTCCCGCCAAATTTCCCCGCAGATAATCCATCAGTTCAACACGCAAAAGATCGGCGCCTAAAAGAGCCAACTGATCATGAAGCTCTTGGGCATTGATATTTTCATCCAAAGATAATCTTCGAATTCCTAAAATATCACCAGCATCTAATTTTTTAACAATTTTTTGCAAGGTAACGCCAGATTCTTTATCACCAGCTTCGAGAGCTCGCTGAATGGGAGCAGCTCCCCGCCATCTCGGCAAAATACTGCCGTGAATATTAACCGCACCAAAGTTAAAAATTTTCATAAAGTCTTCAGTGAGAATTTGTCCAAAGGCCACCACCACGGCCACTTCGGCATTCCACAGGCGAATCGAATCAATAATCAATTCGTTTTGTTTAAGAGATTCTGGCGACAGAACTTTGAGTCCCCGTGATATGGCGAGAACTTTCACTGGGCTGGGGGTCAATTGCAATTTGCGGCCTGCAGGTCGATCGGGCTGAGTCACAACGCCCACCACTTCAAAATGCTCGTCATCAAGAAGAGCTTTTAAAGAGGTGACGGCAAATTCAGGTGTTCCTAAAAAACAAAGCCGGATTCGACTCACTTCTTTTGCCGATCTAGTTCGACTTCAAGAAGTTTGTCTTTTTTGTCGGGATAGCCGTGCTTCTTGATTTGATTTTTGATTTTACTGCTTTTGATAAAACTGAGGTGATCAATGAACAAAGTCCCTTGCAAATGATCCATTTCATGCTGGATGCAAATCCCTAACAAACCATCAGTTCTTAAAATAAATTCTTTCCCATCCAAGTCTTGAGCTTTAACTTCCACGTACTCAGAACGCTCGACGGTTTCGTAAAAACTAGGAACACTTAAACAACCCTCATCATAAGTGATTTTTCCCTGAGAGTTAATAATTTCAGGATTGATCAACACCAGGGGCTGAGGAATCGCTTTCTCTGATTCCGTCATGTCCTCACCCAAATAGGGTTGGCCTTTTTCATCTCGAGGGCGAGTGTCAATCACGAGCATACGGATCAATTCACCAACCTGAGGTGCAGCTAAGCCAATTCCTCGAGCATCATACATGGTTTCTAACATATTTTTGGCCAAGGTCTTTAATTCGGGAGTGAATTTTTCCACCCGTTTAGAAACTTCTCTTAATCGAGGATCAGGAAAAGTTAAAATTTTCATAATCGACATAAATCACCCCATTGGCCGCAAGGGAGGTATATCCTAATTCTAATCCTTTTTCACTCTGTTTTCCATAAGAGTTTCCACAAGAACTTGTCTAAAACTTTACAGCCTTTGACGTTTAATCAAATAAAAGCCAAAGGCGGTGACAAAGATATTAGGGAGCCATGCCGCTGCAATCGGAGGTAAATGCCCATGATTTCCCAGCGTTAAACTTGAGCTGTAAAGAATCCAATAGCCAAAGACCAAGCCAATGCAAATGCCCACATTGAGCATCATGCCGCCCGACCGCGCCCGACCCACACTGAAGGGAATACCCAGTAAACTCATGACTAATCCCGCAAATGAAAAGCTGATTTTCGAGTGGTAATCCACCTCGTAGCGCACAGTCTCTAAGCCCGCATCCTTATTTTTATCAATGAACTTTGCGAGTTCTTTTTGGGTCAAAGTATCTGAGGTCTGACCACTGTTTTGCAAATCGGCGGCATCTTCGCTCATCTGTAAAGATTTTGTATCGAAATTGCTCGTCAGCGGAAAACTGGATTCACTCGAGAAGACCGTGACTGACCCATCTTTAAGAATCCACTTTGAACCGATAGACATATCGACTTCTTTTGCTGTCATCATCTGCATGAGTTCCCAAGTGTCATCAAAAAAGTATAAGGTCAGACCTTGAGCTCTTGTCCCCTGAACGTTAAGGGTTTTAATATTGAAGATACCGTTTTTCGAGCGGTACCAAATGCGATTCGTTTTGACGACCGAGAACATTCCCGGCGTCTTCTTAACATCATTATAAAATATATAATTTTTTTGTTTGGTCAAAGTGGGCACAAGGCGATCGCCAATTAAATAATTCACCATGCAAATTCCCAGGACCCACATCAGCAAAGGGGAAGTTATTCGCACCAAGCTCATCCCGTTGGAAAAAAGAGCGACCAATTCATTATTCTTATTGAGAACAGTTAAAGACAGAATAGTTCCTAATAAACAGGCGATAGGAACCATCTTGGTTATCAATTCCGGCAAATAATGAATGTAATAACGAAGAAGAATTTCGGTGCCCACATCGCGATAGCTCACCATGGTGGATAAAGCATCCACTGCCAGGAAAATGGTCAGGAAAATGACCATCCCGGCGAAAAAGTAAGTCCAAAAAAATTTTGAAATGTAACGATCAAATTGGCTCATGTCTGTTTTAGATTATGTCTTGACTGAGCTTAAAATTCCTTATTTACTTGAAGTATGGCTTTACGCGTCTTACTTGCCGACGAGAGCACCACCATTAAACGAGTTATGCAATTGGCCCTACAGGATTTCGCTGTCGAGGTTAAAGCTGTTCCCGTGGGTATGGACGTCGTTCCCGTCACGAAAGCTTTTAAACCTGATATTATTTTTGCCGACGTTTTATTGCCTAAAAAATCAGGCTACGAAGTGAGCAAAGATCTTAAGAAGGATTCCGAAACAAAAGGCATTCCCGTCGTTCTGATGTGGAGTGGCTTCATGGAAATCGATGAAGCCAAAGCTAAAGAATCCATGGCAGAACGACGTCTTGAAAAACCTTTCGAGCCCGAGACTTTAAGAAATCTTGTTTTAGAGCTTGTTAAAAAAACCCAGAAAAATCCGGTGAGCTCTTATTTAACTTTTCCTCCACTTCCTGAATTTCAAGAAGATACCCCTATACCTGAAACTCCCGATGTTCCGGAAAACACAAGCTCACTCAATACGAGCAGTGATATTTCGCTCACGACGAGCCGATTGTTTTCTCAAGATCTGGGTAAAGATAATTTTTCTGATGAAATTCCAAGTCTTGATTTGCCTGATGATGAAGAGTTCTCCCAAGTGCCTTTGCATAAGGCCACAATTCCCTCGATGAAGGAAAAACCCTCAGAGGACTGGTCCCATCAGGACTTGTCTAAATTCAAAATTGAACTTCCTTTAGAGGAAACATCTCAATCAACGGCTCAAAAATTCTCTGGCGCCGTTAGTCTTGAAGAAGAAATCTCGCAACCTGAAGTGAATTCTTATGGAGAATTTGATGAAATTACTTTCATTAAAGCTCCCACACAGGGACCAAGTGGTCATGTAGAATTGCCGACCTCAGGAATGATTGATCACGAAGCTTTAATCCGCGACGAAGCTCGAAAAGTCATTGAAAGCATTGTGTGGAAAATTCTTCCTGAAATCACCGAACGCATCGTGCGGGAAGAAATAAATAAGTTGCTTCAGGACACTGAAAAGTCTATTTCAGTTCCATGACTCTTTCCGAACTCATCAAGGCCGCCATCAAAGAAGACATGCCTCGCGGCGATTTAACCACCGAATCTCTTGGCTTAAAACCTCGACTAGGGCGCGCGCTTTTAAAAGCGAAAGAAGACATTGTTCTTTCAGGCACTCTGCCCTTCGAAGAAATGGTGCTTGCCTTAGAGCCGACAGCCAAAGTGAAGTGGCACTTTGAAGAAGGCCAAAATGTTTTGAAGATGCAAAACATTTGCACCATCGAAGGCGATCTCGTGCAAATTCTTAAAGCCGAGCGAGTCGCCTTGAATTTCTTGGGACATCTTTCTGGCATTGCGACTCACACTCACCGCTTTGTGCAAAAAATCAAAGGCACACAGACAAAAATTTTAGACACTCGAAAAACAACACCTGGACTTCGAGAGTTGGAAAAACGCGCCGTCGTTCATGGCGGAGGTTACAATCATCGTCTCAATTTAAGCACAGCGATTTTAGTTAAAGACAATCACATCGCCGTGATGGGCGGAATGACGGCTGCAGTTCAACGCGTGCGTCAGCATTCGCAATTACCCATCGAGGTCGAAGCTCGCACTCTTGAAGAAGTGAAAGAAGCCATTGGCTTGAAAGTGCAAAGAATTTTGCTCGACAATATGGACAACGCAACTTTGGAAAAGGCTCTGCAACTTCTTCCCGATGAAATTCAAACCGAAGCTTCAGGGAATATGTCTTTGGATCGCGTTCGCAGCGTCGCTGAGTTGGGTGTCGATTTTATCAGCGTCGGCGCACTGACGCATTCAGCTCCTGTGGCTGATGTCAGTCTTATGTTTGATTGGAATTCCTAATGGATCATCCTTTTTTAGATTTAAAAATTGGCGAAATCACTCGGATCTGGGCTGAACAACACGATTTAACAGCCCATTACCAACCCGAATGCGACAGCACAAACAGCTGGGCCAAGTCCGAAGCCTTTTCCGAAGAAGTCAGTGGCGAAGCTCTGGTGCTTTATCTTTGCGAATCACAGACGGCGGGCCGGGGACGTGGATCCAACACTTGGAAAAATGCACGCCCTGGATCTTCACTGCTCAGCACTTGGTCTTTCGAGATGGAAACTCACCCTCAACCTTTAACAACCTTGCGTTTTGGCTTGGCCTTGATTCGCGCTTGTCAAAATATCTGGCCTTCTCTGCCCTGGAATTTAAAAGCGCCCAACGATCTACAACTCGGAGAGAAAAAAGTTGCGGGAATGCTTTTAGAATCTGTTTCTCAAGGAAAAGATTCGCGTTTGATTTTTGGTTTGGGCATGAATATTTTTTCAGCTCCGGAAGATGTGCCTCACGCCACAAGCTTAGTTCATAGTTTACCACAAGGTCTACCTTTGCTGGGCGAAGATTACATCGGGCTTTTAGATCGTTTACTCTATGAAGCGACCGATGCCTTGTCTCGTGGAAATGAAGGGCTTTCCGAATCGGAACAAGTCGCCGTTAAATATTTTTTAAATTTAAATCCTAATCTCAAAACAAAATTCACTTTAGTGGATGCCCAAGGAAACTTGTGGACAGACGATAAAAAAATACCTTGGATGGAGATTTAGCCTATGGCTTTAATGCACACTCCAGCCGCCGAGCTGGGTTCAAAATGTCCTGACTTTCAGCTCCCTGCCCTGGATGGAAAAACTTATCGCCGTGACAATTTCAAGAACGGTCATGCCTTGGTCGTGATGTTCATTTGCAACCATTGCCCTTACGTCAAGGCCATTGAAGATCGCCTGATTCAGTTGGGAAAAGATTTAAAAAGCCAAGACGTCAATGTCGTCGCGATCTGTTCCAATGACGAAGAAAGCTATCCCGAAGATTCCTTCGAAAATTTAAAAAAGAATTATCTCGCAAAAAAAATGAGCTTCACTTATTTGCACGATGAAACTCAACAAGTGGCTAAAGATTTTGGTGCTATCTGCACTCCTGATTTTTTCGTCTATGATAAAAATTTCCATTTAGCTTATCGTGGCCGCCTTGATGATTCATGGAAAGATCCTAGCTTAGTTACGAAGCGCGAACTTTATGATGTTGTGCAGATGCTCGAAAAAGGTCAGCGCCCCCCCACAGAACAAATGTCCTCTATGGGCTGTTCGATTAAGTGGATCAAGAACTGAATTCACGAGGAAGCTTTAAATGAAAATTAGAAAAGTCGTTCCGCTTATTTTTTTGGGAATTGTTGCTTTGGTCAGTTGGTTTATCTATTCAGCGGGATTTTTCAAGCCTTTGGAAATTCGCCAGGAAAAAATGGGCGCGATGATTTTTTTGTACAAAGAACATGTCGGGCCTTACCACGAAATTACGGATGCAATTTCTGCTGTTGAAAGCTGGGCTAAAGATAAAAAAATTCCTTGTCGCAAAACCTTTGGTGAATACCTAGACAATCCGCAAATTGTCGAGCACGAGCGATTACGAAGTTTAGGTGGTTGTATTGTGGATTCAGCAGTCACTGATCTTCCTGCTGATATAAAGGTGAAAACAACTCACGAAAAAGATTATGTTGTCGGTCTTTTTCATGGCGCTCCCATGCTAGGGCCTTACAAAGTTTATCCTAAAATGAGCGAATACATGGTAAAAAATAATCTGAAACAAGGTCCTTCGGTCATCGAAATTTACGAAATGATCACCGAAAAAGAATTGCTAACGAAATATCTGTTCGAGATCGTCAAGGAATAGTTGACGTCCATAAAACATTGGATGATCGCACCCAAACTTCAAAAGCCAACTCGGACCGAAAACGAACGGCCCGAGTCCTCTCGCTAATTCGCCCTAGCTACTGCTTCCATAAACTGTCCCTGCGCACCAGCAATGGATTGTTTAATATCAGCAATCTTTTTATCCAGGGGCGCGCGCTCACTCTCGAGGGGTTTAATCGCCAATTCTAATTCCCCAGAGCGTTTTCCCAGCTGAGACAATTGAGTCTCCAAACTTTGAATTTTTTCTTGAGATTTTTTTTCAGTCAATTGCGCTTCGCGAAGAGTTTTCTCGGCTGATTTTTTCCCTTCTTTAGCCGTCGACAATTTAGACTGATCGGCTTTCAATTGAGATTCAGCTTTATTAACCGCAGCTTCTTTTCGATCCCAATCGGTCGCTCGCTTAAAATTTTCCAATTCAACGCGAGCCCTATCGACAGATTCGTTATAGTCGCGGATTTGTGCACTGACTTGTGGTTTTTCACTGATCAGTTGAGATTGCTCTCGCTCCCGCTGTGGAACTTCATTGTTACGAATTTGATTCGCACGAGATTCATTCTGGCGAACGATGTCTTCCGCTCGATTGTGTTCCTGCCGAATTTCTTGTTCACGACGAACAAGCTCATCGTATTCACGTCGAACCTGTCGATCAGCATCGTCCTCGAGACTTGAAAGTCTTGAAACCACTTCGTTTAAGCGACGGGAAACTTCGATTTTAACTTTTTCTTTTTCATCGAGTTGAGCACGGGCTACTTCTAGGGCTCTTTCAAACTGCGAGCAATCTGCGGGAGGCGTGGTGGCCTTACATTGCTCCAGAGAACGTTGGATTCTTTCTCGTTCACCGCGTATCTGACTGACGTCACGATCAGCATCTGACAAATTCCCATTAAGACGTTGGCGTTCATCTTTAAGGCGACCATGTTCAGAATCCCGGTTCAAACGGCGATTTCTTTCGTCAGAGATATCGTAATTAGAACGTCTTCTTTCGGCTTCTTGTAAGTTCGAGCGCAATGAGCTCAACTCACTCCGCTGTCGTGATAATCCACTCTCGAGCTGATCGGCTTCACTGTCCAATGCTGAAATCTGTGACGAAATTTCACTCAAACGTCGGACGATAAATTCATAGCGATTTTCAGCATCACTTAATGCCGTTAGCGCCAAGCTCAAACGATTTGTAATCCGGTTGTGCTCGGGAATATGAGGCGAAAGAACGGCGTGGACTTCATCGTAACTGCGTTGGGATTGTTGAACTGCCGTTTCCAGTGAAGGTATTAAAGCCGTTAAACGAGTGATCTCAGCTTGTGAATCCACTTGTTGTTTTTGGGCATGGGCTAAAATTTCACGGGTCTTTGGTAACTCGGTATTTTGAATTTGGTTTATCTTTCCTTTAACAGAGTCGAACTCACGAATGAAGGGCGTGTACCTTGCGACCAGTGCATCTAAAGCGCTTTGAGCTTCTTTGCCTTGCAGATGAAGACTGTAAGCCAAGAAGTGCAAATTTCTGAGCTGTTCTGTTGTTGCAGGGGCAATTTTCGCAGGATTTATGTTTTGGGGCAGGCTCTGAAAAAATACACTTTCGAATTTATTGTCGGCGATGGGTGCGCCATTGTTACAACGCTTTTCCATGGCTGTGATGATTTCTTTAAAACCATCACCATCGTTTGAAAAATCTACGGAATCTGAGCCGCCAACACCGACGATCTCAATATCATCATCATTCTTCTTTAACAGCTCGATAAACCGAGACAGGTTGGGACCAATTCCAATAAAGGTCTGATTTTTCTGCTGAGCCGAGAGCCGTGAAAAAACAAACTTTGAGCTACTTCCTTTTATGCTTCCTAGGAAACCTGTGCTTCCCCGTTTATTATTGTCGACTCTTAAGCGGATCTCAGCTGGACTCTTTGGTGAATTTTTTAATTTTGTAATCTCTAGCAGGTAAACTTCTGATCGGAACCAACCCGAATCTTCATTCGAAACTACACATTGCACTCCGGAAGAAGTTGAAACTTCAGACAAGGTCCAGTCTCCTTCATCCATCACGGTGCCGGCGGTCGCGACACCATAAACTAAATTAAGACTAGCTAGAATCAAAGCGGTTTTAGCGGTTTTTCGTGCCATTTTTGGTGCCATTTGTTCTCCACAATAAAGTATTGAATACCCCGCGCTTTCACAAAGCAAAGAAGAGACCGCTACGGTTGGTGGCCTTATGGCTCCTTCAAACTCTTATGAAAAAAATGCAGAACTATTGCCTTTTCGATCCTTTTGATTTCAGGCTTGCTGTTTTCTGGGTGCAATAGGAGTTGAATCAGGGACATCTACAACGTCAATTGACATCGGTCTACCAGAGCAACGAGAGCTTAAGTACTTAACTGAAGAAAATGATAAAAAGTGGTCTTACGAAATGGCCAAAGTTTTAAAAACAGCCCTTCATGAAATTCACGCCTCTCATTCCCCAAGGAGTGCGTGCTGGGTATAAGCTGATAATTAATGAAAAGGGGAAAAAGAAAAAGGTTCCCTTTTCAAACAATCAGGCCGAACGAGATTTTCGAATGATAAGACTTAAAGAAAAAATCTCTGGCTGCTTTCGATCCCAAGAAATGGCCACACACTTTCTAAGAGTAAAATCCTACTTAAGCACTCTTAGAAAACAACAAGAACCCCTTCTTGAAAACCTAATGCTGGTGAGTGTTTGCTGCTGACTTGCCGCTAAAATCTACAAAAAACACTGAATGGTTACGTCTTCAAAAATTATTTGACATCGCTCCCAATCTTTGCTAAAAATTCCTAGCGCATGAAAAAGTCCACTCAACTTTCATTTTTTAATGACAAAGTACCCAAATATTTTGGTGGAAAATTTCTTAAGGGGAATCCTAAGCGAAAGCGTCCGCTCTCTACAAAGCATTCCCTGCATCTTATTTTAAAATCAGAACAAGCTATCGGCTCACGATCGATGCTGCAGAAAAGGAATATTCAAACTGTCGATCGTATTTTAAGAAAGCAAGCCAAGAAATTTGGGGTTAAAATTTATCATTTGGTGAACGTGGGAAATCATCTTCACTTAGTTATTAGGATTACCAATAGAGATCTCTATACCAATTACATTCGCTCAGTCACAGGATTGATCGCAAGACATGTCACTAATAAACAACGAGGCACTGCCACGGTGGCAGTAACTCCTAGCTCAAACTTCGCTGAAACCCCAAAATTCTGGGTTGCACGACCCTTCACTCGACTGATTAATTGGGGAAGGGATTTTAAGCGTATCCACAACTACATGAACAAAAACCACCGAGAAGGTCTCTTCATTGCTTGGGGATTTGAGACGACGAATCTGGAAGATATTTATCTACTAAATACAGCTTAAGTCAGCAGAGTTCGCCTGCTTCCAACTCTTTCTACTTCACCAATTTTCTCCCCCTCAAAATCCTTTGGATATGGGGTTCAAAAGGATTGCCTTTTAAAGGTACTTGTAGGATTTCCTATTTAAATGAAAGAGCCATGTCTTTAAAAGTTCAATGGCGTGAAAAATTCTGATTTCAAAAACTAGTGGTTTATTCGTCGATGAAAGTGAATTTCGCATCTAGTCTCTTTAGATCTCCTTCAGATACCCATCTTCTTAATCGACTTCCTAACTTGTTAAAAGAATCCCCCGCTTGTGGATACCAAACGACTCGCTCAAATTTTAGACCGATAAGATCAGGCTGTTGAAGCTGTGCTACTAATGCAGGTCTGTTTTCTAAGACCGTTAAAACCAAGCTAAACCGCTCTTGTCTGTCCCATTGCGGAGGAAAATTTTGGCCGTGCAAATCATCTAAGAACACCACGCGCATGTTAGGGCCTGGAAAGCTTATCATTTCCGTTGCAAAGGACTCAAGCGCTGAACCGAATCCAGCAGGAGTCCAATATAATCGTGCCGTCAGTGCACGCTCTCCGTTTGAAAGAGTTAGTTCAAATACGTCTACGGTTTTTATGATCTGTAATCCTGAAAAGAGTAGTGACATGAAAATCCAGCCTTTTTGGGGAGACTATCAGCATTTGTGTTAGAATGGAATATTCAAAACTAAATCATCGCCGGTTGAGGCAGCCTAATGACGGTCCAAGGATCAAATCAAAATGGAGGACCCACGTTTATTTTAAGATAGAGCCATTTGGGGCAGTAGTTTTTCGTACATTTGTTTGAGTATTCACCAGGGGTTCAGCTACCGAAGCTACTTAAACGGATTCATAACAACTTTATACATTGCCGAAAATGAGGCCAGACTTTTTGTTGATTTCCAGCGAATTACATTTAATCCATGGCTCGCAATAATTTTTTCAATTTTTTTATCGTCGAGTTCTTTTGAGTAGGACTCGATGATAATATATCCTTTAACTCCAATGTGCGCATTCGCTTTCTTACCTAATCTATCTAGATACTTTTGGATTTCTGCAACCACAGTATTCAAAGTTCTTTCGAACTGGCTTAGTTTCTCTCGAAACATCGCTGGTTCCACGGCTTTTATTCTGGTTTTTTCTGGTAACATATTCTGAAGCAAACACTGTAACTCGAAGGAATGTCCTTTGCCGATTTGAATCCATAATGGTTTACTATCGGCGCTTGCTGCACAAAACTTTTTTTGCACAGTTCTTGCAAAAATGAGACTTCTTCCGAGGCCCATTAGCTCTGCTTCATCTACATAGCGCAAGAAATTATAATTGGCATCATTCTGTATTATTCTCATTGCCACCTGAAGTAAATTTTTGCCCATCTCATACATAACTTTATAGTCATCTTGGGAAGGATTAAAGTCTGAACAAGCGTTTTTCATGACCTGAATTGTGGGTTCATCGTAAGGTAATTTCATTTTTCTAAAATTTTTTATACAAAACCCACTAGCTTCTGACAAATCAGGGAGCCAGGTAAAATCACCCCAGATAGATCTCATTAAGAAAATTCCTTGAAAGAAGGCTATTTTTGAAAGGTTATAAACTTGAATTTCATTTCTATTTTGAGGATCGGAAGACATGGCTATTGGTAAAATAGGCAAGCTTACACGTAGATTTGAAATACCTTTAACCAGATCATCTTCTAATCCAAACATTGTATTTTCTTTTGAAGTTGAATCGTCGAAGCTACGGCCTTCAAAAAAACCATAAATATCACCGTTAACCGAAAGGTCTTCGGTAATTTCTTTGATTTGCAAAGATTCCTCATTAAAATGAGCTTCATTTAAAATTATAACTTCTGAATTAGCAGAGCATTGTAATCTCGTAGGCGCCCCAGCTTTTTCCAATATATTAATACATTTGTTGTTTTCAGTAGGCACTGAATCTGCCTCGGCCTTTGATGTAGAAAATGCCGTCATTACATATATAGTTACCGATATAGAAATTGTGAATTTTTTAATACTGATTAGCTTTAAAATTGGGAATGTGTTTGCAGAGAAATGTATTTTCATTTTTGCCTCTAAATAATAAGAAATTATGCAAAATTGATTCCTGTTTCAAACTGAGACAGTTAAAGGTGACAAGCTTTTAGTATTGGCATTTAACTGTTGCAGCGTGATTATACAATGAAAGGTAGGTGCCAATTTTAGGTCGTATAAAAAAATATGCAACCGCATATACGCGTTCATACTGTATGCTCTATGAGTTGGTTCAAAACTCAATATGGAGATAACTTTTTAAAATCACTTAAATTGAGATGGAATAATTTTAACCACGGACATACCTGCGGCTTTGGCTCCTATCATTCCAGCTTCGCCATCTTCAAACACGAGGCACTCAAGCGGATCTTGTTTAAGTTTTGAAGCCGCAAATAAAAAAGGTTCGGGGCTGGGCTTTGCGCTCAAAGTGTCTTCCGAGCAGACGATAATATCAAATAAGTGATTTAGATTTAAACTCTCAAGCACCCTCTTAACCTTATCCCGTAGACCTCCTGTCACGATGGCCATGGGTTTCAAGCGAAAATGTTCTTTAGCAATTTGCACGACATCTTTGTTAGGCTTTACCTCTTCTAAATGAGATAAGTAGTAGCTTTCTTTTTGATGGGTTACTGTTGCGGGGTCAAGATTCCAAGAGAATCTTTTGTTTAAAATATTCACCGTTTCAAAAGTGGGAATTCCGGCCAGTTCATAGAGAATTCTTTCATCGAGGACGTGACCATGGGAACGCAAGGTTTTTATCCAAGCTTCGTTGTGAAGAGGCATTGAATCAATCAAAGTGCCATCAAGATCAAAGATCAATGCGGCAAACTGTTCGGTATTTACTTTCATGTTACGGCCCAGCTGTAAAATCAAAAACAAAAACTCCTTGTGGAACAACGGGTGTTGCTAACAGTGCTGCAATATATTTTTTAAAGTTTGCGTGGGCTGGGTCAAATAAACTTACGAAATTTTCATTAATCATGGGTTGGCCCACGTAATAATTTCGATCGCCCTGTGACTTAAATGAAACAATAAACCCTATTTGCATCCCTTGATCGGCTCCCTCAGTGCTATTTGCCATACCGCTTTCGATGGACAGGATGTAGGCTTTTCCATTTCGCTTACAAAGGTCTATAAGAGCTATAAACCGGCGATTAACCTCTTGAATGATCTTTGGGGAAATATGGGGAAGAAATTTAAAAGCCACAAAATGTCGGACAATCCCTTCTTGATAATGAGCGTCGGTCATGCGCTTGGCGTTTTCATAATTAGGAATCGGTGCATTGGCGGCATTCACGGATCGAATCAAGGTTAAGATTATAAAACATACCAATAAATTTTTCATTATTTCCTTCGAAGGTGAAGATTTAAATTAGAAAACGAATCTATAGAAGTCTCACCAATAATAAAAGTACATAATATTCTCATTTTATGTTAATTTAATTCACATATGCTCAATCCTTACCATATTAAATATTTCTTCGATGCCTGCCGAAGCGGAAGTCTTTCTGAAGCTGCAAAGATTAACAGCGTCTCCCATTCAGCCATTAGCCACGCCATTCGCTCTCTTGAAAGCAAACTGGATGCGAAACTTCTTCATCACGCCAAAAGGCGCTTTCATCTGACAAGCCAGGGTCAGATACTGTTCGAACAATCACAAATAATCATTGAAGGACTCGAGAAGGCTACGAGTTTAGTTCGTGGAGCAAATCAAGAACTACGGGGGCCACTGACATTAGGCCTATCGCACAGCGTGGCTTTAGGTTTTACTAACTCTAAGATCACTGACTACTGTAAAAAAAATAAATTTGTTCAGCCAAAAATCTTTATTGGCAATTCTTCCACTCTTGAGGAATTGTTAGATTCACGCGCGGTGGATTTGGGTTTTGGCATTGAAGATGGCAGTCTTGAGAGGTTCGAAAAACGCGCGTTCCTCCGAGGCGAATTTATCCTTGCCGCAAGTCGAAACTCAAAACGCAAACTTCACTTTTTAGTCGGAGACAAAGGAAAAGAAGTTTCAGCACTGCGAGCAACAATTAAGAAAGCCAATTTAAGCGAAGTCACTTTTTCAGAAGTCCAAAGTTGGTCAATTGCCGCAGATCTTGCGAGCAAAGGGCTGGGCGTTGCTTTATTCCCCGATTTTATTTTGTCTGGCCGAAAAGATTTAATTCGGGTTATGTCCGATGTGAATTTGCCAAACTATCAAATGAGCGCTGTCTGTCGTTCATTTGATAGCCTTTCTCCCGTAGCAAAGGACTTTTTAGCTTGGGTTAAGCAGTCTTAATAAAAAATAAGCTACAGGTGCCCGAGCCTTATTTTATTTCCGGAATTAAAATTTTTATAAACTCTATTATTCAAATTTTACAAACATTCTTCTGATGCTCCAGAAAGTAACCACCTTCTTTGTCGCAATATCTTCTTACTGCGCTATTTGAAGCGGCAGGAGCTTCGGGATTCTTAGGGTAGCGTTTGATGATTAAAAAGCTCAGCTTAGGTAACAGAATTTATGGCCAAAAAACTTATAAAGACTAAAAGTCTCGTTAGAACAGCTTTAAATTAAGCCCAATGGGATTCCAGGTTTAAGTACAAGTATCAGCAATGGCCTTACCTTTGCTATGTTACACGTGAAATTTATTAATTCATTTTATGTACGCACAGGAGAGAAAAATGCGATTTTTAATGTTATTACTTTCGACAATTGTTGTAATATATTCAAGCTCGGC
>JAKFYD010000039.1 GCA_021731025.1 Pseudobdellovibrionaceae bacterium | reverse complement strand
AGGATGTCGTACTTTTGCTCAGGTGTAAAACTTCTGCGCACTCTTTTTATCTGGTTCATTCGTCATTCCTTCTCGGTTATGACGAACTAAATTTGCAATTTCTGTCCCATTTTTAAAAAACAGTACATAAAGACAACCAATGAACAGCATTATTTCTTGGCAGATTTAATTGCGAGCCTGAATGATGCACATGTCTCTTCGGAACATCCAAGCACCCTGACCTACACTTTGCCTTTAGAATTCATGCGCCAAGAAGATGGCCCGAATCACACAAAAAAAATCATTGTTAATTACGTCGAAAAAACAGAAGGCTCTTTACAGCGAATGCCCGATACCGGAGACGAACTGCTAAGCATCAATGGACAAAGCCCAGACCAATTCCAAAAATCGACCCCACTCTTTGACGCTGCTGGGAATCCCATCACCAACCAAACTCTCTTCGCACTTAATATTGCTCGCCTCCGAGAAGGAAGAGGAATTCCTTTAGGCACTAAATTCGTTAATCCCAATGTTGTTCTTGAATTTCGTTCGGCTAAAGACGGATCTGTTTTCAAAACAAATCTGAGATACGACATCAATGGAATAGGCTTAATTGGATCCGGAGTAAATGGAAATCCAAATCCAAGAGTTATGTTTCCTAAAAAGGATTCGAAACCGCTTCTGGGTTCGAAAGACAAAGCTTTTACAGATTTAGCCCCCGCAACTTTCAAAATGCTCAGTCAATTTGACACTCTCTTGAAAGCGGAAGTTCCTCTTGAAAAGAAACAAGCTAAAGAAGATTCAGCTTCAGCCCAAAAGGGAAAAACGACGTCCGAAGGAAAGAAAGTCGTTTTGGGAGATACTAAACCCTACTTCGAGCTGCCAAAAGATTTCGAAGAGATCACACCTCCAGACTTTATTCCTGGATTTATGACGGGGATGAATTTTAAAAAACTTTTAAATGGTGATTTTTTATTTGCAGGAAAATTTAATAAAAATGGGAAAACCGTCGGCTTCCTGCGAATTCCTAGCTACACTCCGAAAAATCTTCCAACCATATTGCATTCTTTGCGTTATTACATCGGTCGGCTTCAGGCCGAAACTGATTATCTTGTCATTGATCAGACTCGAAATCCCGGGGGTATGGTTGTTTTTTCTGACCTGCTTGTTAAATCCCTGGTTGGCACTCTTGATAAAAATGTTCATATGAAATTTGCTGTGAAGCCGACAGAAAGTTTTGTTCGTCAATTTATTGAAATGTACAATGATGTTTTAAAAAATTCAGATCAACTTTTTAAAAAGGAAGAGATTAAAGCTTTCGCTCCACTGATAAGAGCTGAATACGAAAAAATAAAATACGCTCGAGATCATCGTCTGGAGCTCTCTGAACCCATTAACTTCAGTTTAATTACTCTCTATTTCGAAACGGCTTTAGATCGAACTTTTCTTAAGCAGTTATCAACAACTTTAGACTCGACAAACCCCCAACAACCGAACACTCTTCCCAAGTCCAATGATGCTAGCTTTAAAGAAGCTCAACGTCTTCTTGAAAAGAATAAACATCTTTTTGGAAATTCAGCGACTGTTAACGAATTCAATCCTGCTCAGCTCACACCGGAACTGCAAAAACTCCTTCACACATTTGCGATGATCAAGAATTTTGAAAAGTTGGTCGGGGTCAGTATTCTTGAACCCATCATGTACACGAAACCGGTGGTGGCTTTGATCGACCAACTTGATTTTTCGGGCGGCGATGCAACGATGGCTCTTCTTCAGGATTACAATCGCGCAATTCTAGTTGGTGTTGGTAGCAACAGAACCGCGGGTGCTGGTGGAACTGTGGAAAGAAAAGAATTCAACGGCCTGCTTCAAGTCGCGATCAACATGACAACAAGTTTAATGATTCGACCTAATGGTCGCTTGGTTGAAAACTATGGCGTTACCACAGAAAATTATGTTCCTGTTTTAGTGAAAGATTATCAAGACGGTTTTCAAAATCTTTTTGATCGAATCATGTCTGAAGTGGAACGAGTTTTCCCTCAGGCTGAAGCTCAGGCTAAAGAACTCGTCAAAAAGTTTGGAAACTAGAACTTTTTGAGCTCTTCGATCAAATCACTGGCGATCAACGAATTCACTGAGCCACCATCTCGCAAACGTTGATCTGCCAAGTGTCCATGAACCCAAGCTCCCAGCACCGCAGCTTTTTCCGCTGACAAACCTTGCGCCAAGTAAGAACCGATAACTCCCGAAAGAACATCTCCTGTTCCAGATTTTGCGAGCGAAGGATTCCCCGAACCAATAATGTAATTCATTCCGCTAGCATGAACGACCGTCCGAAAACCCTTGAAAACAATCACTCCGCCAAACCGCTGACCTGCCAGAGTCGCTGCTTTTAAGCGGTCCCATTCAAACACACTGGCCGGGATATTTAACAAGCGAGAAAGCTCTCCCGCGTGAGGAGTTAAAATCCAATTTTTTGGAACCGAAGGTAAATCCTTTAAAAAATCAAATCCTCCAGCATCGAGCAACACAGGGATGGAACTTGCTTTGAGCTTTTCAAAAATCTTTCTTGCCGAAGAAGAAGTTTTTAAACCTGGACCAAAAATGACCGCGGTGTTTTTTTTCTGCGCTAAAGCCTGTTCAAAATCTTCAAAGCTATGAAGTAATATTTCTGCAGGAGCTCGATGATGTGCTTTCGCTGAATCAGAAAACAAACTGACATATCCTGCACCAGCCCTTAATGCGGCTTCGCAAGCTAAAATCGCAGCACCTTCGAAACCCGCAGAACCGCCGACAACCACCGCGTGACCAAATAAAGTTTTGTTTGAAGACCATTTTCGTCGCGGCCTTAAACGTTCAGAAGTGCGCTGACCAATCAAACGCACTGACTTCGCATAAATGTTCACGATTTCAGAGGGAAAACCAAGATCCATTTTATGAAGTTGGCCCGCATGCAAAGGACCCGCATTTAGAAATAACCCCGATTTAAGTGGAACAACTGCCAAAGTTTGATGCGCACGAATGGCTTCGCCTAAAATATTTCCTGTCGTGGCATCTAATCCGCTAGGTAGATCTAGACTGAGAGTCAGCTTCGAACTTTTATTTACCCTTTGAAATACTCGCTTCCAAGTTTCAGGGACATCTCGCGATAAGCCAGAACCAAAAACCGCATCAATCACAATGGCCTTAGAGAGAATTTTTTCAAGATTAACTTCATCAACAGCTTTTGCCGACCAAATTTCTAAATCTAGTCCAGCGATTTCATCAAACTTCTGCTGGCATAGCTTTGAAACTGGAACCGAGTGAACGATTTTAATATTCTTAAATCCTGACGAAACTAAATTTTTAATAGCAACATATCCGTCGCCGCCATTATTTCCAGGTCCACATAAAAAAAGCAGCGGTTGTTGCTTTGGATTTAACTCTTGAATTTTTTGAGACATCAAGCGACCAGCGATTTCCATCCAATGGTCGCTCTTTAAATTTCTAACACTTTGTTTATCAATTTCTAGAGATTCAGCGGCCGTGACTAGTCGCATACCACACCTGCCGCTTAAATTTAAACGTAAGAACCCCTTTTGATTTTCTCGAGAATAATTTTTTCCGTTTTAATGGGATCATTAGGATCGATCGAAAAATAGCTTTGTTGCTCGCAACGTATTTTCTGGCTAAGTAACCATTTTAAGATATCCGTTAAGCCTTTATTCTTTTTATCCAGGAAAAAAGGATCGTTCTCCATAACATCTTTAGCTTTTTTTAACTGCCGAGCTTCTGAAGGGTCTGATTCTTTCACTTTGTAGTGAGGTAAATCATATCGTTTAACATCTTCCGGAAGTACTCCTAAAAAGCGAACTGCCGGAGCTGAAAAGTCAGCATTCCGAATCAAAGAGGCCGCCGACCCTGCTTTCAATGTACGAAAAATATTTTGCAGAGTATAAGCATCCAGATCTCCAAAGAAGTACATAGGAACATTCAATTGTTCTTCGATCAGCTTGCACCAACCACGCACTCCGTTGGACGGCACACCTTGAGCCCCCATCACAATGCAATTATTTCGTTTAGTAAATCCCATCGTCACCAAAGTGCTCGCCGTACCTACAGACTCAACAATTAAACAAAAATCAATTTTCTTTTTAGCCTTCAATTTTAAGGCTTGTGGCTTGTTCATCGGTTGAAATGGAGATGTTCCTAACGTTGATAAATCGATAACGGCCTTTTCCCCACCAGGTAAGGACTCGGTGACGACCAGTTGTTGAGAATAGGTCTGCCCCCCGCGATCATTGGCAAAACAATTCAATTCTTCCCGATAAACTTCGAGCATATCTCCAATAAAATCGATGATGGAATCACTTTCATTTTGATCTTCAAAGTCCAAGGGCGAATAGCGTTTGTCCCCTTTAATGAGACCTTTACAAATGTAGTACAACTCCCTTTTGGTATTGACCGAACCAATATCCATATTTCTCAAAAGGATTTCGAGCATGAAAACAACCCGCGCCAACTTTTGCACTGAAGATACATTCAGTTCAGTGCGAACTTTTTTATCTCCCGGAGTCAAGTAACCCACTTTGGCATTGTAGATACAATTATCAAGGCTCGTTTTCACCGCTTCCAAAACCGGACGCTTTGAATTTTCCAAATCTTTAAGCATTTTATCCGCTAAGATTCGTGCCTCTTTTGGAATATCAATTTTTAATTCACGAATACTTAATAAACGAGACATAGTTTACCTACTTTTTCTTTCCGGTGGTCTTTGGTTTTTCTATTTTTTTTGCGGCCGACTTGCTGGTCGTTTTGACCGGTGCAGCTTCAGCCTCATCAGACATCAGAACTTGGTCCATGTCCTCTTCGACAATTCCCGTTCTTTTCGCATCTCTTTTCTTTTGCTCAAGCAGTTTTGTTTCTGCGTGTTCAAGATCAGCGATGGCTTCCTTAGAGTCTCGGCCCAACAGTTTACGCAGGCCCTCTTCCGCTCTTTTCTTTCTGGCCTCGGGAGCTCCAACAAGAAAGGCCAGCTTTTCAACCAGGATAGGGCCGAATTGCTCGATGTGAGCCAACTTTCTTTCCAGATCCGCTTCCTTAAATTCTTTTTTAATGTGACGAGAAAGCTTTTGTCCTGCTTGGATCAAAGCCAACCGAATTTCAGCAACCAGTTCTTCCGAAGCGTCGACCGTTTCTTTCGAAGCATTTTTAAATTTAATAAATGGAGAAACAACGCTGATGGCAAAAACGTAAGGTCCCAATGGCAAGGATGACTTGGGCTGTTGCAAGCCGTAAGTTTTCCAATTCACTGATTCAATGGCCCAAGTGATGGCGCAACCAGATTTGTCAAATTGCAAGGGAACACGATTCGCGAAGCGCAGCAATTGCACCGGAGAATCAGATTCCAAATTGCGATTTATAAATCGAGCCAAGGCGACTTCTATGACCACAGGTTTAAAATCACAAATGCAAGGCTTACGCGTCACAACTGAAAAGAAGTCGACTTCACCCAAACGCTGAATGCTTTTCGAAAGAGCTTCTTCACCAACGGTCAAAACCGATTTTGTTGAAGGAGCCATTAACTCTGTATTTTGCACCGCCGAGAAAACTTTTTTAAAATCTTCGTCTTTCAAAGTGTTCACTGATTTTTCAAGTAAGCCCTTTGGCAAGCCGGCTTTTACAAAATCTGAAATGGCTTGGTCAGTAATGCGCGAAAACCCCGTTTTCAAAAATTTTGAAACTGAAACCTTACCAAATAAATGCGAGTGAGTAATGAACTCTCCCAGCTTGAAAGTGTGAGGATGTGGCAGCGTTGCTGCTGGGATCTCAGGAACGGCGGTGCTCACTCGATCGACCGAGACCCAATCGTTATCAGCCAGTTTGAATTTCAAAGATAAATGGGGATTCACCAACACCGTGCCTTCAACGTAAGTCAGTAAGCCGCCGTCTCCGTTCAGCTGAATTCTTCCGTCAAAAACAAATTCAACCCGCGTTCCGTGAGCTTTATCCCACTCGACACTTTCTTTATTTCTCAAAATCCCCGTGTTGGTTTTAATATCGACATCAACTTGACCGCGCAAAGCTTTGCGCATGCCTTTTGTTTTACTCAGAACAACGACACCTTTAGCATTTGTCATTTGGGCCCAAGTGGTGGCCGCGGAAATACCAATACCTTGCTGTCCTCGAGAACACTGACCACGACCAAATTTTGACGAAGCTAAATACTCTCCAAAAACTTGAGCCAAATCCGTAGGATCAATCCCTGGTCCATTATCTTCGACAACAATACGAACCAGATCTGTATTTTTTGTTGAACCTGCACCTACTTTTGTGACTTCGATCACCAGGTCAGGAAGAATTTCTGAAGCCTCGCAGGCATCCAACGAATTATCGACGGCTTCTTTTAAAGTGGTCAACACGGCCTTCAATGGAGATGAAAACCCCACCTGCTGTAAATTTTTAGCAAAATACTCGGCCGTACTACTTTTCGTAATTTTACTCACAACAATATTCCTCATTTAAGTTTTGAGACAGGCTCCACAACTTAGGTTGCAATAACGCGCCTAGGTCATGCAAGACGAAAGTACGTAGACTAGACAATCCAGTGAAAAATCCTTCAAGGATGCTTACTCTTCACTCATTTTTTGCATGATTATTTCGAATTTGGTGCGAGCACCTTTTTGCGAGTTACAGTCCTTGCAGCTCGGAACACAATTTTTTTTAGATGTTTTACCCCCTCTGCCAATAGGAATCAAGTGATCCATGGTCAACTCTTGGGACTTCACTTTTTTTTGACAATGATAGCAAATTCCTGGACCCACTTGCTGCCGCCACCATTGGCTTTCACGAAGTTCACGGGCCTTAGCTTTTTCTTTTTTAATATGTTCCGATGATGCGGGAATATAATAATCTGACATCTGTCCTGGTCCTGCCACAAAGCCCTACTTCTGGCAATTGAGATTTTTTTGAAACAGCCGAAAACATTAAGGTCAGGCTGAAGGAGAATCCATGTCACAACAAAAGACTTACAAAAAAGGCGAATTCCTTTTTCGTGAAGGCGATAAAATTTCCCATCTTATTTTTATTCAATCAGGCAGTGTAAACACTTGCTTGAATCGGGGTAAGAAAAATTTAGATTTGTTTCAAATGAGCACAAATCAACTGCTAGGCGAGATGGCTCTCTTTGGACAAAGCACTCATAATTTTTCGGCCATTGCAGCCACCGAAACTAAAACCTTTGAAGCCCCTGTTGATGCGATGAAGGAACAGTACGAAGCGGCGGCTCCGCTTTTTAAAATCACCATTAAAAGTCTTTCGGAAAGATTAAAACTGGCTTTAAGCGAAGTTCGCTCGTCCCGCATGGAAAAAGATGCGAGCCCTTGCGCCGAAGATCAAATTGCGAAAGTTTTTGGAACACTTTTTCATGCAAGCTCCCATAAAGGGGAAAAACAAAAAGACGGAAAAGTTGAAATGCCCTGGCTTCAATTGAAGCAATACTCAATGAGAGTCTTCGGAGAATCACCGAAGCGATTGGAACAAGCTTGTCATATTTTAGTGAAACTCAAATTGGCAGAATACAGCATGGGAAAAGCCCCCGACAATCCCGATGGTCCTGATGAGATTCAAGCGGTCACATTTAAAAACTTATCTATTGTTGAAGGCTTCTTTGAGTTCTATCAATACCACTATTTTAAAAGTGGTAAGTCTGAAATTTTAAAGCCGGATGAAACCGTATCCCAATTGGTGGAGTCCATTCTGAAATTGGCGGAGCCCTTAACCCCTGATCGCTTTGGACTGGTTCAAGTTCCTTTTACTCAATTGGCGGAACTTGCCAAATTTGAAATTGGTTTAAATTTAAACAATGATCACTTCACTCGCATGGAAAATAAAGGAGTGATGACCAAACGCCGCAGTGTCGGCGATGTGGTGCAAATCGAGTTTGAACCTAAAGAATTGCGAAACATTTTTTTCACTTGGAAAATTTTGCGTGAAATCGAAAAGTGGAATGAAAAAGGTTTTGTCGATTTGGATGAAAAAGAAGAAAAGAAGATTAAAAAAGGCGAATGCGCTTGCCCGCAATGTGGCGCCGGCTACAAGGAAACTCAAAAGTTTTGCGCCGAGTGCGGCACAAACTTGGTCGCGAAAGCTTCGTAAATTTGAGTTTGTTTAAAGCATACTAGCCTTTAGCCCAATAATCTTTGTTCATTCCGCTGAATGATCGAATCTTGGAATAATTTATTAGATCATTAATGCATGAATCGAATATTTTTAGCTTTCATCTTCGCATTGGTGGCTTTAACTTCGTGTCGTCGAGTAGACCCCATTCCAACAACGGTCGTCGATAAAGATAAATTTTATCGCAGCGGTCAGCCCGACCTGAATGAACTGAACAAATTAATTACTCGAGATGGCATACGCACTATAATTAATTTGCGTGGAGAACATCCCGGCGAAAAATGGTTTGATGATGAATTCGCACTCACCGAAAGCAAACAGATCACTTTCATCTCTTTAGATTTTCAATTGAAACAAATTCCCCATCGTCGCACTCTGTTGGCTTATTTAGATGCTATCGAAACTGCTCCGCGCCCTATACTTATTCACTGTGATAACGGAGTCGAACGCACCGGTGAAGCTGCGGCGATTTATGAAATGGTTGTGAATAAAAAATCTAAAGCCGAAGCGATGAAAATGTTATCGAAGACCTATTACTACGCGGAATCCGATGACCCATCGAAAAAATACTTTATTGAAAAAGTTTGGCAAAGCGAAGATTGGGCTCGAAATGAATACGATCCCTGTGTTCAGAACTTTGGCTACTATCCCCACACCCTTTCCGAATGTGCGGATCGCCCTCGCTGAGCATTTTATTCTTTAAGAATTTGACCTAACCTCTTTTTCCTTAAAAAAATGTGCTAGAAATAGCCAACAGCATAAACGGACAACGTACGATTAAAATAATCCCGAAAATTTTCTGTAAAACAATTGCCGCGCTGTTAACATCATTCATCTTTCAAACCCACTTTCCCATTCAATACAGTTTGCCTAATCTTTGATGGTCTATTCTGGCTCATCAGTTAACATTCCCGTTGAATCAGTGAAATTAATAGGACCCAAAAAGCATACCCATACAAATTCGTATCCCCGCCTGCAAAGCCAATCGGATCCTTCGTCACCCACCGACCAGTCTCAGGATCATAATCGCAGATGTTGAATATTTTAATGATTGTATACTTTATTTAACTCTTTCTTTTAATTCTTTGTAGATTGTCCAAAATAGAAATGCTTCACACGAAATTGTTAATAATGCCCCTAGAAAATATTTAAGGTCTTGAGATGAATAATACCTCTGTATAAACAGAGCTATTGGACCAATCAGAATAAAACAGCAGAATAATTTTAAGGATATTTTGCTGCTAAAAACTGTTTTCATTATTATATCTCCATATTGGGCATTTTAGGCATTTTATCATTCATTATGTGATAACACTTTTCTGCTGCTTCTTTTATACAATTAAAAGAGTCTACTGTAGTTCCAATTAATTCTTTAAAAAGATTTGGGCTGCTGTCTGAATCACACTGTTGCTCTTCCCGTTGTTTGATTTTTGATTTAAGACAATCGCCATGTGCTGTGGGTTGCTTAGTGACCAAAAAAGATATATTTTTTTCTTTAACTTAGAAGTCATTTAGTCGGGGTTTTTATTTAAGACTAACTTTATTCCCATCGTTAAGCTGTAGTTCCCCATTTTCAACATTCCAGCTGGACTCTGTGCTCGTTAGTTTAAGAGAAATGACTCCCGATTTTTTTTCTCCGTCAGCCACCACATTAAATAATGAGGTCCAAACTCCACCAGAAAAATTTCTCTTGAAATTTGAAAACCCTGGACGTAGCGAATTGATTGTTCCTAAATTTTCAATTATCAAAGGATTGCTTTTTATGAAATCTTTAGAAAATGCATATTCATTGCTATTTAATAGGGAAACATACCCCCAAGTCCAAATAGTTAAAACTATGATTACGCAGACTCCTATGTAATATTTAATATTTTTCTTATCCAAGATAAGAAAGCCAATTTTTTTATTCATCCAGCATTCCTTTGGTAGATATTACTGAAATATTACCTCAACTCCTCCGCTTACACCAATACCAATCCCAGTACTTGGTACAACTGAAGCAGAAAAAGACGGCGAATTATAATATGGTCCTTTTGATTGCGAGAATCCCGAACTCGTACTTAAAACAGCTTCAAAAGGTCCAAAGTGAGCACCACCTTCAACAAATTGTCCAGTTGATATGTTTCTTTGGCATGTCCCTCCATCAGAACTCTGCCCATGCGGATCCCAACTCGCACCTGCACCAATTCCTATACCTGCTTTTATTGAACCAAAATATCTGCCGTTTGGATTTCTACCAATTGTAATTCCTCCTCCATATCCAGCATATATTCCGATTGAAAGCGACCATAGTCCATTCGGATCAATCAAATTCACAGGATCCTGCAAAGTATAAGCATACAAATTCGTATCCCCGCCAGCAAATCCAATCGGATCCTTCGTCACCCAACGACCAGTCTCTGGATCGTAATCTCTCACTCCAAATCTCACCAATCCAGTATCTGCATCGTAAATCCCCCCAGCAAAGCCAAAGGGAAACGAATCATCATTCTTGTTTTTCTTTTCGCTTGTACCAAATTCATCATAATTAAAAATCTTTTCAATCTTACGTTGAGCAACATCCACCAAAGCAATTGGCGTCCCCACTTGATTAGAAATAACTCGATAAGTTTTATCAGCTTCAACCACGTAATCAGGAACATTGAGCTTAACTCCGTAAACAAATCTCCGCACCAGCTGACCTTCGCCATTCAGCTCAGCTGCAACCTGAGTTTGTGACTGATAAACAAATGCTTGCACTAATTTTCCATTAATCTTTTTACCAATGCGGCGGCTCTGGCCATCGAGAAGATACTCAATCTTTTTCCCATCAGGTAATATAACTGAAACTAAAGATCCGAAATTATCGTAACTGAATCGAGTTACATTCTGGTAATCAGGGTGATAATCTTTATCAAAAAAGCGTCGAATACAATAAAGTAACCGCTCCCAAAAAGTTTCTTTGTGATCTTTTTTCGTTTCAATAATTTTAACCAGATCACCGCTTAAGTTGTATTCATATTGCTTCTTTCCATATTCCAGCAAACGATCCTGATCGTCATATTTTGCTTTCAAACGACGTGAACCTTCTTTTTTCTCGAGACGATTTCCGTTAGCATCATAGGAATAAGTCCGAGCAAGCTTTCCACGGCGTTTGACTGTTTCTAAGCGGCCTTGGTTATCGTAAGCGTACTCAATGGCTTCATCTCGTTCTTTGATTTGATTAATTCGCCCTAAGTTATCGCGTTCATAGGAATTGGAAAATATTTTCTTGTTGTCGACTAGAAAAGAATCTCCAACGAGCTCTCCAAATTTATTGTAATCTAATTTTTCATTCACTTTTCCAAGTTGGGTCTCGCTCACTTGCTTGAAGCTGTTTCGCTTCAAAAGAAGTTCTCCTGCCTGAACTAATAAATCATCTTTATCATATTTCAAATCGATGCTGCTCGCAGCACGAGAACTGTCCTGCAAGTTGATTTTTGAAACATGTCCATCAACATTATAATCGAATTGAATTAAACTGTTCACAGGACCCGAAGTTTTTAACGATTTAATCAATGATCCCACATAATCATAATCCAGTTGTATTTGGCTTGGAGAAGTAATCTGACTGGGTAAATCCGTTTGAGGTTTATAAGTCGTTTGATAACTTTGTTCTCCAGATTTCATGGAAGTTAATTGCCCAGTTACAGCATCATAGTTCATCTGAATGGGCAAAGCGCCGATTTTAAGAATTTGCGTCAACTGTTTATCAAAGTTGTAGTCATACAATGTTGTTCCAGCTAGGGATCCTTGCAAGTTTGGCGGAAGATAACTGCCAATAAGTTCAAGAGTATTATAAGTAAAATTATGCGCAGTCCGACCTGGTGGAGTAATACTTTTTACTTGTCCAATGGAATTGTATCCGAAATTAATCTCATTTCCATCAGACGTTATTTTTTTCACCATGCGATTAGCATCATCATATAAAAACTGTGAAGTCTTTCCTAGGGAATCTTTCACTGTCGCTAAATTACCTTTTTCATCATAAGAAAATTCTGTTGAGGGTCTATCTGATTGCCTCATCTGAGTTAAACGACCTAGATTATCGTAAGACATTAAAACAGGTTCCAAATAGCCTATTTTTATTTCAGATATATTTCCATCAGTATTTAAGGCCTTTGAAACTTTTCGCCCTAACGGAGAAGTTGATGTTTCAGTCCGATTTTGTGAATCAAAGCTTGTAACAAATACCCTTGAAGGATCACTTTGCAAAGTGCTTTTGACTTTGACAGATAAAGGAACACTTAAAACATCTTCTGAGTTTGAAAGTTGGATTTCTCTTTCTTCTCGAATAGTTTTATTTATAGTTGAATCTACAATCTGAACTCTCTGTTGGCTGAAAAGAGGAACTGTCCATCCCCATCTGGGATCTGGAGCTTGCACCCCTTGAAAAACTTCCCCTAAAGAATTATTTTTCAATACTGGTCCCGTGTCTGTTGAAAAGCTAATTTCTTGGCCTTGATTTGGATCTGTACGTACAGAAGATTGCCGATCCAACAAGGATAATGTCTGATAAAATGTTGTTCGTCCTAAAGCGGTAGTGACTCTGACAGTTTCAAACTGTGTGTCTGGATCAGTGCTGGAACTTAATGTGATGGAGTTTCCACCAGCTCCTGTATCTGAAATCAAAAATCCAAGGTCATCATAGGTAAATCGCGCAATATGACCATTGGATTTTTGAAATTCAGTGACATAGCCTACTGAATTCGCCGTGACTAAGTAACTTTCCCCAATAGGATTTGTCACAGATGCCAACCATCCCGCCTGGTCAAAAGCTAATCGTGTTCGATGCCCATAAGCACTGACAATATCCATTGAGTTATCATCGTGATAATCGAACTTAATCGTTTGTTGAAATTGATTTGTAATCCCAGCCAAACGCTTTAAAGAATCGTAGGTCCAGGTTTCAAGGACTTGACCCAAGAGAGCATCCCGCGTTTGTTGATGAATTCCAAATTCATCAAAGTAAAAGATTTTACTTCCTGTGCTATCGGGCACAGCATAAGCTTTTCCAACCGTGATCCCATTGACTTTTGCAAGCTCTCCAGCTCCTGAATAAAGTTTTCCATTTCTGACATCATAGAACATTTGATGGCTTAATGCCCATCCTCCAAAACCAAATTTTGATTTATCAAGATTCCCGCTGCCTTGGATTCTTTCACTGGAGTAAACTAATGTCTGATTAAGACCAACCACGGGAATTTCTTCGGTGACTGAACGTTGGCTAACATTAATAGTTGATTGATTTTTAATGCACTGACCATTTTTACTGGGAGTAGCAGGACGTTTTCCTGTTCCACTAAGACCTATTTGTACAGTCCCGGCAGCCCCCTGAGCATTAGTCCAATCACTTTGTAATTTAGCTGACTTAGGCCCAGCAGAACTAGGGGAAAACTCGCACTAACGTCGCAACACTGCCCCACAGGCTCGCCTAAAGCAATACTCAGCGGAACACCAGCGCAATCGTCCTGTGCGACAGAAAAATTACTGGCATTAGAAGTTCGAGATGCACTGAACGTAACTACACCTTCACAGGAATTTCCACCATCACTGCAGATGGCGCAAAGTTTCGCTGGTTGGCTCATTAATTTTGTTTCACCGACAGAAATAATTCCAAATTCAATTGCAGAACTATGCCTATTTTTGTTGAATGCTGGAAATGCCTTAGCAGTAACTTCTGAACCGTGACTAAAGCCCGGTAAAATTAAAAATACGATCAAATGAACAAAGAGTAATACAGAACTTCGACGCAAAGACTTGCTAGAAAACATTGGTTCCCCCATTTCACATACATACTGCGCAGATGTTTTCGGCATGAAACTTCAAATCATAAAGAATATTTCAGAATAACTACAACGTGACCTAAACAAAAATCAATGACTCATTTACGGGGATAATACAGCCGATTATCCCACATGCCCTCATTGAAATACTGAATCGATGCTTTCAATCTCTTAACAAGCTCTTCTTTTCTTCCAGAATTCTCTTTCACTTCTTGGCGCTGTTCGGGATCTGAAGAAGCATACAAGCGAAAATCACCCCCAGCATTCCAATCGATAAAATAATCCTTCGCTATGAGCATATAGCGGCCTTCGACGAAAGTTGTTGCCGTACGCTCTCCGGGAATAAAAACAGAGCGTCCCAGCAAAACTTCCTCTTTAGGTTTAATGTCTAAAAAATCAAGGATGCTGGGTAAGATATCAATGTGCTGAACAATTTGATCCGTATCCACTTTGGGCCAAGGAAATTGGGGATGAAAAAATAAAATTGGAACTTTCCATTTTGAAACTTCGTTGTCATAAGCCGGCAGATAATTTTTTTGAGTGTGATCCGCCGTCACCACAAACAAAGTATTTTGATACCAAGCTTGCTTTTCGGCCTCTTCAAAAAACTTTTTTAAAGAAAAATCCGCATAGGCAATAGATTTAAGAATATCGATGGGCCCAGCGGGAAATTGCTCGGCATACTTTTCAGGGATCTTGTAAGGATGATGGGAGGACAAAGAAAAAAATCCAGAGATGAAAGGCTCGGGAAATTCTGTCAACTTCTTCGCGAAAAATTGAAAAAAGGGCTCATCATAAATTCCCCAAGTTCCATCATTTTCCTGCGCGTCTGGAAATTCCTTCGCTCCAAAGTAATGCTCGATCCCCGCGCTTTTCATAAAGGTATCAAAGTGCATGGTTCCGTTCATTCCCCCATGAAAAAAGCTGCTGTGATATTTACGGGGGCCCAAATAACTTCCTAACCCAACAAAATAATTCGTGGTGAATTCCGAAGAAATAAACGGTTCTGCCATTAATGCCGGAATTCCTGTCATGACAGCAGCAATACCCTCGATGGAACGACGAGCATTCGCAATGCCATTTTTAAAAAACAAAGTTTGAGGTCGGGCCGCCAGTTCATCAAGAAAGGGAGTGTAACCAGTAACTCCATTCACTCGCCCCATGTACTCGAGGGCAAAGCTTTCCATAATGATGATGACGACATTTTGAGGTTTCGGTGGGCGACGCCCTTCCAAGAGAGATTTTTCGGAAACGGAACCATTCAAGTAAGGGAGATATTCTTCATGACTGGAAAAAAATTTCTCGCGAGCAACGGGATCTTTGCTGAGACTTTTCATGATCGTAAAACTGGTGTTCAACACCATATTATTTAACACGGGAGTTATAAAAACATTGGCATCAACGAAACTGATAGGCTTTTTCTGCAATCCCCCCCGAGAGCCAATAATAAGAAAAATAAAAGTCGCAAAAAGTAATAAACCTTTTGACCACTTTCCTTGCACCCATGGCCAACGGCTCTTTCCTGAACCCTGGTTTATTTTTCTCCACAGTATAAAAAAGAAAATCGCGAATAAAACTATCTGAAAAATAATAGGCAAAGAATAAGTAGCTAAGAAGCTCGATAGTTTTCCAGGAGCTTCATTAAAAATAAATAGAGACTGCTTCGTAAAGCGTCGACCCACAAAATTAACAAACTCGGCATCAATGGTGTTCAAAATAAAGAAAGGCAGCTGCAAAACAAGAAAGCCCAAAAATAAAACCCGGGGCCAAATCCGTGCTGACCAAGATATTAAGGCGATTAAAAACAAAGGAAGAATCAGATAACTGTTCGCACTTAAATCAAAACGCAATCCCACAAGGAAGGCCTTAAGAAGATCCCCCCCTGACACCAGCCGAAATTGCGACCAGTTCCACACCAGAAATTCCAGACGGAAAAATCCATAAAGGGCCACCGCCAGAACGAATACGATAAAAACGTCCCGCTGACGCTTCCCTAAGCTATAATCCTGCATGCTTTTTTTTATCACAGTTTGCACTCTCCGTCATCCTCTGGTAAACCCTAGGGCCATGACGCCACAGCAAATAAAAGAACGTTTAAGCCAGCACTATCCCGACAGCCAAATCGAAGTGTTTGACCTCACTGGAACTGAAGATCACTATGAAGTTTCCATTGAAAGCGCCCTATTTAATGGCATGTCTCGGGTCCAACAACATCAGCACGTCATGGGATGCTTCAATGCTGAATTAAAAACCGGTGAGGTTCACGCCTTATCGATTCGAACAAAAGTAAAAAGTTAATTCAAGGAGCCTTTATGTCAGTCAAAGAACGAATTGAAGATCTTCTCAATAAAAACAAAGTTGTGCTTTTCATGAAAGGCACCAAACAATTTCCTCAATGTGGTTTCTCAGCCCGAGCTTGCGCCATCCTGCAGGACATGGATTTGGAATTTCAAGACGTCAATATTTTAGAAGACGAAGAGCTCCGACAAGGAATCAAAGACTATGGCAACTGGCCAACTGTTCCTCAGCTCTACATCAACAAACAATTGATTGGTGGCAGTGACATCATGATGGAGATGTACCAATCAGGTGAACTTCAAGGCCTTGTTAAAAATTTATGAAGTGCAATTTAGCCCAGTGGGACCGTTTACTGCGATTTTTCTTCGGCGTGTTGCTTTTATTTTACGCCGTTGCGGGTGGTCCCTTTTGGGCTTACTTTGGAATTTATTTGATTTTTTCCAGCGCCTGGGGATTGTGCTTCATCTACAGTTTTCTGAAAATTCAAACCTTTAACGGTGAGAAGCGATCGCAATTCTACAAACCTCCGCAGGATTAAGTAAATGAAGGCGCTGCAGGAACTTAATTTCTTAACTCAAGAGCAAATTAAAACCGAGCCCGAATTCCTGAACCAATATGGAAAAGACTGGACAACTTATTTTGATATCAAAGCTTCGGCGGTCCTTTTTCCTAAAACAACAGAACAAGTTTCCCAGATTGTTTTGTGGGCGCGAAAAAATAAAATTTCATTAGTTCCTTCAGGGGGTCGCACTGGTCTCAGTGGCGCGGCCTGTGCTTTGAATGGCGAAGTGATTGTTTCCTTCGATCAAATGAATCAAATTAAAGATTTTAATTGTGTCGAGCAAACTGTGACCTGCGAAGCAGGAGTGATCACCGAGGCTTTGCAAAAGTGGGCTGCTGAACATCAGCTTTTTTATCCCGTTGATTTTGCAGCTCGAGGATCTTCACAGATAGGTGGTAATATCGCCACCAATGCTGGCGGAATCAAAGTTGTAAAGTATGGTCTCACTCGTGACTATGTTGTAGGACTTAAAGTAGTGACCGGCGCCGGCGAAATTTTAGAACTCAACAATTCCTTAATTAAAAATGCCACGGGTTATGATCTTCGCCATCTGATGATCGGCAGCGAAGGAACCTTAGGTTTTATCACCGAAGCGACGATTCGTTTGCTTCCGCCTCCACCACCCGTGCAGGTTTTATTTTTAGCTGTGCCTAATCTTGATTCAGTGATGAAAATCTTTTCTGAATTTAAAATGAAAAGTTCCCTTGTCGCTTTTGAAATGCTTTCGGATATTGCTCTCGATTATGTTTTAAAAAGCACTCAGCTGCAGTCTCCTCTTTCTGCTCCAAGTCCTTATTATTTAGTGATTGAAGCGGAAAAAAGAAATGAAACGGATGAAAATGCCATTTTAGAGATCTTTGAAAAGTGCATGGAGGCCCAATGGATCACCGATGGAGCTTTGGCTCAGTCTGAAACACAAGCGAAGGCTTTTTGGAGACTTCGCGAAGATATCAGCGAATCCTTGTCGAAATACTCTCCTTATAAGAATGATATTTCCGTTTCCATTTCTAAAGTTCCTCCATTTATGAATGATTTAGAGACTATCTTAACTAAGGCTTATCCTGAATGGACCGTTGTTTGGTTTGGTCATATTGGCGATGGCAATTTGCACATCAATATTTTACGTCCTGCCGATATGACCAAAGAAAAGTTTGTCGAAGAATGTCGTCAAGTTGATACACTGGTTTTTCAAACTGTTAAAAAATATCAGGGAAGCATATCCGCAGAACACGGTGTGGGCCTAACAAAGAAGCCATTCCTCTCTTACACGCGATCTCATTCTGAGATCGAAATCATGAAGGGAATTAAGTCTCTTTTTGATCCAGATAATATTCTCAATCCGGGAAAGATTTTCTAACTGTCATATTTTTTTAGACCACTGCTAACTTTGTCGACAAAAAGTTCCCGCCAAAATAATTCAGTTGGGTTTTGGCTAGCACGCCGATTGCAGTTACATAAAAGCATGAAAACAAATATCGGTTTAAAACAAGTAACAAAAGCATTAACTCTCTTAACTCTTATCTCTGGCATCTTCTTCAGCCAGTCTGGATTTGCTGTCGAGTTTACAAGCAAGCATGGCAAATCACTTTATAACGTAGAAGTGAAAGAGAACTACGTGACTGTGACTTCTTTAGCTGGTGGAACATCAGAAACTATCTACGAAGGCACTACCAATATCATCGCCTTAAAAGATGGTCGTACAAAATACCAAGACAGTCGTCTTAGCTTAATTGACCGTAAAGATGGGACTGCAATTTTGACTTTGAACAATGGTCAAAATATCCAAATCGAATTGAACCAATAATTTCCGATAAGATTAAGGTTCTGGCGGAACAGCCAGAACCACTCGTGTCTTGATACTTCGTGATAACTTCTGAATTTCCTGCGCTAAACCATGACCGTCATTGACTTCAATATCTACAATTAAATATCCAATTTTATCATCGGTTGCCAAATACTGAGCCTGAATATTCGCGCCCGCTTTTGAAATCAAACCATTGATTTCACCCAAAACGCCGGGCTCATTCTTATGCACATTCAACAATCGAGAAACTGAAGGTCGTGAAGGCAAATCCACATTGGGAAAATTCACAGCACCCGAGCTGGAACCAATGCGAATAAAACGCCGAAAACTTTCTGCGACCTCTAAGCCAATCGCATACTGAGCCTCTTCCGTACTTCCACCCACATGGGGAGTAAGGATCACATTCGGCAAGCCCTGCAAAGGAGTTTCAAATTTTTCTTTATTGGATGATGGTTCATAAGGAAACACGTCAATAGCACAACCAGCAATATGTTTCGATTTTAAGAACAAAACTAAATCCTCGATAGCTACGACAGTACCGCGACTGGCGTTGATAAGAAAACTTCCTTTTTTCATTTGTTTCAATTGAGAGGCCGCTATCATATTCATCGTTTGGGGAGTTTCTGGCACATGCAAACTGATAAAGTCAGAAGCCTCGAGCAGTTCAGATAAACTGCGCATCGCCTGCGCATTACCTAAGGGCAACTTTTTAACGATGTCATAAAAAACAACACGCAGACCAAGATTTTCTGCTAAAACACTCAGCTGGCTCCCGATATGACCGTAGCCAATAATTCCTAATGTTTTCCCCCGAATTTCTCGAGAACCATCGGCCGATTTGACCCACTCGCCCAAATGCGCCTTTGTATTTCGATCGCAGAGCTGGCGACAAAGCGCAATCATTTCCGAAATAACAAGTTCAGCCACACTGCGAGTGTTCGAGTGAGGCGCATTAAAAACAGGAACACCTAAACTCTTTGCTGTTTTTAAATTAACCTGGTTCGTACCAATGCAAAAAGCACCGATGCAAAGCAAGTGAGGATTGGCTTTTAAAATCTTTTCGCTGATTTCGGTTTTTGATCTCAAACCTAAAACTTGATAATTCGGCAGTAGCTTTAAGAGCTCATCTTCACCCGGCGAATGAGTGAGCAAATCGACAACGAAGCCTTCACTTTCGAGACGTTCTTTCGCTACGGGATGAATGTTTTCCGTCAGGAGTATATGCACGGGATTCAGCATAGCCTATTCCAATCGCGAGTGAGCGAATCTGTCACTCAATATTCACTGCTAACATCGCGCGATAGAGCTACTCATTCCCTATGATGAAGGACAAAATTCCATTATGAATATGAATCTTTCACTATCTCTATTGGTGGTTGATGATGATCCTTTAATTCATCAATCTTTAAAGTTGGCTAAGCCCAATCAATGGAAAATATATTCTGCTCACGAAATGAGCGATGTGGACTGGAAACGGCATTATCACGCTGCTTTTATTGATATGCATTTAAACGAGAGCGTCAATCAACCCACAGGATTGCGGGTCATTGAAAAGCTGCGTGAAACTCAAATGCAATTGGACATCACGGCCATGTCCGGAGATTTAAATCAAACTTTAATGGAAAGTGGATTGAAATCAGGAGCTCAGCGTTTTTTGGGAAAGCCTCTCTTCGCCGACGAAGTGCTTTCTGTGTTAGAAAAGATCGAGGCCCATTGGCACCTTCGCCATCTGCCCACCAGTCATGAAAATTCAAAATTTCATTGGGTCGGTGGAACAGCGCTCAGTCATGAACTGCGGCAAAGACTCGCCTTGCTTAAAGGAGAAGCTGGTTCAGTTCTTATTCAAGGGGAAACAGGAACCGGAAAAGAAGTTGTGGCTCGACTTTTAAATTCTCAAGAAGGTTCTCGACCTTTTGTTGCGGTTAATATGGCCAGCCTTCCAGAAAGTTTATTCGAAAGTGAAATGTTCGGTCATGCTAAAGGTGCTTTCACCGGAGCCGATCAAAATAAAATTGGTTTAGTCGAAGCAGCTCATGGCGGGGATTTATTTCTCGACGAGATCGAAGCTTTGCCTTTAAGTCAGCAAGCGAAACTTCTGCGCTTTATTGAAAACGGCGAAGTCCGTCGAGTGGGTTCACAAACGGCAACTCATGTGAAAACACGTATCATCGCGGCCAGTAACAAAAACCTAGAGGCCATGGTTCGCGAAGGCAGCTTTCGCGAAGATCTTTACTTTCGCCTTTCCTCTCACAAATTATTTTTGCCAGCACTGCGTGAACGCCTGGATGACATCCAGAGTTTAACCGAATATTTTTTAGCGAACGAACGCCCCCGCCGAAATAAAAAATTTTCTCCCGATGGCTTACAGGCACTTAAAACTTATTCTTGGCCAGGAAATGTCAGAGAGCTAAAACGTGTTTGTGAGCAGTTAAGTTTAATCACTCCCCTGCCCTTGATTCGACAACAAGATGTTGATGGCCTGCTGCGCCCAGGGAACTATGGCTTGGCTGCAAAATCTTCCAGCGGGATTGCTGCCGAAGATCTTCATTTGGGCCTTAACACTTTAGTCGAAAGATTCGAAAAAACAATTTTAATCGATGCGCTAAGTAAGTATGAAAAAGATATCGAACGTGTTTCGCAGGTCCTGCAAGTTTCACGTTCCAATTTGTATAAAAAGATTAAGGATCATCACATCGAGCTGGAGAAACTATGAATTCACTGTTGATTACTGATCCCATTTTCCGACAGACAGCTCTGACCGTGATCGGTATTGTTTTTTTCTCGGGCGTCATCGTTTATTTCTTCAGGAAAAAAAATTATTATTTTGTCAGTGCTTGGGCCAGCATCAAAAGTTGGCTTGTGGCTGCACCAGCCCTGTTCATTCTTTTTTCATTTGGTAATATCTGGGCCCAAATCATGCTGGTCTTTATTGCTATCTATGGAGCAAAAGCTTTTTTTCAACTGATGGGCATGTATCACCGCTCGTACTTTGTGTTGATCTGTTACTTGGGAATTATTGGCCTAGGTCTTTGCGCTTATTATGATCAAATCACACTCTACAATCAGCTTCCCATGATTCTATTGGGTATCTGCTGTTTTGTGCCTTTGATCCGCAATAACTACAAACGCATGATTCAGTACATTTGTTTAACTCTTCTCGCCTTTGTCTTTTTAGGTTGGAGCTTTATGCACTTGGGACTGATCTTGAATTTGCACAATGGAATTTATCAAGTGCTGTACGTTGTCGTCTTGACCGAATTTTGCGACAACACCAATCTTTCCATCAGTCATTATTTTAAAGGTTATAAACTTTTTTCGCGCATCGATTCACGAAGGAATTTATTTTCCACCTTACTGGCCATGGGAGCCACGCTGATCTTGGCCGGAGCTATGAGATGGCTTCTTCCGGATGAATCTGATAAATATTGGTACACGGCAGGTCTGATCGCTTCTTTGGGTGGTCTATTCGGGGAACTAGTCATGAGCACCGTACGCCGGGATGCTGGCGTCAAAATCGTTGGGGCCTTTATTCTGGGACGAGGAGATTTTCTGCAAAGGATGGATCGCTTAATTTTTGTAGCGCCCATTTATTATTACATAATGAACGCTCTTCAATAGAGGATCTGATGAAGGATTGGAATTATGAAAATGAACAATGGACTCAGCTGCCGACTTACTTAAAGCATCTGCCCTTGTTTACCCGCAACTTTGATTTGACGAGCCTGTTTTTCCGCATGCTCTGGTCCTTCTATCTTCAGCAATTTGTTTTTAAATTTTACATTCGTTTGCGCACGACAGGACAAAGCTTTCATGATCTCTATAAACAGTATCCAAGACTTTTAATCATTTCAAACCACAGCAGTCACTTGGACGCGACCTCGATTGCAGCGGCAATTCCTAAGCGCTACTGGATGTTTCTGTACATCGCTGCAGCTAAAGATTATTTTTTCAGCAATCCTTTTTTTACTTTTTTCTCTAAACACTGTTTGGGTGCGATTCCAATTGATCGGAAAGATCGCAAAGGCGAAGCGATCAATTTGATTTTGCGTTTGCTCACCAAGCTCGATCGCATCTGGCTGATCCTTTTTCCTGAAGGAACTCGCTCGAAAGATGGCAAAGTTCATGAATTCAAACGCGGTGTCAGTATTTTTGCGGAGCGCACACAAACGCCGATTTTATTTTTGTATCTCGACGGCAATATGAGATTAATGCCCAAAGGAGCCAAGTGGGCCAAGCCAGGAGTACTGACAGTTCACGTTGGTCCTGTTCATCCTCCTGGTCCTATTCAAGAAGTTTACGGCAATTACAAAAAATGGGTGCTGACCATTAATCCCAATGCCCTTAGCGAAGAGCTGAATGAAGGCGCCGAAGACTTTCACATTCCCGAGGATAAAAGTGACAACAACACAAAAGATTAAACTTAAAATTGGTGATTACGAAATTTGCCCTGTTCCCACGGGAATTTTTGGTTTGGATGGCGGCGCGATGTTTGGGACAGTTCCGCGAGTCCTTTGGGAAAAAACCAATCCTCCCGATGAAAGAAATCGTATCGCTATGGAAGCTCGTGGATTGTTACTGAAATCACCGGGAAATAATATTTTGATTGATTGCGGAAATGGCGGTGACTTTATCGCAAAGTATGGCGAAAAGTTGGGTGCTAAATTTAATGAAATGTACAACATCAATGACGAAGGTCCGACGCTGAAAAAATCTTTGGCAGCTCATGGATTATCTTTTGAGGACATTCATCACGTTGTCTTGACCCATTTGCATTTCGACCATGCTGGTGGAGGCACTTGTGAAAGAAATGGAAAAATAGTTCCTACTTTTCCCAGAGCTAAATATTATGTACAGAAAAAAAATTTAGAAACGGCTTCGCAACCCAACCTTCGAGAAAAAGCCAGCTATTTTCCAGCAAATTACCAACCTTTGCTAGATGCTAAAGTGTTAACTCTACTGGATGGTCCCAGTGAAAATTTTCTTCCCGGAATTTCTGCGCAAATTTCTAATGGCCATACCGAAGCCCATCAAATGATCCGCATCAGCGATGGAAAACAAACTCTTGTTTACTGCGGAGACGTGGTTCCAACCAGCTCTCATGTTCGCCTGGCCTGGGTGATGGGTTACGACTTACATCCCATGAATTTGATCGAAGAAAAAATAAAATATCTTGGACCGGCAGCTGATCAAGCTTGGTATTTATTTTTTGAGCACGATCCTTTTTGTGATGCCGCACAAGTTGTTCGCCAAGGAAGCGATTTTGCCGTTCAGCAAAGGTTTTGGCTTTGAATGTAAAAGCAAGAAAGACCTTCAATATTATTGTTGATATTTACCAACAGCTTTTTCACGGTGAAATTCGTTTGATTGCTGCGTCCTTGGCTTACTCTTCAATCCTGAGCTTGATTCCCTTTTTAGCTTTAACCTTAGCCACTTTCCAAATGATCGGCGGTTTAGAGTTTTTGTATCCCAAAGTACAGGTGATTTTTCTACAATACTTTAAAGAAACTGCAGGGACCGAGGCTTCATTGATCGTTAAAAAAATCTTCGATCGCATTCAGTTCAAAGCATTAGGCTCTTCAGCAGCGATCGTCCTTGTCTTTACCTCTTGGCGCTTGCTTCACGACATCGAAGCCGGCATTCAAAGAATGTGGAGTAAAAATCCAACTCGGCCTTTGTATAAAAGGATTTTCTTATCTTGGTTACTGCTGCTTTTGTCTCCACTGGCCTTGGCCATTTATGTGGGCTTTCGATCCTTGGATGTGATGAGGCCACTTTTCAAAGCAAATGCCGCCTTGATTGATTTTTTCGTGATTATTTTTGCTCTCTTTGCTCTCTATAAGGTTATCCCCGATTCCAAAGTTAGAAATCGCGCTGCTTTGATCGGTGCTTTCTCGGGAGCTATGGGGATTGCGGGCTTAAAGGCGTCTTTCACCTTTTTGGCTAAAAAGATTTTCTACGTAAATAAGATCTACGGAGGCCTTGCCGCTATTCCCTTGCTTTTATTCTGGATTTTACTGCTATGGTACATGGTCCTCTTCGGAGTCGCAGTGGGTTCAAGTGTGCAAAAAAACATAAGAAAACCCAGAACTTATTGACTCAAAAACGATAATTAGAGATAGAACTAACTTCAGGGTCGCGTAGCTCAGTTGGATAGAGCAACTGCCTTCTAAGCAGTAGGTCGGAGGTTCGAGTCCTCCCGCGATCACCAAGTAATCCAATATCCAAACCTCGGTCCGACAGCTTAGAAACTCCAAAATTTGCCCTAGAATCCAAAGAAACACCCACCTCACTAGCTTCATCTCGAACTAATTTGAGCCCGTGTCCTCCATTACTCTGTTCATCACTATCTAAATAAAACCAAAACGCCAATTTATCATGAGCTAACACGACTTGTTTAAATGTGTTACGTACTAATCGTTTTTTAAGACCCATCGGGGCTTTATCAAATCCCTTTTCAAAATCAACAAAAGTCGTCTGAATAAAGTGAGTCGTATCTTCAGCGTCGAACACATCATCTTGCTTGGACTCACACATCTTTAGCGATTCATTGAATTGAGCTTTCTGTTTCGCAATAGATTCAAGTCGCTCGGACATCATTTTTAAGACATCGGAATTAAAATTTCCTTGCGACTGCATCCGAAATATATTTACAGATTCCTGTTCTAATTTTTTTATCTCTACTTTTAGATTTTTAATCTGATCCGCATAATCAATTGAGGACCTTTCCGTGAATTCAGTTAATTTTTTCTGTAACTTTTTAAAATAGGCTGAATCCGCAAGATTTTCTTTCAGATACTTTATCACAGCCTTCTCAATTTCATCAGCCGACACCCTTTGAACCTTACAACCATTTTTAGATCCCTTATTTGTATGACCGTAATATCTGTAAGCACCACCATGACCATGATAAGATTGGCCAACAAGTGCTTCTCCACACTCGGCACATTTAAAGATACCTGACAAAATATAAAGTCGTGTTGTTGCTCCCACTAATCTTGTACGCTCTGCAATCTTCGCAGATTCCAACTGCTGTTGAACTTTATTATATGTCTCTTCAGAAACAATAGCAGGCCATGTCGCTTTTACGATTTGATATTTATGATTCGATTTTAAAGATAGTTGATCCAATTTTTTACGTCTTTTGTTAACCTCATGACACCCCATGTAGGCTGCGTTGCTAAGCAGATAACCCAAGTTTCCAACACTCCAGATACGTTTTAGCGTAGGTACTTTTGAAGTTTCATGCAATTTGGGTTGTATACCAAGCTCGATTAATTTTTTAATTGTTCTGGCCCGCGAACCCTCTTTTAAATACATATCAAAAATCTGACGCACTATTTTTGCTTCTTCGTTATTAATAACATAGATCCCCGGCTTACTTGGATCTTTGTCAAATCCCAATATAGGCCGTCCTCCATTCAGCAAACCACGCATAGCTCTGGCGTGAGTCCCAAGCGCAACTCGCTCTGAAGTCTGTTCCCGTTCAAATTGGGCCAAATTAATAATTTGCAACACCATCATTCGACCAATCGATGTACTTGTATCAAACTGCTCTTTTATAGAAAGAAAACCAGCTTTGTGCCTATCTAAAAAATTCAATAGGCCACAAAAGTCCATCATGTTGCGCGATAGTCGAGAAAGATCAGCGACCAAAATTAAATCGATCTTTTTATTCTTAAGATCCAACATCATCCTTTGATAGGCCGGTCTATTGGTGTCTTTGGCCGATTTTCCATCATCAATGTAAAAATCAACAATCTTGCCCCAATTTTTTTCTTGAACGCATTTTGAATCGACATAGCTTTTAAGTCTGTATTTTTGATTGTCCAGCGAACCC